>NZ_AP031453.1:2620833-3286666 GCF_042848515.1 Lactonifactor longoviformis | reverse complement strand
CTGGGACTGTTCGTCATTAGCCGGCAGAACTACTTCTATATCGTCAGTTGGTTCAGAAGCATAGGTGTCTACCGGGCTGGCCCCTAGAAGTAGACAAATTAAAGTTAAATAGCATATCACTTTTATCTTTCTTTCTTTCATATTATTCCTCCATATACAATTAGTTTTCGGGTTTTTGATAAAATAAAATACACAATGGTTTCACCTCCTTATAAACAATGAGTTATAAAAATAATATAAAATAATATATCTAATAATTATGATATTATCATTAATTTTACAGAAAATCAAACGAAACCAATTGACATAATTCGACAACAATATACAATTTGCTATAGTGATAGCATTGTTAGGGAAGTGTTGCAGGTGTCATCCACTTCACATAGATAAGTAATCTTTCGGCAAAAAAATCACCTAACCAATACAAATCGGCATTAAACCAATTTGTATGGAAAGGTGATATTTATGGTTAATCATGTAAATAAAAACATGTACAGTGCAGCTTATTCTGCCTTCACCTCATAGGATGCACTCTTATAGGTTACCACATCCCCGGTAGGTTCGTCGTCCGCGTACTGCATCACTTCAACCTTATGTGTCCCTACAGCAATTGCGTCGTCCCCCAGATCTACAGAGTAGGAGGAATCGGACAGCTGTTCTTGGGCGGCTAACAGTCCGTCAACGTAGATATAGGATTGTTTGGAACCGTCGAATCCTTTCGTGTTTACCTCAATCATAATGACGGCAGCGCCTTCCTTGGTATAGATGACCGGCACTTTGCCGTCCTCAGAAGTTTCGTCTGCACAGGCAATATACATGGTGCCGTCCCCTGTGTCTTTATAGTCGCCTGCAGGCATCTCTTCTTTGGGCTGCTCCGCAGGTCCTGTTTCTGACTGCTTGACATTGTCGTCTGTAGTATCCTGTTCAGCGGGAGAGGAAGGAGTTTGTTCTTCGGCAGACTCCTTTTTATTTTCTTTAGATTTTGTGTCTCCTCCGCTGCAGCCCAGCATACCTATGGAAACGGATACACACATCAGAAGTATTACAAGTTTTTTCTTCATTCTTTTTTCCTCATTTCTTTTGAATTTTATGATAACCGAAGTATGAGAGAGAGTTCATTAAGATATTCTCATTCGGCTAATGATCATGTAAACAGAAATTCATATCAATATTTGTACATTCGATTTCATATGTAAATCATAAACATATTTTGTGATACAGCAGTTATCTTTTATGCTCCCCCCTTCTTCAAACTGGACATGTAAGTGCCTGTATTTACAGTATATGGGAAACAGAGAAAAAAGTAAATGCACAAAAATTACGAAAGAATGCCTTTATCCAATGAAAAATTATACGATAGTCAGAGAGTAGACATGTCAGATAGATACAATAGTCATAAATGGGACAGAGCGATTTCATATACATCAGGGAAAGCTATTTCTATCCACATAATAATAAGAGACTGCTGTCCGCCAGCAGTCTCTTACACAGATACCGTTTTTTACTTAATTACAAAAGAGTCGCAGTCTGTACATTCTTTTGTAGTCGGATTAGATTCGTGTGTTCCGACTTTGATTTTATTCAGTGTACAGTAGTTTTCGTCCTGGGCATGGTGTACACAATTTTTGATTGAACATTGAATGCTTTCGTTGATTTTCATGATAGGTCCTCCTTACAATCTTCTTCATTGTTACACGCTTAGTATTTGCAAAAGAGCTTAAAAAATACAGGGAAGAAATTGTGAATTAAAAGGCAGGACAGATATACTGCCGGAATTAAGGACCATTTTATAAAATTATTAAAAATTTCGTTTCATCTCTTCCATAAACAACGAGCGGTTATCTGCTGCCCGCATGGTCGCCAGAATTCCGTCAAGATGATCGTATTCGTGCTGCAGCAGTTCAGAGAGATCTCCCTCCAGATGCATAGTTTGAGGCGTCCAATTCATATCCAGAAAATGGATATCTGCCTTTTTATATCGTTCAACCTTCACCAGAAGTCCGGGAAAGGACATACAGTCATCCATTACCAGGAAGGTATCTTTCTCTGGGAAAGTGATTGACGGATTAATAAAAACATAGGGCTTGTCTGTATACATGTAGAGGAGCCGTTTTTGTACCCCAATCTGAGGTGCCGCCACCGCCCTGCCTGCACCGTGGATCTTACGATAGTTCATGAGAGTGTCATGGAGATCGGTGACCCATCCCGGGATTTTATGTGCCTCATCTTTTCCTATCTCAGAGCTGACTTCATACAGATTTGGATTGCCTAATTTCAAAATTTCTTTTATCATAAAAGGCGCCTCCGTATTATGTAACATTTATATATGGATGGAGTATACGGGATTCGAACCCGTGGCCTCAACAATGCGAATGTTGCGCGCTCCCAACTGCGCTAATACCCCAAAAAAATGGAAGCAACGGGGCTCGAACCCGTGGCCTCTCGCGTGTGAGGCGAACGCTCATCCCAGCTGAGCTATGCTTCCGTACTTATAAGTATAGCACTTTGAGCGGCAAATTCAAGAGGAAATATGGAGCGATTGTAGGAAAACCCCGGTTATACCCCGGGGTCATCCTCATGGTAGATACCTTTATCTTTTAGTTCCTGAACAATTCTGTCATAGAGTTCCTTCGGCGGCTTCATATGATCAATGACAGGATCTTCCTTCAGCTCCCGCTCAATCTGTTCCGCCTCTTTCCTGAGAGCTGCCGTCACGGTATCAGGAAATTGCTCCATCAGGCGATTGAATAGTTCCAAATAATTTAAGTTACCCATTAAATTCAGCCCCTTTCTTTCTTTATTGTAGTACCATGATAAAGAAAAAGGGGCTGGTAAATTATGGAAATTTATTCTATTCCGGGGGATTACATGTGTGTCTGCAGAAAGAACTCAAACTTTTTCACGCTGAAGATTTCGTTTGTCACAAATTCTCCGTTGTAAAAAAAACTATAGTTTGTACAGGGACCGGGTGCATTCTGTGCCTGCTCCAGGGTCTCCAGTTTGTGCAGCCGGATGGTAGTTCCGTACTGCTTAGCTGCCTGCTGAATGAGAGGTACATATTTGGCAGTATGGGGACACTGGCTGGAATAATACAGGACCATGCCCTGCTCCTGGGTCTTTCCCTGTTTGGCACAGTCTTTGAAGCTGGGAAGGGGAGCGTTTTCCCGGAAGGGGAGATAGAGCAGCTCGAAAGAGGGATGGGCGGTATCCGCTGTCCGGAATCCTTTGTATTTCAGGTATTGGGGATCGGACAGGAAAGGCATCTTTTTCTCGCTGGAAAGGACGGTGAGACCGCATTTCCCTTTCCTTTTAGCATCGCTGATGCACTGCTCCAGCAATTGATTGGCGTAGCCCTGACCTTTATACTTCCCTGACACCCAGAAACAATTGATATGCATATATCCCGGGGCTGTAATGGGACACCATGCTTTTTCGGCAGGGATATACTCGATAAAAACTTTGCCCCGCGCATCCAGCTTTAGAAATACCAGACCGTCTTTAAACCGTTCTGTCATCCATTCCTTTTTGGAGGAAACACAGGGTTCTCCTTTTTTATCTGTGATCGCACAGCAGATATGCTCCTGATCGATGTTGTCCTGATTCAATGTAATAAAGTTCATAGCAATTCCTCCGCCTTCTAGGTTATATTAAGGGAATAATGACAACAGTATGTCCTATTCTGCAGAATCTGAAGCTTCTTCCGCCATAGAGGCAGAATCGCCGGTCTGAATGACTTCGCCGGTATCTTTATTAATAAAGTTTACGGTGGTATTTATCTCTTCCTCCGGAACAGCGTTAATTGCCTGGTAAAAATTTCCCATAAGATAGAACGTGATGGCATAGATTCCCTCAAATCCTCCGAAGGAGTCTGCATCTACCTTAATATCAAAGGCAGAAACATCATCACTGTAGGTGATGGAGTCAAAAGAGGGACAATTTTCCTTGTCAGCCAGCAGCTCATTGATACTCTCATCGATGGAAGTTTTCATGGAAGTTAACAATTCTTCGTGGGCTGCTTTGGTCATCTTCATGGTTACGGAGCCGTCTGCATTCTTTGTAACTTCTTTTACTCCGCTTTCTTCAGCCTCTTCTGTCAGCTCGGCAGAATCGGAACCCTCCAGAAGAGATGCCGGAATGGTTACTTCCACAGACAGCATATTCTTTTCCGCAGAAAGAGTTCCGCCGTCCTCACCGGATTCTTTTTCTGCACCGGCCTCTTTGGTCTCTGCCGTATCAGAAGCTTCCTCTGACTTTGAGCTTTCTTTTGAACTGTCTTTGGGTGTGCCGCAGGCGGCGAAGGATGCGGTCAGTGAAACTGCAAGCATCAGGGCAACGATTTTCTTTTTCATTTTTTTCCTCCAATATTTACTTTTTGTGATTCTTTGTGACGATAGGATTGTATCACATTTCCGGTGTAAATAGGGAATTTCTTATGGAGAATTAAGAAATTGGAAAAATATAGTATTGATTTGCTACTATATATTGACATGAGGAAAATATAGTAGTATTATACTACTATATAAAAGGAGCTGAAGAATATGGAACCATTCTTTGAGACAGAGGAGGAATTTCTGGAGAACTATAAGCCGGGAGATTATGAGCGGCCTTCGGTTACTGTAGATATCCTTCTTTTCACTCTGGATGAGGTGAAAAAAGAAAAGAGAACCATGGAGAAGGAGTTAAAGCTGCTTCTGGTGAAGAGAGGACAGCATCCTTTTAAAGGGTGCTGGGCGCTGCCCGGCGGATTTGTGGGCATTGATGAAAGTCCCGAGGAGGCAGCGAAAAGGGAATTAAAGGAAGAGACAAGTGTGGATAACGTGTATCTGGAACAGTTGTGTACGTATGGACAGCCGGAAAGAGATCCCAGAATGCGGGTAATTTCCATTGCCTATATTGCACTTGCCAAAAAGGAGGATATCTTAGTGTCAGCAGGAGATGATGCCCAGGAAGCGGCATGGTTTTCTGTGAGCAAGACAAAGATGATGGACTTTGATTCAGACCGGGAGGCATGGCTTTTGAAGGTGGAAAATGAAAGTCTGGGAATTCATATGGGATATCAGGTGGTGGAGACGAAAAAGAAAAACGGCGTACTGGCTGCAAAAGAGTTCGAAATATCATTGCTGTCCTCCCCAAAAGAAAAGCTGGCTTTTGACCACAGCAGAATTATTAATGAATCATTGGAACGTCTCCGTGGAAAAGTAAGTTATACACCCATTGCATTTAACCTGCTCTCAGAGGAATTCACTATGTATGAGATCCAGTCTGCATATGAGACTCTGCTGGGACGTCCGGTTTGGAAATCAAATTTCAGGAAAGAGATGGATCAATATGTAGTGGACACCGGGAAAATGACAGAGAAGGGATATAAAGGCCTGTCTCTGCGGCCTGCAAAATTATTCAGATACAGACAGGAGGAATCGGAATGAAATATTTAATAGTAATTGACATGCAGAAGGATTTTGTAAGCGGCACTTTGGGATCCGGGGATGCCAAAGGGATAGTGCCCGGGCTGATTCGGAAAATAAAGGAGTTTGAGGGCGAGGTCCTCTATACCCAGGATACCCACGGCAGTGCGTATCTTCAGTCCCAGGAGGGAAGGAAGCTTCCGGTCAGCCACTGTATCCTGGGAACGGAAGGTTGGGAGCTGATAGATGAAATCAAAGAAGCGGATCCCGGCTGCAGGGAACGTTCTTTTCAAAAAGACACCTTTGGTAGTACAGAACTGATGAGCTATCTGGTGAAAAAGAACAAGGAATCCGGTATAAGCTCCCTGGAGTTTGCCGGCGTGTGTACGGATATCTGCGTGATCAGCAATGCACTGATGGCCAAAGCATTTCTTCCGGAGGTGCCTGTTCTGGTCGACAGCGGATGCTGTGCAGGGACATCGACGGAGAACCATGAGAATGCGCTGAAGGCTATGGCATGCTGCCAGATTGATCTCAGATAAGCGCCAGGAGCTGTGTAGGAGGAAGAAAGAATGAAGAATTTAACCATGCTGGTAGATTTTTATGAGTTTACAATGGCCAACGGATTTTATGTTCACGGGCATAAGGATACAAAGGCAGTATTTGAGATGTTTTACCGGAAGAATCCGGATCGCGGGGGATATGTCATTGCCGCAGGCTTAGAGCAGCTGATAGATTTTGTGTCTGACATGCATTTTACAGAAGAGGACATTGATTATCTGAGAAAAAAGAGAATTTTTGACGAAGGATTTCTGGACTACTTAAAAGAATTCCGATTCCGGGGAACCATAGAGGCGGTGCCGGAGGGGACCATTGTATATCCGGGAACTCCTCTGGTGACAGTGACAGGCAATGTCATAGAGTGCCAGCTTCTGGAGACATTCTTGCTGCTAACCATAAATCACCAGTCTCTGATTGCCACCAAGGCAAACCGCATCTGCAGGGCCGCAGGGGATGGCATTGTTATGGAATTCGGCGCCAGAAGAGCCCAGGGGCCGGATGCAGCTGTTCTTGGAGCGCGGGCTGCCTATATCGGAGGCTGCCATGCTACGGCTACTGTGCTTGCGGATCAGATGTATGGTGTGAATGCCATAGGAACCATGGCACATTCCTGGATACAATTTTTCAGTTCTGAGGAAGAGGCGTTCCGTGCATATGCAGAGACGTATCCGGATGACTGTACGCTGCTCATTGATACCTATGACATTATAAAGGGAGCACAGTGCGCGGTTAAAGTGGCCAAAGAGGTGCTGGAACCCAAGGGAAAGCGTTTAAAAGGAGTCCGCATTGACAGCGGGGATTTGGCGTATTTTTCCAAAAAGCTCAGAGCCTTGTTTGATGAGAATGGGATGGAGGACTGCAAAATCGTAGTTTCAAACAGCATTGATGAGTGGCTGCTGAATTCTATGAAAACCCAGGGAGCCAGGATTGACTCATACGGCATTGGAGAACGCCTGATCACTGCAAAATCAGATCCGGTATTCGGCGGAGTATATAAGCTGGTGGCTGTGGAGGAAGAGGGGAAACTGACTCCCCGCATCAAAATCAGTGAAAATGAAGAAAAGATTACCAATCCCGGGAAAAAAGTTCTATGGAGACTATTTAACAAAACATCGGGCATCGGTTATGCAGATGTCCTGACGCTGGAGGAGGAGCATCTGGACGAAGGGGGATCTTTCTATGTAATAGACCCCAAGAAGCCCTGGAAGCATATTCTGATTGACAATTCTGTTGCGGTAAGGCTTCAGAAGACTATCTTTGACAACGGGAAACTGGTATATAATAAGCCCCGGCTGGAGGACATCAGAAAGTATGTGAAAGATCAGATAGAGAATACGGTTTGGGAGGAAGAACTGCGCCTGGAGAATCCTCATGTACATTATGTGGATTTGTCAGAAAAAATTTACCAGATAAAAAGCCATATGCTTCAGGAAGCCGGGAAAAAACTGAACTAGAGGGAAAGGGACATGTAACTGAAAAATTGCATGTCCCTTTTTCGTAGGAAATAGTTTCAGAAATTATTCCGAAAGTGGGTTGAAAATTTGAGTCAATTTCCTATAATGGGTATTAACCAAATCGGTAAGGAGGGGGATTATGGATCAGGAAAGGCTTCGGCACCTGCCGGAGGAGAAAAAGGTACAGATTATGAATGCTGCCTTTGAAGTCTTTGGGAACAATGAATATAAGCGGGCATCTACGGATCTGATAGCGGCCAGGGCCGGCATATCTAAGGGGCTGTTGTTCTACTATTTTAAAAGCAAAAAGGAGCTGTATCTGTATTTACTTTCGTATGCCATAGAGGAGTTTCGTCCACAGATTCTGGATGAAAAGTTTTATGCCATTACGGATTTTTTTGAATTACTTGCTTATACCACCAGGAAAAAGGCGGAACTCCTTCATAAATTTCCGTACATTATGGAGTTTTCTGTGAGGGCGTTCTATTCCTGCAAAGAGGATGTTTCTCAGGAGATGAATTCGATTATGAACGATCAGATTGAGAGAATGTTTAAGGAATACTTTAAGAACATTGACTTGAGTAAGTTTAAAGAGGATGCGGATCCGAACCGGATTCTTCATATGCTAATCTGGATGGCGGACGGGTATATGCATCAGAAGATGTTTGCCTGTATGGGCAGAGATACCACAGGAGTTATTGAAGTGGAGGATTTAATGGAGCAATTTGCACAGTGGTCAGAGATGTTTAAGAAAATTGCGTACAAAGATAAATATCAGGGAGAGACGGACTTGTAAGAGAGGGGGCACGGGTATGGATGTAATTGAGATTAACCATATTACAAAGGATTATGGTCAGAAAAGAGGGGTTTTTGATGTGTGCTTTTCTGTGAAAGAGGGGGAAGTCCTTGGGTTTTTAGGACCCAATGGAGCGGGAAAGACGACAACGATCCGGCAGCTGATGGGATTTATTAAACCGGACAGCGGGAGTTTGTCCATACTGGGCAGGGACTGCTTCAGGGAGGCGGGACGAATCCAGGAGTCTTTGGGATATCTGCCGGGAGAAATCGCATTTATAGATTCCATGAGCGGCATGGAATTTATCCGTTTTGTGGGTAAGATGAAGAAAATGAAAAATCTGGGACGTGCAGAAGAATTAATGGATATGTTTGAACTGAATCCATCCGGAAAATTGAAAAAGATGTCCAAGGGAATGAAGCAGAAAATCGGGATCGTGTGTGCTTTTATGAATCCTGCCGCAGACACTTTCATTTTAGACGAACCTACCGGGGGGCTGGATCCGCTGATGCAGAACCGGTTTGTAGAACTGATACTGTCAGAGAAGAAAAGAGGAAAGACGATTCTTATGTCTTCGCATATGTTTGAGGAAATAGAACGCACCTGTGACCGGGCCGCAATCATCCGTAAGGGAAAGCTGGTAGCGGTGGAGGAAATGGAAAAGCTGAAGGAAGGACGAAAGAAAATTATTGAAGTTACCTTCAGGGAGGCAGCGATGGCAGAAGCGTTTGCTGCCGAAGTTCCCAAAGCGTCCTATCAAATCGGAGGGAAAAGAGTGACTGCTGAGGTAGGAAAGAACCTGGATTCTTTTATAAAGAAGGCCGGTGCGTACACCGTTGTGGATCTGGAACTGCGTACCCAGAGTCTGGAAGAATTCTTTATGCATTTTTACGGGGAGGGGGCAGAACAATGAATGCCACATTATTCAGGAAAGAAATAAAGTCGAATTGGATACTGCTTGTGATTTTCTTAGGCGTGCTCAGTGTTTATTCGGTGATGATTACCATGATGTTCGATCCCAAGCTGGGGGACAGCCTGCGAATGATGGCGGACAGCATGCCTCAAATGTTTGCGGCATTCGGGATGGCAGATGTGGGTACTACATTGCTGGAGTTCGTTACAGGCTACTTATATGGAATCCTGCTGATTGCATTTCCCGGAGTTTATATTATTATTTTGACAAACCGGCTGGTGGCAAAATATGTGGATAACGGCTCCATGGCTTATCTGCTGGCAGTGCCGGATAAACGACGGAAAATTGTGCTCACACAGGGGATATTTTTGCTGCTGACGCTGGTGCTTATGACCGCTTACTGTACTGCTTTGATTCTGGCAGTAGGGAAGATGCTGTTTCCGGGGGAGATGGACACAGCAGGATTTCTCCGCGTAAATGCAGGTTTGCTGGGACTTCTTGTGTTTTTCGGCGGGGCTTGCTTCTGTGCGTCCTGCATCTGCAATGAGTCAAAAAATTCCTCAGCGATCAGTACGGCTGTTGTGGTCTATTCCATTCTGGTGCAGATGATATCCCAGGCAGGAGAAAAGTTTGAGAATGTGAAATATGCCACCCCTCTGACACTATTTGATGTAGACGGACTGAGTGCCGGTGACGGAAAGGCCTGGCTGATGGCTGCCGTCTTATACCTGGCGGGAATTCTTCTTATGGGGACAGGAATTTTAAGATTCTGTAAACGGGATCTGCCCCTTTAAAAGGTGTCAGGCATACCCGCCGGGCTTCTTAATCTGAGCTTTTGAGCTGCATGGATGAAATACCTCTGCTCTGTGTGTTTGCGGTTGACAGATACCAAAAAATGAAATAAGGTATTATGGTAAATGCAAAGCAAAGGGGAAACGGACCGATGAATAAGAAAGAAATCAGTGAAATAAAAAAACTTTTAACACCTGCAAACTGTGTGCTTACAAGGATCTGCGGCTGTTATGTGGATGCCGAAAAAAATCAGAGGACAAAGCTCAGGGAAGCCTTTCTCTCCCTGCCTGAGGAGGAAGCATTCAAATATTTTACAATCTTTAGAAAAGGGCTGTCAGGCACAATCGGCAAGAACCTCATGAATATGGAATTTCCGCTGGACCAGGAGCTGGGCGAGGGAACTCAGAAGTTTCTGCTGCGGCTGCGGGACAGCGGACTTATGGAAGAGGAGCTCACAGATGAGTTTTATCAAAAGGTGATGGATACATATCTTTATCCGGAGAACTATTACATTATCCTGGTCCACGGGGCTTATGATGTGCCGGGAAGGGCCTCTGACAATCTGGACATGGAGGATGCCTCAGAGTATGTATATAACTTTATTATGTGCTGTATATGTCCGGTAAAGCTTTCTAAACCGGGCCTGTGTTATAATACGGAGACAAATCATATTGAAAATCGGGTGCAGGACTGGATTGTAGACGTGCCGGATACCGGGTTTCTCTTTCCTGCATTTAATGACAGAAATACAGATATACACAGTCTGCTTTATTATGCGAAGAATCCGGAAGTGCTTCAGACGGATTTCATTGACCAGTTTTTGGGGTGCAGGATCCCGTTGAGTGCTAAGACGCAGAAGGAGACCTTTCAGGTCATTATCGAGGAAACCTTAGACAGGAACTGTGATTTTGAGACGGTTATGAATATTCAGGAGAATCTCAATGAACTGCTGGAAGAGAGGAAGGAAGATCCGGATCCGGTTACTTTGGGCAAGTACGAGGTAAAAAAATTGCTTGCCAGCAGCGGTGTGGACAATGAACGTCTGGAGGAATTCGACTCCCATTATGAGGCGGCAGCGGATGAAAAGACTAGTTTTGTCGCGGCCAATGTGGCAAGTGTCAGGAGCTATGAGATTAAGACCCCGGATGTAGTGATAAAGGTAGCTCCGGACAAGGCACAGCTGGTAGAACACAAGATAATTGACGGGGTTCCGTATATTCTCATAGAGGCAACGGATCAGGTAGAAATTAATGGAATTGCTGTGAGAACAGCGGTGAAAGAAGAGAGTGAAGGGTAGACGGCACCTAATGGCGGCTACTCATAAAACAGTATAACAGACATACTGTTTTATGAGTAGCTGCAATGCAGGGTGCAAGCAAAACGGGTGTATCGTCTAAACAGCTTTCCCATCTTCATACATGGGGTGGTCGTAATTGTCTATAAAAAAGTTCTTAACAGTATGCGCTTTTTCAAAACCACATCTTTTGTAGAAACGGAGTATCGTAGGGCAATCACCTGTTCCAACATATAGCTCACTGCCTGAACTCTTGTAGTAATCAGCAATAAGTGAAATTAGATGTTGCCCATATCCTTTGCGTTGATATTTAGGAACGGTTACGATATTTTTAATTTCGTATACACCGGGCTGCTCTTGTGTCACAATGCAAATCGCCTTAATATCTTCATCACATAAGGCAAACATATCACCGCAATACAGATATTTTTCTATCATACTAACCTGTTCATCTGCAATAAGCAGTAAATCCATGTACTTAGTTTTATCGCCATCAATAATCTTTATAAGTTCCATTCTCTTTTTCCTTTTCTCTGTAATCTTTACACGTCTATTATATCATATTCAATTTCAAATAGAGGAACATACTATGTTTTTGCTATATGCAATAGCCCTTGCTATGTATAATAATCGGTAACGAACCGAATGCGTTGCAGTTTAGTATGCGGGGTACTTTTTTGCCCATTTCAGTCAGTGAATACTCTACTTTGGTGGTACGATTGGATAAACCTCTCTGTACACTGCACCGTAAGATTCAAGCAGGCGCAGGTCCTTCGTCAGGTTAGGGCAGTTATCGGGCTCAAAAACCAAGGTTTGCATATGACTCTATGCGCTTCATTCGGGTATGCAACAGGTTCTGAAGCATCAAAGGAACATACCATCTCTTTCAACAAAATAGAAGCATAGGGTTTTGATTTAGCAAAAATGCCAGTGAAGGGCCATTTGGCCGAAAATGGCAAAGTCTATCAAGTGGAACGCAAACGGCACCGCTCCGGGGTGTTAGTCTGGCTTGACGGACTTTTTTCAGGTGTGAAGGCGGCTCAAAAAGGCACAGTGCTCTAGAGAATGTTCGGGGGACAAAAGGACTTCCTCCGGTTCTTCAGGGTAGATCCTGCATCTTGCTGCTGCATCGGTGAAGCGGCAGGAAGGACAGGAGTAATACCACTGGCAGGAACTGCATTTTTTGTGAGGACGTACGGGCACATCCCAGAAGGCTTCTATCAGCCTTCGGTATAAAAGGTAAAAGGGTTCCTGCAGAAGACTGCCCACCGGATGCTGGTTTCCCTGCAGGCAGGGGATGAGATTGCCTGAACAATCTACATAGATTTTGCCGGACAGGCAGAGATCCCCGTTTTTTCGTCCCTCATATCGTTCCAGGGTACAGGGGACGAGCGAGGCCTCTGAGATGGGGGCAGAAGACAGCTGTACCGGGAGTATCCTGTATCCGTTATGCTTCCAGTGTTCTATAGCCTGTGGGTCTGCTGTTTCGGGGCAATAGACTGTAACATCATGGTATTTTTTCTTTTCAGTCTGTCTGCTGCTGCAGGGAAACAGCAGTATGTGTTCCCGAAACAGCTGGGGGTGTGCGGGATCCAGTCTGGGAAGCAGAATGCTGACGCTCACGTCTTTTTTCTTCAGATATCTCAGGACAGCATCAAACTCTTTATAAAGGAGCACATTGCCGCCGGTGAGCAGAAATGAGGAGGCACCGGCATCTGAGAGCGTGTCAATGATGGAAAACCAGCGCTCGGCGGGCAGATCTTTGGCACTGCTGTCTCCCTGCCGGCAGGGGGGACAGAAATAATCCCTGCAGTTGTCCCCTTCTATATCGCATCTGCCGGTGAGCTGGAGTACGGCAATCTGGATTTTGTAGCTTTTCAAATCTCTGTGTACCTGGAGTAGCGGGCTGTTTTCCCTGAGTTTATCAATGTAGCAGGGTTTATCAGAATAAAATCCCAGCTGCATTTTTTCCAGCTCACGGTAAAAATCATTATCCTGAATTGCCTCCCCCTTTTCCGCTGTTTCCAGCCAGCTGCATTCCTGTTTTTCCAGACCGGTAAATTCTCCGCTGGAGAGATCATAGAGAGCTCCGCCTGCAATGCCGGTAAGAAAGATACAATGGTTATAAAGATGAAAATACATGGATAAATCCTCCTTTTTCAGCTCAGTACGGCAGGCTGCCTGTGATCCTGCTTCGCTCTTCCAGATATTCACGGGTAAACCGGTCAAATGCACAGGGCGACTCCTCCAGACATTCCGTATACAGGGTCAGCGTGTCTTTTACACATGCCTTTTTGTCTCTGCAGTAGGCGGAGGGCAGGGACAGCGCGGTATGGTCTGCCGCCTGTGCCATACAGAGGCTGCAGAACCTGGTTATCCTGCAGTCACTGCATCTGCCGGCAAAACTGTTAAACTGGTTAATATATCCTGCTATCTTTCTATAGTCCAGTCCATGCTCTGCGTCTCCAATGGGAAAGTGGGAGCTGATCTTTTCGCACATATGATAGGTTCCGTCAACCGAAGCAAAAATTTTTTCTCCGGGGATACAGGAACCGGTATAGGGAAAGAATGAGGGCCTCATTTCCTGCATCACCGGATGACAGGCAAACATCTCATACCCGGAGGAGAACAGTGGAAGAAGGAGGCTGCAGCGGTGCAGCAAGACAGACCCTTCTTTTGCAGCCTGAAAATACTGTTCCCGGAGACGGGAGAGCTGCCGGTAAAAACGGAGCTTGTCTTCCGGTGAAAATTGCCGGTAATAATCGGTTTCTCCTGGAGATACCATAGAAAGATCTGTGACGAACAGTTTATTTTCTGTGACAAAGGCATCCAGGGCATCTAAATCTGAGAGATAATCCAGCCGGACGCTGATCCCCAGCCGGTGGTATCCGGGATGCCTTTTTCTGAGCCGTTCGATGGCCTGAAAAGCCTGATCAAAACTGCCGCTTCCATCCTCCCGTATCCGGTTTCTGTCGTGGCCGGGCTTGTCTCCGTCCAGACTGACGATAATTCCGAAATTATGGTCTGTGAGATAGTCCAGGATATCGTCATAGAGAAGAACGCCATTGGTTGTGACGGTATAGTTTACCTCACAGTCCCCGTAAATCTGGCTGCAGTAATTTACCGTCTCTTTGAGCAGGCCATAATTAATCAGGGGTTCACCACCCTGAAAAGAAATATTTGCTTTGCGGAAAGGATTTTTATTGCGGATCGTCCGGTAGTGAGTCATATAATCATCCAGGACTTTTCTTGCAGTCGAGAATTTCATGGAATCGCTGCTGTGGTTTCTTGTGCTTTTATAGTAATCCCCGTAATAGCAGTATCGGCAGCGCAGGTTACACCTCTGTGTGGTTTCCAGAATCAGCTGATAATATCCCTTTGTGAGAAGATAGTCCTGTACCTGGCCGGGGAGGGCCTCAGGTTTCTTTTCGGGAGCCGGACATGCATGATAATCTCTTACCTGGCCGGCGGGAAAGATAAAGCCGTTTTTATCGTTGTATACATAAGTGTTTCCTCGTGCAGTAGAAAACGTAAAGCTTTTCACTTGAGCTGCATCTCCTTTGATAAATGTTTGTGTGGTTATCTTTGAATTAAGGCATACCCTCTGATAGGGCGTACGGCTTGTTCCGTACGTTAAAGTATATGTGGAGAGTTTGGTCTTATAACCAGTTTTCTTTTGCAAAAGGGCTGGCTGGAAGTAAGGTTCTGCATATACTAATATCACAAAAAAAATCAGGAGTTAATCAGTATGTTTTATATAAAATCCTCTGACGGAACAAAAATTGCCGTATACGATTACCGCTGCGGCAGAAAAAGAGTAAAGGGAACAGTCCTTCTGGTGCACGGATGGCCCTTGTCCCATGAAATCTATGAATATCAGATCGGATGTCTGGTGGAATGCGGATACCGGGTTGTTGCTCTGGATCTGAGGGGCTTTGGAAATTCAGACACGCCTGCCTGCGGATATACTTATAACCAGATGGCCGAGGATATTTATCATGTAGTGTGCGCTCTGCATCTGAAATGTTTTACGCTGGTTGGATTCTCCATGGGTGGAGCCATTGTTCTTCGGTATATGAACAGATACCGGGGGTATGGGGTGAAAAAGCTGATATTATTGTCTGCTGCAGCTCCCTCCTGGACCCGGCGGCCTGGATACCCCTATGGTTTGACCAGGGAGTATGTAGACGGATTAATTCATCAGGTCTGTACGGACAGGGCAGAACTGGCTTACAATTTTAGTCATAAGCAGCTGTTTGCAAGTCCCCAGAGTGAAGCGGCAAAGGACTGGTTTGAACAGATTGCCCTGTCTGCTTCCGGGATAGGGACGAAGGAAGCTGCCATCGCACTGAGAGATGAGGACGGGAGAAAGGATCTAAAGAGTGTGAGAGTGCCCACTGTGATCATCCATGGGGCAAAGGATGAGGTGGTGTCTAATGATTTGGCTTTGCTTCAGCACAAGGGAATCCCATGTTCGAAATTATATACGCTGGAGAACAGCGGGCACGGTATTATGTATGACGAACTGGAGGTATTTAATTGCATATTTATGGATGCTGTGGAAGGCAGAATCTGAATATAAGGAGAAAAGGCGGCTGTATGCCGCTTTTTCCTTGACAAACAGCTATCAGGATGATACAGTATAACTGTAATACATATGTTATACAGTAGAGAGGTAAAAAGATGGAATTTAGAACTGACATTCCGATTTACCGCCAGATAGCGACTAGTATCAAAGAACAGATAGCCAGCGGCTGTCTGCATCCCGGGGACAAGCTTTTGTCCGTGAGGGAATACTCTGTTTTCTATGAGGTTTCTGCATTAACCATCCAGCGGGCTATGCAGCTTCTGGATAGGGAGGGGGTTATACATTCCCAGAAAGGTGTGGGCAGCTTTGTAAAAGACGGAGCCGGAGAAATTGTTAAGAAAGATATGGTGGCCCGTCTGGTAAAAGAATTTGTAACCAGTATGAAAAATACAGGAGCTTCAAAGGATGAGATTATGAAGCTTGTTGAGAGGGAGGCAGGTGAGCAGGAATATGATGGAACTTGAACATGTAAGTAAACGCTGCGGCGATATTCAGGTTATTGAGAATGTAAGCGTTGCGGTACCTGTGCTGTTTCTGTGGTTTTTTTTGGAGCTGTTTAGGAAGCTGAGACGCGGGAATGAATTTTTAGCGCTGGTTCTCTTTCTCTGTGCGGACAGAGTGCTGATACGGATTCCGTTTCAAAACTATACAGGCATCATAGAATTGGCCATCGCCGCCGTTTTTTTCTGGCGTATTGCCTGGCTGGCAGATCACTGCTATGAACCGGCATAGTGTAAGTTCCTTTCCGGGACAAGATAGTAAATCACGCAGAAATATGCGTGATTTACTCATGCAGTGGGATGAAAAAGCTTCTATACTGTACCTGTACAGGAAAGGGGCGAAATGCGATGCATACAGTATTAAAAGTAAAAGATGTGACGAAAACTTATAAGAGACAGGGGAATCCGGCGCTGAACCGGGTTTCTTTTGAGGCAAAAGAGGGGGAGTTCCTGGGAATTATGGGAGCTTCGGGGTCTGGAAAGACGACACTGCTGAATGTACTGTCTACCATAGACCGGCCTGACCGAGGGGAGATTTTTATTCACAATATTAACGTTCCCAAGCTGAATCACGCCCAGGCCGCAGACTTCAGGAAACGTAATCTGGGCTTTATATTCCAGGAGTACTTTCTGTTGGACAGTCTAACGGTGAGGGAGAACATTGCAGTTCCCTTAACGCTGCTGCACTGGACGGCAGAGGAGATAGAAAGGGAAACAGAGGCGCTGGCAGAGGCTTTTGAAATCAGCTCTCAGCTGGAGAAGTATCCCAGTGAGCTGTCCGGAGGGCAGTGCCAGAGAGCAGCAGCAGCCCGGGCTATGGTAAAGCGTCCGCCGCTTATCTTTGCAGACGAACCTACGGGAGCTTTGGATTCCGGGTCATCCAGAGATCTGATGACTGCTCTGGCAAACGTGAATCAGAGGTCAGGAACCACGATCCTGATGGTTACACATGACCCCTATGCCGCCAGCTATACGGACAGAATCCTTTATTTTAAAGACGGGTGCATCCATGCGGCGCTGGAGAGAAATGGACAGGAGCGGGGAGATTTTTATGAATGTATCCTGCGGGAAACTGCCCGCCAGGATAATAAACGATAGGGGGTGCGGGGATGAAAGTATCTTCTATGGCTATAAAAAATGTAAGGCGTAATTATTCTTTTTATTCTCTGTACTTTTTCTCTGTGGCTCTCGTCCTGGCGGTTTTTTTCTGTTTTGTCTCATTCTCTATGAATGAGGTAATCCTGGAAAAAATATCCTCAGACGGCCGTGTGGAGACTATGTGCCGGGCGGTGGCTGTTTTTGTGATTGCCTTTGTGGTTTTTTATATGTCTTACGCCAATCAGTTTTTTATGAGGCGGAGGATGAAAGAATTGGGAATATATGCGCTGCTGGGATACACTAAAACGCGTATGCTCTGTCTCCTAACCCTGGAGAATATGCTGATCTGTGCCGGAGGTATCTGTGCGGCACTTCCGGCCGGGGGATTGCTGCACAAAGGTGCAGTCTGGGGGATTACAGCAGCACTGGGACTGGCCGTAGACAGCAGCAGGATCCCTCTCATCAATCTGAAAGCGGCGGCGTTCTGCCTGCTTACGGTTCTGGCCGTTCTTGCAGCGCTTACACTGTCGAATGCCAGGCTGCTGTGGAGGTCTACACTCATGGAAACTATCCGTATGGAGCGCAGAACGGAAAAACCTTTCAGGATCCGTCCAACTGCCGGAGTGTTTGGCGTGCTGCTGCTGCTGGCAGGATACGGGCTGGCTTTGGATATGGGGAGAGGAAAGGCTTCCTGCTGGTATAGAATTGGGTTTTCCCCCATTGCGCTTCTTACCATGCTGCTTGCGGTGGTTGGAACAGCACTGTTTATCCTGTCTTTTCTTCCCTTTGTGTGTAACATGTTCAGGGACAGGAAAAACATTTTTTACAGAGAAAATACAATCATTACTGTGCCAAAATTCATGTCCCGTCTGCGCACGAATGCAAAGTCACTGATCCTTTTGATCCTGCTGTCAGGGGGGACTCTTGCAGTGTTTGGGGCGACGGTTCTGTCTGTGTGGTACCCACTGGTGTCCCTGGAGCGGATCATCCCCTCTTCGATGGAATTCAGGGTTTTGGACAGGGGGGAGAAAACCGCGGCGCTGGAGGCACTGGATAAGACTGTGGGGAGCGGCGGGTATGAATTCTGTGAGACTATAGTCAGGAAGGTAAAAGCGGCTTCTGAGCGGCTTCCCGCGGAATATGGCATTAGTGCGGATAAAGGACGGGAAGCAGGGTTTGAATGCATCCGTGAGACGGATTATGAATCTCTGAGAGGACTGCAGGGAAAAAAGAATAATCTCCCTTCCCTGAGAACAAATGAATGTGTTCTGATAAAATACCGCCCGGACCCTTCAAAAAGGGATATCGGGGCTGTCTATGCACTGGAAACAGGAGGACGAAGAACCTGTAAGGTTACGGTAAAGGATACCAGCCTGGAGAATCCCATCGGATTCGCTAACAGTGTGGGTACTTTAGTTGTGACAGATGAGGTCTTTGAGGAGCTTGGAGCAGGATCAGCGGAGTCCTATACTGTTATGAGCATCGGGGGCAGAGGACTGAGAACCAAAAAACAGGCGTATGAGGCACTGCGGCCTATCCTATCAGGAAATCCATATTTTGTGAGCGCCTTTCAGCGCAAGTCAGAGCTGATTAAGCTGAATAGTTCTACCTTGCTCCTAATCAGTTTTGCGGCAGCGATTTTTCTGATTGCAACGGGAAGTATCCTGTATTTTCAGACAGTCTCCGCAGCGGTTTATGACAGGCCGGACTATGAAATAATGGGCAGAATGGGGTATAATTATGATATGATAAAGAGAGCAGTGCGCAGTCAGGTACAGATTTATTTTCTGGTGCCCTTTCTCATGGGAACCCTGCACAGTGTCTTTGCGCTGTTTTGCTATAAATCAGCCTTGATGGATGACCTGCTGGGGAAAAGCAGTGCGGTGCTGGTTCCGCTACTGTGCGCGATAGGAAGCTACTCCCTCATTTATCTGATATACTATCAGGTGACGAAGAGGGCCTGCTATAGGATTATTCTTAAGGAGAAAGGACGGTGAAGCTAAAGTGGAGAGACGGTATCTGGCCAGGCAGGGGATTCTGGTGCTCAGCCAGGCATGTGCGGTTGTATTTCTTTGCCGGATGGCGGCAGACAGAAGTCAGTCAGGCCTGGCAAATACGCTTCCCCTGATACTTATATCCCTGCTGTTTCTGGATGCAGCCTATATTTCTCTTAAAAATTTGAACAACAGCCGCTTATTAACGCAGTTCTCTTGGCTGCTGCTCCTTGCGGCGTGGCAGTTTTTGTTTTCTCTTTTTGGGACGGATAGAGTTCTGCACGGGATTTTTTATCTTCTGATACCGGTAACCGTACTGGAGACTATAGAGTTTTTACAGACGTTTCTGTTCCAGGGATCTGCCTATCGGGGGCAGAAAACATTTTTGCTTCTCTTGCGAATTACCTGCTGCTGTTCTGCCGCGGCATATTTCCTGTCTGTGCAGGCTTTTTCTCTTGCTCTTCTTCTGCAGTCTTCGGCTGCGCTGGGGGCAGGGACAATTCTGATGCTGATGCACAGAAAAAGGATTCTGTTCTTTCTTAAAAGCCAGAAGAAGGCGCTGATCCGCTCTTTTTTGTTTGTGGTTCTTCCATTTACCTGTTACATTCTGGTGTTTATGGACCGGGCTCGTTATCTGGAGAATATGGGAAGTTACCTGATCCTTATGACTTCAGTTGTCAGCGTGCACAGCATTGTGAATGGGAGAAGGTCTGATGCTCCCCTTTCCTCTGCCTTAAGGGGAAGGGAGGCCGTTTTTGTTCTATGCCTCGCCGCCGGGACTGCGGGGATGGTTGGATATCTCACAGGGCTTGGGATGACGGGAGCTGTGATGGTTTTCCATGTCTTATTTCTGATGATCCAATGCTTCCAAATCCTTTTGTATCACAGAACCGTACACAGGGGAGCGGAAAATCATTATGAGTATTCCTTATCACAGCTCAAAAGAGAAGAAAGACTGCGGGAGGATTTCTCCAATTACCTTCATGATGAGATACTGCAGGATTTGCTCTCTATTAAAAATCTGGCGGGCAAGGCGGACCGGCCGGAGATCAAAAGACTTATTGCTGAGACAGCAGACGGACTGAACCGGTCCATTCGGGTCCGGATGGAGAGTTACCGCCCCACCCTGCTGAAACGTCTGACTCTTAAAGAAAATATGCAGAATATGCTGGATTCCCTTTCTGCTGATTATGGGGAGAAGGCCGGAAAAATAGATTTTATCTGTGAGAACAATATATTTCTTGTGGAGCCGTATAATGTCATGATTTACCGCATTCTGCGGGAATTGGTGACAAATGCCCTGAAACATGCGCAGGCGGCTGAGATACAAGCTGAGCTGTCTCAGCAAAGGGGGAAGATACTCCTGGAGGTTGCGGATAATGGAAAAGGGTATGAACAGGAAGAGTATAGACACCAGGACCACAGGGGCCTGGATTCCATTTTGGAGCAGGTAGGTATGCTGGGGGGGACGATGCAGATCCGGTCAGGGAAAGGAGCGGGTACGCGTATTACCATTGCCATGGAAATGAAAGGGGAGGATTCGTATCAAAGTTTTATTGGTAGATGATCACGCTCTTTTTGCAAAGAGCCTTTCCATTGTCCTGGAGGATTTTCCTGAGATTCACAGTTTTTCCTGTGCAGCGGCAGACGACGGGCTTATCAGGCGTGTAAAAGCGGAACAGCCGGATATTCTGCTTATGGATATTAATCTAGGGAAAATGAATGAGGAGGACGGACTTCTTATAGCAGGTCATATTCTGGATGAGGTGCCGCAGCAGAAGATAGTAATGCTGTCGGGGTATGATCTGCCGGTATACCGCAGGGAGGCCAGGCGGCTGGGGGCAAAGGGGTTTGTGAATAAGAATGTGGAACCGGAGGAGCTTGTTGCAGTACTGAAGAAAGTGCAGAGCGGAAGGGTTTATTTTCCGGCAGACACTTGGATGGCGGAGGACTTGACAGAGACGGAAAAAAAGGTACTTTCATTAGTGGCGGCAGGTACAAAGCGCAGGGAGATTGCAAGGCAGCTGTACAGCAGCGAGCGCACTGTCTCAAATCATCTGCAGCATATTTTTGAAAAGCTGGAGGTGTCATCTGCTGTTGAGGCTGTTACGAAGGCCATTCAGATGGGGTATATTGTCCCGGACTTTACAGAATATGAAAGATAGACCGGAGGCAGCCGCGGCTCTCCGGTCTGTAATGGTCATATATCGATAGATGCAATCTCGGGGATATCTTTTAGAAGTTCTATGACATCTTCAACCTCATAGTTGATTGGGAATCTCACAAAAAGCTTCAGCTCCAGCATCTGTCCCTGGATTCTGGTGGCTTTTATATTTGAGATTTTAATCTCTCTGCTGGTGAAAGCGCGATCTAACAGGCCGTTGATATCCTGATCCTCCTGAATATGAATGGTGATCTGTTCAATAGCAGGAGATTTTACAATTTTCAGATTCTGATGAAAGATGTACTGCATCAGAAGAATGATGAGGGTTGAAGCGGCACCCATAATGTACATTCCGGCACCAAAGGCCATCCCGATGCCCACGGTAGCCCAGATTCCTGCAGCTGTGGTCAGTCCGCTTACGTTCATGTTTCTTGTAAAGATAACGCTGGCGCCAAGAAATCCTATGGCGGTTACCACACCGGCTGCGATTCGTGAGGGATCCAGACGGATGGTGTCAGAGAGAACATCATAAAAGGCATATTTGGATAAAATCATCATAAGGGCAGAGGCCAGAGATACAATGGTATGGGTTCTGATCCCTGCAATTTTCAGACGGCTTTCCCGCTCATATCCGATGATTCCGCCGCAGACGGACGCGCCCAGCAGGCGGAGAAGAAAGATTCCTTGTTCCATGAAATAAGCCTGCAAAATATCACCTCCTTGGGTTGTATAGAAATATTATATGGCAGAGTGCAGGGGAAAGCAAATGAATTCATTGGTGTAATATCTTACAAGAAAAATAATTCCGCCGGTGGTAGACTGATAAAAACAGTGAGAGGAGACTGGTTATGCCGAATATAGAAGAGCAAAGAAGAGTATATTATGACTTTGAGCTGGAATTAGAAGCGTACAATCTGAAGGGGATTGTACAGAAATTTCCAAATCATTTTCATGATTACTATGTGATAGGGTTTGTGGAAGGAGGAAGGCGTCACCTGTGGTGCAGAGGAAAAGAGTATGATGTTGCGGCGGGGGATCTGCTTTTGTTTAATCCCAGAGATAATCACTGCTGCGGGCCTGTCAACGGGGAGAACCTGGATTACCGGGCAGTTAATATAAAACCGGAAATAATGGAACAGGCGGTGGGGGAGATTACGGGGAAAAAATATTTGCCTCACTTTGACCGCAATGTGGTGTATCAGAGTGAGACGGCGCCTTCGGTTAATACGCTGTATCAGAGCATTGTGGACAGGGCTCCCAGGATGGAGAGGGAGGAGAACTTATTTTTTCTGCTGGAACAGGTAATTGGGGAGTATACCACACCCATTGACGAGATTACTGTTTCGGAACCCAACCCTCAGATTCAGATGCTCTGTGAATATATGGAGAGGCATTTTTATGAGAATATAACCCTTGACGAACTTTTATCTATGACCAGCTTCGGGAAATCCTATCTTCTGCGGACCTTTACCAAAGAGACCGGTGTGTCTCCCTACCGGTATCTGCAGAATGTGCGGCTAAAACAGGCCAAAAAGCTCTTGGAGCAGGGAGAGACACCGGTCGATGTTTCAGGTATGACTGGGTTTTCGGATCAGAGCCACTTTACGAACTTTTTTAAGGAGTTTATTGGGCTGACACCGAAACAGTATCAGAGAATCTTTCAGCAGCCGGCAGGATCCGGCTCTGCAGCAAAGGAGCAATAGAATGGAAAAGCAAACTACTGTCCGGGGACATGCTGCCGCGGGCGTTACAATACTGATCTGGGGCACCACCTTTATATCTACAAAAGTACTATTAAGGGAGTTTACGCCCATAGAAATATTATTTATACGTTTCCTAATGGGATATCTTGTGCTGTGGCTGGTGTATCCCAGAAAGCTTGCTCTGACCTCCAGGAAGCAGGAGTGGTATTTCGCCGCAGCAGGGCTCACCGGAATTGCCTTGTATTATCTGCTGGAAAATATAGCCCTGACGTATACCCTGGCATCTAATGTTGGAGTTATTATATCCATTGCTCCGTTTTTTACTGCTGTATTTTCCTGGATATTTCTGGGAGGAGACAGGCCGGGAAAACGCTTTCTGTCCGGCTTCGTCATTGCCATGGGAGGAATAGCCCTTATCAGCTTCAGCAGTGAGGCAAAGCTCTCCATCAATCCCCTGGGAGATATACTGGCAGTGGCGGCTGCAGTTGTGTGGGCAGCATACTCCACCATAACAAAAAAAGTCAGTGCCTTTGGCTATCATGTGATACAGGCAACCCGGCGCACATTTTTTTACGGGCTGATCTTTATGATTCCGGTTATCCTGGCAAGTGATTTTAAGATAAGCCTGGGGCAGGTCACCCAGCTGAAGAACTTGGGGAATCTGTTGTTTTTGGGAGTCGGAGCGTCTGCCATATGCTTTGTGACGTGGAATTTCGGAGTGAAAATCCTGGGGCCGGTGAAAACCAGTGTGTATATCTATATGGTTCCGGTAATTACGGCGGTAACCTCTGCCATTATATTAGGGGAGAGGATACCCGGAGCATCCGTTTTTGGGATACTTATGACATTGGCGGGATTGCTGCTGTCAGAGGGGAGGAGTAAGAAAATAGAAATAGGAAGTGAAAAAGGGACAGGGCTTTCCGAATCTGGGACACCCTGAGTTGATTTGGGGACGTGTTCTTTCTAGAAAGAACACGTCCCCAAATTTGCTAAAATTTACTTTACTGCCATTTCCAGTCTCTGATTTCCGGCAGATCCTGGCCATATTCAGCGATATATTGTTTATGTTCTACCAGCTTGTCCCGCATTTTCTGTACCAGGTAGGAACCCCGGTTGCCCAGCTGAGGCAGGTGCTGAATGACATCCTGTACCAGGTGGAAGCGGTCGATTTCATTCTGTACACGCATATCGAAGGGGGTGGTGATGGTTCCCTCTTCCTGGTATCCGTGGACATATAGATTCCGGTTATGACGGTGGTAGGTGAGTTCATGGATCAGGGTCGGATATCCGTGGAAGTTAAATATGATAGGTTTATCTTTGGTAAAGAGTGCATCGTAGTCTGCGTCGCTTAAGCCGTGGGGGTGCTTGGACTGAGGCTCCAGTTTCATTAGGTCTACGATGTTTATTACACGGATTTTGATTTCTGGCATTGCCTCTCTTAAGATGGTCACTGCTGCCAGGGTTTCAAGGGTTGGGGTATCTCCGCAGCAGGCCATGACTACGTCGGGCTCTTCGCCCTGATCGCTGCTGGCCCACTCCCAGATGCCGATTCCCTGTGTACAGTGTTTTACTGCCTGCTCCATGGTAAGCCACTGGGTACTGGGATGCTTGGAGGTAACCATAACATTCACATAATTTTTGCTTCTGATGCAGTGGTCAAAGCAGGAGAGAAGACAGTTGGTGTCCGGCGGAAGGTATAGGCGTACAACGTCTGCTTTTTTGTTGGCTACATGATCTAAGAATCCGGGATCCTGATGGGTAAATCCGTTGTGGTCCTGCTGCCATACATTTGAGCTTAAAATGAAGTTCAGGGAGGCGATTTTCTGCCGCCAGGGAAGCTCGGAGGTTACCTTCAGCCATTTTGCGTGCTGGCTGAACATGGAGTCTACGATGCGGATAAATGCTTCGTAGCTGGCAAAGAAGCCGTGGCGTCCCGTGAGAAGATAGCCTTCCAGCCATCCCTCGCACATATGCTCGCTTAGCATGGAATCCATGACCCGTCCGTCATGCGCAAGAAATTCATCGTTGTCTTTCAGATCCCCGTTCCAGTCACGGTTTGTAACCTCAAATACTTTGCCCAGGCGGTTGGACATGGTTTCGTCAGGACCGAAGATACGGAAGTTTCGGCTCTTCTCGTTGAGCTTGAAAATATCTCTCACGAATCCGCCCAGCTCAATCATATCCTGTGCTTTTACTGCGCCCGGAGCCGGAACGTCAAGGCCGTAGCTGCGGAAATCCGGAAGGCGCAGGTCACGGAGCAGAAGTCCTCCGTTTGCGTGGGGATTCGCCCCCATACGCCGATCGCCCTTTGGTGCCAGTTCTTCCAGTTCAGGAATCAGACGTCCGTTTTCGTCAAATAATTCTTCCGGGTGATAGCTTAAAAGCCATTCTTTCAGCAGTTCCAGATGCTCCGGCTGCTCCATGGACATGGGAACCTGGTGGGCACGGAAGGTTCCTTCGATCTCGCTGCCGTCAACGCTCTTCGGTCCGGTCCATCCCTTTGGCGTGCGGAGAATTATCATAGGCCACTTAGGACGGGAGGAATCATTGTTTTCCCTTGCATTTTTCTGAATCTCTTTGATCTCCTCTATTACCGTATCCAGCGTCTCTGCCATGAGACGATGCATGGTCATTGGGTCATTGCCCTCTACAAAATATGGTTTCCAGCCGCAGCCTTCAAAGAATTTTTCCAGCTCTTCATGGGAGATGCGGGAGAAAATGGTGGGGTTGCTGATCTTATAACCATTCAGGTGCATAATAGGAAGCACAGCACCGTCGGTCACAGGGTTCAAAAATTTATTGGAATGCCAGGCGGTAGCGAGAGGACCAGTCTCTGCCTCTCCGTCACCTACCACACAGGTGGTGATAAGCTCCGGGTTATCGAATACCGATCCGAATGCATGAGCGAGAGAATACCCAAGCTCTCCGCCCTCATTGATAGAGCCAGGGGTTTCCGGGGCTACATGGCTGGAGATTCCGCCCGGGAAAGAAAATTGTTTGAATAATTTTTTCATACCCTCCACATCACGGCTGATGTTAGGATATACTTCACTGTATGTACCTTCCAGGTAAGTATTGGCCACCATAAAGTTTCCGCCGTGTCCCGGACCTGAGATGTAGATCATGTCCAGATCGTAGCGTTTAATCACGCGGTTTAAGTGTACATAGATAAAGTTCTGGCCTGGTACGGTTCCCCAGTGGCCTACGATCTTTTTCTTTACGTGCTCCATGGTAAGAGGCTCACGCAGCAGCGGATTGTCAAGCAAATAGAGTTGTCCGGCGGAAAGATAATTGTCTGCTCTCCAGTAGGCATCCATCTTCTGAAGCAGCTCATCATTTAAAGGCTGTTTTTCCAGACAGGTATTCGTTGTTTCTGGCATGGTAATACTCCTTTCGCAAATCATCTTAATAAAGTGTTTATTTTTTAACGATCATGAGTATAGTACTTGTTGACATGTAACACAACTTGTTTTTAAAAAGTTTTGAAAGGAATTTCCTCCTATTTTTGATGCTGCGTCCAGGAATAAAGCCTGTATTTAGACAGAAAAAGGGTTTTACCGTGGCAGCAAGACACAGGGGATACAAAAAAGCAGCAGCCGCAGTATGGGTAAGAATAAGAAAATTGATACAAGTTTGAAGTATATCAAACAAGATTGACAAACGAAGTAGTTTTATATATAATTTATGTTATATAACGATAATTATATAAGGAGGAAACTATCGTGCCACCTAAAGCTAAAGTTACAAAAGATATGGTTATAGACGCCGCCTTTGAAGTTGCCCGTGAGGTCGGTGCTGAAAACATCAATGCACGAACAATCGCCAACAAGCTAAACTGTTCTACTCAGCCTGTTATGTATCATTTTGCAAAAATGGAAGATTTGAAAAAGGCTTCTTACGCAAAAGCGGATAGTTTTCATACGGAATATCTGATGAATATAGACAATCCGAAGGAAGGAATAATGCTTGGGATAGGGCTTAATTATATTCGTTTTGCCATGCAAGAGCCAAATTTGTTCCGCTTCTTGTTTCAGTCGGGGTTTGCGGTGGAAAATAGCTTGCTTGAAATGATTGACTCGGAAGAACTTATCCCCCTCCTTACTGCTATGCAGGATGCAATGAAAATGAGTATGGAGCAAACAAAAGAGGTATTTGTAACTATTGCTTTGTTTGCTCACGGGTATGCAAGTATCATTGCCAACAATTCGTTGGAGTATGATGAAAAAGTTGTAGCTTCTCATTTGGAACGGGCATATCGAGGAGCCGTATTAGCCTTACAGGAGGAAACGAAGTGAAGAAGTTATATGAGAAAAGCGAGCTGGCCTTTGCACTTGTCTGGATTGGAATTTATTGTGTTTTGCAATCCTTAGCCAACCCGCTAAATGAAATAATTGGAATTGAGAAATCTGCAAGTGCTGTTTTCTGCATCATACAGGCTGTTGTATTGTTTGTCTTTATGCAAAAAAACGGACTACTCCAAAAATACGGGCTTTGCAGGCCCTATGCATCAGCCCGTCGGTTTCTTTATTACATTCCGCTTTTTATCTTGGCTACAAGTAATCTTTGGAATGGGGTTACGGTGAATTATCCCTGGCTGGAAATGGTTTGCCATATCGGTTTAATGATTTGCGTGGGGTTTATAGAAGAAGTTATTTTCCGAGGTTTTCTCTTTAGTGCGATTGCTAAAGATAATGTAAAAACTGCAATCATCATTTCGAGTGTTACATTTGGCATCGGACATTTAGTGAATTTAGTAAATGGCAGCGGTATGGAACTTACGGCAAACCTGTTCCAAATTGTGCGGGCAATTGCCTTTGGTTTTTTGTTTGTAATTTTGTTTTACCGTGGCGGGAGTTTGCTTCCCTGTATCATTACTCATTCTGCGATAAATATACTTAGTGCTTTTGCAAATGAAACAGGTCTAACCGTAGAGAGGCGTATGGCTTTCACCTTGATGGAATGTGTCATTATCGCTGTCTATGTCTTAATTCTTATAAAAACGCTGCCGAAAAACAGGAGATAAATGCTGATAAGAAATAATTTGAATCACTTCGCTGCTTATCTGATGCCGCAGCACAGGCCTGTTTATCTGTACTGCGGCACCCTTTTATATCTGCAGATTCTTAATCGTCCTGTCCAGCGCCTCATAAAACCCTGCAATCTGTAATCCGTCAACCAGGGCATGATGACAGAGCACAGAGACTGGGATCACGGTCTCTTCATGAAGCACAGAGTATCTGCCCCAAGTAATCCTCGGATTGCTGTCGGCCGGCATGGGAACAGGCTGAATAAAAGAAGTATAGGTAAACCATGGCAGCGTGGATATAAAAATCAGTTCATTCCCGTCTTCCTCGTTATCCTCCACAGATCTTGCCTCCTTTGCCTGAGCCTGTTCCGAAACAGCATAGGGCAGATACTGGGAAAATGGCATATTGCTGTCAAGGGTACAGTAGCAGTAGGTACCGTCCTCCAAAGCTACGGTGTGGGAGGTTCTGCAGTTTTCATATTCTATAATCCCATCTTTGAAGATTCTCTGGCGGAATTCCGGTATTTCGTTGGCCGCTTTTGAGATACAGTAGCAAAAGGTTAGAAAAAACGGTAGCTTCTTTTCTTTTATTTTCTTTAAGAAGTCAGTAATTGTCACATTTACAGTGACTCCCACATAGGGGTATGCCAGACTGTTAAAGTAGTCAAAATGCTTTTTCCTTTTATAAGAATTCATATCTAGATATTGATATTTCATAATAATTTATCCCTTCGAATGTTTATAATAATCCAAAACTGCCTGGGCTGTGTGATTATCATGTACTATTTTGTATTATATAGGATACAAAAAACGCATGTCAATATATATTAGAGGCCTATTCTTCCTGTGATTGACAATTATTGCCTGAAATAGTATGATGAACCTATAAAATTTACGTAAAAAACGGGAATGGGAGAGGGAAGAATGGGTGTTACAATTAAAGAAATAGCAGAGGAGGCAGGCGTCTCCATTGCTACAGTGTCCCACGCACTGAATAAAACCCGCTATGTCAGCCCTGAGATATCCGACAGGGTTCTGGCTATTGCACGGAAAAAGGGATATAAGGCAAAGCACGGGGTGAGTGAAAAAACCCGGAAGTATAAATTAGGAAAAATGTCCGAGATAGCTCTGGTGATACCCAATACCTTCAGTGTAGTGTATACGCGTCTGATCGCGGTTCTCTCCAAACTGGTGGATGAAGAGGGCTATACGCTGTCTATATACCTTTCTGACGGGGAACCGGAACAGGAGCGGCACATTCTGAACGAGATTATATCCAACCGCAGAATTGCCGGGGTCATACTCTGCCCCGCAGATTCCGGAAAAAAACATTATCAGAAGCTGATGAACTGCGGCAGGCCTTTTGTATGTCTGGAGCGGATGATTGAAGGAGAGGAAGCCGATGCGGTTATCTCTGATAATGTACAGGGACTGAGGACCGGCACGGAGCATCTGATCAAATGCGGCCATGAGAGAATCGCATTGCTCTTGGAAGACAAAACCCTGAGTACGGTAAAGGACAGAAGGGAAGGTTATCTGCAGGCATTAAAAGAATATGATGTGCCCTGCGACGAAGAGCTGATCGCCTGTGTAGGCCTGGAGGACGGGGAAGAGGCTAAGGAGTCCATCAAAGCATTTATCAAAAGAATGTCGCCCACTGCGATTCTGGCCGGAGGCAACACGCTTACGCTGAGATGCCTGAAGGCTATGGGAGAGATGGGGCTGGAGTGCCCAAAGGATATCTCCATCGTAGGATTCGGAGATGACAAATGGTGTGAACTTATAACTCCGGCGCTGACTACCCTGATACAGGACACGGAGGAGATTGGAAGAAAGACAGTGCGTCTACTGCTCAATAAAATAGAAGGGGTTTCCCAGGAGAGGCACGCTGCACAGAAGATTGTGGTTCCCATGGAATTATCGGTACGCAAATCCACTTTGAACATCGCCCGGGGTCCTTTTGGGGAAAAGGTGGTGTATCCCGAGGAAAATTTCCTTTCGGAGGAAGATCTTGAAGTTCTGAAAAACGGAAACTATACGGTAGGCATTTCTTTTCATTATACAGGAAATGAATGGACAAGGCTTCACGAAAAGGCGATCAAAGATACTCTGAACAATATGGGTGTCCGGGTACTTTCCGTGACAGATGCCAATTTTGACCCGGATCTGCAGAATACACAGCTGGAAGGTCTGATTATGCAGCATCCGGATGCAATTATCGCCGTACCCACAGATGAGGTGAAAACGGCAGCAAAGTTTAAGGAGCTGGCCGGGCAGACCAAGCTTATCCTGATAAACAATATGCCAAACAGTCTGGGGAAAGAGGAATACAGCTGCTGGCTATCGGTCAATGAGCGGGAGAACGGTCAGAATGCAGCCAGGATCCTGAGAGAACATTTTCAGGGGCAGGAGAATGTGAAGGTGGGAATGCTGGTTCACGGGGCCCCTTTTTTTGCTACCAAGCAGAGGGACTTTTTTGCAGAGCAGACATTCCTTGAGGATGGTTCGAATATCCGGGTGGTTTCCAAGCGGAGCTTTTATCAGATTGACAATGCCTATGAGGTCTGCCGGCGGATGATACAGGATCATCCGGATATTCAGGGGCTCTACATCACCTGGGACAGACCGGCGCTTCAGGCCATCCGGGCTCTGGATGAATTGGGCCGGGAGGATATCGCCATCACGACGACGGATCTGGACTACGAGATTGCAGCCTGCCTGGCAAAGGGAAGATATGTGGTGGGGCTGAGCTCCCAGAGGCCCTACGATCAGGGAATTGCGGTGGCAACGGCAACGGCCAGGGCATTGTTGGGCAAATGCGAACATAAATGTATCGGTGTGCCCCCCTATACGGTTATGGCCGGTAATCTGGACAAGGCATGGAAGGAAATTCTTAAGACAAAGATGCCGGAATTTGAGTCAGCAGCCCCTCAGCAGGCAGGGGGGTATCAATCTTCCGGCGCAGCAGAACAGCGGAGGATTTGACTTGCGCGGGCGCAGTGAGTATGCTGCAGAAGAGCGATGGTTTTGAAGAGATCAGAACCATCGTTTTTTTGTGCAAAAAACATATTTTACGTAAAAATACGAGAGAAATCTAAGAGGCACGTAAAAAAGAATCCGGAAAAATAGGTAAAACAAGAGAAAGAATTGACAATTTGGCTAAAAAATACGATAATTAAATCACGCAATAGTAAAAAACGCGATAAAATGGTTAAAAAGGAGAATGCCTATGAAGGTAACACTTCAGGAGATTGCCGAGGAAGTCGGGGTTTCGATTGCAACGGTTTCCTTTGCGCTGAACAGGACCAGATATGTAAGTCCTGAGCTAGTACAAAGAATAGAAGAAGTTGCCAGGGAAAAAGGATATCATACCAAACAGGAAAAACAGGGGAAGCTGCGCAGGGGAAGGCTGTCTGAGATTGCGCTGGTTATCCCAAGTCTGGACAGCAGTTTTTATACCCATGTGATACCTGCGGTATCCAGGAAAGCGCGGGAGCGGGGGTATATGATGGCAGTTTATGTATCTGACAATGACAGAGAGAGGGAGAAGCATATTCTGGACGGAATTATGAGCAGCCGGAGAGTTGCGGGGGTGATTCTCTCCCCCTCCTGCGAGGATGAAAAGGCGTACAGCGGCATCCTTTCCTATGGAATCCCTCTGGTTTTTATCGAACGGATGCTTTCCGGAGAGGCAGCGGACAGTGTCATATCCGATAATGCAGAGGGAATACGAAGAGCTGCGGAGTACTTAATCAAGTGCGGACATGAGAAAATTGTTCTTCTTCTGGAAAAACGCCACCTGTCATCGGTGGATGAGCGAAAAAGGGGATATGACATGGCACTGAATCAGTATGGCCTGTCTGGCAGCGAGGATATGGTGGTTGGCGTTATGCTGCAGGAGAAAGAAAGCACTATGGAAACGATTGCTAAGGTACTGCGGGAGAAGAGAGCAACTGCAGTATTGGCAGGCGGAAACGTGCTCACGCTTTATCTGCTGGAGGTTATCTCGAAGTTAGGAATCAACTGTCCGGAAGAGCTTTCTGTGATCGGATTTGGGGACGGAGACTGGTGCGGACTGGTGAAGCCTCCCCTTACCGTGCTGAAGCAGGATATTGATAAGATTGCGGAGGAAACAGTGGCGTACATAACAGATGAAAAAGGAGGCAGACGGGAAAAAAAGATCAAACGGATTCCCATGGAATTCTGCATCAGAAATTCCGTGCAGAATATTGCGAGAGGACCCTTCGGCGAGAGGGCGGTATATCCGGAGGAAATTGTGCTGTCGGAGGAGGATGAACGGCTGCTTAAGAGCGGAAATTACCGGGTGGCCCTGGCGTTTCACTACAGCGGCGACGAGTGGACATCACTTCATGAGAAGGCCATATTGGAGACGCTCAGCGGATATGGGATTCATGTTCTGACGGTCACGGATGCCCACTTTGATCCGGAACTGCAGAAGACCCAGCTGGAAGGGATTATGATGCAGAAGCCGGATGCAGTGATAGCAGTACCTGTGGACGAGGAAAAAACTTCCGGAATTTTTCAGGAGGTTGCCAAAAAGACGAGGCTGATTTTGATTAACAGTATGCCGAGAAGCCTGAAAAAGGAAGATTATGCCTGCTGGATCTCGGTAAATGAGAGAGAAAACGGGCAAAATGCTGCCAGGATCCTGGGCGATCATTTTTTGGGAAAGGATAACGCAAAGGTAGGGCTGCTGGTGCACGGGGCGGAATACTTTGCAACGCGGCAGAGAGACTTTTTTGCTGAAGAGACCCTTCGGGATCAGTATCCTGCTATAGAGATTGTGAATAAAAAAAGTTTTGGCTGTATAGAGAATGCGTACGAGGCTTGCCGGAGGATGATAGAGGAGACGCCGGAGATAGAAGGGCTCTATGTCACCTGGGAGCGTCCGGCCCTGGAGGCCATCAGGGCGCTGAAGGACCTGAGGAGAAGGGATGTAGTAATATCCACTACCGATCTGGATTATGAGATTGCATCTTACATGGCAAAAGGGGAAATGGTAATCGGGCTTAGTTCCCAGCGGCCTTATGATCAGGGGGTGGTTGCTGCAGTGGCGGCGGCAAAGGCTCTTTTGGGAAGATGTGACAGTAAATGCATAGGAGTCCCCCCTTATCGGGTGGAAGCAGAAAAGCTGGAAAGGGCATGGAAAGATCTGATAAAAACGAAAATGCCGATTTTAGTTAAAAAATAGAAGAAAAAACATTAAAATTTACGTAAAAATCGTTATAAAATAAACTATATGGTATTTTAAACAAAAATACGTTGACCCCACAGGGGGCGCATGCTATAATTTACCTGTATTTAAGAAAAAACAAACAAAAAATTAGTAAAAATGATTGTACAATCAAAGAAAAAAAGAAACTATTATGTATTTAACTAAAATGTGGAAGGAAGGTTTTCATGTTAGCTGCAAAATTACCGTGTAAAGAAACCATAAAAGTTGTGGAGGAGCCCATTCCCGTACCGAAAAAGGGAGAGGTGTTGATTCGAATGAAGGCGTCAGCCCTGTGCAGAAGCGATTTGCACAGATATCATGGGGTGGCTTTGTTTGATGAGGATGACAAAGAAGCGAATATTACCCCGGGACACGAACCCTGCGGGATTGTAGAGGAGCTGGGAGAGGGCGTAACGAAAGTAAAAAAAGGCGATCGGGTGGCGATTTACCTTGGACTGGGATGCGGGACTTGTCCGGACTGCCTGCGCGGGGATATCATGCTGTGTCCCGAGTTTCGGTGTATTGGATTTGCCGTCAACGGTGCACATGCAGATTATATGACGATTCCGGAAGAGAATTGTCTGCTGCTTCCGGAAGGAATGGATTTTATTACAGGGGCTCTGGCTACGGATGTGGGCGGCACTCTGTACACAGCGTGCAAAAAGATTGAGCTAAACGGGACAAAAACGGTAGTGATCATCGGATGCGGCCCTATGGGAAGCGGAGGAATCCTTATGGCAAAAGGCTTCGGCGCAAGAGTGATTGCTGTTGATACAGATGAAGAACGACTGCAGACAGCTCTGGATCTGGGGGCAGATTACATAATAAATCCTTGCAGCACAGATGGTCCGGCGAGAGTCAGAGAACTGACACAAGGCCGGGGTGCGGATGCTGCTATAGTGACTGCGGGAGGAGATATTCCCCTGAATTCGGCCCTGAATTCTATAAGGACACAAGGCCAGGTGGCGCTCATCGCAGAGTCTAACCGGGCAGTCATTGACCCGAGCAATCAGTTTGTCCGGACACTGGCGGAACTGAAGGGGTGTTGGTATTTTAACCGGGGAGACTGGGAGGAGATATCGGATTTCATTGTGAATCACAAGATTGATATGAAGAAGATATCCAGTCACACGTTTTCCATCGCAGAGGCAGAGAAGGCTTTCCCGTTGTTTGACTCGGGAAAAACCCAGAAGGTTGTCTTTGTGTGGGAATAGATAGAACAGTAGTAACGAAACAGGAACGAAAACACAGGAGGTATTTTATGAAGAGAAAATTGGCAAGTGTACTTTTAAGCACAGTAGTGGCAGCCAGTCTGCTGGCAGGGTGCGGGGGAAATGAAACGTCCTCTGAAACGTCCGGGAGTGAAAAGACAGCAAAGGAGGAAACGTCGGATAAGACCTACCCGGAGCTGGACCTGAATCCTACCGAAGCGCTGAGTGTGAGCACCGAGGGAATCCAGGCGGCGGCGCCCTCTGCATTTACCCTTACAGACGAGGATATTCAGAAACTGAAGGACGGGAAATATAAGGCGGCTTTCTGCTATCATACACAGAGCGATACCTGCAACCAGACGAAATTGGCAAATGCAAAGAAAATGCTGGAGGACTGGGGAATTGAGACGGTTTCTGTGACAGACGCGAATTTTGACGCAGCAACCCAGACCTCTCAGATCGAAAGTACTATGGCGCTAAAGCCGGATGTTCTTTTTGTTATGCCCTATGATGCGGACGCGTGCGCATCGGCCTTGGATGCCAATGTAAAAGGAACGGATACAAAATTAGTGTTCATGGAAAATGTCGCCACGGGCTATAAGGCAGGCACGGATTATGCGGGCTGCGCCAGCTCCGACAGCTACGGCAACGGAAAGGCCTGCGCAGATATCCTGGCCAAGGAGATTGGATATAAAGGCCAGGTTGGCATGATGTTTTACGATCTGGTATATCCGGTGACCAATGAACGTGACCGGGGATTTCGGGAGACGATAGAGAATTCATATCCGGATATTGAAATTGTAATGGAATCCGGGTTTACCGACCCTAACGATACCGGTACAGTCGCAGATGCTATTCTCGCAAAATATCCGGATATTGACGGCATTTACGCATCCTGGGATATACCGGCCGAGGGAGCCATTGCCTCCGCCCAGTCCGTGGGAAGAGATGACCTGATTATCACCTGCTGCGATCTGGGTGACACCGCAGCGAAGAGTATTGCTACAGACGGTATGATCCGGGGTTCAGGAGCCCCCCGTTCTCCCGAACAGGGCCAGGCGGAAGCGCTTGTAGCAGCCTATGCACTGCTGGGGAAAGAGATGCCCTCTACTTTTGTGACACCTCCTGCGCTGCCGGTAGTAAAGAGTAATCTTCTGGATGCCTATAAGACAAGCTATGGGATTGAGGCTCCTGACTGGCTGCAGGACCTTACAAAATAGAGGTGCGCTATGGCTGATTATGTATTGGAACTGGAAGGAATACGGAAAGCTTTTGGGGGAGTCCCTGTACTTCAGGATGTGGATTTCCGGCTGGAAAGAGGCAGCATTCATGCCCTGGTAGGGGGAAATGGTGCCGGCAAGTCTACCCTTATGAAGATACTGACGGGCGTATATGTAAAAGATGCGGGAGTCTGCAGAGTGAACGGCAGAGAAACGGTGATCCGGAACTACAATGATGCGAAAAAGCAGGGGATCAGTCTGATTTTCCAGGAGCTGAGTCTTATTCCGACTTTATCCGTCAGCGAGAATATATTTTTAAATAAAGAGATAAAAAAAGGCAGGTTTCTGGATATAAAGGCCATGAATGAAAAAGCCCGCAAGCTGCTCCTTAGTCTGGGCATTGACATTGACGTGGAAGAAAAGATTCAGAACCTCAGCGTGGGCTGCTGCCAGCTCATAGAGATAGCAAAGGCATTGTCCAGCAATACCTCAGTCCTGGTTATGGATGAGCCTACAGCTTCACTCTCCGACAAAGAGACCGAGATTTTATTTCAAATTATTGACGGGCTGAAGAAAAAAGGGATTTCCATTATCTACATATCCCACCGTATGAATGAGATTTTTCGGATTGCTGACTGCATCTCCGTACTCTGCGGAGGAAAGATGGCTGCCAGCAAGCCTGTCTCAGAGTATACACTGGAGTCTCTGATTGAATGCATGCTGGGCGGTAAGAAAAATGAGCAGGCCATGGTATGGAAGGATCGGGAAACTCCGGTGGGAGAAAAGGTGATGCTGCAGGTGGAAAATCTCTCCGTGGGGAAGTCTGTAAAGGAGGTTTCCTTTCAGGTGAAAGCGGGGGAAGTAGTGGGACTTGCCGGTCTGATGGGAAGCGGAAGAACTGAGGTAATGGAATGTATCTTCGGCATCCGTAAGAAAACCGGAGGCAGGATTTTCCTGGACGGCCGGGAAGTGAACTTTAAAAATGTAAGGCAGGCAGTCAACGGCCGGGTAGCCCTGGTGCCTGAGGACAGGCGCCGGGAAGGCCTGGTGCTGATGCACTCTCTCAGGGAAAATATGATAGTTACAGATTTTAACGGTGTAAAGAGCTCCGGACTGATTCGGACAGATAAAATGAATGCAGTCAGTGAAAAGGCTGTTCAGGATTTGAAAATAAAAGCAGACAGCGTGACTACGAGACTGTTTCATCTGTCAGGCGGCAATCAGCAGAAGGTGGTAATTGCCAAATGGCTGAACACGCGTCCAAAGCTGCTGATGCTGGACGAGCCCACGGCCGGAGTTGATATCCATGCAAAGAGTGAGATAATTGAAATTATACGGCAATTTATCAGGGAAGGAAACAGCGTTATCTTTGTCTCATCGGAACTGTCGGAGATGATGGCGGTCTGCGACCGGGTTGTCGTACTGCATGACGGCGTAAAAACCGGAGAACTTACTCACAGAGAAATAGACACAGAGGAGGTATTGCAGCGTGCGATCCAAAACAATTAAGAAAATAGACTTATACCAATATATGGTATACATCATATTTATTGTGGTGCTGATTTTTTTCGCCGTATGGTTAGGACCAAGCTTTTTTTCAAGGTCAAACCTGCTGAATATTACCAGACAGACAGCTATGGTGTCTGTGATGGCCGTGGCTATGACCTTTATCATAGCCAGCGGACAAATTGATTTATCTATCGGCGCAGTAGTGGCCCTGTCCGCGTTAATATCTGCGTGGCTGCTGGAGAAGACAGACAGTATTGCCCTGGCTCTGTTCTGCGCCCTTTTAGTGGGAACGCTGGTGGGGATGATCAACGGACTGCTGGTGACTTATCTGAAGATTCCGGCCTTTCTGGCGACGCTGGGCATGATGAGCATTATCAGGGGATCTGCTATGTGGATGACGGCTACAAAGGCCATTACCATCCGCAATACCACTTTTAACAATGTATTCGGTATGGGAACCATTGCCGGAGTTCCGATTGTGCTTCTCTGGACTCTTATTGCCCTTCTCATCGGACATGTTGCGCTCAGATATCTTCCCTATGGAAAAAAGGTTCTGGCTATAGGCGGAAACCAGACGTCAGCATTTTATTCGGGCATCAACATTACAAGAATTAAGATTATGGTATTTGCCGTCATGGGATTTGCCTCCGCTTTTGCCGGGATTATATACTCGGCCAGAATGCAGACCGCCCGGTATACGTACGGTGAAGGAGACGAAATGAACGTGATTGCTGCGGTAGTGCTGGGAGGTACTTCCATGGCCGGAGGAAGCGGCAATATTATCGGTGCGGTGGTGGGCTCCCTGCTTCTTGGAGTCATCAATAATGGGCTCATCATCGGCGGTCTGGATACTAGCCAGCAGCAGATTGTCAGGGGAATTATTATTCTGCTGGCGGTAGCTCTGAGCACCTTCAATACTAAAGAACGTACATAGAAAGGAGTTTAATCAATATGAAATATGCATTTAACACATGGGCTTACAGTCATTTTCCCTGCTGGGTGCCTTCCTATTCTTTTGAGGAGACCATAGAAAGGCTGGCGAGGATTGGGTATGACGGTGTGGAGATCGGATGTGCACAGCCGCAGGCCTGGCCTTACTATACGGATAAGGAAAGAAGAAGAGACATGCGCAGAAATCTTGAGGATAATCAGATCGCGGTGGCCTCGGTACTCCCTGCGCCGGGTGGCGGTCCCGGGGGAAATATTGCCTCTGCCTGCGAACAGGAGAGAGCGTGGACCGTACAGTACTGGAAGGACTGTATTGACCTGGGCCTGGAGATCGGTGACTGCAAAAGACTTTTATGTGTCTGCGGATGGTATATCTATGGCACAAAGTCCAGGGATGCCTGGAAATGGGCTGTGGAAGGAATCTCAAATGTGGCGGACTATGCAGCTAAGAGCGGTGTTGTCCTGATGCTGGAACCCACGGCGGCTGACAGCAATCTGGTAGAGTCCTGCGAGGACGCCATAAATATGATGGAGGATGTAGGGAAAGAGAACGTAAAGCTGATGTTTGATACTACCCACGCACTGTATAGAAATGAAGTGCCTTCCGATTATGTGTATCTGATGGGAGAAAACCTGAAACATATCCATATGGCGGATTATGACAGAAAAGCACCGGGTACCGGGGGATGTGATTTTGTAGATATTATGCGCGCTTTAAAGGAAATTCACTATGACGGTTATGTGACTATGGAAAATGGATTTCCCACCAGGGATTGTCACCCCGATGTGGTGGCCCGGCAGTCTCTGGAATATTTGAAAAAAATTGAAGAAGCGCTGTAGCGGGAGGGGAATTATGATTAAGGTTGGAGTGATTGGATGCGGTAAGATTGCGCAGGTGCGTCATCTTCCTGAATATGCTGAGAATAAAGATGCCCAGATTGCAGCAGTCTTTGACTTATGCCGGGAAAGAGCGGAGGAAGTGGCTGCCAGATATGGGGCCAGGGCTTATGACTCATATAGCGAGCTTCTGGCGGACCCTGATATAGATGCGGTGAGTGTATGCGCTGCAAATGCGGCTCACTGTGAGATTACGGTGGCAGCGCTGAAGGCAGGCAAGCATGTACTCTGCGAAAAGCCTATGGCAATTACCTTAGAAGAGTGCGAGCGTATGGTAGAGACGGCAAAGGAAACCGGAAAATATCTTATGGTAGGACACAATCAGCGGCTGACAAAAGCGCATGCTAAGGCAAAAGAGCTTCTTGTAAAGGGAGAAATCGGCAGTATACTAACCTTCCGCACTGCCTTCGGCCACAGCGGACCTGAGACTTGGGCCATCGACAGCAAAAGTATATGGTTTTTTGACAAAAAGATGGCTGCCTTCGGGGCGATGGCCGATTTGGGGATTCATAAAACCGATTTGATCCAGTATTTGACCGGACACAGGGTAGAGGAAGTTATGGCCGTAACGGCAACCTTGGATAAAAAAGACGCATCCGGGAAGAAAATCGGGGTGGATGATAACTCCGTCTGTATCTATAAAATGGACAATGGAATCGTGGGAACCATGACTGCCAGCTGGACAAATTATGGGGAGGAAGAGAATTGGACAGTTCTTTACGGGACAGAGGGTGTCATGCACATATATGAAGATCCGAAATACTCCATCATAATTGAAAAGAAAGATGCAAGCCGGGTGTATTACCAGGCAGATCAGATACAGACCAACTCGTCGCAGACAAAATCCGGAATTATAGACGCATGGATTAGCTGTCTGACCGAGGGGCGGGAGCCGGAAATATCCGGGGAGGAAGCCCTGTCAGCGATGCGGGCAGTATTTGCAGCCTTAGAATCCGCAGAAACCGGAAAGGCAGTCAAAACAGCGCCCCATTAGTTTAGGAGGTATTAGGGAAAATGAAAAGACCAATAACATTAGCATCCGGGCAATTTGGAGATATGGACTTGGAATCCTTGTGCCGTATGGCCTCTGCCATTGGATACGAGGGCCTGGAACTGGCTTCCCATGCACATTTTAATGTGACGGAGGCACTGGAGACGGAAGACTATATTCCCCGGGTGAAGGAAACCCTGGAGAAATATCACTTGAACTGTTATGCTGTCTCTGCGCATTTGACAGGTCAATGCGTGGGGGACAGATGGGATCCCAGGCTGGATAATTTTGCGCCGGGAGAACTCCGCGGCCAGCCGGAGAAGATTCGGGAATGGGCAGTGGAGGAAATGAAGCGGACGGTGATTGCGGCATCCAAAATGGGAGTAAAGGTTATCACGGGATTTACAGGATCTCCCCTGTGGCCCTGGTGGTATTCCTATCCCCAGACTACCGGAAAAATGATAGAACAGGGATACGAGGAGCTGTGTGAGCTGTGGAATCCTATCTTTGATGTGTTTGACGAGTACGGGATTAGGTTTGCTTTAGAAGTACATCCCACGGAAATTGCCTTTGATTACTATACCACAGAAGAACTGCTGAAGAGATTCCGGTATCGCCCGGCATTGGGGATTAATTATGATCCCAGCCATCTGGTATGGCAGGGAGTAAATGAGCTGACATTCCTCAGAGACTTCAGAGAGAGAATCTATCATGTCCACATAAAAGATGTGAAGATGAACAGGAACGACAGAGCCGGCATTCTGGGATCCCACCTTGAATTCGGAGATACCAGAAGAGGGTGGAACTTTGTGTCTGTCGGACATGGGAATGTGGACTTTGACGGGATTATACGGGAATTAAACCAGATGGGATATGAGGGGCCCCTTTCCGTAGAATGGGAGGACTCCGGAATGGAAAGAGAAAAGGGCGCCAGGGAGTCATTTCAATACATACAAAAGATGAATTTTTCGCCCTCTGAGATTGCGTTTGACGCGGCGCTGAAGCAGGAATAGAAAAGGTACGCAGATTATATTCCCCGGCTGAATGGAAAAATTTACCATCAGCCGGGGAGTGTTTTATCCTTTACAATTAAATGTAAAATAATTAATTGCAGGAGGATAAGTTATGCAGAGCAAAACCTATGGGTATGTCCGTGTATCCACAAAGGAGCAGAATGAAGAACGTCAGATGATTGCCATGAGAGAATTTGGAGTGCCGGATTCTGCTATTTATATGGATAAGCAGTCGGGGAAGGATTTTGAGCGGCCGAACTATAAGCGGTTAATGAGAAGGATAAAAACAGGAGATGTTCTGGTTATAAAGAGCATTGACCGTCTGGGAAGAAATTATGATGAGATTTTAGAACAGTGGCGCACCATTACAAAGGTGAAGCATGCTGCCATTGTGGTGCTGGATATGCCCCTTTTGGATACCAGACAGGGGCGGGATCTGACGGGAGTTCTGATTGCTGACATTGTGCTGCAGCTTTTAAGTTACGTGGCTCAGACAGAAAGAGAAAATATCCGGCAGCGGCAGGCAGAAGGGATTGCCGCCGCAAAAGCCCGGGGAGTGCATATGGGCCGGCCGCCGATGAAAACACCGGCCGGCTTTTCCTCTGCGAAAAAGTTGTATCAGGCAGGGGAAATCACTTCCCGGCAGGCGGCCGGGCAGCTGGGAATCTCATCCACTACGTTTCTTCGGTGGGTCAGACAGCGTTAAGCCAGAAGTTCCCGGATCCTCTCCTTGATCTGGGACTTAACCTTTGCCCTGAACACCCCGGTATAGCCGGCGCGATCTGCAATTTTAAGCAAATGCTCCTGACAGAGCTGTACGATCTCCGGCTGTGAGATTTCAAAAACGGTCAAAGGCTGTGAGGTGCGGACCAGGAGGGCCAGCTGTCCATCTTTTACCATAAGAGTGCCCTCTTTTTCAACTCTTGGATCTATGGGTATAAAGTGGTAATTCTCAAAATTCTCTAAAATGCGGAGAATGTTCCTGAGATGCATGACATAAATTTCCGGTGTGTAGTAAAGAGGAGGGCCTTCCCCATAGGACAGGATAATGGGAACCTTCCCATTTCGGACATCTTCTGCGCTGGCAAGACAGGCGATATCAATAAAATCATGCTTCTTCCAATTCTCCTCGATCAGATGGAACTCCTGAAGATACATAGAGCCTAATTTTTTCAGATTCGGCTGCTCGATATGGTCAATGCAGTAAGCCATTAATTCCGGCGGTGCTGTCTCTGCCGACAGAGAACTCACCTTTTGAATACGAGCGGCGCCAAGGGACAAGAAGCGGGAAAAGCACTGCATCAGCTTCTCAGAGGTGGTATATATGTTCTGCATAGGACGGCAGAGAGACAGGTAATCCTGAAATCGGGATGCGTGTGTATGCGTCAGTCTTTTGTCCGTGGTAATTAGAGTTGCGCCGCCCGACTGCTGATGGGCTATGGATGCAGAGGTCATGGCAATTTCCCCCGGCACTACGAGGAGCGTGCAGCGGTGGACGTTGTCTCGGAGTCTTGGATAAACATAGGTAGTTACTTTTCTTGTCAGGTAAATGGGCAGCCATCGAATAAGAGAATCAAAGGCCATATTAACCTGAGAGGCGGGCGGTGCTATCTGACAAAACCGGAATCCCCGGTGACAGAGCGTAAGGCCCCATTTCTGCAGGCTGCCGGAAAATTCGAAATCTTCAGAAATCCAGCTGTCATCTTCATCTGAAAAGAGGTAAATGGTATAAGGCTTTTTCAGAGTGAGCAGATGCTGATATACGGCACGTGCAGCGGCACGTTTTCCGTCATTTCCATAAAAGGCCCTGCTTTCTGCCCTCGCGGTAGCAGTCTCTGGCATGGGGGCTGCTTCTCCATCCTCAATGGACAGAGTTTCAAAGGTTCTTATAAAACGTCCTACCTCATCTGTTTCACCGCATAACCAATAGTAAAGAACCTCTGTGAGCAATTCTTTTTTCATTGTCAGAGCCTGTTTGATTCCCAGCATCCCCGAGAGAGCCTGCTTTTGATACTGCGTAGTACAGCGCTTTGCAAAAAAAGAGGACATAGCCTTTATATGCTCTTTGTTTTTGGGAACTCCCCTGGCGCCTGTACGGAGTCTGCTGATGAGAGAGGGATCCACCTTGAGCTCTCTGGCAAGTGTGCGGTTTGTAACCTGCGTTAGATTTAATAAAAAAATTAGTTTTTCGTAAAACTGCATAGAATCTCTCCTTTTCATCAGTATACAAAAAGATACGGATGTTTGCAATATAAACTGTCACGGTTGGTGACATAAAAATGGCATTGCCAAAACATGAGCAAGACTTGTTCTTTTCAGAGAAAAGAAGTATTCTAAAGTCACAGATACAGAGCGTGTCGTTTGGGTTATTCTGTATCTTATCTTTGAAACAAAAGGTACACCTTTAGTGACATAAGAAGTATACTTGAAAAAAGCAAAAAACCGCCCACAAGGACGGTCAAAATGTGTCAATCTTCTTGACACTATATTGATATAAAAAGTGTACCATAAATTACAAGTACATATTTGGCACAGCTGTCGAAAGGCAGTGTCGCAAAGCTATAGGGGTTTCTCTTTTCCGTAGGTGAAAGAAAGCCAGCCAGTTGTTTGAATACGTAAGAGCAGCTTTGCAGAGCAGGCTCTTTTTTTTATCGATTTTCGGTTTACCTGATGTTATCCCCTTTACGAAAACAGGAAAGGAAGCTATCCATATGAAAAAAGAAAGTATACTACTTAGAGTTGCTGAGCGCTCAGGGTACAGCCTGGCCGAGACAGAGCAGTTTTACACGGCATTTGTGGAAGTTTTTACTGAGGTTCTGGGACAGGGGGAGACTATGGAATGTCTGCCGGAATTAGGCCGTTTCATTCCAAAAGTGAATGACAATCCGGCGAGAAACCCCAATTCACCCCGGAATCCTAAAAAGATGCATTGCTTTGTGCAGTTCAAACCAGGAAAAAGACTGGAGAGTTCGCTCTGTCTGGGGGCTTTACAACGTATGGCCGGAGACAGCGGATACTCAACCAAAGGTAAAAAATCGGTATAGACGGCCGTTCCGACGTCTCCTCTTGACATAGAAGCGGAGACTGCTTGTAGGGATAACGGGAATTTTGCTGTTTTGCTTAAAAAATATGGAAAAGAGGGATATCTTTGAAAAACAAAAGGAAAAATCCGTCACTGTCCAGTGTGGTCGGTATTATAATGTGTATTATTTTTATACCTGTTATTATCATTAATCTAATTTTAATTGTCAGCAGTTATACCAATCCGGAAGAAATACCTGGTGTATTTGGCGTTAAGCCCGCCGTGGTACTGTCCGGGTCCATGGAACCCACCATACAGGCAGGAGATTTGATATTTATACGGAAAACAGACCCGAATAAATTGCAGAAGGATGACGTGATTTGTTATCTTTCCTCGGGAAAGGCGATTACCCACCGGATTGCTGATATAACCACCGGAGAAGACGGAAGACTTCAGTTTATAACCCGGGGCGATGCCAATAATGCGGAGGATCAGCTGCCTGTCACTGCCGATCAGGTCCAGGGGATCTGGAAAGGCGGACGCATCGGGGGATTGGGTAATTTTATCCTGTTTATGCAGTCAACCACTGGCATGATTCTTTTTATTGTCTGCCCGCTGCTGCTTTTCTTCCTCTGGGATATCTGGCACCGGCGGCGGCTGGATAAGGCTGAGAATGCCCGTACCAAGGAACTGGAGGCGGAGCTGAACGCACTCAGGGCCGGGAAAGAGAAGCCGGATATAGAAACTTAATATTGTATGCATTGGCCTTAAGCCTGCGGGCACAGCGCAGGGGATAGGGCAATACAGAACCGGGTGCGAAAGTGTGCCTGGGATAAAGTGCCGCAGGCACACGGGAGCCGTGTCTGGGCCAAATGATTTTTAGCTGACAGGGTTCCCTTACAAAGACAGAAAGAGAGGATAACGTTATGAAAAGAAAATCTCAAGCATCACGTCTCGGCGTCCTGGCACTGGCGCTGACACTTGTCACTACCTGCCTGACGGGCGGTACCATGGCCAAATATGTTACGGAGGTTACCGGAAATGCAAAAGCTACTGTGGCAGCCTGGAGTTTCAATGCTGATGGTATAGGCACAGCAGAAAATCCTATTGATCTGGGAAGTACGGCAAACAGAACTGCTTACGCTGCAGAGAATATTAAGGATGGTGTGATTGCTCCCGGTACGTCTGGAAGCTTTAATATTGTAATTGATGGCAGCGGCAGTGAGGTTGGTGTGGACTACAAATTAAAGATTGCGGCAGCAGATGGAATAACACTTCCCGATGATCTCACCTTTACTACTAATGATTCAGGAAAAGATACCGCTTACACCCTGGGATCAGACATTACAAATACTATAAAGTATGCGGCAGACAGCAATAGCATGAAAAAAACGATTACTGTTAAATGGACATGGGATTTTGGAGAAGGCGACGCCAAAGACAGCAATGATAACAATTATGCAGATAATGACTGGACCCTGAACATTACTGCAACGGGTACACAGGCTAAACCCATAGAAGCAACTCCAGCTCCTTAAACTTTCTCCCCGTCTCTCTGTGCCGGGGCGGCAGTACCGGGGGCTTTCAGCCCCCGGCAAAGGATACGGGCCAGCCGTATGTTTTGCCAAGGGCTGAAATACCGACCTTTCTCATAAGGAGGAAAGAATATGGAACAACAGGACAGCTTACTTATAAATAAAGACAGCGGACAGAATAGACGGCGTTGGATGCCGGCTCTTTTTCTGCTGCTTTTTATCGCACTTATTACTTCCTGCGTGGTAGGTTTTATACTGGGACGGAATGCAGGCCCGGCTTCCCTGGGACAGATTATAGATACCATTCTTCTGACGCCGGAGGAGCCTTCTTCTCAGACCGTCTTTCATCTTTCCGGTCAGGTGCTGTATTCCGATGGAACCCCTGTTTCCGGGCGTAATTTGGAACTTCACAGCGATCCCGTTGCCACAGTGTCAGGGTCTGACGGGAGTTTTCTCTTTCCCAATATAACAGAAGGAAATCATACCATATTTGTCCTTAACCCGGATGGGACAGCAGCGGCACAGCGGGAGCTGCAAATTCAGTACAGCGATGCCGGGGAGGCATCCATTGAACTTCAGGATAACGGAGCATATGTGATTCAGCTTTCTCTGGATATCCGTATGCTGGAGATTCTAATTGAGCTGGATGGAGAGGATATTTATATTAACTCTGAGAATATTTCTTATGCCACACGGGATGGCAGGGTGGTTACGCCTGCAGGGAGTGCCTCTGTAAAAGACGGTGTGATTGTGACTCCCAGGGGGAACGTATGTCTGCCGGACGGCAGCATTGTGTTTCCGGGAGGATCCAAGGATGACACGACCTATATCATACAGACAGATGACACGGTACTGCTCAATCGGGATACTACCGCAGGGGATATCAAGGTTTCTTCTGACGGAACGATAAACCTCCCCGACGGCACAGTGATTGAGCCGGGCGGCAGAATCACAACTCCGGATGGGTCAAATATAACTCCGGGAAATACCGGTGTACTCATAAAAGATGAGACGGTAGTGCCCATTGGGGGCAGTCCTCAAGGTCAGGTGAAACCCCAGACTCCAGGTACTGCAGATACTCCTCCGGTATCCGGAAACGGACAGGTGACAACACCCAGCCAGTCTGGAACGTCTGACTCCCCGGACAGAAATACCGGCACACAGCCCGGAACTTCGGATTCGTCAAATACCAATAATCCGGGAGGGGGAAACAGCAGTACAACTGTAGTTCCCGACCAAGGGAAACTTCAGACCTCCAGGCAGGATAAGGACGGCAGTTTTAAAGAGTGGGAGCAGAATGCTTCTATTAATCTTTTTTATAACCATGAGACAGGTGAGATTGAAAAGATAGCACCAGGATCCAGCGGCTATTATGTCTTCCGCCTGAAAAATGCAAGGAAGGAAAAGCTTACGGTTACTCTGAATATTGCGGAAAGCTCCGGCAGTCCTCACCTTCCCCTAAAATTCACTCTGCATCCTCAGGGACAAAAGGGAGGAACTTTCGTCTCTCTGGGAACTTCGGGAGAAGGAGCGGCTCTGGAGACAGTACTTGCGGCCGGTGCCCAAGCCGTCTATCAATTGGACTGGGAGTGGCCCTTTGAGAGCGGCAATGATGAGTCAGATACTGCAGCGGGCAGCCGGGGCAGTGCCTATGTTCTGCTGCTCAATATTCATGCGGAGGGAAAAGACTGAGGGAATATATCATAAAAGAAAGAAGGGGGCCAAATGAAGAAGTATCTGACAAAAAAGCGGATAATCTGTTATCTTTTCTGTTTTATACTGGTCTGTACTGCAGTGCTGGGAATCACTTATGCCCGTTACCGGACGGAAGTTGCCGGTGCGGCTGCTGCCAGTACTGCCGATGTGGCACTCAACAGTTCCATTGACCTGAGCAGCGCACTGAAGGAAATGGTGCCAGGGGAGAAGAGAGAGATTTTGTTTTCCGTCACAAACCAAAAAGACGCTTCGGTGAGCGAAGTAGCACAGGAATATTCAGTTACCGTTACTTCCACAGGAAACCTGCCTTTGACCTATGAACTGGCAGAAAAGGAAGCCGTCAGCAATGGAAAAAGCGTGGAATCTCCTCCGTCAGTTCAAGACTTATCTTATGTGTGGACCGGGGGAAGGCTGCCTCACGGTGCTGCGGCTGTTCACACTTATACATTGACCGTAAGCTGGCCGGCAGCCCAGGCGGACGGCAGCTATGCGGATGAATTTGATCGGATCACTCTGACGGTAGATGCAAAGCAGGTAAAACCTAAGACGAACTAATGGACAGGAGGCACAGGTATGAAATTTTTACATATAGAGAATAAGGACAAACGCCGCTGGCTTCCGGCCCTGGTTATTCTCACGGCTGCAGTTTTGCTCTCCTTCGTTGGAATTACAGTGGCACGTTACATCACCCGGCAGGAGGGGAAGGGAACCGCTGAGGCAGATAACTTTTACTTTACCAGTGATCTCCTGAGAGAAAAAGAGGAGAACGCCTGTTATTATGTGGACCCCCAGACAAAAGAGATTACAGTTACACTTTCAAATGCAGCGGATGCGAAGAGAGTAACGCCCGGGACAATAACATACCGTGTGGAAGTAACTGGCGGTACAGCTGTCTCTGGGAGCGGAAGTCTGCCGGGAGGGAAAGAAGAGAAAGCTATTGTTTCTGTTTCTCCTGATCCTGATGCAAAGGAACTATCAGTTACGGCAACAGCCGCACCATATGAAGAGTCACTCTCCGCGGTTTTTAAACTGGCCCTGGGGAATCAGTACACAGTAGAAGATGCTGCGGGTAATGCAGCAGCAGTACTTACCATAACCTGTACGGATGACAGAAAAGAGATCCCACTGACACTTCCGAATCAGGTTATACCGGAAGAGGCCAATGACAGAGTAGAAATGGGAAGCAGCGGTTACATGTATAAGAGTCAGGGGAAGGGAATTTATTCCCTGGTGCTTTTAAAAGCAGATACCACACAAGATTTAACCCAAAAGGGCAGTTTTGCGGATCAGATTGTCTTAACAACAGAACCATAGCGGAAAAGAGAAGCTGTGGTTTTGCCCTGTTCATAGGAGGAGCGACATGGAAAAAAAACAGAAAAAATTTAGTGTGCACAGATGGTACCGTGTCCTGGCAGTTTTGCTGGTACTGTGTCTGGCACTGAGTTATCTTAATATGAATTCCATCCTGGCTTATGCAGAAGACAGTGCTCCTGTGACGGTTGATGTAGGTGAAAATGTGTCAGCTGTCCTCCAGGACGGAATACTGACCCTCAGCGGGCAGGGAAACACTGCAGATTTCAGTGCAGAGACTGCCCCGTTTCTGCCATATGCAGAGGAAATACATACTTTGCTGATAGAAGATGGAATTACCTATATCGGTTCTTATCTGTGCTACGGCCTGAGGAACCTAAAGGGAGTACTGACGCTTCCGGAAAGTATATCCGGTTTTGGAGACTATGCATTTTCCGGCAGCAGTCAGAAAGACGCGCCTGCATTTACGGAGATACATAATGAATTCACAGGGACAGATACCGTTATGCAGCAGGCCATAGAGCATCCGGAGACTATTTTTTCTGAGGGGCAATCCGGAACTATGGATGTTTCGGAGCATAATCTTTCCTTTTTTGAGGCAGCCCAGGCCGCCGGATACTCTATGAAGAGTGAATCTGTGGAGGCGCTGCCGGATGATATGACGGAGCCTGAACTTCCTGCATCTGAGGAGGCAGCCGCGGTTTCCGAAGCACCGGAAACTTATGCCGCAGAGGCAGCCGGTACAGTGTATGTGAATCAGGAGACAGGAAGTGATGAGACAGGGACAGGGACGGAAGCTGCCCCTTATCAAACCATTGAGAAAGCTGCCGCAGGGCTGCAGGAGGCAGGGGCCGGCAGCACAGTGGACGACAATAAAATTATTATTATAGGGACTTATGAACTGCAGAGCAGGGACTTTTTAAATGAGAATCCCATCCCTGTCACAATTGCAGGAAACACAGGCGACTGCGTATTGAAGGGTCCATACGAAAAGGGGCAGGATAAGGCGGAGCTGCAGTTATATTTGTATGATGGGGTTTGCTTTGAGAACATTATAATAAAAAATATAAATCATATCTATGGCAATGGACATGACATAACCATAGGCAAGAATGTTGTAAATGCCACAAAAGAGCCTGATGATTACGCCCTGGGATTCTATTTATACGGTTCAGGGCAGCATGGATTGGTAGGGAATTCGGTAGGGAAAATTTCTGTCTACAGCGGTACAACCACAAGAATCGTGGGGTATGTGAGAAATAACTCCAGTATTAATACATCAGGCCTTAAAGCTGATATTACGGTGGGGGGAACGGCCAATGTGTCAACGGTTGTTGCAGGGAGTGCCAGCGGCGCGGTAACCGGGGCTGATGTGGCGATTTCTGTTGAAGGCGGCTACGTGGGCACTTTAATCGGGGGAAATCAGGGATTCAGCAATATATTATCCCCTTATGAGGGGGATACATCGATTACTATTTCCGGCGGGACCGTTTCAACCATTTTAGGTGCGGGCAGCGGCAGAGCGGTAAGTATCCCAACGTATTGCGGCAGCATGAAGATTGATGTGACGGGTGGTTCGATAGGAAATATCTATGGGGCAGGTTCTGCAGCTTATGTGCTCAGTAAAGATAATCAAAAGTCTGAGGTTAACATATCCGTGACTGGCGGCAGTATCAATAATATTTTTGCCGCTGGGAAAGGCGGGGACAACAGTGTAGCAGAGAACGAGAACATCAAATTCTCGGAACAGACTCCGCCGGGGATGTTCGGCAGTATGACCGGAACGGCCAACATCACTGTTGGAGGCAATGCCGTGATAAATGGCAGTATTTATGCCAGCGGAGAGGGATATGTGGACCAGAATTATGGAACAGAGAATGCATTTTTAAGCGGCAGTGCTGTCATAACCGTACAAGACAGCAGCATTGTGAAAGGAAATGTCTATGGCGGGGGCAAAGGGCTGAAACAGCCCGGATACGAAAGCTGCGCCCGTGTGGAGGCAGATTCTTCCGTGGAGATAAGGATAGAAGGCGGCAGTATTGAAAACAATGTCTACGGCGGCGGAGAAAATGGTATCGTTAAGGGTAAAAGTATTGTATATATGGGCGGAGGCACTGTCAAAGGAAATGTCTATGGCGGCGGGGAAAATGGTTTACATGAAGGAAAAACCGAAGTGCAACTGGGCGGGGGCATTGTGGAGGGCTCTCTGTACGGAGGCGCCCTGGGCACGCCCGGAGAGCGTTTGGTATACGGGGGCTCCACGGTGAATATGACCGGAGGATGGATACGCGGCAATCTTTACGGAGGCAGTGAACTGAGCGATGACGGTCCGAAACCTGTGGATGGTGAGTCATCTGCAGATTTAAAAGATTTGATCTTTGTGAATCTGGCCGGGGGCACCGTGAGCGGCAATGTGTTCGGGGGCGGCTACCGGGGGACTGTCAACGGATCTACGCATCTGCATATCGGTGCGGATGCACCCAACGAATGTGCTTACTATGCAAACCACCAGGAAGAGAAGCCCAGCCTGTCCCCGGCGGCTTTGGCGGTGGAAGGCTCTGTCTATGCCGGCGGGGATTACGGCGGAGGGGACACGGTAGATTATACTACAATAACAGTTAACGGCACTTCCCATGTCTATATTGACGGAACTGGCTATAATACAGGGGTATCCGGCAATGGTTCTGACATGGTCATTGCGGGAGGAGTGTTCGGGAGCGGGGCTTCCTGTGACGCAGGAGCCACCCGCCTGGTGACTCTGAAAAACTACGGCAGTCCGGTTAGAGATGAAACAGGAATTGTGAAGGGAACCACCCGTACACTGGCTGCTATTCAGAGGGCAGACCGGGTAATTCTGACGAATTCTCATGTGAAGCTGACTGGACAGTCTGATGTGGCGAATTCCAACCAGACAGCCCTGTATTCTCTGAACCGTATCGGAAACCATGGGAATAGCAGCAGTCTGGGAACGCTTGGAAATAGTCTGGTACTCCAGGGAGGCAGTACACTGGTGTTAGAATCAGCGGTGAATGAAACAGCAAATTACAAAAGCGTGGATGAGGATGGGAATAGCGTGGCAATGGGTCAGCTGGAAACTTGTCCCAACACAGTTGTTTTTGACACTGGTACAGTTTTCCGTATTGCTTCCGCCAATGAAAAGGAAGTATCCGGGGAAGAGATTTACGGGGAAGTATCCGGTTATACCTATTTGCTGGCAGATGATAAGGCGGATGCTTATGCCTATGCCCGTGTGAAGACGGATTCACAGCATAAGACGGACGGAGGTTTTGTGGATCCTGAGAATAAGGAAAAGGAACTGGAGTATACGAATGTAGGGACTCAATACCGTTACTGGAGGATACAGGGAAAAGAGTCTGCTGCGGCGTCCCGCCATATGGTGCTCACAGCACAAACTCTGGCAGAGGGAGACAGCGGCTTTGGAAGCGACGGATATTCTGTGGCGGAGGGAACCATAGAACTCCCGCCGGCAGCGGCAGGTTCTTCTTATATGATCCAAAGCATCACGATTCCCACAGAAACAAATCTTGTCCTGGCGGATGCGGCGAAAAAAGGAGCAGAGGCAGACCGCTGGGTGACAGCAGCAGAGAACTCTTCTAATACAGAAGAGATAATTCTGGAACAAGAAAAGCAAAAGATACAAGGTGACAGTGCCTTTGGTCTGTTTATGAAAATGGGAAGCGGATTTTCCGATGCGGACGGTGCACCCGGCAAGGTGATTTCCAGAGCAACAGCCGCGGCGGACGGGAAAAATTCCATCATCGGCCAGAAGACAGCGTCTGTGACAGCGGGGGGGACACCCTACATAGATTTTACTCTGACATATAAAAATCAGGATATTGCAGTCAGCAAGACGCTGGGTACGGTGGTGATCGAGCTGATGCGAAATGATGGGTCAGTGCTGAATATGAATGTGGAGATCGTTACAAAAGCGAAGGCTCTTGCAGATCAGACGGTGGAACTATATGCTTCTCAGCGCGGCAGCTATACCGGCAGGATGATCATTCCGTCCGGTGCCAGCCGGAATCTGAAGCTGACAAAAGTTACTGCTCCCTCTTCTTTTGTGACAGGTGACGGGCAGCTGGAGAAGAATAACTTTGCCGTGTCCATGCTGCCTGTGAAATCACAGGGATGGAATACCGCAGGGTTGTTGACAGAGGCATATGACTTAAAGGCATTCACTTCATCTCCTGTAGCCATAGGTACCACGGACAGCCGTTACCAGGCTTCTATTGAGTTTACTCTGCAGAATGCGCCGGGCTTTCCAGCAAAAGCAGAATCGGATGAGGTGACCCTGACGTTTTCAGACGAAAACAGCGGTGAGTTTCAGGTTTTACTTAAAATCCACTGGAAAGATTCTATTGTGTCTGAGGTTAAGACAGTCCCTGGAAGACAGTATAATAAGATGTCTGCACAGAATACACCCAGAATTTCTCAGAAAAGTGCGGTTACTGCGGCATTTACACTGAGCGGTGACGAGAATGTCTCTAATCTGTGGCTGGAACTTCGGAGAGGAGAATCGGGAACGGCTGTGCTGTATGCGGAAACCAGGCTCACAGTAATTTTGGCCGGCCGTTTTTACAGTTATCAGATAACGGGGGAGGAAGCTGCCGATAAAGTCAGCCTGTCACAGTTTACACAGATGTGGGAGAGCACTAAGCTCGCAGGCAACATTTCTAAAGATACCGTGCTGACAGTAATCATGGATTTTGGTAAGGCGGAAGGTGTCTCTAACGATGATTACAGCCTGCGGTTACGGAGTGATACGAGTGCAGACTCTGCAGGCGCAGACTTTACTGTGTACAATGAGGAAGCTGCGGTAAGCCTGTCCGCTGACGGAGGGCTTTCCAGAGGAGAATATACGTTCCATCTGAATATTTCACCGAATACAGACACCAACCTGATGGACGGAGCGGCAGCAGTATTCTATCCTGAGAACGGAAGCCTTCCGGAGGGTGTGGTATTTGAGTACCAGGGGGAGGAATATTATCCCAGCGGCGGAAAAGTGTATGTGCCCCTGGGAACACCCGGATCTCATGATTTGGTTATGAATACTTTGAATTCAGCCGGTCTTGCGGCCGGAAATCTTACCTTTAAGGCAGAGATTTATCCCATAGGCCAAAGTGCCGGCGAGGCATTAAAAACCTGGTCAGCTTCCTGCAGCTGTAATGTGACGGAGAACCCAGAGCAAGCGATCCTGATTACATTGGAGAGTGAAAGCCGCATTGTGAAAGCAGGGACACAGCTTACCTTTGCCGCTGACTATTCTGTTACTGGTGAGGGGGAGCATGCAGTTACACTGACGGTACAGAAAAAAGAAAACGGAGTCTATCAGCCGGCTGAGAAATGGCAGTACAGCGGGGGCCAATCTATCACAAATACCTCAGGTACAGAAACAATTGATGTAACAGTGCCGGCATCGGCTGCTGCCGGAACCTACCGGCTGTGGTTTGGATTCGGGGAACAGTCTGTACCCTATAATATAATAGTAGAATAGCCCAAAAGGAAACAAGTGAGTAACCAAATAAAAAACGGTGTTCGGACCGCAGGTCCGGGCGCCGTTTTTACCCTTTCTCTAATTCAATCCTAAAACATTCAGGGGAATCTCATTAAAAAAGTAATGACATCCCATCAGTTCTATATAATCCAAAGTGTCTTTATACTGATCTGCCCGAAACCAGTTATTCAGCAGATAGACATACTCCACCCACATATTCAGAGGCTTGAAAAGCTTTTGATATTCCCATTTCTTAAAATGGCAGTTGGGCAGCTTTTCATCCACAGACCCCGGGGAACTCTGAAATTTTTTCTCTATAATATAGACGGTTGCGTTGTTATAATTAATGAATGCTTCGTCTGGAAGCCACCGTTTAGAATTATAGTATCTGTAGTCGATCCCTCTGGGTTCCAGAAATTGGGTATAGAGCTTGGTTTTGGCCACGGACATGCCGATGGGCTGCTGGAGCATAAAGCCGTCTTTTCGATAAATGCTGCAGTCGATCACTTGATAGCCTCTGTTTTCCAGGGCCTCATTCAGTGAAGTTGTCTGTTCAAAGAGAAGGCCGTTGGCATTGGTTCTGGCCCCGCCTCCGTGGATGTTAGGTATTCTGGACATAGTTTTCCTCCCTCAGTGTGTTTTGTCTATTATACCAATCTGCGGAACAAAAATCTACTGGTAAGACAGAAGATACCTCTTGTCAAACCATAGTAAAGTGGACTATAATAATCAAGAATGATCCAGGATAATACAGGGAATTCAGGAAAAACTGATAGTGAGAAAGAAAGGGTCACATACTATGGAAATTTTGAAACGAAACGGGCAGGCAGAACCCTATCAGTGGGAAAAGATAGAACACGCAGTACGTCTGGCATTCCGAAGCGTGGGACAGGAGCCGGATAAGGATACACTGCGGGATCTCACAGAGGCTGTGGAGGCCAGGATCCAGAAGCTGGTCCGGGAGGGGGAAACCCTTCATGTAGAACTGGTCCAGGATCAGGTGGAGAAGACACTGACTGAGAGAAATTATTATGAAGTACTGAAAAGCTACATCCTTTATCGGGAGGAGAGAAGCAGAAAGAGAAAAGCCAGACAGAATATCGCCGCCTATTTTGCAGAGACAGAGACGGAAAGGGAGGAGATAGACAGAACCCTGAAGGCTGTTCAGTCAGAATATCCGGACACACCCTATGATCTGGAGCATCTGCTGATTAAATTTACCTCTTTTTTTAAACAGAGCATGAATGGGAAGGAAAGGCTTAGAATTCTCACCCAGGCGGCAGTGGAGCTGACTACCCAGGAAGCTCCAAAATGGGAGTTTATCGCCGGAAGACTCTATATGCTGCAGTTTGATAAGCAGTTAAAAAAGAATATGAAGCAGTACCAAATTACGAATTTTTATGAAAAGGTGAAGTATCTGACAGAAGAGGAATTATATGGGAGCTATATACTGGAGCATTACTCCAGGGAAGAGCTGCTTTTCTATGAAACCTATCTGCAGGAAGAACGGAATTATCTGCTGAACTATTCCGGCCTTGAGCTGCTGCTGGGCAGGTATGTGATTCGGAACCGGCAGCAGATTCTGCTGGAAACGCCCCAGGAGATGTTTTTGGGGATTGCCATGCATCTGGCTATGCTGGAAACAAAAGACAGGGATGGATGGGTGAAGCGCTTCTACGATATGCTGAGTACCCTGAAGGTCACTATGGCAACACCCACTCTTTCCAATGCCAGAAAGCCATACCATCAGCTCTCTTCCTGTTTTATAGATACGGTGCCGGACAGCCTTACCGGAATATACAGAAGCATAGATAATTTCGCCCAGGTGAGTAAGTTTGGGGGCGGTATGGGGCTGTACTTTGGAAAGGTGCGGGCAGCGGGAAGCAGCATCCGCGGGTTTAAAGGTGCGGCAGGAGGTGTTATCCGATGGATCAAGCTGGCCAACGACACGGCGGTGGCGGTAGATCAGCTGGGGGTCCGCCAGGGAGCGGTGGCTGTATATCTGGATGTGTGGCACAAAGATCTCCCTGAATTTCTGGCACTTCGGACAAACAACGGGGATGACAGAATGAAGGCCCATGATGTCTTCCCGGCGGTATGCTATCCCGACTATTTCTGGGAGCAGGCCAGGGATAATCTGGAGGGAGACTGGTATCTTATGTGTCCCCACGAAGTACAGACAGTCAAAGGGTATGCCCTGGAAGATACGTGGGGGGAAGAATGGACGGAAAAATACCTGGACTGTGTGGAGGATCACAGAATTCATAAGCGGATTATCCCCATCAAGGATATTGTCCGGCTGATTATAAAGAGCGGGGTGGAGACAGGCACTCCTTTTACGTTTAACAGGGATCTGGTGAACCGGGCAAATCCAAACGGCCACAAAGGAGTTATTTACTGCAGCAATCTCTGCACAGAAATCGCTCAGAATATGAGCGGGATTTCTCAGGTGGATCAGAGGGTGGAGACCATAGACGGAGAAACCGTTGTTGTGACAGTGACAAAACCCGGAGATTTTGTGGTCTGTAACCTGGCAAGCCTTTCTCTTGGAAAGATCGATGTGAAGAACCCAAAAGAGATTATGGAGATCACAAGAAGTGCGGTGCGGGCATTGGATAATGTAATCGATCTGAATTTCTTTCCTGTCCCCTATGCAGAGGTAAACAACAAAAGATACCGTCCCATTGGCCTTGGCGTCAGCGGCTATCATCATATGCTGGCCAAACAGGGGGTTCTGTGGGAGTCAAAAGAACATCTGGAGCTGGCGGATCAGGTATTTGAAGAGATCAATTATGCGGCTGTCACAGCCAGCTGGGAAAATGCGGCAGAAAAAGGCTGTTACGAATATTTTGAGGGAAGTGACTGGCAGACAGGTGCTTATTTTGAAAAGCGGGGATATGACAGCAGCCGCTGGGAGACCCTGAAAAACCGCGTAAAGGCGGACGGACTGCGCAATGGCTATCTTCTGGCAGTGGCGCCCACCAGCAGTACAAGTGTCATTGCGGGTACAACTGCGGGGGTAGATCCGGTGATGAACCGCTATTTTCTTGAGGAGAAGAAGAATGGCCTTATGCCCCGGGTAGCACCGGAGCTGGATCTCTCCACCTTCTGGTTTTATAAAAATGCCCATCATATTAACCAGGAGTGGTCTGTGAGGGCGGGGGGCGTGCGCCAGCGGCACATTGACCAGGCCCAGAGCATGAATCTATACATTACTAATGATTATACTTACAGCCAGGTGCTGCGTCTGTATATTCTGGCCTGGGAGTGCAAGGTGAAAACGCTGTATTATATCCGCTCAAAAAGCCTGGAGATAGAAGAGTGTGAGGTATGCTCCAGCTGAGGGAGCAGGTGAATCAGGAAGCAATGGAAGAGGAGAATAGTATGGAACAGCTGAAAAAGAAACCCCTGTTTAACCCTCAGGGAGACATTGATGTAAGAAAACGCCGCATGATTAACGGAAATACAACAAACCTGAATGATTTTAATAATATGAAATATACATGGGTCAGTGACTGGTACCGCCAGGCTATGAATAATTTTTGGATCCCGGAAGAGATTAACCTGGGGACGGATGTGAAGGACTACGTGCAGCTGGCGGAGGGAGAGAGAAGAGCCTATGATAAGATCTTATCGTTTCTCGTATTCCTGGACAGCATACAGACAGCAAATCTTCCTGCGGTAGGGGAATATATTACGGCCAATGAAATCAACCTGTGCCTCTCTATCCAGACCTTCCAGGAGGCAGTCCACAGTCAGAGCTACAGCTATATGCTGGACAGTATCTGCGAGCCCCAGACCAGAAATGAAGTTCTGTACCAATGGAAGAATGACGAATATCTGTTAGAGAGGAATACTTTTATCGGAAACTTGTATAATGAATTTCAGAGAGATAAAAGTCCCTTTACCTTTGTAAAGACACTGGTGGCAAACTATATCCTGGAAGGCATCTATTTCTACAGCGGATTTATGTTTTTCTATAATCTGGGGCGGAACCATAAGATGCCGGGCTCTGCCCAGGAGATCCGGTACATCAACCGGGATGAGAACACACATCTGTGGCTTTTCCGCAGTATCCTCCTGGAACTGAAGGAGGAAGAACCGGAGCTTTTTACAGAGGAAAAAAACGCGGTCTACCGGGATATGATCCGTCAGGGCTGTGAACAGGAGATCCGCTGGGGCCATTATGCCATAGGAGATGACGTGCCGGGACTTACCCGGGAAATGATAACGGAATATATCCAGTATCTGGGAAACCTCCGTTGCCAAAGCCTGGGATTCGCAGTATTATATGAGGGTAGAGAAGAAGAACCCTCCAGTATGGGATGGGTAAGCCAATACAGCAATGCCAATATGATAAAGACTGACTTTTTTGAGGCACGGAGCACAGCCTATGCAAAAAGCAGCGCATTGGTGGATGATTTGTAATTGATGAGGCTTGTTTTCTTCCGTAAAAATTAGAAAGAGAGGATTTGCTATGAAACCGACAGAACTTAAAAAGAACCTGTACTGGACAGGGATTTGCGACACTGAGCTGAGGGTATTTGACATTATCATGGAGACCGAATTCGGCACTACTTACAATTCTTACCTGATAAAAGGCAGCAAAAAGACAGCCCTTATTGAGACAGCCAAATATAAATTTTTTGATTCTTACGTAAAGAAGCTGGAAAGCCTTATTGATCTGCGCAAAATTGATTATATTATTGTCAACCATACAGAACCTGACCATGCGGGGAGTGTGGAGAAGCTGATAGAACTGAACCCCAATATTAAAATTGTGGGAACCGCGGCGGCGCTGGGATTCCTGAAGAATATTGTAAACCGGGACTTTTACAGTATTGCGGTGAAGGAAAATGATGTACTGTCTCTGGGAGACAAAAACCTGCGGTTTATGATCCTTCCCAATCTCCACTGGCCGGATACCATGTATACCTATCTGGAAGAAGAGCAGGTGCTTTTTACCTGTGACTCCTTCGGCAGCCACTACAGCTTTGACGGAATCCTTCTCAGTGAAGTGACAGATGAGGAAGGGTATAAAAGAGCGGCAAAGTATTACTTTGACAACATTATAGGACCCTTTAAGCCATATATGCGAAAAGCACTGAAAAGGATTGAAGATCTTCCGGTGAGTATGATCTGTACAGGCCACGGCCCGGTGATTGACTGCAGAGTCAAAGAAATCATCGGTTGGAGTGACGAGTGGAGCAAAGAGACAAATCCGAACACGGAAAAAACCGTCATTATTCCTTATGTAAGTGCTTACGGATACACCAAAGAGATGGCAGAAGAGATAGCCCGGGGCATACAGGACAGCGGGGAGGTTGCTGTGCGCATGTATGACATGGTAGAAGCAGATCCGGCGAAGGTTATGGAGGAACTGGGGTATGCGGACGGCGTACTGTTCGGAACGCCTACGATTGTGGGGGAGGCCCTGAAGCCTATCTGGGATCTCACCACCTCTATGTTCCCCAGGATTCACGGCAAAAAGCTGGCCAGCGCCTTTGGCAGCTACGGGTGGAGCGGAGAAGGCGTGGAACATATTCTGGAGCGGCTTCGCCAGCTGCGGATGAAAGTAGTTGACGGACTGAAGGTACGCTTTAAATCCGGCAAAAATGACTTGATTGAAGCCTATGAATATGGATACAATTTTGGATGTATCCTTCAAAACAAAGAGAATCCCAGAACGAAATCCGCAAAACGCGGTCTGGTAAAATGTCTGGTATGCGGGGAAATTTTTGACGAGAGTCTGCAGATTTGCCCGGTATGCGGCGTGGGAAAGGAAAACTTTGTGCCGGTTGAGGAGGAGGAGAACAATTTCCGCAGGGATACGAGCGAAAAATTCCTGATCTTGGGCAACGGCGCCGCAGGCGTCAGCGCTGCGGCTGCGATCCGGGAGCGAAACGCCACATGCTCCATTGTTATGGTTTCCAATGAGGAAGTTCTCAGCTATAACCGCCCTATGCTTACAAAATCCATCCTGGCCGCTTTTCAGCCCTCCCAGCTTGCGATCCATGAGGAGAGCTGGTATCAGGAGAAGAATATAATAAATGTGCTGGGAAGAACCGTCTCAAAGATTAACACAAAGGAAAAAGAAGTGGAATTTACCGACGGCATGCGCCTGCAATATGATAAATGCATCTATGCCCTGGGGTCTGAATGCTTTGTACCGCCAATACCGGGCACAGAAAAAGAAGGGGTAATCGCCATCCGCAGGCTTACCGATGCGGTGGAGGTAGGAAGCCTTCTGCCTAAGATAAAGCACGCAGTTGTCATCGGAGGGGGTGTTCTGGGACTGGAAGCTGCCTGGGAGATCAGCAAATCCAAATGCCAGGTCACCGTTTTAGAAGCAGGAAGCCAGCTTATGGGCCGTCAGCTGGATGACGGAGCCAGCGCCCTTCTGAAAAAAATAGCGGAAGAACAGGGCATCCAGATCCGCCTGAATGCCAAAATCAGTGCGGTTGAGGGGGAGACCAGCGCAGCAGGGGTACGCATGGACGACGGGGAGGTGATTCCCGCAGAACTTGTGATTATCTCCGCAGGAGTCCGGGCAAATACCGCGGTTGCGGATAAAGCCGGAATCAAAATCGACCGCTCTGTGGTGGTAAACGAGAAAATGGAGACAAGTGAAGAGGATATCTATGCCTGCGGCGACTGTGCCCAGTACCAGGGAATCAATTATGCCATCTGGCCCCAGGCCCTGGAGATGGGTAAGGTAGCAGGCGCAAATGCTGCCGGGGACAGCCTTGTATATGAGACCGTGCCTGCAGCCTTGAGCTTTCATGGAATGAATACTTCCCTGTATGCCATCGGCGATCCGGGCAAGAAGCCGGAGACAAAATATAAAAAGGCAGAGCTGGCGGATGAGTGGAAGAATACCTACGAGAAATACTACTTTGTAAATAACCGGCTGGCAGGGGCAATCCTAATTGGAGACACCTCAAAGATGGCACAGGTAACACAGGCTATGGAAAAGAGCCTGACGTATAAAGAGATGTTTAAGTGATTGGTTTGGGATTATAAAGCGCGCTGGATATAGAAAGAGCAGGTTTAAGACGGACGGATATGGAAGGGCTGGCCGGAGGGGAAGGCACTGGCACCCCAAAGGATGGGGCAGGTCAGCTCGAGGCTTTGCTCCCCTCAGCTCAGTCCTGCCAGCTGCTAGGTTCGTCAGGAGAGCCTTCCTCACCAATCAGCTGGCGGCCTGGATCTTCGGCTCGCTCCGCTTAACCTCCCTGACCTGCCCCATCCCCTGGGTCCCCCTGTGCCAGTGCCCTCCCCTCCGGCCCCCTTCCATATCCTGACATAGGCTCACTTTATATCCATAGAAAGTGGGAGGGTAAAGTCGTATGTTAAAAGCTGCAACTTTTTTCATCACTTATCCTATATCCATTTTGTGAATGCAAAATCTGAGATTTTTTCTGAGCAAACAGATGAGAAGGAGATTGTGTGGGGCTGGCCGTTGGAGGGAGGACTGTGTTCCGAGGACGATTCCGCAGGAGTGATTAGAGAGTCTAAGACAAAACCAGAATCCCCGCAGGAGATTTTTTCGGCAGTCCAGGCCGAAAAAAAGTGAGAATGGGCAGAGAATGCATCTAAAGCATTCTTTGACCATACGAACGGTGCTCCGGAGGGGATTCTGGTTTTGTCTTAGACTCTCTTCGCGACGGAGGTGTCCCCGGAACACAGTCCTCCCTCCAACGGCCAGCCCCACACAATCTCCCTCTCATCGTCCGTCTGCGACAATCCCGATTTTAACAGTCAAACTCCAAATCACAAAACAATATCCTCTAACTTCCTCTTCGGCACATAATGCACATCATTATCATCCCTATAATACTTTGTATTCCCATCGGTTACCTCGGTAAGGATGATTTTTTCGTCAGGTTTGCCAAGGGCAACTACAAGCATAGGAATGAGAGATTCCGGGAGATTCAGGGCGGCGGACAGTTTTTCGGGGCTGAAGTTGCCGATCATGCATCCGCCCAGGCCTTTTTCAGCTGCAGCGAGAAGTATTGTCTGTGCAGCGATCCCCACATCTTTCTGGAACAAGGTCAGAGAGGCGTGAATCCTGGTATCCTGGCAGATGACTAGGTAGGCGGCAGGCTCTTTGCCGGGATGGGGGAGCGTGAGGTGAGGGAGTGCGGCGGCCCATTTTACAAGGGGATGGATCCGGGCTGCGGTGTCTTCCTGGTATGCCAGATAATATTTCAGAGGCTGAATGTTTACACTGGCCGGGGTGTATCGGGCGCAGTCCACCAGATCCAGCAGCTCTTCCTCTGTTATTTTTCTGGTGGGATCGTACCCGCGGAAGCTCCTGTTTTGTTTTACTAAATCTTTGAACATAGAATATCCTCCTTCTTTTTTATTTGTTCAGCATAAGATAAAGTTAAATCTTTGTCAATGAACATAGAAAAATTGGAAAGATAACGGGAGAATAAACCGGCCCGATTGCACAAATACTATCCATGTGAGGTGATAGTATGATAGATAATGAAGAACTGCCCATCGGCTTTACCATGGAACTGGCTATGCATTCAGACGCGCTTGTGCGTTTCTCTGCTATGAACAAGGAAGAGCAGGAAAATATTATAGACGGGGCAAAACAGATAAAAAGCAGAAATGAAATGAGACATTATGTGGAGAATATATTCTAAATCTCCGGGACAGCCAATGAAAGAACAAAAAAGTTCTTCCATTGGCTGTTTTAATGCATAGGAGAGATATTTATTTAACAAAAAGGAGAAAAAACCTAAAATATGTGAAAAAAATAATCAATAATGAAAAGCTATAAAAATATAAACAAAAATATTCTGCTAAATTCATTAAAATCTAATAAAATCCTGAAAAGTATCAAAATAAAATTGACAGGTTCAAGGACTGGTGATATAGTGAAGGCAAATCAAAACTGGTTGGACCAGTAAACCAATTAAACCAGTTAAAGGAAAGGAGGAATATGGGGTTGGCAGTCAAGGTGGAGAAGGAAAGGTGCAAGGGATGCCAGTACTGTATCAAGGCATGTCCCAAGGATGCCGTTTCCCTGTCCGGCGAAAGAAACAGCCAGGGGATCGAGTACATAAGTGTAGACCTGGAGAAATGTGTCGGATGCGGAACCTGCTATACGGTTTGTCCGGATTTGGTATTTACGATCAGTTAACGGAGGAGGTTAAAAGTATTGGGAAAGGTATTGATGAAAGGAAATGAGGCTCTGGCAGAGGCTGCCGTGAGAGCCGGATGCAGATTATACTGCGGGTATCCGATAACACCCCAGACAGAGCTAATGGAATATCTGTCGGGGCGCCTGCCGGAAGTTGGGGGACAGTTTGTGCAGGCAGAATCAGAGGTCTCGGCGATCTCTATGCTGTATGGGGCGGCAAGCACCGGCTATCGCGTGATTACGGCTTCGTCCGGACCGGGATTCAGTCTGAAGCAGGAAGGGATTTCCTATATGGCGTCCCAGGATCTGCCGGGAGTGATTGTGGATGTGTGCCGTTATGGAAGCGGCCTGGGCCTTATCTGTCCGGGACAGGGAGATTACTTTCAGGCCACCAAAGGGGGAGGTCACGGAGATTACCGTCTGCCTGTGTATGCGCCGCACACCCTTCAGGAATGTGTGGATCTGATGACACTGGCATTTGAGAAGGCAGAAGAGTATTTAACTCCGGTGATTCTTCTCACAGACGGAGCCCTGGGACAGATGATGGAAGGCGTAGAGCTGCCCGAAATGCAGCCGGTGGATCCGGATAAGCCCTGGGCACTGAAAGGAAAAGGAGAAGGTGAATACCGGTTCCTGATTACAGATGCCTACGGCGGGCCGGCCTATGACGAGGGGCTGAGGAAAAAATATAAACAGATCGAAGACAGAGAACAAAGGTGGGAATCTATAGAGACGGAGGATGCAGACATCATACTGGTTGCCTACGGCACATCAGCCAGAATCTGTAAGCGTGCGGTTAAAATGGGAAGGGCACAGGGGATCCGTCTGGGCCTGATCCGGCCGGTGACTCTGTGGCCGTTCCCCTTCCAGGCATTCCGGCCGGTGAGAGATACCGCACAGGCATTCCTCTCGGTGGAGATGAGCGCCATCGGCCAGATGGTAGAAGACGTGGCTCTTGCCGTGAAGGGCAAAGCGCCGGTACATGTTTATACGGCCGGAATGGTTCCGCCGAAGGAACAGAGGATTCTGACTATGGCCAGAGAGATTCTGGACGGAAAATTAGAGGAGGTGTTCTGATGGGAAAGGAATATAAAGGGCCGGACTGTATCAAGGGAACATCCGGATACTGTGCAGGCTGCGGGCACGGCATTATCAACCGTCTCATCGCCGAGGTGCTGGAAGAGATGGGTCTGGAGAAAAAGACAATCATATCTCTGGCAGTAGGGTGCTCCTGTATCATGGGAGATTACGTAGAGGTAGATAAGATTCAGGCTCCCCACGGGAGAGCGCCCGCCACAGCAACAGGGATCAAGAGGATGCGGCCGGATAATCTGGTTCTGACGTACCAGGGGGACGGAGATATCGCTTCCATCGGCTGTGCCGAAATCATCCATGCAGCCGCCCGGAATGAGAAGATTACAACGATATTTGTCAATAACGGTGTATACGGAATGACAGGGGGGCAGATGGCGCCTACCACCCTTCCCCATCAAGTGACGGCCACCTCACCCAGAGGGAGAGATACCAGTCTTACAGGAATGCCTGTAAAGCTGTCGGAGATGATTGCCGTGCTGCCGGTTGCCTATGTAGCCAGGGGCTCCGTACATAATCCGGCATCCATTAAAAAGACGAAGAGCTATATCAAAAAGGCAATCCAGGCACAGGTGGACAAAGAGGGATTCTCTATGGTGGAGGTTCTGGCTCCCTGCCCCACCAACTGGCACCTGAGTCCTCTGGCATCCATGGAAAGAATCGAACAGGAAGTAATCCCCTACTACACACCGGGGGAACTGGTCAAAAAGGAGGGAGTCTGATATGCATGAGATTTTATTTGCCGGTTTTGGGGGACAGGGCGTTCTTGCAGCCGGAGTCATATTGGCCAATGCGGCGCTGCGGGCAGACCTGAATACGACCTGGCTGCCGGCCTACGGGGGAACCATGCGCGGAGGCACAGCCAACTGCTCTGTAAAAATAGCAGAGGAGGAAATTGCCAGTCCCTATATTGATGAGCCGGATATTCTGGTGGTTTTTAACGAACCGTCCCTGAAGAAATTTGAGTCCCAGGTGAAACCGGGGGGAACCATCTTCGTAAACAGCTCTCTGATTCACCGGGAAGTGGAACGGGACGATGTAACTGTGGTAAAGTCACCTGTCACAGAACTGGCCGCCGGACTGGGAAATGCCAGGGCCGCCAACGTCTTTATGACGGGGGTACTTTTATCCCGGATCCCTCTGGTGTCTGCAGAGGCCGCCTGCCTGTCCCTGGAAGAATACTTTAAGCCTAAGGGGGAAAAGATGATCGCCTTTAATAAAAAGGCGCTTCTGGAGGGATATAAACAGAAGGAGAAAGGGGAGGTAGACGTATGAATCTGAAAAGTCTTCTCCGCCCCGGTTCAGTAGCGGTCATCGGGGCCAGTGAAAAACTGGGGTTTGGGAGAGATGCCGCAGAGAATCTTATGAAGGGGGATCTGGGAGATCAGCTCTATCTGGTAAACCCCAAAAGAGAGGAGGTTTTGGGAAGAAAATGCTATAAAAGCATTGCGGAGATTGGAAAACCGGTGGAACTGGCAGTGATCTGCACGCCTATGGCAGCGGTCAATGGGCTGCTGAGAGAGGCGGCTGCCTGCGGAACAAAGGCAGCGGTGGTCTATGCCAGCGGCTACAGCGAGGCAGGAGAAGAAGGAAAGGCGGCGCAAAAGGAACTGGCAGAGGTGGCGAAGGCCTGTGAGCTGGCAGTGTGCGGACCGAACTGCGGAGGATTCATCAATAACCGGGACGGAGTCTTTGCCTTTGGACTTTTAATGCCGGAAAGGCGTAAGGCGGGGAATATCGGGCTGGTTTCCCAGAGCGGACAGGTATGTTCACTTCTGGCAAGTGTCCCGTATCTAAACTTTTCCTATGCCATATCCAGCGGCAACAATGCAGTGGCAGGGGCGGAGGATTATCTGGAATTCCTGGTGGAGGACGATGCTACGAAGGTTATTGCTGTGTACCTGGAGGGAGTCAGACAACCGGAGAGGTTTGTTAGAATTCTGGGGAATGCGGCCAGGAAGAGAAAACCTATTATTGCCTTAAAAGTAGGCGCATCGGAGAAGGCGAGGCAGACAACTACTGCCCACACAGGAAGTCTGGCCGGTTCCGACGGCACATTTAATGCTCTCTTCAAAAAGTATGGGGTCATCCGTGTGGACGATATGGAGGATTTGGTAAATACCTGCCTGGTGTTTAGCACGTTGGAAAAGCCCCTGAGGAACAAGAATCTGGCGATCATGAATGTCTCAGGAGGAGAGGCCGCTATATCAGCGGATGTGTCACAGATGCAGGGGGCAAGTCTGGCGAATCTGTCGGCAGATACCTTGAGACAGATTAAGGAAATGCTTCCGGGGTACGCAACACCCAACAATCCTCTGGATATGACAGCAACCCTTGTATTTGAGCTGAATAAGTACAAATCCGCAGTGAAAATCATGATGGAAGATGAGAATGTCGGGGGGATAGCCATGGGTCATAATCCGCCGGAAAAGATACCCGAGAGAGACCGGGAGGTTGACTTTGGCTTCGCAGAGGCTCTGGCAGAAATTAACCGGGAGACTGAAAAGCCTATTGTGATCCTGCCGGGCATGTCCAGAAAAAGAGATCCGGAATTGAGAGAGTTTTACGGAGAACATCATATTCCGATTCTGGACAGCCCGAAGTACGGACTCAGCGCCCTGCGCCGTTATGGAGAATTTTGTATGTATTCCCCGGATGACCGGACGCTTATCCCGGCTGTGCCCCCTCAGGACAGAGAGACAAAGAGCTGCATCCTCTCAGAGCATGAAAGTAAACTGATCTTGAAGGACAGCGGGATTCCGGTACCGGAGGAGATTGTTGTGACAGCTGCCGATGAGATCCCCCGGGCGGCAGAAAAACTGGGATATCCTCTGGTTATGAAAATTGATTCTCCGGATATTCCCCATAAAACCGATATGGGAGGAGTAAAACTGGGAATTGCAGATGAGAAGGAGGCCATTGCCGCCTTTGAAGAAATTATGAACAACGCACAAACCCATAAACCCCAGGCACGAATCCGGGGAGTACTCATGCAGCAGATGCTTCCTAAAGGAACGGAGATGATTCTGGGAATTAACCGGGATCCTCAGTTTGGGCCAATGGTACTGGCAGGTCTGGGTGGAATCTATACAGAGGTATTTCAGGATGCTGCTCTCTATCCCGCGCCGCTGAACCGGAAGGAGGCAATGGAGATGATACAGTCTCTGAAATCCTATGCCATTCTGAAGGGGTACCGGGGAAGCAGTCCGCTGGACACAGAGGCATTGGCGGATATGATTGTAAAATTAGGGGATTTGGCCGTGGAACACTGCGGCGATCTGAAGGAGTTGGATATGAATCCGGTATTTCTCTATGAAAAGGGCGTGTATGCCGCTGACGCATTAATTGTGAAAGGGTAAAAAACAATTTGGGAGGTTTTGTATTATGAGAGATCCATATGTAGTAATTGAATGGTCTGATAGGAAAAGCGAGGCAAAGGGCTGGCTGGTGATTGACAGTATAAGGGATGAGTTTGCTGCCGGGGGGCTGCGGATGAATGTAACGGTAAACCGAGAAGAGGTGGAGCGTCTGGCTCAGGTAATGTCTTACAAGTATGTGGCAGCGGAAGCAGAGATTGGCGGCGCAAAGGGCGGTATTATCTATGACTATCACAAAGAGGATGCGCTGGAAGTTATGGAACGCTATCTGGAGGCGATGAAACCCTACCTGGAAAACGGCATTACCGTGGGAGCAGATCTGGGAACCAGGGCGGAAGATGTAAGACGGATAAAGCAGAAGCTGGGGATCGAGGAAAAGGAACCAAAAACTATCCGGGAGAATCCGGAACTGGCGGCCAGATCCCAGGAAGTCATTCCAAAGATATTAAAGGAGACCGTTGAGGGTCTGGATATGGACCGTTTCGTAACCGGATACGGAGTGGCAGTGGCGGCTGATGAGGAATGGAAGCTGACCGGAGGGACCCCGGGTGCCGCTGTGGCCATTCAGGGATTCGGAAGCGTGGGAGGAAGCGCTGCCCTGTGGCTGGAAAAGCTGGGATACAAAGTGGTTGCCATAGCGGACATCAAAGGGATGTACTATAATGAAGAAGGACTGGATATCCGGGACTTGCTGGATGCCAGAAATAAGCTGGGAGAAGTGGATTTGGATAAAATGAAGAGTAGGTGCGAGGTGAGAGACCGTGATGCATGGCTGGATTTGGATGTGGATATTCTTATCCCGGCCGCGGTAGAGGATGTAATCACCAGGGAGGCGGCTGAGACGATAAAAGCAGGCCTGATTGTGGAGGGCGCCAATATTCCCACTACCCCAGAGGCGGATGAAGTAATCAAACAGAGGGGGATTCATCTGGTTCCTGACTTTATTGCCAACCTGGGTTCTGTGTGCTTCTTTAATTCCGTAGAGAGCTGCAAATGTGAGCCTACCCCTCAGGGTGTCATGGACCGGCTGGAGGATGTGATAAGAAGAGATGTGCAGAAGACCTTTGCCTATGCGTCAGAGCATGGGATATATGCCAGAGACGCGGCATGGATTCTGTTTAAGCCGGAAATGTAAATGGAGAAAGCCCCTGATGCTGAAAGGAGATAAATAGATGGAGAATAAAGGGAAAAAGATGAGTGCTCTGGACGTTACGTTAATGGCCGTAGGAGCCATTATCGGTGCTGGTGTGTTCAGTATGACCGGCGTAGCCGTTGGCGCGGCAGGGCCGGGGGTGCCTATAGCGTTTTTGATTGCAGGAGCTGCGGCGATGATGGTGTGTCTTCCCTTCATGGTTATCTCTTCTGCTATCCCGGTGAGAGGAGGGCAGTATCTGTATGTGGCCCGTTTCCTCTCCCCGGTTCTGGGATTCCTGCTGGTCTGGAATCTGGTATTTGAAATATTTTATGTTAGTGTGCTGGGAATTTCCGCGGGACAGTATCTGCCTAACATTATACCAGGTCTTTCCCCGAGGCTGGCAGGAACCATCGTAGTATTGGGGATTGTAACCGCCTGTTTGTTTAATATCCGCACCTCGGCTAAGATACAGAACTTTATGGTGATTTTGGTGCTTATTGCCCTGGGATTGTTTATTGTTCTTGGAATACCCCACATCAAGCATATCTCACTGCCGAAAATGGTTGCCGGTTCCAGTCTTTCGGGAATTATACTGGCAGTCAGCTACGTGAGAAGTTCAGCGTACGGCGCCGTAGGAGTGGTGGATCTTGCCGGGGAAGTGGAAAATCCGAAGAAAACGGTGCCCAGCGCCATTGCTACGTCTACCATAGGCGTTTCGGTTCTGTATGCAGTGGTTGCCTTTATTGCGGTAGGCGTAGTGCCCTGGGAGGAGATGATCCAACAACCTCTGTCTTACGCGGCAAAAAGTTATATGCCTCTGTGGATCTTCAGCTTCTTTGTAATCGGAGGCGCACTGTTTGCCATCCTCACAACACTACTTTCTATGATTATGTCCTACAGCCGTGCAATCTGGGCGGCGGCAGACGACGGCCTTTTTCCAAAATGGCTTCAGTCAACCAACCGTTTCGGGATTCCCTATAAAATCATACTGATTATGGGAGCCATAGGCCTTCTGCCGGTTGTGCTGGATCTGCCCCTGGACTATGTGTTTGCCGTGATGAACGCTCCGGGCATGATGCTGGGCCTTCTTGCCACCGTGCCGGTGCTGATTGCCCCGAGAAAATTAGAGGGCAAGTTTGCGCACGCGTGGTTCAGGATGCCGAAATGGATCATCTGGACACTGGTGCTGGGGAATATCGCGCTGACCCTTGTGCTCAGCTTCAGTCTGTTTGCTACGTTGGATCTGAAAACGATTCTGGGGATCCTTCTGTTTTACGGAGGAGGAATCGTATACTTTTTCATCAGGGTAAGCTTGCTGAAAAAGAGAGGGGTGGATCTTATAACTCAGATGAAAACCTATGATCCCTCCTGGCTGGAGGAGAACTAATGGACTGCCGTTTCCGGAATGCTTTTATACAGCCCGGGAACGGCAGTATTGCCGTGACTGTTCCTGCGCGAAATAAATTGGAAGCTGTGCAAACAGGCTCCTGATATGCTATAATAAAAACATTAGAGTAAAATTTATTTGAACGTTAGGGAGAAGGTATCATGAAACAACAGCAAACGGCAGTTAAACCAGTGCATAAAGAATTGCTGCACGCGAAAATCGCAGATGCAATCATGGAATATATAAAGGGAAATCAGCTATCGGAGGGTGACAAACTGCCCTCCGAGCGCATTCTGGCGGAGCAGTTTGTCACCAGCCGGAACTCCGTGAGAGAGGCTCTCCGGGTGCTGGAGAGGGACAACATCATTGAAGTGCGGGCCGGCAGCGGAGCCTTTGTACGGGCACATGAAGAGTCAGATTCCTTTTATCTGAAGCTGTGGAAGGTGAATTACATTGAGATCCTGGAAATTTTAGAGATTCTGGAAGGAAATATGGTCAAAAAAATCTGCGGAAAACTCTCCCCGGAGGAGCTTCGCCCTCTGGAGGAATACCTGCAGGAGATGGAGCAAAACGCAGAGAAGACAGGGACATTTCTCCATGAAACAGATATTGCATTTCACCAAACCATGAGGAGCTATTCCAAGAACCAGACGCTGATTCAGCTGATTGACGAACTGATACAGTCGCTGCACTCCTATTGGAAGAACCTGAAAGGGGAGGACGCACAATGGATCTCCACCCTGCCGTATCACCGGAAGCTGGTGGAGGCCATCCGGGAGGGAGAACTGAGAGATGCACAGAGTGCTCTGAAAAAAATTTGCGAGATTGACAAGGATATTACAGAATATCTGCAGGAATCTAATGGAAAATAGCAAAACATCCCTCTAAACGCGAAACGGGTTTAGAGGGATGTTTTTATGGAGAAGCAAGACTATTTTAATACAATCTAAATAGCCGAAGCAATTTCTGCCAGAAATTAAGGTGTTCGGTTTCTGGCTTTCCTGCATCAGCAGGAATGTCAAGTTCAATGCTTTCTGTCTGAATGACAAACTGTACTGAGTTTATATTTGTATTTTGTTCCGATACAAAGGATACCGTTTCTACATCTTTTCCAGTTGCCGAAGAAGTAATCGTTTGTATTTCATCACTTAATCGTGTGTCCATTCCGTCAGTTTCAGAAACAAATTCTCCTGTTCCGTTTTTCAGTTCTCCTGTGCCGTCTTTTAGTGTGCCCACGGCAATGTGTAAATCTCCAACAGCTTTTTTCAGAGTATCTGTATTGCTGTAAAGTGTGTGAAGTCCGTCTGTAAGTGCAGAAGCACCGTTAGCGGCAGAGCTTACTGCATTTGTATAGTCTGCCAGTCCGTTATAAAAGGCCCCGTAATTATCAAGCTGTCCTTTCAGCGCTGATACTTGTGCGGCAGCAGAATTTACTTTCTTTACCGCTTCATTTATCTGGGCTGTTACTTCATCACTTGCCATCATCTGCTGAATGCAGGTATTTCTAATTTCTGCTTTTTGTTCTTCGGTAAGTGAAGTAATCGCACCTTGCAAAATCTGCTGTTTTTGTTCGACTGTTAAGCTTCCTGCGGCAGCCATAATAATCTGTTCTTTTTGTTCGTCGCTCATTGCTGCGGCTGCACCCTGAATTAAAGCTTTTCCTTCCTCTGTAGTTAGATAAGCAGAGGCCTGATCCTCGTTAAAATCACCACTTTCTATAAGCTGCCGCATAACAGCTTCCGCAGCCACCTGTGTGTATAATGTTTCTGCCTGGGACTGAACATAGGACAGATAGATTGTGCCGGCCTGCGATTGTATATAGCTTGTGTATAAAGTATCTGCCTGTGCTTCTGCCTCAGAGGTCACTTCGGCAAGTGCGGTATCATAGGCTGTATGATATACGGTGTCCGCATCCATATACTCTAATATACTTAAAAGCACTTCTGAATATACAGCAGGAGTAAGTGTGACTTTTTCAAGTCCATTTGCTTCTAACTGGGCATTTACTTGTATCTGTGCGGCACTGCACAATGCTTCATAAGCAGACCACGCCGCCCCTGTAAGTTCTGTGCTCTTTGAAGTCAATGCGGTTAATCCTTTCTTTAACTCAGCAGCTCCCTCGTTCAGAGAGCCAACAGCTGTGTATAAATCTTCCGTTGCTGCAGTTAACTTTCCTGATGCATCGTAAAGGTCAGATGCCCCAGTGTTTACCTTATCGGCCCCTTTGTCCAAATCATGAATGGCACCGATCACCTCATCTATTTTTTCCTGCAGGGCGGCATCGTAGAGATCAATATCCAAATTCATACGGATTCCGTTGATTGAAATACCGCCCATCTCAAAATCTTTTACAGTGGCGGAAATGGTAATATCTTTTTCCGTATTTGGCAGGATAGTATAGGTGAGTTGTTTATCACTGCCAACATTTGCTATGGTTGCACCTTCTCCCAGAATATGCCTCGCTTTGTTGGTATCTAATGTTAAGGAGGCCTGCAAAGCGTATCCTTCAAAGAAAGAACTGTCACAATTTGGATTCTGCCTAATAGACAATTTGATTTCAAGGTTTCCGCTCAGGCCTGCAATCTTATCGGCAGAGTATTCTTTGCCGTCCATATAGTATTTGATTGAGATATCCCAAGGCATAGTAGGTTCTTTCAGTTTGCCCTCGTAATATAGTTTTCCTGTCTTCGCATCAATCGTAACCTTGTTATCTTTATAAGCAATATCATCTGTGGTAGTCATGTTCCGCAGAGTTTCATATGCTCCGTAATCAATAATTTTACTGTCCTTTTCTAATTCAAAACTATTGACAACATGAATTTCTTTTACAATGCCATCCGCATTTAGGTTTATATATACGACCTCTTCTTTTGGTGTGTTTTTCTCAGCGGCAAATATAGATACAGGATGAATGCCTGTGACAAGTAATACAGCTAACAGCGACGCCGTCATTTTCTTTTCAAATGTCATTGCTTTGCTACCTCCAGTATAGTTTTTCGTTTGCTTTTGTTTATGATAAATCTGTCAAGCATCAACAGAAGTCCAGGCAATACAAGCAATACGACTGCTAATGAGAAAATGGCACCTCTGCCAACAAAAATACCAAGTTGTGCCAACAGTTTGTTTGTAGAAATAGATCCGAGCAGCAACCCTACCACCGTAAGAACACTTCCCGATGTCAATATGGATACCATTACATCTGATAAAGTCTGCTGAGCAGCTTTCCGTTTGTCAAGTACCTCTCGGTTTTCCTTGTAGCGTTCCGTCAGCAGTATTGCATAATCAACCGTTGCGCCAAGCTGAACGGAACTGATTATTAAGTATGCAATATAATAAACTGACGTATTCATAAAATAAGGAACGGAAAGGTTTAACCATATTGCTGTTTCTATACTTAGTACCAGAATAATCGGTACATACAATGATTTCATGGTTAAAAGCAAAATAACAAATACAGCGCCGATGGCAAGCAGATTTACCTTTGCCATATCTTTTGTGATTGTATCCATAAGGTCATAGGTGCTGACGCCTTCGCCGGCAAGATGTGTCTCATGGGGATAATATTTTTCAGCCAGTTCTCGTATGTTTTCTACAAGTTCAAAAGTAGCCTCTCCCTCATAAGCTGCCTCTACGGATATAACAAAACGGCTGTAGTTTTCTGACTGCAAAAGAGACAATGTGCCTGCATCTAAATATTCGCTCGGAATTTCGCTGCCAACGGTATCAACATACGAAATGATATCACTTACCTGTGAGAGGGTATGAAATTCCTTCGATAATTCTTTTTCGGCTGCGTTATTTCCCTTCGGAACCAGCAGTACATAGGTATCATTTTTTTCGAAAACACTTTCAATAGCAGTCTTATCTCTGCCGTATGCAGTTCCTTTGCCGTAAATTTTAGATGAACCGTAATTAAAAGAATTTGCACTCGCACCAAGATACGACGGAACGATTAAAATCGCAAATATACAAATCATTGGAATTGCAATTCTGCAGACAAACGTTCCAAATCCCTTGAAATTCGGCATAAATGACTTGTGCTTTGTTATGTCAACCCAGCTACATGTGACAAGCAGTAAACAAGGCATAAAGAAAAATACGGTAATCAGACTAATACCAACGCCTTTGGCCAACGCAACTCCGAGGTCAGGACCGATTTGGAATTGCATCAGCACCAAAGCCAGAAAGCCTATAACAGTAGTTAATCCGCTTGATAAAATAGAAGTTGTTGATTTGCACAGGGCATTTACCATTGCTGCATTCACATCTTCGGTTTCCCTGCGGCATTCTTCAAAACGATGGATTAGAAATACTGAATAGTCAAGTGATACAGCAAGCTGCAGTATGCTTCCTGCCGCATTTGTCACAAAGGATATTTCTCCAAACATTAAATTGCTGCCGTTGTTCATAACAATTGCGACACCTAAGCCAATTAGCACGATAATCGGTTCAAGCCAGGAAGTGGTTGTAACGAGCAGTACAACTAAAACAAATAATACCGCTATGACAGTGATTTTCTGTATTTCGGAAACCGTATTTGTGGTTGCAATCGCTGTGGAAACCGTGCTGCCTGTCATAGCATTATCATTTCCTATGATTTCCCGGATTGCATCAACCGCAGAGATACGATAATCCTTATCTATTGTTACGCTGAAAACAGCGGTATTGTCTTTATAATAGTTTTCCACAACATCAGTATCAAGCATTGCAATAGGAGTTGTAATATCTACAGAGTCATCCAGCCAAGTGACTGCTGTAACCCCTTCGACATTTTTGATTTTTTCTTTATATTCCAGAGCTTCCGGGATAGTAACTCCCCTTGTCATAATACGGGCATTAGGAATGCCGCCGTCAAATTCTTCCTGCATTTTATCGAGTGCAAGGGTGGATTTTGCGTCAGATGGTAAATAGTCATTCATATCATAGTTTACAGATACAAAGTTTTTAAGAAACAGGCATACAATAAAACAAAGAATAAATAGTGTCATAACGAGTTTTCGATGTTTTATCACACCTGTATAAAATCGCTGCATGATACGATGCCCTCTCTTTCCGGGAAAATACTCCCGATTAAGCATAGATCCATTATCCTTTGCATAAAACGGTCAAATTTATAGGAAGTAGGTAAAATACGGACAAAACAGCAAATTTGATGGTCAAATGTCAAAAGCTATCCGTTGAATATTTGATGGGCAGATGTATAATAAATACAAAAAATACTTAATTTTACAAGGAGAACCGAATGAAACACGAAATCACTTCCTTAAACACGAAAAAAACTCTTGCCGAGTCTTTAAAGAACATTATGAGAAGAAAGAACTTTTCTAAAATTACGGTCAGCGAAATAATCGCTGACTGCGGGTTAAACCGCAAGACCTTTTACTATCATTTTGATGATATATATGCGTTGCTTAAATGGCTGCTTGAAAGCGAAGCGGTTGAGGTGGTAAAACAATTCAACCTAATTGTGGATTATGAGGAAGCAATCCTCTTTATCATGGGTTATATAGAAGATAATGATTATATAATAAGCTGTGCCTATGACTCCATTGGACGGGATGAGATGAAACGATTTCTTTTTACAGATTTTGAGGAAGTAGTATGTTCTATCATTGAGAGTGCAGAAAAAGAAAATAACAAATTTTTAAGTGCAGAATATAAAAGTTTTCTTTGCCGTTTTTATACAGAAGCTCTTGCAGGTGTAATAATTGATTGGATTAAAAATCGTAAGGAACGAAACAGACAGCAGGTAATAGACTATCTTGTAAACACATTAAAGGTGTCTTTGACAGGCATTCTGCACAGCAATGCTGAGTAATACAGCCGCTCCTTTTTCAGATCCAAGACAGAAGCTGCATTTCTGAATATATCCTTAAGATTCGGGGGTTTCATTGACAGCCCCCTTGTCCCCGTGCTATATTTCAGGTGTACTAATTACAATAGTACACCTGATACACTTACTTGAAAAGAAAGAAGGAGCCTCTATGATAGTGATTGATTACCAGAATCGAAAGCCAATCTATGAACAGATTGTAGAGCGGTTTGAGCTGTTGATTGTAAGGGGAATCCTGGAGCCTGATTCGCAGATACCTTCGGTGCGTTCTCTGGCCATGGAATTGTCAATCAACCCGAATACCATTCAGAAGGCCTATGCTGTCCTGGAGCAGGAGGGGTTTATTTACGCTGTGAAAGGAAAAGGGAATTTTGTTTCCGGAGATAAGAAGTTGCTTATCGAACGGAGAAAGACGACGTTTTTCCTGGATTTGCGCAATCTGTTGAGAGAAGGGATGGATATGGGAGTGTCCAGAGACGAGTGCGTAAATGAGGTGGATCATATATACGAGGAGGGGATATTGTGATACGGGCAGAGGGAATTCGGAAAACATTCGGCTGCAGAAAAGCCATTAACAATATTACGGTGACCATTCAGGAAGGAAATATTTTTGGACTGGTGGGCACTAACGGAGCGGGCAAAAGTACCTTCCTGCGCATCCTGAGCGGTGTATTAAAACCAGAGGCGGGTACTGTCACCATTGATGAACTGCCGGTATTTGAAAATGAGAAGGCCAAGGCAAAGATTTGCTTTCTGTCAGATACCGCCTACTTTTTTCCGGGGGCAACACCCAAAACCATGGCACATTATTACGGGATTGTCTATCCGGAATTTGATAAGAAAAGATTTGATGAACTGCTGAACAAATTCGGCATGGAACAGGATGCCAAGATCAATACCTTCTCCAAAGGAATGAAAAAGCAGGTTTCCGTGCTTCTGGGGATATGCACCAATACCCAGTACCTTTTCTGTGATGAGACCTTTGACGGGTTAGACCCGGTGATGCGCCAGGCGGTGAAAAGCATCTTCGCCTCTGAGATTCTGAACCGGAATTTTACCCCTGTGATTGCCTCCCACAATCTGAGAGAGCTGGAAGACATCTGTGATCATGTGGGGCTGCTGCACCAGGGAGGAATTCTACTTTCCAGGGATCTGGAGGATATGAAATTCCACATCCAGAAGATTCAGTGCGTGATCCAGAATCCTGTCCTGGAAGAAGAACTTCTGCGGGAGCTGGACGTCATGCAGCATGAAAAGAGAGGGTCTCTTCTGACCATCATCGCCAGGGGGACCAAGGAGGAGATTATGGAAAGAGTAGAAAGTAAATATCCGGTGTTCGGTGAAGTGCTTCCTCTTTCTCTGGAGGAGATTTTTATCAGTGAAACGGAGGTAGCAGGATATGACATCAAAAATCTCATTTGCTAAATTATTAAGAGAAGATATGAAGCGCAGAAGCTGGCTGCTGGCTCTGTGCACAGTAGTGTTCTTTCTGCTGGGGCCGGTGATCTGTCTGATGAGCCTGGAAAGCCAGTTTAGAAGAGTGCGGCTGGATATGGGACAATACACGCTGAAAGATGTGAAAGAGTGGTTTCTGGGATTTGTGGGATTTAACAATGGGCTGCTGATGGCTGCTGTCTGCATCTGCGCTGTGCTTTGCGCTGTTACCGGATATCAGTACCTGCATTCCAGAACGAAAGTGGATTTGTTTCACAGCATACCGGTAAAGAGAGAAAAGTTTTTCCTGGTACAGTACGTCTCAGGCATTCTGTTTTTCCTGATTCCGTATGTTCTCTGCATGGTGCTGTGCCTCCTTATCGGGGCTTTTCAGGGGGTGGTAACTGCCAGACATGTGCTGTACTGTACCGGAAGCATAGGACTGGGGACACTGTATTTCCTCATGATTTACCATGTGGCCATACTGGCCATGATGCTCACCGGCAAGCTGTTGGTGGGGATACTTGGGACTGCTGTATTCTGCGGGGCAGGTACGGCACTAAGTATGCTGCAGACCAGGCTCTTTCAAAGCTTTTACGATACGTATTTCACCACGGTCAGTGAAACGGGGACAGCCATACGGTCAGCCCTGTCTCCCATAGAAGGCTATTTCTATGCCGCGGGACGCCTGGGAACTAAGGGAAAGTTTCCGGGAGTATTTTTACTGGCCGCACTGGTGATCACCATTCTTTTGCTGGTGCTGGATCTCTGGCTGTATAAAAAAAGGGCTTCAGAGGCGGCAGAGTCTGCTATGGCATTCCCCAGGACAGAAGGGATCGTCAAAGTATGCATGATTGTGCCGGCATCTCTCTGGGCAGGGCTTTTGATGGGGAGCTTCAACACCTATGACAGCAGTGTGAACATAGGATGGTTTATCTTCGGTGTCCTGATTTCCCTGATCCTCCTGCACACCATCGTGGAATTCATCTACCATATGGATTTCAGAGAGATCCTGAGAAGAAAATGGTCTCTGCTGGCAGCGGCAGTGCTGGCCTTTGGGTGTTCGGCAGTATTCTTCTTTGACCTGACAGGCTATGACAGCTACCTTCCAAGGGAGGACAAGATTGACGGTATGTCCGTCTTTACCAGCAACTTCAACGGACGCTTCAGCTATCCCTATAATTCAGAGCTCAGCTACAATACAGGAAGTGAGCAGAGAACTCTGGATCAGGTAAATGTAAAGGACTTCCAGATGATCTATGACCTGGCAGAGGAAGGGGTAAAGAATAAAAATCTGAGAAAAGAAGTATATGCCATGGAGGAGTCCCGCATTGCCGTGTCACGGGCAAAGATTGGGGAGACGAGCAGCGAGGAACAGTACGACAATGTGTTTATTAAATATCATCTGAAAAGCGGCAGGGATGTTTACCGCAGATATTTTGTGAACTATGAAAGCTCAGAGAAGTGCATTGAGCAGCTGTGCAGTAATAAGGAATATAAAGAAAGTCTTTTCCCCATCAATTATGTGAAGGAAGAAAATGTAGCCAAGTGTACACTGACAGATCGGTATCAGAGGGAGACCATTCTGAAACTGACGGATGAGCAGAAAATCAGACTGATCCGTACGTTTCGGGAGGAACAAAATAATGCTTCCTATGAGACAATGACACAAGGGCCAATTGCAGGAGTGCTGTCGATAGAGGTAAACGAAGATGAGTACAGCACCTCTATGTACCAGTACAGCATCAGTCGGGGGTTCACTCAGACCATTGCCCTACTGCGGGAGCTTGGAAACGAAATGGACGAACAGTGGAATCCTGAATATGCGGAGAGCATTCAGATCACCAATTACTATGAGTCGGGAACCAATACTCCGCCCACGGCTTCTTTCACAGAGAAAGGGGACATCGCTGAGATTTTGGGTGCAATAAACTGGGGAGGGGAATATGGTCCGGTCAAAGAGAGTACAGATTATTCCGTAGAAGTGGATGTAACCTGGAATATCGACGGGGCCAGATCAAACGGAGTCTACTACTTTACAGAAGGAAAGATACCTGAGTGCGTGATCCGGGCTTTTGAATAGCCAAGTTTTATTCTTCAAATTCAATATCCGGGAGGAGTTCAAAGTAAAAGTCCTGATATTCTTTGGCCAGCTCCCGGATAATCAATGACTGCAGGGCCTGGAATCTCCGGATGGAGACCAGGTCTTTTTCAAATGTGATGTACACGCTGATCCAGAGCTTTCTTCCGGTGCGGACAATATCATAATAGAGCTGATGATAGCCATGCTGTTCCAGAATGGGGGTGACGATCTGCTTCACAGACTCAACCGTTTCTTCCTCCGGCGCCAGCAAAAAGAGGTCTCTGAGGCCGGTGATAATGGCCCGGATGGGAGTGGGCAGCATGAAAATTGACAGTACAATAGCAATCACCTGATCCAGATAAGGGGTGAAGGCTTCAAACCAGTCCGCAGTCAGAAATGCGGGTAGGAAAAAGGCCAGGGACATCCCCAGGGAGGCGCAGGCATCAATTTTCCACTCCTGGATTTCCATGTCTACCAGGCGCGAAGTGAGGGAACGGTTTCTTTTATTGAGCAGGAGGATGATGATTACGCTCAGCACTGTGGCAAACAGTTCAAAATAAGCGATTTGCCCGAATGCCACATGGCGTCCTCCGTGAAGGGCGATCTCTACATTGTTCATAATGAGCCCGATGGTTACAGCCACCATCATAAAGCCCTTGATGACCACAAAAAGGGACTCGATCTGGAGGTACCCAAAAGGGTGCTTTTCGTTGGAAGGGCGGTAGAGCAGAGGGATCAGACTGATGGAGATCAGGATCATAAAAAGCTCAACCCCGTCATAAACAGCATCCAGCAGTACTGCCTGCGAGCGGGTCACAAAGGACATTAGGATCTCCAGGGACACGAAAAGAATCCCTCCGGTGAGGGAGATGTTCATTGCCCTTTTTTCTGTTTTTATCTGTCGTTTCGGCGCGTGCATACTTTCACCTCTATTTTTATTTCTTAAAATTATTATACATGCCGGCAAATTTTACAGCAACCTTGTTTCTGCAAAAATACAATTGTACTATTGTACTAATACTGAAACATTAAAAATCTTGACAAATACACGCACTGTATTTACAATTATAAGTGACAACCTGAATAGCTAATGAAATATAAAAGGGGAATCCCTTTTATGGGAACAGGAGGAGAAAGTGATGAACAAAAAAGCGAAGGGTAAGGGACTGCTGCAGGTACCGGGGATTATTCTGATTATATTGGGGGCATTTACGCTGGTGAGCGGTGCAATTTCCGTCTTTACAGCAAGAATGGCCGCATCGGACGGGGGAGCTCTGATTGAGAGCATGAACGCCATAGCACAATCCCAGGGGATCAATTATACCTACACGGCACAGGGACTGATGGTTGCGGCCATTATAGCACTGGTGACCGGAGCTGTATTCTTAGCAGGCGGTATTATCGGTGTGGCCAACTGCAACAAACCGCACAAAGCCCAAATATGCTTTATCATGGCAATTGTCATGATTGTGGTAGTTCTTGCACAGGCTATTTATCAGGCCATGAACGGCAGCTTTGGAATTCTGGGTACTATTATAAATCTGATTCTGCCCGTCTTGTATCTGATAGGAGCGAATAAAAATAAACAGATGCTGGAACTTGCGGAGATGACTTCTGCCGGCACCTCAGAGGAAGTACAGGAGTAAACATATGAAGTTACCTGCATATGAGCACAAAGCGCAGTATTACGAGACGGATCAGATGGGGATTATTCACCACTCCAACTATATCCGGTGGTTTGAGGAAGCCAGGGTATCCCTGATGGAGCAGATAGGAGTAGGATATGACCGCATGGAGGCGGAGGGAATTATGAGCCCTGTGCTTGCGGTTGCCTGTGAATACAAATCCATGACCAGATTCGGTGATACCGTGGATATTCATACGGAGATTACAAAGTACGACGGAATCCGTCTGGAGCTCTCTTATGAAATTACGGATCATACCACCCGTGAGCTTCGGTGCAGAGGGAGCAGCAAACACTGTTTCATGGAAAAAGAGGGAGGAAACCTGGTGTCTCTGAAGAAAAGCAGGCCCACATTCCATACAGTATTTATGAAAGCAATTGAAGAAGTGTAATAATACCCCGGCGGTTACAGACCCCGGGGTGTTTTTTTCGGTCAGACGGAAGGCAGCCACAGCAAATCAAAAATACGGTATCTACTTGACAAGCTCCTGCCAGGTAGAGTAGAATTTATCATAGCAAAATAGTAGGAAAAGAATCCCGGCCTTACAGGCAATTACAGCCGGGGGAGGTAACGAATGAAGATATCAGCAAAAGGAAGATATGCCCTGCGCCTGATGATTGATCTGGCAGAGCATAACAGCGGAGAGTATATTCCACTGAAGGAGATCTCCAGGCGTCAGGAGATTTCTGTCAAATATCTGGAGCAGATTGTTGTGATCCTTGGCAAGGCCGGTTATCTGCGAAGTACCAGAGGACCTCAGGGGGGATATATGCTGGCAAAGGATCCCGGACAATATACGGCGGGAGATATCCTGCGGCTTATTGAGGGAAAACTGGCACCGGTTGCCTGTCTGGAAGATGAGACAAACCAATGCCTCAGACAGGAAGCATGTGCAACTCTTAAATTCTGGGAGGGACTGTACCGGGTAATCAACGAGTATGTGGATTCTGTGACGCTGCAGGATCTGGCAGAGGAGCACAGGAAGTCGGGGGCATTGGATTTTATAATATAATAGAGTACGGAGTGTAAGCAAAGTGAAATTGTATCTGGATTTTGACAAAAAAAAGGAATTATGCAGTCTGGGAAAAGCTCTGTCCTCGGAGGTGAGGATAGAGATTCTGAAGCTGCTGGAACAGCAGTCTCTCAATGTAAATGAGATTGCTGAAAGGCTGGAGATTCCCGCCTCCTCTGCGGCCATGAACGTAAGAGTTCTGGAGGATGCCGGGTTAATCCGTACAGAGCTTAAGCCGGGGGTAAGAGGCTCCATGAAAATCTGCAGCAAGCAGTGCGGGGAAGTGGAAATCCTGCTGAAAGAGACCGGTACGGATGCACAGGTAGAGGTGATTAACATGCCTGTGGGCAACTATGTGGATTACGAAGTATCCCCCACCTGCGGGATGGTAAATGACACGGACTATATTGACGGGGAGGATGAGCCCCGGTGTTTCTATAATCCTCTGCGCACTACAGCCCAGCTGATCTGGTTTGGAGCAGGATACGTAGAGTACCGTTTTTCCAATGCGGGAGTGCAGAAAAAGGTTCTGAAGATGGCAGAGCTGTCAGCGGAGCTGTGTTCAGAGACTGCGGATTATGATCTGGACTGTCCTTCCGATATTACCCTGTGGCTGAACGGCATTGATGCGGGAACTTATTATTGTCCCAGCGACTTCGGAGGGAGAAGAGGAAAGCTGAATCCGGATTGGTGGGAGGACAAAAATACCCAGTTCGGAGTTCTGAAAACCTGGAGGATCGATGAGACGGGAACCTATCTGGATGATGTAAAGGTCAGTGACTGCAGAATTGAGGAGTACAGGATGACAGAGACGCCTTATATCTCAGTGAGGATAGGTATAAAAAAAGAGGCAGGGCATATCGGAGGGGTCAATATTTTCGGCAGCCATTTCGGAGATCACCCACAGGATATCCGCTTAAAACTGCACTACTAAATACAGGAAATTTCGTTATTTTCACGGCACGGTTTTGCTTTACTTTTCAATCTCATATGGTATAATTGGGTTGAAAAGAACAAGAAAAGTGTTTTAAAACAATATAATTATTCCGTAATGAGAGAAAGGAATGGGACTATGCAGGAAAAACTGATGGAGAAATTCAAGGAGCTATACCAGGACGGAGGGGACATCCGCACCTATTTTTCACCGGGGAGAGTGAATCTTATCGGTGAACATACGGACTATAACGGAGGCCATGTATTTCCCTGCGCGCTTACCATTGGGACCTATGGGATTGCCAGAATGCGTGAGGACAGGAAGCTGCGCTTCTACTCTATGAACTTTGAAGCTCTGGGCGTTGTGGAAAGCAGCCTGGAGGATCTGGTGTATCATGAGGAGGCAAACTGGACCAATTTTCCCAAGGGAGTGATCTGGGCCTTCCGGGAACACGGGTATGAGACTCCAAAGGGAATGGACCTGCTCCTTTTCGGCAATATTCCCAATGGTTCCGGGCTTTCTTCCTCAGCGTCTGTGGAGGTACTTACGGGTGTGATTTTAAAAGATATGTTTGGCTTTCAGGATGTGAGCATGGTTGACATTGCCCTGTACGGACAGTATGGGGAGAATAAATTTAACGGGATGAACTGCGGGATCATGGATCAGTTTGCCATAGCTATGGGTAAGAAGGACCATGCTATTTTTCTGGATACCAGCACACTGCACTATGAGTATGCCCCAATCAGGCTGGAGGATGCCAAGATTGTAATTGCGGCAAGCAATAAAAAGAGAAGGCTTACAGATTCCAAATACAATGAGCGCCGAAGCGAGTGTGAAACTGCCCTGGCCCAGATTCAGGAGGTGGCAGATATCCGATCCCTGGGAGAACTGGATGAGATGCAGTTCGAAAAGGTAAAGGGCGCGGTCTTTGATCCGGTGAAGGCAAAGAGGGCGAAGCATGCGGTCTTTGAGAATCAGCGGACGGTGAAGGCTGTGAAAGCCTTAAAGGCCAATGATTTGGAGACCTTTGGGGAACTGATGAATGAGTCCCATATATCCCTGAGAGATGATTACGAGGTTACCGGTCCGGAGCTGGATGCTTTGGTGGAAGCTGCCTGGCAGCAGCCAGGAGTCATCGGATCCCGTATGACAGGGGCAGGGTTCGGCGGCTGTACTGTAAGCATCGTAAAAAATGAGGCAGTGGATGCGTTTATCGAAAATGTGGGCAGCATCTATAAAGAAAAGATAGGCTATGCGGCTGATTTTTATGTGGTAGAGATCGGTGAGGGCGCCCGCAGATTATCCTAACGGGGAAAGGTGAGAGAATGAGTCTGAATCAGAATATAAAAAAGTTAGTACAGTACGGTATTGAGACAGGAATTCTTCCGGCCTGCGAGAAGATATATGCAACAAATCTTCTTTTGGATCTGTTCCATGAGGACGAATACCAGGAGCCGGAGGAAGACTGCGGCGGGGCAGACCTGGAAGAGATCCTGGGAGCCCTTCTGGATGAGGCGGTAAAGCGGGGGATTATTGAGGACAGCATCGGATACCGGGATCTCTTTGACACGAAAATTATGAACTGTTTGCTGCCCCGGCCAGCGCAGGTACAGGCAGAGTTTTTTGAAAAATATAAGGAGTCTCCGGCGGCTGCTACAGAGTATTTTTACAAATTCAGCCAGGACAGCGATTATATCCGGAGATACCGAATCAAAAAGGACAAGAAATGGAAGGTGGAGAGTCCATACGGCGAGATCGATATTACCATCAATCTCTCAAAACCGGAAAAAGACCCCAAGGCCATTGCCGCTGCGCTGAATGCCAGACAGAGCGCTTATCCCAGGTGCCAGCTGTGTGCGGAAAACGAAGGGTATGCGGGGAGGCTGAACCACCCGGCAAGAGAGAACCACAGAATCATACCGATCACCATAAACGGCAGCCGGTGGGGGCTTCAGTATTCCCCTTACGTGTATTACAACGAACACTGTATCGCATTTAACTTTGAGCATATACCTATGAAGATAGACAGATCTGCCTTTGTGAAGCTGTTTGACTTTGTGAAGCTCTTCCCCCACTATTTTCTGGGTTCCAATGCGGATCTGCCCATTGTAGGGGGGTCTATCCTGAGCCACGACCATTTCCAGGGAGGAAACTATACCTTTGCTATGGCAAAAGCCCCTGTGGAACGGCAGGTGACGATTCCGGGCTATGAGGATGTGGAGGCCGGCATTGTAAAATGGCCCCTGTCGGTGCTTCGGATCCGGTGTGAGGATGAAAAACGGCTGATTGATCTGGCTTCCCATGTGTTGGAGATCTGGAGAGGCTATACGGATGAGGCGGCATTTGTCTATGCCGAGACAGGGGGAGTCCCCCACAACACCATCACGCCTATAGCAAGGAAGGCGGGAAATCTGTTTGAATTGGATCTGACCCTCAGAAATAATATCACGACAGAAGAGCATCCCCTTGGGGTATATCATCCCCATGCCCAGTACCATCACATCAAGAAGGAGAACATCGGCCTTATCGAAGTGATGGGACTGGCAGTTCTCCCGGCAAGGCTGAAAGGGGAGATGGAGCTTCTGGCGGAATATATACTGGAGGGTAGAGATCCCGCGGAGCATGAGGCCTTAGAGAAGCATGCTGCGTGGGTAAAGGATTTCCTTCCCCGATATGAGGCAGTAACGGAAGATAATGTGACGGAGATCCTTCAGGAAGAAATCGGACAGGTATTTGTAAAGGTGCTGGAGGATGCAGGGGTTTACAAGTGCACTCCAAAAGGCCGGGAAGCGTTTATGCGGTTTATAGAAGCATTGTAGGAGGGCCGTACAGATTCACAATATCCTGATTTCTGCATAGTATGAAAGGACTGTATGTGAATCAAAAGGAAACGAGTATGCGCCAATCCAGAAATTATATGTTCAGCGATGTTCTTCTAGGCACTCCGGATGCGGTAGCCAAGGTGAAGGGGGATGAAAACCACAGAGGCCTGGTGGGATATGTGTATTTTTACGGAAGTGCCGGCGGCTCCCTGGTGCTGGCCGAGATCGAGGGTCTGCCCTATGAAGATCAGAAATGTCCCAATGGAATCTTTGGCTTTCACATTCATGAAGGCAATACCTGTACGGGAACCCCTGAGGATCCCTTTGCAGATACGAAAAACCACTGGAATCCGGAGGGGTGTGAACATCCGGAGCATGCGGGGGATATGCCCTCGCTGTTTGGGAACCGGGGATTTGCCTGGATGATGTTCTATACCGATCGGTTTTACCCGGAGGAGGTTGTGGGCAAAACCGTTGTGATACATGATATGCCGGATGATTTCCGAAGTCAGCCCTCGGGAGATTCCGGGAGGAAGATTGCGTGCGGAGAAATTATTTAATTTACTGGGAAATCCCATGGAAAATGAAAGCCAAAAGCTGCCTGCCCAGACAGAGACAAAGGCACAGACGAAAGAAAAATAAGGAATAGGTTTTATTCCATCCAATTTATGATATAATAGATCCCGTGTGATGTGATTATAATTGATACTAAAGGATGGAAGATGTATGGAAGTAAAACGTGTGGAGGATTCTTTGACAGAGCAGACGTATCTGCTGATGCCTAAGCACAGCAATGGATATGGAAGGCTGTTTGGAGGAAAGCTGGTAGAGTGGATTGATGAGATGGCGGGGATTGTATCCCGCCGCCACTGCCAGACAGAGACCACTACAGCCTGTATTGATAATCTGAACTTTAAGGCCAGCGCCAAGACGGGGGATATGCTGGTGCTTCGGGGAAAGATGACATATGTGGGGACAACCTCTATGGAGGTCCGGGTGGATACCTATGTGGAGGATTTAAACGGACTCCGGAAGATGATTAACCGGGCATATCTTGTTATGGTGTCTGTGGACGAGAACAATAACCCCATACCGGTCCCCGGCCTTGTAATTGAGACAGAGTCCCAAAAAGCCGAGTGGGAGAGCGGTATGAAGCGTTACGCACTCAGAAAGCAGAGAAGAAAAGAAGGATATTAGCCTAAAGTTATGCCGGAGGCTGAAAGAGGGCAAGGTCCGGAGGAAAGAAGGAAGCATATACAAAGAAGAGAAACAGGGCGGCCAGGACGGCACATGAAATCCACGCTCCTGCCTCTGTTCCTTTTCTCTGGAAGGGCGAATGCGTAAGCAGGCGCTGACTGAGAAAACAGGAAAGACCTGCGGAGATGAGAAATACGGCAATGTCGGCTGCCAGATAGTTTTTGCCCAGGATACCTGTATAGGTATAAAAAAGAACAGGGATGGCGCACAGTCCGGCAAGGAGGCTTAACAGATGAGCGGTGAAAAAGCGCGGATATGTGCCTCTGAGCAGAAGTCTTTCTATAAAAAGAAAGACGAGATAGGGGAAAAATAACAGCTTCAGATGCTCCCAGGTGGATTCATTGACTGGTGAGATAAAGGCAGCCAGGGGATTCTGACCTGAATATTCGTATAAAAAGTGCAGGAGGCTTCCCGCTGCGGCGACAAACAGAAAGCCGGCCCAGTGAAGATACTTGATTTTCCGGTGCATAGGTTTCTCCTCTTTTTTTCAAAGTAAAACAGAACGAAGCAAACTATAAAAGGTTCTACCTGATACTTTATGCAGTTTTTTGGGCTTTATCCTAAAAAACAGCAAAGGACAGGTGGAACTTTTTTCTATTACAGGGTATACTTAAGGGAAAAGAGTGCCAAAAGGAGAGTGTCAGAATGAATCCAGCATATAAAAAGCTTATGAAATGTTATGACTGTTTTCAGAAAAAGATAAATTTTAAGCCCCGGGCAGCATTGGTTCTGGGCTCTGGGCTGGGAGATTACGCAGAAACGATTCAAATTGCAGATACACTGGACTACAAAGAGATAGAGGGATTTCCGGTTTCCACAATTCCGGGACACAGAGGCAGGTTCGTCTTTGGATATGTGGGGGAGGTACCTGTAGTGATTATGCAGGGAAGAGTCCATTATTATGAGGGATACTCTATTGAGGATGTGGTGCTGCCGGTCCGTCTGATGAAGCTTATGGGGGCAGAGATTCTGTTTCTCACCAATGCGGCAGGGGGTGTGAATACTGAGTTTCAGGCAGGAGACTTTATGATGATCACGGATCATATATCAAACTTTGTTCCTTCCCCGCTGATAGGGGAAAGTATTCCCGAGCTTGGGGAGCGGTTCAGTGATATGAGCCAGGTATATGACAGGGAGCTTCAGGAAATCATAGAACGTACGGCGGCAGAACAGAAGATCCCACTGCAGAAAGGCGTGTACATCCAGCTTACAGGTCCTAATTTTGAGACCCCTCACGAGGTGAAAATGTGCCGGATTCTGGGAGCGGATGCTGTGGGAATGAGCACTGCCTGCGAGGCTATGGCCGCAAACCATATGGGCATGAAAATCTGCGGGATTTCCTGCATTACCAATCTGGGATGCGGGATGACGGATCAGCCTCTCAGCCATCTGGAGGTCCAGGAAATTGCCGACAAGGCTGCCCCCATGTTTAAAAAGCTGATTACGGAAAGTATTTTGGCTATGAATAAAATTGTGTAGAAGAAAAGAGAGTATCAGAAAATAAAACCAGACAGATATAGGAGAACTTATGAGTGAAAAAATTGTACTAATTGACGGACACAGTATACTGAACAGGGCTTTTTACGGTCTGCCGGACCTTACCAACGCGGAGGGTCTGCACACCAACGCCATCTACGGCTTTTTAACTATATTATTTAAGACGCTGGAGGAGGAGAACGCCCAGTATCTCACGGTTGCCTTTGATGAACACGCACCCACCTTCCGGCACAATATGTATGAGGCCTACAAGGGGACGAGAAAACCTATGCCCCAGGAACTGCGGGAGCAGGTTCCTATTATCAGGGATGTCCTGGAGGCTATGGGCGTAACGATTGTTTCCAGGGAGGGGTACGAGGCAGATGACATCCTGGGCACCCTGGCCAGAAAAGGAGAGGCGGCAGGTATGGAAGTCACCGTGCTTTCGGGGGACCGGGATCTGCTGCAGCTGGCCACGGAGCACGTAAAAATACGGATTCCCAAGACCAGAGGGGGTAAGACAACCGTAGAGGACTATGACGGCAGGGGGGTGTTGGAGGCCTATCAGCTGACACCGCCCCAGATCATTGAGCTAAAGGCCCTCATGGGGGATTCTTCTGATAATATACCGGGAATACCGGGGGTAGGAGAGAAAACAGCCACTAAGATTCTGCTGGAGTACGGCACTATTGAAAATGCCTATGCCCATGTGGAGGAGATCAAACCCAACAAGGCAAAGGAATCCTTAAAAGAACACTATGATCTGGCTAAGCTGAGCAAGGAGCTGGCAACCATCTGTACAGACTGTCCGCTGGACTACAGCTTTGAGGAGGCCAGACTGAAGGATTTGTTTACCCAGGAGGCCTATGAATGGTTTAAAGAACTGGAATTCAAAAACCTTTTAAACCGTTTTGAGAATACTTCATCAAAAAACAAGGCAGAGGAGCATTTTCAGAGAGTTACTGATCTTTCACAGGCAGATGCCTTTCTGTCTAAGGCAAAAAAGGCTGACCGGGCCGGAGTGCACCTTCTTCTGGAGAAGGGAGAGGTTCTGGGGCTTGGGGTGGCCCTAGGGGAAAAAGAGAAAATAGAAGCAGCATTTTTCCCTGTGGAGGGATTTCTCACAGAAAGATATCTTCTGGAACAGCTGGAAGGGATCTGCAGAGGGGCGGGACAGACCGCTTCACTGAACGTGAAGGAGATGCTCAGTAGGATACAGATTGAGGAACACTCAAGGATGTTCGACGGAGGGATCGCCGCTTACCTTCTGAATCCTCTGAAATCTGCCTATACCTACGACGACATTGCCAAGGAGTACCTCGGGCTTATGGTGCCTGCCCGGGAAGATTTGCTGGGAAAAGTTTCCTATAAAAAGGGGCTGGAGGAAAAAGAAGAGGAAGTGACGGTGAGCTGCTGCTACATGGCGTATGTGGCACTGGCCGGTATAGAGCCTTTGACAAAGGCTCTGGAGGAGACGGGGATGCTTTCCCTTTTCCGCGAGATGGAGATGCCTCTGCTGTTCACCCTGCATGACATGGAGGCTGCGGGGATCCAGGTGGAAGGGGAGGAACTGAAGGAGTACGGAAGCCGTCTGGAGGTCAGGATCAAAGAGCTGGAGAGCATTATTTACCAGAAAGCAGGAGAGGAATTCAATATCAATTCTCCCAAGCAGCTGGGGGTCATCCTATTTGAGAAGATGCAGCTTCCCGGGGGGAAGAAGACGAAGACCGGCTATTCCACGGCTGCGGATGTCCTGGACAAACTGGCGCCGGATCACTCTGTGGTTGCGGATATTCTGGAATACCGCCAGCTGACCAAGCTAAAGTCCACCTATGCGGACGGGCTGGCAAATTATATTGGTGAGGACGGAAGGATTCACTCGAATTTTAACCAGACGATAACGGCAACGGGGCGTATCAGCAGCACAGAGCCTAATCTTCAGAATATTCCGGTGCGCATGGAGCTTGGGCGTCTGATTCGTAAGGTATTTGTGCCCAGAGAGGGCTGCATCTTTCTGGATGCAGATTATTCCCAGATCGAACTGCGGGTTCTGGCGCATATGTCCGGGGATGAAAAACTCATACAGGCATACAGCGAGGCCCAGGACATTCACCGTATGACGGCCTCTCAGGTCTTTCACGTGCCCTTTGATCAAGTGACGGATCTTCAGCGGCGGAATGCGAAGGCAGTGAATTTTGGAATCGTATACGGCATCAGTTCCTTTGGCCTGAGTCAGGACCTGAGTATTACGAGAAAAGAGGCTGCCCAGTATATAGAGAATTATTTTGAAACGTATCCCAAAATCAAAGGGTTTCTGGACGGTCTGGTGAAGCAGGGAAAGGAACAGGGGTATGTGACCACACTGTTCGGAAGAAGGCGTCCGGTTCCGGAGCTAAAGTCCAGTAATTTTATGCAGAGATCCTTTGGGGAGCGGGTGGCGATGAATGCGCCTATTCAGGGAACTGCGGCAGATATTATTAAGATTGCTATGATCCGGGTCAATGAGGCGCTTAAGGAGAGAAAACTTGAGACAAAGCTGATTCTCCAGGTTCACGATGAGCTTCTCCTGGAGGTGTATGAAGAAGAATTGGAGGAGGTGTCCCGTATCCTGGAAAAGGAAATGAAGCAGGCTGCGGACCTGGCAGTGTCTCTGGAGATTGATATGCATACCGGAAGAAACTGGTATGAGGCCAAATAGGCCGTGAAATAAAGGTAGAATTCCGCTGTAACTTATGATAAAATGCTTTCGTGGGTGTCCGAAGCCGGGAAGGGCGGGGCACCCCGGCAGGAGGAGGAAGAGTATGAGAGTGATTGGAATCTCCGGAGGTGTGGGCTCCGGAAAAAGTTCCGTGCTGAACTATATAGAAGAGAATTATGATGCCCGTGTGGTGCAGGCAGATGAAGTGGGATATCTGCTGATGCTTCCCGGCGGTGACTGCTATCAGGAGGTAATAGAGCTGTTCGGTGAGTGGATTGTGATGGAAGACGGCACTCTGGACAGAATGAAGATTGCAGAGATTGTATTTCAGAAAAGAGAGATGCTGGACCGGCTGGACGGTATTATCCACCCGGCGGTGAAGGAATACATAAAAAAGGAAGTGGCCAGGGCAGGAAAGGAAGATGTTCCTTACTTCTTTATAGAGGCCGCTCTTTTGATAGAGGAAAAATACGATGAAATCTACGATGAGCTCTGGGTGGTATACTGTGAGCCCCAGGTGCGCAGGGAGCGCCTCCGGAATGACCGGGGGTATACGGATCAGAGAATCGATGAGATTCTGGCCAATCAGCTCAGCGATGATGAATATGAAGCTGCCGCAGACTTTGTACTTTACAACAGCGAGGATGTGGAGCATACCCATTTACAAATCGACCGAAGGATGAGAAAATATGAAACTATGTAGTATAGCCAGCGGCAGCAGCGGGAACTGTATCTGTGTAGGCAGTGACAAAACTACCCTGCTGGTAGATGTAGGCATCAGCAAGAAAAAAGTAGAGGAAGGGCTCAATACCATTGATATGACGGGGCGGGATGTGAACGGGATTCTGATTACCCATGAGCACTCGGACCATATCAAAGGACTTGGAGTATTTGTACGGAAGTACGAGGTGCCTGTGTACGCTACGCCGGGAACCATTGAAGAGATCAAAAGATGCAGTTCCCTGGGAAAACTGCCGGAAGGCATTTTCCGTCCCATTGAGGCGGATGAGAATTTTGAGATAGAGGATTTGAAGGTAGAGCCGTTTACTATTTCACATGACGCAGCCCAGCCTGTGGGATATAGGATCCGCCATCAGGACAAGTCAGTGGGGATTGCCACTGACCTGGGAAAATACACGGATTATATTGTGGAAAAGCTGGCCGGATCGGATGTGCTGCTTTTGGAGGCAAATCATGATGTGAACATGCTTCAGGTGGGGCCGTATCCCTACTATCTGAAACGGAGGATACTGGGAGAGCGGGGCCATCTGTCCAACGAGCTGGCCGGGCGGCTTCTGTGTGAACTGCTCCACGACAACCTGAAGTCTGTGATGCTGGGGCATCTGAGCAAAGAAAACAACTACGAGAAACTGGCCTATGAAACCGTATGTGCGGAGGTGACCATGGGAGATAATCCCTACCACTCCAAAGATTTTCCCATACAGGTGGCGCACAGGGAACAGGCATCAGAAATGATCTGCTTTTAAGCTTTCATACATAGGAGGATGTGAGAAAATGAAAAAAACCATTATTACTGTTGTAGGAAAAGATACTGTTGGAATTATTGCAAAAGTATGTACGTACCTTGCGGAGAATCAGGTAAATATCCTGGATATCTCCCAGACGATTCTGGATGGATTTTTTAATATGATGATGATTACAGACGCGACCAAATCTCCCAAAGAAATCGGGGAGATGGGAAAAGAGCTGGAAAAGGTGGGAGAAGAGATTGGTGTTATGATTCGCTGCCAGCATGAGGATATTTTTAACAAAATGCACCGGATCTGAGATGGAAGATACAGGATGAACAAAGGAAGGATAAGTACATGATTAATATATTTGAAGTACATGAAACCAACAAGATGATCGAACAGGAGAATCTGGATGTACGTACCATAACCCTTGGAATCAGCCTTTTGGACTGTATTGACTCCAGTCTGGAGGAGGTAAACCGGAAGGTGTATGAGAAGATCTCCCGTCTGGCCAGAAATCTGGTAAGCACAGGGGATGAGATTGAAAAAGAATACGGGATTCCCATTGTAAATAAAAGAATTTCTATTACTCCAATCTCCCTTGTGGGAGCTGCCGCCTGCAAAACACCGGAGGATTTTGTGACCCTTGCACGGACGCTGGATCAAGTGGCAAAAGAGGTGGGAGTGAATTTCATCGGGGGATACTCTGCGCTGGTGTCCAAAGGGATGACCCCTGCGGACGAGATGCTCATCCGGTCAATTCCCAAGGCTCTTTCTGTGACAGAGCGGGTGTGCAGTTCCGTGAACCTGGGATCCACCAAGACAGGAATCAATATGGATGCGGTAAAGCTTATGGGTGAGATTATCCTGGAAACTGCAGAGTATACCAAAGAGCAGGATTCCTTAGGATGTGCCAAGCTGGTGGTGTTCTGCAATGCGCCGGACGACAATCCCTTTATGGCAGGGGCATTCCACGGCGTCACAGAGGCAGATGCCATCATCAATGTGGGGGTCAGCGGACCGGGTGTTGTGAAGACCGCACTGGAAGCTGTCCGGGGGAAAGACTTTGAGGTTCTGTGTGAGACAATTAAGAAAACAGCCTTTAAAGTTACGAGAGTTGGACAGCTGGTAGCTCAGGAAGCATCCAGAAAGATGGGGATACCCTTTGGTATCATTGATCTGTCCCTGGCACCGACTCCGGCGATCGGTGACAGCGTGGCGGAAATTCTCCAGGAAATCGGCCTGGAATATGCCGGGGCACCGGGAACCACAGCCGCCCTGGCCCTTCTCAATGACCAGGTGAAAAAAGGCGGGGTAATGGCATCCTCCTATGTAGGGGGCTTAAGCGGGGCATTTATCCCTGTAAGTGAGGATCAGGGCATGATCGATGCAGTGCTGGCCAATGCCCTCACTCTGGAAAAATTGGAAGCCATGACCTGCGTCTGCTCCGTAGGACTGGATATGATTGCCGTTCCGGGAGATACCAAGGCGTCCACCATATCCGGAATCATTGCTGATGAGTGCGCCATCGGTATGGTAAACCAGAAGACCACCGCGGTAAGGCTGATCCCCGTGATAGGGAAAACCGTGGGAGATACCGTGGAATTCGGCGGACTTTTGGGATATGCGCCGGTTATGCCGGTGAATCCGTACTCCTGTGAGGCATTTGTCAACAGGGGAGGAAGAATTCCTGCGCCGATTCACAGCTTTAAAAATTAATGAAAGGGGACAGGGCTGTCTGAGTTTGGGACACCCCTTGCCTATTTTGGGACGTGTACTTTCTAGAAAGTACACGTCCCAAATTTCGTTAAAAGTTTAACTTGACAAAAATGGTTAGAATGATCTAACCTATAACTGGAAAGACTAAACTATAAAGTATGTCAGCAAGGACACGAGGAGGAATTCACATGAAAATATTATTTTTTGATACCAAAACTTACGACAAAGAATCGTTTAATAAACAATTGGAGCATTACCCGGAGATTGAGATTGAGTACCTGAAGGCGGATCTGGCCCCCAGAACGGCGCCTCTGGCTAAGGGATATGACGCGGTCTGCGGGTTTGTAAGCTCTGATGTGGGCTCAGAGACTATGGATGCGCTCCGGGAAGCCGGAATTAAGCTGATTTTGATGCGCTGTGCCGGATACAACAATGTGGATCTGGAAAAGGCTGAGGAGTATGGCATCAAGGTGATGCGTGTGCCGGGATATTCCCCGGAGGCGGTGGCAGAGCATGCCATGGCCCTGGCTCTTACGGCTAACCGCAGGATTCACAAGGCTTATGTTAAGGTAAGGGAAAATGACTTTAGTTTAAGCGGCCTGATGGGATTTAATTTCTATGAGAAGACGGCAGGGATTGTGGGAACTGGTAAGATTGGGGCGGCTATGGCAAAGATTTGCCGTGGATTCGGTATGAAGGTAATTGCCTATGATGTACACCGGAATCCGGAACTGGATTTTGCGGAGTATGTGAGCCTGGATGAACTGCTGTCAAGAAGTGACCTTATCTCACTTCACTGCCCTTTGATGGACAGCACCTATCACCTAATCAACAGGGACACCATTGCCAAGATGAAGGACGGGGTAATCCTGGTCAATACCTCCAGAGGAGGGCTGGTGAAGACAGCGGACCTCATCGAGGGTATCCGCGCCCGGAAGTTCTTTGGAGTAGGCCTGGATGTGTACGAGGAGGAGACCAACAATGTGTTTGAAGACCGTTCCGATGAAATCCTGGAACATTCCACTACTGCCAGACTGTTATCCTTCCCCAATGTGATGATTACCTCACACCAGGGATTCTTCACCCAGGAGGCACTGGCGGCAATCTCAGGAACAACCCTGGACAATGCTGTGGCTTTCCAAAAGGGAATCCAAAACGGCAACGAAGTGTCGGCCTAAACCGGGATCAGGAGATAAGGATCCCCCGGGTAAGCTCATGGCAGAATGGCCTGCGATATTTGGCGGCCAGAATACTTTCATATAGGTTAGAGGCAAAAATCTCTTTTTCAAATACCCGATACGCTGTATCTGAGAGAATGTCTTTTGCCGCAGCAGGGCGGGAAATCACCGGAATCCCCCCTGCTTTTTTTATGGCTGACAAAAGGCAGGAGGCCTCTTTTCGAAATCCCAGGATGCGGGCATAGGGAGCCCGGGGAGGAATATCTCCTGCCGTGATCTCCAGAAGGATATGGAGCAGGGCCCTGCTGATGCGGGTATACGTCATATCCCTGGTTTTCAGAATCTCCGTAAAATAGGAAACACTGTCGCACTGGTTGATCTGACGGAGGATCCGTCGTCCCAGATCCGGAGACACATCGCAGTAGCGAAGAAGCTGCCGTTGGGCATCCTCCCGGGGGCAGGCGGATGTTTCCAGAAGAAGCTTATACCGGAGCAGAAGTGAAAAGTCATCCTCATTTACAGGGCCGTGTACCCCCAGGGCATCGGCAAAAATCCGGTAAGCAGCTGAAGGCATCTGCCCCTCCAGAAAAGAGAGCCCCTTCCCGGTATCCATGGCCTTTCGGATGGCGCTGGCAGAACTCATGGTCTCCTGAAGGGCCTCATCGTGATATCCGTTTCCTCTGCGCTGTATGGTGCAGGGGCTAATAGAAGAATTCAGCTCCTTTAAAGCCCGGCAGTATTCAATCCCCAGGATGTTATTCGGGGCAGTGATGAAATCCCTGATCCAGCCGGAATCCTCTCCCTGTTCGGCGAGGTATGCCTCCAGACCTGCCTGGCGGGCGGCGGGAAAGGACTTCCCTTCTCTTAAGGCGGATTTTAAACACTCAGAGTAAGTGGCCGGATTCTCCTGAAGGATGGACGCCGCAGTGTTAAACGGACGGAGGTCTCCGGCCTCGCTCCCAAAGCAAAGGGCGTCTACCACCCCCAGACTGTCCAGAAGGGAAACCGCTCCTCTCGAAAAGTACTCAGCGCTTCCGGAAGCGTAGCAGACGGGAAGCTCCAGAACCAGATCCGCCCCGCAGTCCAGTGCCATACGGGTGCGGGTATATTTGTCGAATATTGCAGGTACGCCCCGCTGTACATAATCGCCGCTCATTACTACAAGCACATAGTCGGCCCCGGTCAGAGCTTTGGCCTGGTTCATATGATAGGCATGTCCGTTGTGAAATGGATTATATTCTGTAATCAGAGCTACTGTTTTCATAGGCGTGCAGGCTCCCCTCTAAAATTATGGTATCTTTTATTTGACTGCATTATACGCAGAACCGGACTAAAAATCAAGAGAAAGTAAGAAGTCTGCCGCCTTTGGGGTGTATAAATTTGGAAAACCCAGGAAATAATCCATGTATTGAATTAAATACAATTTTGTGGAGGATTAAGGGGGCTGAAAGCCTTGTGCCTGTAAATAAAAGGTTGTATAATTGTGATAAGTGAGGCTTTCCAGGGAATTGGTAGCTTCCGATATCAGGAAGAAACGGTGAAAACCAGCAGAAGAAAGGAGTCAAAAAAATCATGGGATTTATTGACGTAATTAAAGAGAGAGCAAAATCAAATAAGAAAACAATTGTACTTCCGGAGACCGAAGACCGCAGAACATATGAGGCAGCCGCACAGATTTTAAAAGAAGGAATTGCCAATGTAGTTCTTGTAGGAAGTGAAGAAGAAGTAAAAAAAGGAAGCGAAGGACTGGATATCAGCGGGGCTGTTATCGTTGACCCGGCAGCTTCCGATAAAACAGCCGGTTACATAGACAAGCTGGTAGAATTAAGACAGAAAAAAGGAATGACACCAGAGCAGGCTAAGGAAATCCTGTTAAATCAGTATTTATACTACGGTGTTATGATGGTAAAAATGGGCGACGCTGACGGAATGGTATCCGGCGCCTGCCACTCAACAGCAGATACTTTAAGACCTTGTCTCCAGATCCTGAAGACAAAACCCGGAACCAAATTAGTGTCCGCATTCTTCTTAATGGCGGTACCAGACTGCGAATATGGTGCAAATGGTACTTTCGTATTTGCAGATTCCGGTCTGAACCAGAATCCCAATCCGGAAGAACTGGCAGCTATCGCAGCATCTTCCGCAGAATCCTTCCAGCTATTAGTTCAGGAAGAACCAGTGGTTGCTATGTTATCCCACTCCACCATGGGCAGTGCAAAGCATGCTGACGTAGATAAAGTAGTGGAAGCTACCAAGATTGCAAAAGAACAGAATCCGGAACTGAAGTTAGACGGCGAATTCCAGCTGGATGCTGCCATTGTTCCAAGCGTGGGACAGTCAAAAGCTCCCAACAGCCCGGTAGCCGGAAAAGCTAACGTGCTGATTTTCCCGGATCTGGATGCAGGAAACATCGGATACAAATTAGTACAGAGACTTGCAAAAGCAGAAGCTTACGGACCTGTGACACAGGGTATCGCAAAACCGGTAAACGACTTATCCAGAGGATGCTCTGCTGAGGATATCGTTGGTGTTGTTGCCATTACTGCTGTACAGTGCCAGGCCGAGTAAGGAATAATAAATCTACGGAGGAAATTAGAAAATGAATGTATTAGTAATCAACTGCGGAAGCTCTTCCCTGAAATTCCAGTTAATCAATTCCGATACAGAGGCAGTGCTTGCCAAAGGCCTCTGCGAAAGAATCGGTATCGACGGCCGCCTGGTGTACCAGCCGGCAGACGGTGAAAAAGAAGTGACAGAAGCTGCCATGCCTACACACAAGCAGGCCATTCAGATGGTTCTGGACGCGCTGATGAATGAGAAGACAGGTGTAATCAAGAGCCTGACAGAGGTAGATGCTGTAGGCCACCGTATCGTACACGGCGGCGAGAAGTTTGCTTCCTCCGTTGTTATCGACGGCGAGGTTTTAAAAGCAGTGGAAGAGTGCAACGATCTGGCTCCTCTTCACAACCCTGCAAACTTAATCGGTATCCGCGCATGCCAGGAGCTTATGCCGAACACGCCAATGGTAGGTGTATTTGACACAGCCTTCCATCAGACAATGCCTGAGAAAGCATACCTGTACGGACTTCCCCGCAAATATTATGAGCAGTACGGGGTGAGAAGATATGGATTCCACGGAACTTCCCACAGCTTTGTATCCAAGAGAGCAGCAGAGTTCCTGGGCAAAAAGGCAGAAGATCTGAAGATTATCGTATGCCATTTAGGCAACGGCGCTTCCGTATCCGCAGTAGACCACGGCAAATGCGTAGACACTTCCATGGGGCTTACTCCTCTGGAAGGATTGATTATGGGTACACGTTCCGGTGATCTGGATCCGGCGATCCTTGAGTTTATCAGCAAAAAAGAAAATCTGACACTGTCAGAGGTCATGAATGTATTAAATAAAGAATCCGGTATGTTAGGCTTATCCGGCGGAATCTCCAGCGACTGCCGCGACATCCAGGAAGCTGCAGATGCAGGCAATAAAGCTGCCATCAGCACCCTGGAAGCTTACTGCTACCGTGTTAAAAAATACATCGGTGCATATGCTGCAGCCATGAACGGGGTGGATGTCATTGCTTTCACAGCAGGACTGGGAGAGAACGCAGCAGCCATCCGCGAAGGTGTATGCGAAGGTCTGGAATATCTGGGTGTGGAATTCGACAAAGAGGCAAACAACTGCAGAGGCGTTGAGAGAGTTCTCACCAAAGAATCCTCCAAGGTTACAGTAGTGTCCATTCCTACCAACGAAGAACTTGCAATTTGCAGGGAGACTGTTGGGCTGGTAAAATAAGAATCCGTATGTTTTGATAAAAAAGACAAGGGAGAATGCACAATACCAGTGTATCTCCCTTTTGCCGCTTCTACATCCAAAACCGGAATTGTTCTATTCTGGAAAAAATAGTTGACAAATGGCCATGCCCCAGGTATAATCAATAAGGTGTGATTAGGAGACTGTTATGCTAATTAATTTATCAGATATTTTATCCAAAGAGGGAGAAACACAACGTGTGGAAGCCATGGTGGACATGGAAAACTTCACCTCCAGGCTGGGAACGTTCCCTGTACAAAAGAAAACACCGGTACATTTTACCATTAAAAACAAAGGAAAAAAAGTACTGCAGATTAATGGAGAAGGAAGTCTGACTCTGTTGATTCCCTGTGGGCGCTGTCTTTCGGACGTGCCTGTAGAGTTTGTGTTTGATTTTGAACGGGAAGTAGATATGAAGCAGTCAGAAGAAGAACGGATAAAAGATTTGGATGAAAGCAACTATATCACAGGCGGAAACCTGGATGTGGAGCAGTTAGTTTATAATGAGATTTTAATCAATTGGCCCTTACGGGTACTGTGCAAAGATGACTGCAAAGGAATCTGTAGCCATTGTGGAAAGAATTTGAATCAGGGTCCCTGTGACTGCAGGGTCGAGAACCTGGATCCCAGAATGGCGGTAATCAGTGATATATTCAGCAAGTTTAAGGAGGTGTAAACAATGTCCATCTGTCCAAAGAATAAAACTTCTAAAGCTAGAAGAGATAAAAGAAGAGCAAACTGGAAAATGAGCGCTCCGAATTTAGTTAAATGCAGCAAATGCGGAGAATTAATGATGCCTCACAGAGTATGCAAGGCATGCGGCTCTTACAACAAAAAAGAAATCATTTCCATGGATTAATTCTGGGAATGCAAAAGAAGACCGGGAAAAGGCTAATTGCTTTTTCCCGGTCTTCTTTTGCATGGGAAAGCGTCATACCCGGCTGGAAATAATGGATTACTATAGTTAAGTATGTTATACTTTACTGTATAATGAGTGCCGTACACCTGATGGAAGGGAATATTGTTCAGGAAGGGAGTCCGGCATGTCTGAAATAAGAAGAGAGGCTGCAGATGAAAAGGAAAAAGATTGCGGGTATGTGTTCGGTGCTGCTCATGTTCTCCCTGGTGCTTCCGGGATGTGGAAGCAAAAACCAGGTGGTAAACTATGGGGATGCAAAAGAAGAGGCTGCATCCATTACATTTTTCGGGAATAAGTATGAACCGGAGAATGTTACGGTTATTGAAGAGATTATATCGGATTTTATGAGTGAAAATCCTGAAATAAGGGTTTCCTATGAAAGTCTGAAGGGGACAGAATATTATGAGGCCCTGGAGAAAAGGATGTCTGCCGGAAAGGGAGACGATGTTTTTATGGTAAATCATGATGCTGTGCTGAGACTGGGGGCAGAGGGACAGCTGGCGGATCTCTCGGAGCTTACCGCTATCTCTGAGTATACGGACCGGATGCTCAGTCAGATGGACCGTGAAGGAAAGATTTTCTGGGTTCCCACCACGGTGTCGGCCTTCGGTCTTTACTGTAATCTGGATCTGCTGGAGAAGCATAAGCAAAAGATCCCGGAAAATCTTTCTCAGTGGGAAGAGGTCTGCGGGTATTTTAAGGGGCAGGGAATCACGCCTATTATCGCCAACAATGATATCTCCTTAAAAACACTGGCAATTGGCGCCGGATTTTATCCTGTGTATCAGGAGGGGCGCCAGCAAGAGGTGTTTTCCCGTCTGAACCGGGGAGAAGACAGCTTAAGCCAGTATCTGACTGAGGGGTTTTCACTGGCGGATCGCTTTATCCGCAAGGGGTATATTGACGGAGAGAGGGCAGTGCATACAAAAAAGACCTCGGATGATCTGGAAGAGTTTGTGGAGGGAGAGGCTCCGTTTATGCTCACAGGGGCATGGGCTGCCGGACGGACCAGGGATATGGAACCGGGATTTGAATTTCAGGTAGTTCCCATTCCGATACTGGAGGACGGTGCGCTTATGGTAATCAATGCGGATACACGTCTGAGTGTAAATGCGCACAGCAAAAATGAAGCTGCGGCCAAAAAGTTTGTGGAGTATTTTACGCAGAGAGAGAATATTCAAAAATTTGCGGATCAGCAATCCTCCTTCAGTCCCTTAAAGGAGGGAAGCCCGTCCTCCAGGGAAGAAATTCAGCCTCTGATTGCCTGTTACCAGTCAGGCAGGACGGTGATTGGCGCAGACGGAATGCTGAATCTTCCTATCTGGGATCTGACAGCCCAGGCATCGGAGAAGCTGCTTGCAGGGGAGGCATTGGATTCGGTTTTGGACTGGATGGATCAAAGAGCGGAGGAAGAAAGGAGCGTGCCATGACCAGGGAAGAAAGCAGAAGCTCAAAGAGGAAAATTGCTCTGGCAGCTGTCCTCATGGGAGCTGTTCTTATGCTCTTTACTTTTTCTTTTATACAGTATGTCAAAAAGCAGCTCTGGGAACAATCGGTCAATGCTATCATGGAGAGCACCAGTCAGGGATGCAATGGGCTGCAAATGCAGCTCCAGCACGACTTTGCGGCTATGGAAGCCGCCGCTGAAAAACTCAGTGAATTTTCCGGGGATCAGATGGAGCAGGCGGCCGGGATGATGGAACAGTATAGCCGCATAGAAAGCAATGTCAGTCTGTATCTGAGAGATGGAAGCAGCTATCCGGAGGGGCTGCAGAAGGACAGCCGGGCAGAGGCGGAGCTGTGGGAGGGGGAGAGGCAGGAAGGAATTCTGAATCCCCATATCAGCAGTGCAACCGGAATGAATGTATTTGATTTGTACGTAAAAGTAATTATGGCTGACGGTACAGAGGGCTGTCTTGTGAAAGAGTATGAGGTAGTCAGCATCGCGGACAGCTTCAGCTTGTCCTTCTACAAGGATGCGGGATTCTCCTATATTATCAATACCAAGGGGGATGTTCTTATCCGCTCTCCTCATCCGAACAGTAATAAAACGGTTAAAAATCTGTTTGATATGCTGCCGGAATCACAGAATCAGCCGGATAGCCTGGAGGCATTTGCCGCCTCCCTCCAGGAGTTCCGTACGGGCTGGGCAGTATTCCGCTACCAGGGAGAAGATACGGTTTTCTGCTATACACCTCTGAAGCTGGAGTCAGACTGGTATCTGATTTCCATTATTCCGGAAAAAGTGGTAAGTGAACAGAGCAGGGATATTCTAAGGCGCTCGATGGTCCTTATCGCCAGCATAATTCTGGGAATCATTCTTCTGGTATTATTTTACCTCCAGTCTGCAGCTAAGGCGAAAAGAAAGCTGGATCACCAGGCGGAGTATATTGTGCATCTGTACAATGTTATTCCTGAGGGGATTGCACTGATTACTGCGGATCCGCCGTATCGTTTTCATCAGATCAATAAAGAAGGCCTGCGCCTGCTGGGATACCAGGAGAGTTCTCAAAGGGATGTGCCAGAGGAGGCTTCGCTCAGACATATGATTCATCCGGAGGACTATGGGGAGGCCGCACAGCTTTTTCAGGAAATCTCCGAGGACGGCCGGAAGCATGTATTTACAGCCAGATTAAAACGCGCAGGGGACATCTATTTTTGGGCCGGATGCATTGTGGAAAAGACACAGGACGAAAATGGTGAACCTGTCCTGATTGCGGCTTTTCATGATATCACGGAGGAAAAAGCGGCAGAAGAGGCAAAAGAAAAAGAACAGCTCCAGGAGCGTATTACGCTGGTAGGAGCACTTGCCAATGCTTACCCGGTTATTATCCAGGTGAATCTCACCAATGAAAAGCTCAGTTTTATCTATGTACAGCCCGGTCTGATGCTGGATCTTGGCAGACAAAAAGTGTACAGTGAGCTCTATGAAGATATGGCAGCTACCGTTCATCCGGATTATGTGAGTAAGTTCCGGCTTCATTTTGCCCCTGAAAATCTATATGCTACTCTCGGACACAGGAAAAATGAAGTTTTCATAGAGGCAAAGCAAATGCTTGCAGACGGCCGGTATCACTGGATCTCTACGCAGATTATTTATGTGGATAATCCCTATTCCGGGGATGAGCTGGCAATCCTCATATCCAGACGAAGCGATGAACAGCGTTACGAGGAGGAGCAGAGGCGTCAGGCCCTTCAGAGCGCTTTGGACAATGCAAATGCCGCAAACAGGGGGAAAAGCCAGTTTTTGTCTAATATGAGCCATGATATCCGAACTCCCATCAACGCCATAGCAGGCATGACTTCCATTGCCGCTGCCCATCTGGACGATACCAGGCGGGTGGAGGAATGTCTGAAGAAAATTGCGCTTTCCAGCAGGCATCTTCTCGGACTGATCAACGACGTCCTGGATATGTCAAAAATTGAGAGCGGAAAACTGACACTCCGGGAGGAGTCATTTAATTTTGCCGAATTAGTGACAGAGACCGCAGAATTAATACGGCCGCAGGCCTATGGGAAGCAGCTGCAGACTGATGTCTGCCTGACTGCGCTGAAAAATGAGAATGTAACAGGGGACCCCCTGCGTCTTCAGCAGGTGTGCCTGAATATTCTGAGCAATGCGGTTAAGTATACGCCCTCAGGGGGAAGGATAAGCATTGAGGTCAGTCAGGAGGACAGTGCAGGGTTTGGCTATCAATGTTATGTTTTCCGCTGTGCGGACACAGGAATCGGCATGGAGGAAGAGTTTTTAAAGGTGATTTTTCAGCCGTTTGAGCGTGCCAAGGATTCTACCAGCAGTAAGATTGCGGGGACCGGACTGGGTATGGCAATCACGAAGAATCTTGTAGATCTGATGAATGGGGAGATCCAGGTTGAAAGCAGGCCGGGCGTAGGATCTGTGTTTACCGTAAGGATTCCTCTGAAGGTGCAGGATGCTCCTGAAGAGAAAGTCCCTGCCCATTGGATGGGAATACGCACCCTGATTGTAGATGGGGATATCTGTTCCCGGGAGAGCACTGCCCGGCTTCTGGCGGATATGGGACTTCCGGCAGAGGCTGTGGGGGAAGGAGAGGAGGCAGTCTCCTTTATTATGGAAGCCCGGGACTCCGGGAACCCATGCGGCCTGGTATTTATTAACTGTTCTTCCGGAGACGGCCAGGGTGCAGAAGCTGTCCGGCTTATCCGAAAAAAATGTGGTCCTAAGGGGCCTGCGCTGGTACTCGCTGCAGGAGAATGGGCAGAGATACAATATGAGGGAAAAGAGACGGATGCAGCAGCATTTTTATCCCTGCCCTTTTATCGGTCTAAGGTTTACCATCTCCTGAAAGAACTGGACAGCGGCAAAAGACTGCCTGAGCAGCAAGAAGAGAGAGTCCCGGATTATTCCGGGAAGCGCCTTCTGCTGGCGGAGGATAACGAACTCAACAGGGAGATTGCTGTGGAGCTTATTGGCAGTACAGGCGTGCAGATAGAAGAAGCCTGCGACGGAGAGGAAGCGGTGAAAAAGGTGGAGGCCTCAGAAGAAGGCTATTATGACATGATAATCATGGATATAAAGATGCCTAATATGGACGGCTATGAGGCTACCAGAGTGATTCGAAACATGAACCGCAGGGATGTGAGAACCATTCCCATTGTGGCCATGACAGCCAATGCATTTGAGGAGGATGTGCGGATGGCTCTTCATATGGGGATGAATGCCCATGTCTCCAAGCCCATTGACACAGAGGTGCTGAATCAGCTGCTGGATCAATATTTATCGGATTCCGGGGCTTAGGCATGCGTTTGTATCTCAGCCGATATGTGGATATTTTTTCCTCTTGCAGTATGGGGGGAGATTCCGTATAATAAAACTGAGAAGAGAACAAACGTTCGAAAACGGGAAGGAGATGACTTGCAATGTCCAAGAATTTTAATATGGATGCTATGACCCTCCACCAGGTCAGGAATCCCAAAGCTCATATGTACCGCTCTGTCTGTGTGATTGCTACCTTTAACAAGCTGGGAAGGATGGAGCCGGTAGCACTCCGGTTCGAGACAGAGGAAGAGAAATTTGATGTCCGCATTGACCGTGTGCTTTCCTGCCAGTCTGAGTGGACGGATACCATTGTGTTTCAGTGCCTGGTGACAGTGGGGGACAGGCAGCAGCAGGTGAAGCTGCTCTATGAGATCAGCGAACACATCTGGCGTTTGCTGTAGGACTGTTTACCTCTTTTTTTCCTGTACAGTTGACAAATTGTTCGAGAATGAGTACACTTGTGGAGAAATAAATTTATCACGGGAGATTCTCCCCTCACTATGAGAAAAGGAGGAATTATAATGCACCAATTAAAAAAGGGGTTACTGGGCATTCTCTTTGGATGCTGCGTACTGTCTCTGACAGCCTGTAGTCCGCAGAAATATATTGACAAAATACTGGGCACAGAGAAGGCAGACGAGGAGGAATCCGTGCAGGAGGAAGTGACTCAGGAGGAACCGGAGGTTCCTGTGGCAAAGCCTGAATTCACCGCCAACTTAAGCGGAAGCATGACCTACGGCCTGCACCAGGGAGCAACGCCCCTGAAGGTGGAAGCCTCTGTCAGCGATTCAGGAACGCTGACCTACCAGTGGTACCGGAATATGACCAATACCAATGGGGGCGGAACCATAATCGAGGGTGCCACGGACGATACGTATACCCCTCCCACAGATCAGCCGGGGACCTACTATTATTATGTAGTAGCCACCAACACGGTTCAGGATTCTACGGAGGGAACTACCAGTGAGACCGCGGAAGTCATTGTAAATGATGAAGAGGGCGATGTAGTGAACGCGGAAGCCGGTCAGTGGAAGCAGGATGACAAGGGCTGGTGGTTTGAAAATGCTGACGGAAGCTTTATAAAGAGCCAGTGGAAAGAGATTCAGGGCAAATGGTACGCATTTGATGAGAACGGCTATATCAGAACCGGCTGGTTCCAGGACGGCGACAGCTGGTATTATCTGAACGAAGATGGGTCTATGGCTGCAGATAAAGATGTGGAAGGCTATCATCTGGGCAGCGACGGAAAGATGGAATAAAGAAAAATAACGGAAATGTTGCATTTTCCTTCGATGTTTAGTAATATTGTGGGTAGGTATTATTAGGAGGAAACACATGGACGAGTTAGTAAAAGTGGCAGTGGACGTCATGGGCGGAGACAATGCCCCGGCGGAGGCTGTAAAAGGTGCCATAGAAGCAGTGAATGAAAAAGAGAATCTGCAGGTACTCCTGGTAGGACAGGCACCGCTGATTGAGAAAGAACTGGCGGGCTGCACCTACCCAAAGGAAAGAGTAACTATTATACCGGCAGCAGAGGTGATTGAGACCGGGGAACCTCCGGTAACAGCCATCAGGGGGAAGAAAGATTCTTCCATTGTAGTGGGGATGAAGATGGTCAAAAACCAGGAGGCCGATGCCTTTGTGTCCGCGGGAAGCACAGGAGCTGTGCTGGTCGGCGGGCAGGTTCTGGTAGGGAGAATCAAAGGCGTGGAACGCCCCCCTTTAGCACCGCTGATTCCCACCAGAGACGGTGTCTCTCTTCTGATCGACTGCGGGGCCAACGTAGACGCGCGGCCGTCCCATCTGGTGCAGTTTGCCCGTATGGGGTCCATCTATATGGAACATGTCGTAGGCATCAGGAATCCCCGGGTAGCGATAGTCAATATCGGTGCGGAGGAGGAGAAGGGCAACGCTCTGGTGAAGGAAACCTTTCCCCTGCTGAAAGCGTGCAGCGATATTAATTTTGTGGGGAATATTGAGGCCAGGGACATTCCCAACGGGGATGCCGACGTCATTGTCTGCGAGGCATTTGTGGGAAATGTTATACTGAAATTATACGAAGGCGTGGGCAATACCCTCATATCCAAGATAAAAGGGGCGATGGTATCCAGCGTCAGAGGCAAGCTGGGGGCACTTCTGGTGAAGCCTTCTCTGAAAAAGGTGCTGAAAAGCTTTGATGCCAGCCAGTACGGCGGCGCGCCGCTTCTGGGTCTGAAAGGACTGGTGGTAAAGTGCCACGGGAGTTCCAAAGCGGCAGAATTCAAGAATTCTATTATCCAATGTATTCAATTTAAAAACCAGGAGATCAACGGCAAAATCAAAGACCATATTTCTGGTAATGTAGAAGAAAATTAAGGGAGGATTACATGACATGGAATTGGAAAAGTTACAAAAGATTATTGCAGAGGTATTAAATGTTGATACGGAGGAGATTACACCGGAAACTACATTTGTAGATGATTTAGGGGCAGATTCCCTTGACATTTTCCAGATTATTATGGGGATTGAAGAGGAATTCGATATTGAAATCCCAACGGAGGAGGCTGAGCAGATTGTCTCAGTGGGCGATGCCGTTGAGCAGATTAAAAAAGCAATCGGATAATGCTTAGAGGAACAGGGCTGTTGCACTATCTTGGTGCAGCAGCTTTTCTGATAAAGGATATCTGAAGAACAGAAAAAAGGAGAGAATTTATGAGACGTTACGACGGACTGCTGGAGCTGGAGCGTATCATCGGATACACATTTCAGGACATGGAGCTTCTGAACCAGGCGCTGATACACAGCTCCTTTACCAATGAACACAGAATGGATAAGCTTTATAACAATGAACGCCTGGAATTTTTGGGCGATGCGGTGCTTGAGGTGGTTACCAGCGAATTTTTATATCTGAATTACCCGGACCAGCCGGAGGGGGAACTGACGAAAAAACGTGCAAGTCTGGTATGTGAGCCCACCCTTGCTTTTTGCGGCCGGGAGCTGACTCTGGGCAGGTACCTCAGATTGGGAAAGGGTGAGGATGCCACAGGAGGAAGAACGCGGGACTCCATTATCTCAGACGCTGTGGAGGCTGTCATTGGAGCTATCTATTTGGATGGTGGTTTTGCTAATGCAAAAGAGTTTATTCTGACCCACGTGCTGAATGACGTGGAGCACAAACAGCTCTTTTATGATAGCAAGACTACCCTGCAGGAAATTGTCCAGGGGGAATACACATCAGAAGTAGTATATGTACTGACAAAGGAAGAAGGCCCGGATCACAATAAGACCTTCACCGTGGAGGCGCAGCTGGAAGGAAGAGTCATCGGGCACGGACAGGGAAGGACGAAAAAGGCCGCAGAACAACAGGCTGCCTATAATGCCATCCGCTTACTAAAAAAATAGGCAGGTGAAGTATGTATCTTAAAAGTATCGATGTGCAGGGATTCAAGTCCTTTGCCAACAAAATAACCTTTGAATTCCACAACGGCATCACCGGTATTGTGGGTCCCAACGGCAGCGGAAAGAGCAATGTGGCCGATGCGGTGCGCTGGGTTCTGGGGGAGCAGAGCGCCAAGCAGCTTCGTGGAGGGAACATGCAGGACGTTATCTTTTCCGGAACAGAGACCAGGAAGCCTCTGGGCTTTGCCTATGTGGCCATTACCCTGGACAACTCTGACCATCAGCTTCCCATCGACTATGAGGAGGTGACGGTGGCCAGGCGTCTGTACCGATCCGGTGAGAGCGAATACCTTTTAAACGGGACATCCTGCAGGCTGAAAGATGTGAATGAGCTTTTTTACGATACCGGTATCGGAAAGGAAGGCTATTCCATCATCGGCCAGGGACAGATTGATAAGATCTTAAGCGGTAAACCCGAGGAGCGCAGGGAACTCTTCGATGAGGCCGCCGGAATCGTCAAGTTCAAGAGACGTAAGGCTACTGCTCTGAAAAAGCTGGAGGAGGAGCAGCAGAATCTGACCCGTGTCAATGATATTTTATCTGAGCTGTCCAGGCAGCTGGGGCCGCTGGAGCGGCAGTCAGAGACAGCCAGGATCTACCTGAAGAAAAAAGAAGAGCTGAAACAGCTGGATATTAATATGTTTCTTCTGGAGATGGAGCACAGCAAGAGCCAGCTGCAGGAGATAGAGGGGAAATACAAAATTGCCAGAGACGACCTTTTAGAGACCCAGGAGGCGTTTGCTGCCACAAAAGCTGAGTACGAGAAGGCAGAGGCAGAGCTGGAACAGCTGGATCTCAGGATTGAGAAGGCCAGGGAAGAGGCCGGACAGAAAGCCCTTAGGAAGCAGCAGCTGGAAGGAGAGATTAATGTTCTCCGGGAGCAGATTAATACGGCCAGGATGAATGACGAGCATTTCCGGAACCGCGCCCAGGAGATCAAAAGTGAGATTGAAAAGAAAAAAGAAGATATCACCGCGCTTGAAGGGCAGAAGGCAGAGCTGAAACAAGAGATCGCAGCGGTAAGCGCCGGACAGACAGAGAAGCAGAAGGCATACGACAACCTGGCCGGTGATATCACAGAGCTTCTGGAGAAGATAGAGGAGGCAAAAAGTGAGATTATTGAACTGCTGAATCAGAAATCTTCCATAAAGGGAAAACTGCAGCGCTTTGAGGCTATGCGGGAACAGATTTCTATCCGCAGGGCAGAGCTGAATAAGCAGATCATAATCTTAAAGAGTCAGGAAAACGAGCAGGAACAGATTCAGAAGGAACAGGAAGAAGAACTTGCCCGCCTGGGAAAAGAGATACAGAAGTATACAAAGGAAAGCCAAAATACAGAAGCAGAGATTCAGAAGCTCCAGGCTCTGATCGCCAAGGGCAGCAAGGAGATGGAGATCGGACAGACCGCCTATCACAGAGAGGCTTCCAGACTGGAATCCCTGAGAAATCTTACAGAACGGTATGACGGCTACGGCAACAGTATCCGCAGGGTGATGGAGCAGAAAAAGAATCAGCCTGGGATCAAAGGCGTGGTGGCGGATCTCATTAAGGTAGACAAGAGATACGAAACTGCCATAGAAACTGCCCTGGGAGGAAGCATTCAGAATATTGTAGCGGACAATGAAAATACGGCCAAGACAATGATTTCCTTCCTGAAAAAGAACCGGTACGGAAGGGCAACCTTTCTTCCGCTGACCAGTATGGCTCAGAATAAAAAGGCTATGGTGAACCAGGAGGCCCGAAAGGAGCCGGGAGTGATCGGCGTGGCCAGCGAACTTGTGCGGGCAGAGCCGGAATACCAGGGGATGATCCATCATCTTCTGGGGCGGACACTGGTGGTTGACCATATGGACCACGGAATCGCCATCTCCAAAAAGTATCATTATTCCATCCGGATGGTAACTGTGGAAGGAGATCTCCTGAGTCCGGGCGGATCCCTCACCGGAGGCGCGTTTAAGAACAGCAGCAACCTTTTGGGGAGAAGAAGAGAGATTGAAGAACTGGAGGCCGGCGTAAAGGCATTAAAGGCCGATATGGTTCAGATGCAGAAAGTACTGGAGGATTACAGAAACAGCAGAAATACCCTCCGGGATCATCTGGGCAGCCTGGGGGAGAAGCTTCAGGAACTGTATCTGGCAGAGAATACTGCCCGGATGAACATGACCTCCGCAGAGGAACGGTATGCGGGGATCCGGGAACGATATACCAGACTGGGCCAGGAGGCCAAAGAGATTGAGACGCAGATGTCTGAGATTGCGGACAGCAGCGGTTCCATTCAGGGAGAGATCGATGCATTTGATCTGAGAGAGGCGGAACAGAACCGGATCATTGAGGAAACCCAGAAGCTTCTGGAGGAAAAACGGGAGGCAGAAGCCCTTCTTTCCAGGGAGCTGGAGAAGATTCACCTGGAAGCTGCCAATTTGTCCTCGAAAAAGGGCTTCCTGGTGCAGAATCTGAACCGTATCACAGAGGAAATAGACAATCTGGAGCAGCAGCTGGCGGATATGGATGTGAATCTGGAGGAGGGATCCAAGGATATTGCCAAAAAGGAGAGAGATATCTCTGAGATTCAGAAAACCATAGAGGCAGCCCGGCAGACAGAAGAAGACGATGAGCGGCAGATGAAGGAATATCTGGCCAAAAAGGAAGAGATGAATCGTTCCCACAAGTCTTTTTTTCAGAAACGGGATGAGCTCTCAGGCCGCATGAATCTTCTGGACAAGGAGTGCTTCCGCCTGAACGGCCAGAAGGAAAAGCTGGAAGAGTTCCAGGAAAATCAGATCAACTACATGTGGGAAGAGTATGAAATTACGCTGGGACAGGCCTTGGAGAACCGGCCCGAAGAGCTGGGAGAGCGGGGGGCAATCAAGAAGAACATCGCCGGAATTAAGGAGGAGATCCGCAGGCTGGGAGATGTGAATGTAAACGCCATTGAAGACTATAAAAATCTTCTGGAGCGCCATACCTTCCTCGCTGCCCAGCATGAAGACCTGGTAAAGGCAGAGGAAACACTCCTGGGAATTATTGAGGAGCTGGACAGCGGAATGCGGAAACAATTTACCGAGAAATTCGCCCGGATACAGGTGGAATTCGACAAAGCATTCAAAGAACTGTTCGGGGGCGGCAAGGGAACCCTGGAATTGATGGAAGAGGAGGAAGGCGATGTACTGGAAGCAGGGATACGGATTATCTCTCAGCCGCCCGGAAAGAAGCTTCAGAATATGATGCAGCTATCCGGAGGGGAAAAGGCCCTCACCGCCATTGCACTGCTTTTTGCCATCCAGAATCTAAAGCCTTCTCCCTTCTGCCTTCTGGACGAGATCGAGGCTGCCCTGGATGATTCCAACGTAACGAGATATGCACAATATTTACATAAGTTGACAAAGAATACACAATTTATTATTATAACACATAGAAGAGGTACTATGACGGCTGCGGACCGTCTCTATGGTATCACCATGCAGGAGAAAGGAATCTCCACGCTGGTGTCTGTCAACTTAATAGAAAATGATTTAGACAAGTAGGAGGAGAAAGAATGTCAGAGGAAAAGGAAAAGCGCGGCTTTTTTCGCAGACTGGTGGAAGGCTTATCCAAGACCAGAGACAATATTGTATCCGGCATAGACTCCATTTTCAGTGGTTTTTCCAGCATTGATGATGATTTCTATGAAGAGATCGAAGAGATACTGGTTATGGGCGATATTGGAATCAATACCACGAATGCGATTATACAAAACCTGAAGGAACAAGTGGCAGAGAAGAAAATCAAGGAGCCCTCGGAGTGCAAGCAGCTCCTGATAGACAGCATTAAGGCCCAGATGGATGTGGGGGAGACTGCCTACGAATTCGAAAACCAGAAGTCTGTGGTACTGGTGATCGGCGTCAACGGGGTGGGGAAAACCACTTCTGTTGGGAAATTGGCCGGGAAGCTGAAGGATCAGGGAAAAAAAGTAATCCTGGCAGCCGCAGATACCTTCCGTGCGGCGGCTACGGAGCAGCTGAGCCAGTGGGCGAACCGTGCAGGGGTTGAGATTATCACCGGCCAGAACGGTGCGGACCCGGCGGCTGTTGTCTATGATGCAATCGCGGCTGCCAAGGCAAGAAACGCAGATGTTCTTCTGTGTGATACGGCAGGAAGGCTCCACAACAAAAAAAATCTTATGGAAGAGCTGAAAAAGATTTACCGCATCATAGAAAGAGAGTATGCGGATGCCCATCTGGAGACTTTGGTGGTGCTGGACGGAACCACAGGGCAGAACGCCCTGGTGCAGGCCAGACAGTTTAAGGAAGTGGCGGATATTACCGGTATTATTCTCACTAAGCTGGACGGCACCGCCAAGGGCGGAATTGCCGTGGCCATTCAGGCTGAGCTGGACATCCCGGTGAAGTATATAGGCGTGGGAGAGAGCATTGACGATCTGCAGAAATTTAATGCGGAAGAATTTGTAAATGCATTATTTGATATTAAACAGGAAGAAGGATAAGGATATGTTAACATTAGACAGGTTCGAAGAAGCATCGGAAGTTGTAAAACAGGTAACCCAGGAGACAAAATTAGTCTACAGCGATTACTTCAGCAGACAGACAGGAAATAAAGTATACCTGAAGCCGGAGAATATGCAGCTTACAGGGGCCTACAAGCTTAGGGGAGCCTATTACAAAATCAGCACCCTGTCTGAGGAGGAGAGAGAAAAAGGACTGATCACTGCGTCCGCGGGGAATCACGCCCAGGGGGTAGCCTATGCAGCCAAGGCCTTCGGCGCTAAGGCAGTGATTGTTATGCCCACTACCACGCCTCTCATTAAAGTGGAGCGTACCAAGAGCTACGGAGCCGAGGTGGTGCTTTCCGGAGATGTGTATGACGAGGCCTGTGCCAAAGCGTATGAGCTGGCAGAGGAACACGGGTATACCTTTATTCACCCCTTTGACGACCCGGCAGTTGCCACCGGACAGGGAACCATTGCTATGGAGATTGTAAAAGAGCTTCCGCTGGTAGACTATATACTGGTGCCCATCGGGGGCGGCGGCCTGGCTACCGGAGTGTCCACTCTGGCAAAGCTTCTGAATCCCAATATAAAAGTGATCGGCGTGGAGCCTGCCGGAGCAAACTGTATGCAGGCATCCCTGGAAAAGGGGGAGGTAGTAACCCTTCCCAATGTGAATACCATCGCAGACGGTACTGCGGTAAAAACTCCCGGAGAGGTAATTTTTCCCTATATTCAGCAGAATCTGGACGATATCATTACCGTAGAGGACGATGAGCTTATCGTTGCCTTCCTGGACATGGTGGAAAACCACAAAATGATCGTTGAAAACTCCGGTCTGCTGACCGTAGCCGCTTTAAAGCATCTTCCTGTGAAAAAGAAAAAGATAGTGTCTATCTTAAGCGGGGGCAATATGGACGTGATTACCATGTCGTCTGTGGTACAGCACGGTTTGATCCAGAGAGACCGTATCTTTACCGTATCTGTTCTTCTTCCGGATAAGCCCGGGGAACTGGTCCGGGTGGCAAGTGTCATTGCCGGAGAGCGGGGAAATGTCATCAAGCTGGATCACAACCAGTTTGTAAGCACGAACAGAAGCGCGGCAGTGGAGCTGAAGATTACCCTGGAGGCATTTGGGACAGAGCATAAAAAGCAGATTGTAACCGCACTGGAAAAGGAAGGCTACCGGCCGAAGCTTATCCGTGCGAATCTGTAACATGTGATTCATGAGATGAGAATGAAAAAGAGAAGGCAAAGCAACGGACGGTTACTTTGCCTTCTCTTTTTCTATTAAAAACCCTATGTCCATCTGTCTTTTGGCCTGTTAAGCAGGATAACGTTCCTCTTTAGCACTTTCCAGAGCAGCTACCCTCTGTTCCAGGTTGTCCAGGAGATCGGTATGGCGGTTGGTTGTGATTTTGTAAAGCACCACATCATTTTCTGTCTCCAGAATTTGGTAAAGTTTTTTGTTCAGCTCTATGTGATTCTCAGCTATAATGGAAATATTGCGGTTTGTCACGGTTTCCAGTGTAGAGCTCATAGCCCGCTGCCTGGTATCCAGTGTTTCGATGTCCTGTTTCATAGAACGGATATCCTTCTGCACAGTTTCCAGTGAATGCTCTACGGAATCTAAGCGCCTTTCCAAGGAATCCATACGGTTTTCCAAGGAATCCATACGGTTTTCCAAGGAATCCATGCGCTTTTCCATGGAACCCATACGGTTTTCCAAGGAATCCATACGGTTTTCCAAGGAATCCATGCGGTTTTCCATGGAACCCATACGGTTTTCCAAGGAATCCATACGGTTTTCCAAGGAATCCATGCGCTTTACCAAGGAATCTATACTGTTTTCCAAGGAACCCATACGCCGTTCTAAGGATTTCAGGATCTGCAGCATTTCCTGTAAGATAGTTTGATCTTCCATGTATCTTCTCCTTTCTGAATTTCCCCCTATAGAAAGAGTAACACAGAAGAACGGGAAAGTAAATCGGACAAAGTACCAAAAAAATAGTCGACCTAGTCACTCTATTCTGACTTTACATCCCGAATTCTCATCCAGAGGATTCCCAGGAAACAGAAGAGAGCAGAGAATCCCAGACATGCGGCAATGAGAACAGGGGCGGGATAAGGCAGGTCACCCTTTGGATTGTTGGCATTCATTCCCAGGGCCATAAGGGAAAAGGGGGACAAAAGGCCAAACCCTTTTAGATACAGACCCATTCCTGCAAGTCCCCCGGCAAAAGCAATGGCTACCGGGACCGCAAAGCTTCTGAAAATCAGAGAACAGAGCAGCTGGAAGGAGGCGATTGCCATTCCGGACAGAATACCCAGGAGCGCCCACAGAAGAACTTTTGTCCAGGGAAAAGGCGCTGTGAGGCCCAGGAAGTTTCCTGCTATAAAATAGAGCAGCACCAGGAACATCTGTGTGATGAAAATCAGGCCTCCTGCAGTGATCCATTTCCCCAGAAAGAGGGAAGATCTTCTCACCGGAAGCGTCATCAGCAGATTCCAGTTGTGGTTCAGATGCTCCAGACGGAAGAGGTAGGCGCAGTAGAGCCCAATAAGTGCCGGAAAGAAAAAGTAGCAGTAAAATAAAGTGACCTGGGTCCAAAGACTATACCACTGACTGGTAAGTATACCGGTGTTCCCGGCATAATTGGCACTCCCCAGAAAAGCCGGGATCAGCGGAATGCCAAGGACTGCCAGCCAGATGCAGGAGCGTTTTAATTTGCAGCGTTCGGTTTTTAAGATTCGGTTCATGTCAGACCTCCTTCTTTCTCAGCAGAATGCGCCCTGCGGGATAAAGAATCACAAGGAGAATGACTGCCGGGATCCAATCCTTCCAGGGGATAGGGATAAAAGCATAGTGAGCAGTTACTGCCTCCAAATCATAAGAGACAGCCACAGAGGAAAGACGGGAATAATAGCCCCAGGGAATCAAAAGTCCCAGACTTTTCGGAAAAAGGTTGCTTAAAAACCCGATAAATGCGCCCAAAAGTCCTGCGGTCAGGGAGATTAGCTGGTTGGCATACATCATAGAGAGAATCTGGTAAATGAGATAAATAATCAGATTCACCCCGGAACAAACCAATAAGGCGTAGGCCAGCTGTCTGCCGGGCACAGGTCCGTAAAAACCCTGGAATTTTCCTGCGGCAGCAATCACCAGAGTCTGGAGAAATCCGCAGAGAAACATCCACAGATAGCCGTACAGAAGCTTGCCGTGAAAGATTCCAGAAGAGGGAGTCAGGGTTTTTAGAAGCTTCAGAGTCTGGCCTTTATGCTCCATGTCCCAGACGCTGGAAGCGGTTACAGCGGCCAGAACAGGCATGGTCAGACAGTTCAGCATCTGCGTGCCGATGATGACAAAGGCCCAGCCGTCTCTCAAATCCTTCCCGTCCATCCGGCCTGTAGTCCATAAGGTCCACAATAGCTGGAATCCCAGAATGAGAAGCGGCATCACCCAGATCTTCCTGCGGCGGCATTTGCGGGCTTCCAGTGTGAATGTGTTCATCAGAGACTCACCGCCTTTCCGGTTAATTCCAGGAAGATATCCTCCAGACTTTTGCAGTCTTCTTCGATGCGGTAGATCCCCACGTGTTCCGTAGTTAAAAGCTGCACATAGGAAGCTACCTCTTCGTCTTCTGCATAGGGAAGGGCGATCCTGTCTTCTGACTCCTGAAAGGCAATCCCGTTGGTCCGCAGGATATTAGCGGCGCGGCTGTTGTCCAGTGTGCCCAGCAGGAGACGGCGGCTGCTTCTGGCATGAAGACTTTCCAGGCTGTTTTGAAATACGAGTTCCCCCTTATGAATGATGCCTACCGTACTGGCCAATTGGTCAATCTCCGTGAGCAGATGGCTGGATACTACTACTGTCATCTGGTAACGGGAGGGAAGGGAGAGGATGAGCTCCCGCATCTCCTGGATACCCGCAGGGTCCAGGCCATTGGTGGGTTCATCCAGAATCAGAAGCCGGGGATGGGACAGAAGGGCGCTTGCCAGTCCCAGGCGCTGCTTCATGCCCAGGGAGTAATGGCTCACTTTTTTGTCCTTTTGCTGTGTCAGGCGTACCGTTTGGAGCACCTCCTTTACATTAGCGTCCGGCACCTGACGGATGGTCTGTATCAGGCGCAGATTCTCCTCCCCTGTGAGGTGCCCGTAGTAGCTGGGGGATTCGATCAGACTTCCTACATTTTTCAGTATGGACAGACGGCTGCGGGAATTGACTTCTTTTCCGAAGACTGTGATGGTGCCGCGGGTGGGGATGGCAAGTCCCAGAATCAGCTTTAGTGTGGTGGATTTGCCTGCACCGTTGGGGCCCAGAAAGCCGTAGACAGAGCCCTCCGGCACTGCCAGATCCAGGTCCTTTACAGTCATAACCGTTCCGTATTTTTTACACAGTCCGTTGGTTTTAATCATATATGGCATATTGCAGACTCCTTTCTTATATCTCTGAATCAAAGAATACCAGATCCCGCTTACGGGAAGCTGAAGACTGCCTTACATTTACCTTACATTTTGCCGGACGGGCAGTTTTTTCTGCTGTTCTGGGGTATAATGTAGAAAAAATAATGCAAATGCTGTGAGGGTAGTATATGGAATCGATTTATGAGTGCAAGATTTTGATTGTGGATGACGAGCGGGGGATTCTGGAGATGACAGAAAAGATTCTCCGGCAGGAAGGGTATTATAAAATATATAAGGCCGGCTGCTGCCGGGAGGCCAGGGAGGCCTTCTGGCAGGTGAAGCCGGACGGGGTCATTCTGGATGTGATGCTGCCGGATGGAGACGGGTTTCAGGTGATGCGTGATTTCCGTATGGAGTCCCAGGTGCCGGTGCTTTTTTTATCGGCCAGGGACGAGGATGAGAATCGTCTGCTGGGGCTAGGGCTGGGGGCGGATGATTATATTACTAAACCGTTTTTGCCCAGGGAACTTTTGCTGAGACTGGGGGCTGTTCTGAAAAGGGTTTATTTTCCGGTGATGGAACGGGAGGGAAGGCTTCCGGTATTCCCGGTGGGGGAACGCAGCGTTGATTTGAATAAAGGCACCGTGGATTTTGGGGATGTCAGTCTGACTCTGACTGCCAAGGAGTATGCGCTTCTAAAGAAGCTCTATGAGAATAGAGGAAATATTGTTACTATAGACAGCCTCTGCCAGGCGGCCTGGGGGGAGGACAGCTATGGGTTTGAGAATACACTGATGGTGCATATGAGAAGGCTGCGGGAAAAAGTGGAGGAGAATCCCTCCGCGCCGGCACATCTTCTTACAGTGCGGGGATTGGGGTATAAACTGGTATGAAAAGTCTAATAAAGATTCAGATGCGCTACGGGGTAATGGCAGCCGGGATTGCATTGCTGCTGGTACTGTTAAATATTACTTTTTTTCTGGGATATATGCTGCGGTACGGGGAGCGTGGAATTACACACTCCTATTTCAAAATGGGAGAGATTACGGACAGCCTTGCTAAAAAAGGGAACGGGTATTATATGCCGGAGGAATCTATGGCAACCGTTGAAAAAGAGTTTGTCTGGGCAATGCTGCTGGACGAGGCGGGAAATATAGTGTGGAGCTGGGAGCTGCCGGAGGAACTGAGGAAGAAATATTCTATTCAGGATGTGGCAGTATTTTCTAAATGGTATCTTAAGGACTATCCGGTAAAAACATATGTCCATCCGGACGGGATTGCTGTCTACGGGGAGGCGAAGGGAAGTACCTGGAAAACCAGGCTTGAGCTTCCGGAACGGGTGATCGCCTATTTTCCGCAGGGGGTCCTGGGGCTGTTTCTGGCAAATATCATTCTGGCTTTGGGGCTGGCCGTGCTGCTGGGATACCGTTTATTCCGGTCCCTGCGTCCTCTGGCTGAGGGGATAGAACGAATGGAAGAAAAAGAACCCACAAATCTGGAGGAGACAGGGCCGCTAGAGGAACTGGCAGCCAGAATCAACAGAACCTCCCGGGAGCTTGCCAGACAGCATGCTGTCCTGGAGAAAAAAGACACGGCCAGAACCACATGGATTGCCGGGGTATCTCATGACATCCGCACACCCCTGTCTCTGGTTCTGGGGTATGCCAGCCAGCTGGAGGAAAGCCCCCATCTGACAGAAGAGGAGCACCGGCAGGCCGGGGTGATCCGCGCCCAGAGCCTGAAGATCAGGCAGCTGGTGAACGATCTGAATCTGGCCTCTAAACTGGAGTACGAAATGCAGCCTCTGTCAGTGGAGAACATACGTATGGCAGAGCTTTTGCGGAAAATTGCCGCAGATTTTATGAACCAGAGCAAGGACAGGGAGCTGGAGATCCTCGTGGAGATCCCTGAGGAAGCCCGGAATCTAAAGGTGCAGGGAGACAGAAAGCTATTAGAGCGGGCCGTGGGAAATGTGATTCAGAACAGTATCCGGCACAATGGAAAGAACGGAGTGTGCAGGGTAGAGGTGCAGTTAAAAGACATGGAGCAACAGTGCCAGATTGTGATCACAGACAACGGGCCGGGATTCCCGGAAGAAATATTGCGCCGCCAGGGAGATCAGCAGATGGAGGTAGGGAACAGCCATGGGCTGGGGCTGAAAATCGTCCAGCAGATAGCCAGGGCACATGGAGGAGAGATGGTGCTGGCGAACAGAGATCAGGGCGGGAGAGTGACAATAGAGATCAGCAGATAGTGAAAAAGGGGGCTGTGAAAAAAGTCCCGTAAAAAAAGAACGCTTTCAGGTATACAAACCTGGAGGCGTTCTTCTTTTTGTGGTAAAATTAATCTACTATGAACAATAATACCGAGAAATATTATACCGCAAAACAGGGAAGGCTGCCACTGTTTTTTTCGGATTGTCTGGATCTCTGTGATCCAGTATTAGCATTTGACAGAATCATGGAGGAGATTGGAATAGAAAGATATCTTAGGCCAGAGCCCTCACATAAACTGGGCCGGCCCGGATATAATCGGGTCAACATGCTAAAGACAGTCCTGTTCGGCTTTATGGACACTGGATACGCTTCCCTTCGGGAATTAGAAGACCGATGCAAAGTCAACATCCGTTACATGTACCTGATGGATCATGAAACTCCCAGTTACCGTGCCTTCAGTTATTTTATCAATGAAGAGATCAAGGAATCTGCCCAGGATATTTTTAAGGCAGTCATGTCCTATATCCAGACAGCGGAGGGAATCGATTTGCAGCATCTGTATATAGATGGCTCAAAATTCGAGGCAAATGCAAACAAGTATACCTGGGTATGGAAAAAAGCCACGGAAAAATCGAGATACCGTCTGTTCGGCAAGATTACCACACTGCTTACAGAAATGAACGAAACGCTGGCATACACAGGGCTGAAAATTGAAACCAATGTAGAATACACCCCGGACAGCCTGGAGGTCATTTTGTCCAGGTATGAATTCTTCTGCCATATCGACGAGGACACATTTGTATACGGCCGGGGACATCGGAAGAGCCAGGAGCAGCGTTACTACGAACGTTTAAAGGAATATATCGGAAAGCTTTCGGAATACGTGGAAAAGATCCGGATATGCGAGCCTGACCGGAACAGCTATGCGAAGACGGACCATGACGCGACCTTCATGCGGATGAAAAAGGACTATATGGGAAATGACCAGCTCCTTCCTGCATACAACATACAGATCGGAGTGGCTGACGAGTACATTGCGGTGGTAGATGTCATGCAGTACCGGTCCGATATGGACTGCTTTGTGCCACTGATGGAAAAGTTCCATGAGTTATACGGTTTCTACCCGAAATATCCGGTAGCGGATGCAGGGTATGGATCCTTTAATAACTATCTGTTCTGCCAGGACCATAGGATGGAAAAGTTCATGAAATTCCCCATGTATAAGAAAGAGACAACAGACGAAAAGTACCATGAAGACCCGTTGCGTGCAGTGAATTTTAAGACAGACCCGGAAGGGAACCTAATCTGTCCAAACGGGAGGAAGTTGCACTTTGCATACCGAAAACCAGTGAAAGGGAACCAATACGGCAGGCAGGAAGAGTACTATACCTGCGAGGACTGCAGTGGCTGCCCCTATGCAGAAAAATGCAAGAGAACAGAAAAGAACAGGACGGTGCGGATTAATGCGGAATTAAGCGCCATGCATCAGGAGGTATTGGATAATCTTCAGAGTATCCATGGGGCGTTGCTCCGCATGAACCGCTCCATCCAGGCAGAAGGGACATTTGGAATCATCAAATACGACCGAAGGTATAAGCGAATTGTAAGAAGAGGACTGGATTCGGTAAGAGTAGAGATATTTCTTGTTTCTATCGGCCATAATCTCTATAAAATCTATAATAAGCAGATGAGACTCCGGGAAGTGGCTTAAAGAAGAAAGAGCGCACGTTTGTTGGGGTAAGGGGGATTATGCGCTTTTTACTGCTTTTTTCTTACGCTTTCCACAAAATAAAGAGGGGCTGAAAAAATGGAGTTAGAGCAACTCCATTTTTTCACAGCCCCTTTTAATACTTGTTGCTATTCCTGTGAATAACGATTACAATGGAAAAAAGACAAATTTTAAATAAGCAGGAGAGTTTATATGAGAAAAGAAGCATCCCTTGATCTATGGCAGGAGTTATATGATGTTACCCAGAATCTGAGAGCCCTGGAACCATGGAATTATTTTTGGGACTCAGATATAGTTGCGATTGAGCTTGCGGAGGGGGAGGAACCTGTTTTCTGCAGTATTATGGGCAGAGGGGGTGTCTGCTGCGGAATCAGTGTCTATGAAGGATTTAGAGGGTTAGAGGATTTTGATATGCTGGCAACTTCTGACAAAGATGGATTCTCCCCGGAATATGCTATGAGTGATCAGAACTGTCTCACTTGTTACTTTGGGGACCGCGAGGAAGTGTCCAGGGAACAGAAGGAGATTATTAAAAACCTGGGACTGAAATTCAGAGGCAGAGGTAACTGGATTTACTTTGAGTCTTTCAAAAAACGGTATTCGCCGTACCTCCCGGATGAAAGAGAAGTAAAGGTTTTGGTGGAGACGTTTGAAAATTTGTTCATGTCGGTCCGTGCAGTGAGGGAGGATCGGATACATATTAACTGGGACAACGGAGAGATAATGTACAGACGCTATAACAAGGAGAGGGAAGAATGGAATACATTTGCGGTTCCCCGTCCAATAACAAAGCGGAAATATCCGGAATATAAGCTTTCAGATGAGATTCAGAAAGCACGGCTCAGAAAAAAGCCCAAAATCAACTGTGAGCTTTCTATGGATTTTGTATATATGAATGCCGCTATACGTGACGAAGCATATGACAGACCGGTGAATACTCTGCTGCTTGTGATTATGGATGAGATTTCAGATTATATAATTCATATGGAGCTGATAAAACCTGAAGAGGATCTGGCGGAAAAAGCACTGCAGTTTTTCTGCGCATTCACAGATCAGAACGGACGGGCAAAGGCCGTAAGGTACAGAAATCCATGGATAGCTGCGGCGTTAAAGGAAACCTGCCGATACTGTGGGATTAAACTGACAAAATCTGCCCTGGGTACAATGGACAAGATGCTCCAAATGATGGGGGAACAGATGCGGTGAGCCAGCAGACCTGAAAGGAGGGGAGAAGAGCACGCTAACAGCTCTTCTCCCCTCCCAATATATACCCTTATTTTACTTCCACTAACTCATATTCCTTCTGTCCAATACCCAGCTTCACCGCATGGTCAATGGCTGCTTTCCAGTCTGTCTCCGGGAAAATGGTGCCGAAGTGATCATGCCCTTCATGGTCACACTCCGCCAGATATGTATTTGCCAGCACCGGCTGTGCGTTTACGGCATCGGCACAGGCTACATCCAGAGCCACCGGATCAAAGGAAGCAAACATTCCTACATCCGGCACGATGGCCGCGTCGTTTTCGCCGTGACAATCACAGTAGGGAGAAACGTTCATCACAAGGCTGATGTGAAAGTTCGGGCGTCCGTTAATGGCAGCCTTCGTGTACTCCGCGATTTTCCGGTTGAGAATATCGTAGGACTCGTCCGTTGCCGCCTTTACCGCATCTTTTGGACAGGCACCGATACAGCGGCCGCAGCCCACACATTTGTTGTGATCGATGGATGCCTTTTTATCGGCTACTGTGATGGCGTCATGGGCACACATTTTGGTACACATCTTACAGCCAACACAGAGTTCCTGAGCCACATGGGGTTTGCCTGCACTGTGCATTTCCATCTTGCCGGCCCGGGAGCCGCAGCCCATTCCCATATTCTTAAGGGCGCCCCCGAATCCAGTGGCCTCGTGTCCCTTAAAGTGTGTCAGGGAAATAAATACGTCCGCATCCATAATGGCCCGTCCAATCTTGGCCTCTTTTACATATTCCCCGCCTTCCACAGGAACCAGGACATCGTCTGTCCCCTTCAGACCGTCAGCAATTATCACATGACATCCTGTAGAAAAAGGAGAAAATCCATTCAGATATGCGCTGGAAATATGATCCAGTGCGTTCTTGCGCCCGCCTATGTAGAGGGTGTTGCAGTCCGTAAGAAAGGGCTTTCCGCCAAGCTCTTTGATAACATCAGCCACCGTCTTCGCATAATTCGGACGGAGGAAGGCCAGATTTCCCGGCTCTCCGAAGTGCATCTTGATCGCGGTATACTTGTCTTCGAAATCAATATCCCCGATTCCCGCTGTCTTAATCAGCCGCTCCAGTTTCTGAAGAAGGTTATCCCCGATACGAGTCCGGAGATTGGTATAATACACTTTTGACATTTCCATAAAAACCTCCTAATATATTAGATTGCGATATTTCGCAAATGCTATTGTATAAATTGTATCATTAATGATAAGATAGTACAAGAATAAAAAGGGACAGGGCAGGTGCAAAAAGGGGACGTGTTCTTTCCAGAAAGAACACGTCCCCTTTTTGCACCTGCCCTGTCCCCAACATACAAAGGAGAGAATATTCTATGAGCAAATCTGACAAGTTACTATACCTGGAATGCTATTCCGGCATCAGCGGTGATATGACGGTAGGCGCACTCCTGGATCTGGGGGCCAGAGAGGAGGTCCTCCGGCGGGAATTGGCAAAGCTTCCGGTAACAGGTTACGATCTCAAAGTGGGAAGAACAAAAAAGTGCGGCATTGACGCCTGTGATTTTGACGTGATTCTCCGGGATGAACCATCCCATGGGGAACATCCCCACGGTCATCACCATCACGGGGAACACATCCACGGAGAATCCCATATGCACACCCACGAACATACTCATGAAGATCACCATGCCCATGAGCACCGTACCTACGGCGATATCAGCAGGATGCTCCGGGAAAGCAGTCTGGAAGAACCGGTTCTTGAGACGGCCAAAAAGATTTTCCATGTGGTAGCAGAGGCGGAGGCCAAGGTTCACCGTATGCCTTTGGAGGAGGTTCACTTCCATGAGGTGGGGGCTGTCGACTCTATTGTCGATATTGTGGCTGCCGCAGTGTGCCTTCACGATCTGGGAATCTCCCGGGTGGCGGTCTCTGTACTCCATGAAGGTACGGGAACCACCTGGTGCCAGCACGGACGAATTCCGGTCCCGGCTCCCGCGGTTCTGGAAATGATGGCAAGATACGGGCTGCCGGTAAAGATAACCGAGAATGAAGGTGAGATGATTACCCCCACCGGTGCTGCCATTGCGGCGGCTCTGCGCACGGAGACAGCACTGCCGGAGCGGTTTGTGGTGAAAAAAATCGGTATGGGGGCGGGAAAAAAGGAGTTTGCCCAGGCTAATATATTACGGGCTATGATTCTGGAAACCAAAGAGTTCTCCGGTCAAAAAGGAGCAAAAGAAGGCAGGAAAGAAGACCCACCCAAGGAGAGTGTCTGGGTGCTGGAGACCAATGTGGATGACTGTACCGGGGAACAGCTGGGCTATACCATAGAACAGCTGATGGACGCAGGCGCTCTGGATGCGGGCTGCTTTCCCGTAGGAATGAAAAAGAACCGCCCCGCCTATATGCTGCAGGTAATCTGCCGGGAGGACCAGAGAGAATCCCTGGAAAACCTCATTTTCAAGGAAACCACCAGCATCGGACTACGCCGGTATCAGGAAAGCCGCAGAGTACTAGAGAGAGAGTTCGCGGACGCAGACACCCCATGGGGAACCGCAAAAGTAAAGGTATGCAGCCATCACGGTGAGCGCTACTATTATCCGGAATACTCCAGCGTAAAAGAAATCAGCAAAAAAGCAGGGATTTCCTTACAGGCAGCCTATCATGAGATACAAAAGGCAGCAGAGCCAGGGGAAAGGACAGAAGGATGAAAGAGAAGAGACAACGGCTCACAGAGCTTGCAGACACTTATGCAAAAGAAGATATCTGCATTGCGTTTTCCGGGGGCATAGACAGCAGCCTGCTTCTCTGCCTGGCTGCGGAATGTGCGGCAAAGTACGGGACAAAAGTTCACGCAGTCACCTTTGACACCGTTCTTCACCCGCGATGCGACGTGGAGATTGCCAAACGTGTGGCAGAAGAGACAGGCGCCATCCACCACATCATAGAAGTCAACGAACTGGACAACCCGGAGATTCTGGATAATCCCAAAAACAGGTGTTACCTGTGCAAAAAGGCACTGTTTGGGCACCTCCTGGACTACGCCCGGGAAAACGGTATCTCCTGCGTACTGGAAGGAACCAACCACGATGACCTGTCTTCGTACCGTCCCGGCCTTCAGGCCATCCGGGAGCTGGGCATCCAAAGCCCCCTGGCCCAGGCTGGTCTCACAAAGGAAGAGATCCGTCAGTGGGCGGAAGAGATGGGAATCTCTGTGGCGAGGCGCCCTTCTACCCCCTGCCTGGCTACCCGCCTGCCCTACGGCGCCAGAATCGAGGCAGGCGTCCTGCGGCAGATTGAGAAGGGAGAGGCATATCTCCGGGACAAAGGCTATGCCAATGTGCGCATCCGTGTCCACGGGACCATAGCCAGAATAGAGATTGACAGGGAAGATTTCCTGCGGTTTATGGGGGAAGCCCGGGAGACGGCAGAACATATCAAACAGCTGGGATTTTCCTACGTGACCCTGGATCTGGAAGGCTTCCGATCCGGCAGCATGGATGAATAACAGGGCAAATCGGGAAAAAGGAAGGGTGATGGACATGAATGACAGCAGGATCCTTTTAATAGATGACGAAAAGGATGTGCTGGACCTAATAGAAGAGGTACTTCGAAAGGACGGCTTTTGGGAGATACAAAAAGCGTATACCGGGGAGGAAGCCCTGCGTCTCTGCCGGGAATTCCGCCCGGATGCCGCAGTGCTGGACGTGATGCTTCCGGACACCGACGGCATCGAATTATGCAGAAAAATACGGGAATTTTCTATCTGCTCCATTCTGTTTCTCTCCTCCAGAAACGAAGATATAGACAAGATTCTGGGACTTTCCGCCGGGGGAGATGATTATATTACCAAGCCCTTCAGTCCCAGAGAACTGGTCTTTCGGATCAAAGCACAGCTGCGCCGCCAGCAGTACCAGAAAGCCGTCCAGGGGTCTGCCCTTTTAAAAGCCGGCCCTCTTACCCTTGACAGGGAGAGCTGCCGCGCCTATAAAAACGGGGAAGAGATGAACCTGACCGGACGGGAATATCTTCTTCTCCTGTGTCTGATGGAGAATGCGGATCGTATTATCAGCAAAGAGCGCCTCTACGAGCAGGTCTGGGGAGAATACAGCAGCATCTGCGATAATACAATTATGGTTCACATCCGTCATTTGCGGGAAAAGCTGGAAGATACCCCCTCCGATCCCCGGCAGCTTGTCACAGTCAAAGGCCTTGGCTACAAATTAAAGAAATAAAGAAAAGGACTGAGTAAATGAGAAAATCCGGCTACCGCACTACGTTCCATATCTATCTGATATTCCTTGCCGCCCTGCTGGTGACAGCTGCGGCGGCAATCGGTCTCTCCTGCTCCCTGATTACCCTGCAGAAACCGGGGGGAGGGGCTGTAAGAAGTGACTGGCCGGCCGCCTTTGGGGAAGCATTTAAGGAACAGGTCATCCCCCAAGGGGAGGGGTTCCGTGTGACGTCATCCGGCCTGGAGCTGCTCCAAAAGAATCAGATTGGGCTGCAGATCCTGGATGCCGGGGGAAAGGAGTCAGCAAGCTTCCGAAAGCCCGCAAAGGCACAGGAAGCTTACACCCAGGCAGAGCTTCTGCAGATTGACAGAGCCGGAGCTCTGGAACAGTCTGACACAGCTGTCTATGTGGGAACCGCGGGAAGCGGGGAGAAAACCTGCATGTACCTCCTGCATTTTCCCTTAAAAGTAGAAAAAATCACCATGTATGTAAATAAAGACAGATTCTCCGGGGGAAAAGTCATGGTTCTGGCCTCCGCGGGAATACTCTTCGCTGCAGTCCTCGTGGCCGGCCTTCTGTACGGGCTTAAGACTGCCGGCTCCATGAGGCATCTGGCCGGATGCATCCGTGATATCTCAGATCGCCGCTACCATCCCGTTCAGAAGCGGGGGACATACCGGGATCTGTATGAGAGCCTGAATGCCATGTACGGGGAGCTTCTGGAAAGCGACCGCCTCCGGGAGGAGACCGCGGACAGGCAGAGGGCATGGATCGCCGGCATCACCCACGATTTGAAAACCCCTCTGTCCCCCATCCGGGGCTATGCAGAGATGTTAGCAGAGGAAGGAGAAAAGGCAGGGAAAGACTGCAGGCGCTATGCAAAAGTAATGCTTCAAAATGTGGACCGTATGGAAAGCCTGATGGATGACCTGAAAGTCATCTATCAGCTGGAAAGAGGGATCCTGCCCATGGATTTTAGGGAACAGAACCTGGTGCGGTTTCTGAGAGAACTGGTCATCTGCCTGCTCAACGATCCCAAATACCAGGACCGGACGATTCATTTTGTGAGCACAGAAGAAGAACTGCCCGTTTCCTTTGACCAAAAGCTTCTGGAACGGGCCGTTTTGAACCTCATGGTAAATGCTTTCGTACACGGGGATCCGGAAACGGAACTGACCCTCAAGGTATCTGCCGGGGAGGATAGCCTTGAGATTGCAGTGTCTGACAATGGCAGGGGAATGACAGACGAGGAGGCCGCCAGAGTGTTTGACCGGTACGTCCGGGGCAGGGATAGAGATCAAAGCCCAGAAGGCACAGGTCTGGGTCTGGCCATCGCAAAAGAGATTGCGGAACTTCACAGGGGAACCATTGAGGCGTTCGGCATTCCGGGTACAGGAACCACCTTTCTCATCCGTCTTCCCTTTTCTTAAGGTTAATTAAGGTTATCTGAAGCTCAGTTTAAGGCTGACAGTTTATCATTATCATATGATAGCTGCCGGCCTTTTTTGATCCGATCCTTCCGGGAGAAACAAAAAAGCAGGAGCAGCGCACAGGAGGTGTTCATTTGAAAATTATTATGAAATACATGCTAACGAATGTGAAAGAGCGCAGAACGAGAACAGCTGTCATGCTGTTATCCGTCATTTTGTCATCCGCCCTGCTCTTTGTCTCGTGTTCCATCAGTGCATCCTATGAAAGTGCACAGAGAAAAATGGCCCGGGGAATCTATGGGAGTGCCGCCGCTGTGGTTCGTCCCGCAGAGGAAGGAGAGTGCGCAGACAGCACTCTGATCCCGGATCTGCCCTCTGTGGGGGCAACAGCGGGAATTCTAAAAGGCAGTTCCCTGTATCACGAGGACGGGTATTATGAGACCGTGGATCTTGTCGCTGCAGACCTGAGACAGCTGGACAATATCAACAAACCCCGCCTGGCTGACGGGGGAGAGCTGTCAGACCTCTCCCCCGGGCAGATTGTTCTCCCGGACCGTTTTGCCTCAAAGTACAGGATTCAGAGAGGGGATACCGTTACCCTAAGGGTAAATGGGAACCCTGAGCACTTTACGGTGGCAGAAATTGCCGCCTATGATACCCTTTTTCTGCGGCAGACGAGAGGGGCTACCGCACTTTTATCCCTGCCGGATCTGGCCAGGATCCTGGGAAAGACAACAGGGTACAGCGAGATTCTTGTAAAGCCCGCAGAAGGGGTAACCCGGGAAGCGTTGATCGCAGATCTGAAAGAGGCCCTCCCGGAGGATATCTGTGAGGTGTCCGAGGCGGCAGATGAAGCACAAATCGAAGCCGGCGCCAGGCAGAAATCCATGCCCTTTTTTCTCATCAGCTTTTTTGCTATGACCATGAGTGTTTTTATCATTTACAGCAGCTACAAGGTGATCACTCTGGAACGTCTGCCCGTCATCGGAACCTTCCGGAGCATCGGCGCGACCAGGAGGACAGTGACAGGCATACTGCTGCTGGAGAGCCTTCTGTACGGCGGCATCGGGGGACTGCTGGGGATACCGGCCGGCATCCTTGTGCTGAGGCTGATTCTCCGGGGCATGGGCAGTTCCCTCTCAGGAGGCATTGAGATTCCCGCCGTCTGCCCGCCTTTGGGCATTTTCCTGTCCCTGTCTGCGGCAGTCACAGTCTCTCTCCTGAGCGCCTGGATCCCTGCATCCCGGGCCGGCCGTCTGCCCGTAAAAGAGGTAGTGCTGGGGAAAACAGAAGAGAAGACCCGTCCCGTCCGCCTTACCGTGGGAATCGGCACAGCCCTGTTTCTTGTATCTGCCGCCCTGCCCCGGCTGGTCTCGGGTACCATGGGCTATGCCGCGGGAGTTTTTTCTCTTCTGGGACTGATTGCAGCAGCCATCCTGGTGATTCCTCTTTTTGCAGATCTCTGCGCCATGGGGCTGGAACGCCTGTACGGCCTACTGTTTGGGAACGAGGGCAGGCTTGCAGCCCGGAATATCAGGGGAAATAAAAGCATTGCCCAGAACATTACACTGCTGTTTATCAGTATATCCGCAGTGATAGCCATCCAGGTGGTGGGAGATTTTGTGACAGCCTATATCACGGATGTATTCCGGGACGCGGAACTGGAGGGATTTGCAGACGGTTCCATGGATCGGGAATTTGTGCAGAAGGTGGAACAGATGGAGGGAATCCGCAGTGTGGTTCCTGTCTATGTATACAACAATGAAATTACAGCAGATCAGACGCCTCTGTCCCGGGCAGAGGCCACAGACAATCTGGAAGTCTACAGCTCCATGTTCGGGCTGGCTTATACAGAGAAAGGAATGGAGACAGAGGCAGCAGCAGCCTTCCGGGAAAAACGGGCAGTGATCCTGAGCGAAGAGTGGCTGAAGCAAAGGAACCTGTCTTTGGGGGATACACTTACCCTGTCCAACGGAGGCGCTTCGTATCCGTATACGGTGGCCGGCAGCTTCAAGTCCCGGGCCACAGATGTGGAGGCAATCCTGCCTGCTTCCTGTGCCGTATCTGATTTCGGCAAAGAGAGGTATGGACTGCTGGCCTATACCGCCCGGGATCCGGATGGGATTATGGTACAGATCCGGGATCTCTTCGGAGAAACCCCCAACTGGAGCCGGACGACAGAAGAATTCAACCAGGACGCGCTGTCTACGGTGGAGGCATTTCTTCAGCCTATGCACAGCATGACGTATTTCATACTGCTGCTGGCGGCCGCAGGGGTAATCAACAACCTGCTGATTCACTATATCCAGAACCGTCGCACGGCAGCCATGTATAGATCCGTGGGCCAGAGCCGCCGCCAGTACACAAAAATGACACTAATCGAAGGCTTCTCAGCCGGACTTCTGGGAGCCGCTGCCGCAGTGGCAGTCTCCTATATGGAAATACAGACCATTTTTCTTGTGGCAGGGCCAAAGATTGCCATGCAGCCAAGGCTTGAGGCGTCTGTTTTTCTGACGGCCGGAGCGATGGGAATTGCAGTTAACATGGCAGGGTGCCTGGTGCCCCTGATTAAAAATAAAAAAATGAAAATCGTGGAAGAAATTACATTTGAATAAGCAGTCAGGAGGAATAGAAGATGAGAGTATCTGAAGAAAAGACAGCCGTTGCGTGCAGAAATATTGTAAAAGAATACACCGTGGGCGGGGAGGGGGTCAGAGTGCTGGACGGCATCACCCTGAAGGTCTGCCGGGGAGAATTTGTCTCCATTATGGGGGAATCCGGTTCCGGAAAGAGTACGCTCCTCTATATCCTGGGAGGGCTGGACAGACCGACAGAGGGGAATGTCAGCATAAACGGCACGGATCTCTCAGGCCTGTCCGATGAAACTATGAGCAGGATGCGCCGGCAGAAAATAGGATTTGTATTCCAGTTCTACAACCTGATTCCCAACCTGAACGCGGAGGAGAATATTATGCTGCCTCTGCTTCTGGACGGGAAGCGGGCCCAGGATTACAGCGGCCGGCTTGCCCAGATGCTGGAGCTTGTGGGGCTTACCCAGAGGCGGAAGCACACTCCCAGAGAACTGTCCGGAGGACAGCAGCAGCGGGTGGCCATCGCCCGGGCGCTAATGAGCAGACCGGAGATCCTCTTTGCGGACGAACCCACCGGAAACCTGGACAGCCGGACCGGGGCAGAGATCATGTCCCTGCTGGAAGAGATTAACCGGGAGAGGGGACAGACGATTATCATGGTCACCCATTCCCCGGAAGCAGCCAAAAGCAGCAGCAGAATTATTACCGTCCGGGACGGAAAGCTGAAAGAATAGCACAGACCGGCCCCTGCGCTTCCCTTCCGTCTCGAAATTCTTTACCGATGATCCAACAGAAAAAAAGTGTGTTATAATACGACTGTTTAAACACTTAAACAGAAAGGGGCCGAATATGGAACATAAGACAGACGACATAAAGACACTGCAGCAGGAATTCATCAGCTGCCAAAAGCTTCTGACAGCTTTGGGAGACAGCAACAGACAGCACCTGCTGTGCATTATGCTGGAATGCGACTGCAGCGGCAGCAGAGTGATTGATATTGCGGAGAAGACCAATCTGTCCAGGCCGGCAGTTTCCCACCATATGCAGATACTAAAAGACGCCGGCGTGGTAAAATCCAGAAAAGAAGGGACCTGCATCTATTACTATCTGGATCCCTGTGACAATGAAATCGGAAAGATCATGGAGCTGTGTGCCCATATCAGGGCAATTATGAAATCAGTGCCCGACAGAAGCGGGGAAGAATAAGAGGAGGCGTGTACCATATGATACTATATTTTTCAGGAACAGGAAACAGCGCATACATTGCCAAAAAGATTGCCGGGATCACAGGAGACAGCATTCTCTCCATGAACGAACGCATCCGGAAGAAAGATATCTCCGAAATTCACTCTGAGAACAGCCTGGTGTTTGTAGTGCCCACATATGCATGGAGAATCCCCAGGGTGGCTGAGGAGTGGATCCGCAGGACCCCATTTACCGGGAATCCTAGTGCCTATTTCGTTATGAGCTGCGGGGGCAGCATCGGAAATGCCGGCAAATACCTGCGCCGGCTTTGTGAACAGAAAAAATGGAGGTATCTGGGAGCTGCGGAGATCGTTATGCCGGAAAACTATATTGCCCTCTATGAAGCCCCAAAAGAAGAGGAAGCAAAGCGCATCATAGAACGGGCTGAGCCCTCCATCCTGGCGGCAGCAGATATCATCCGAAAAGGAGCGCCGTTTCCCCGGAAGACGATTACAGTAAAGGACAGAATAGACAGTTCCCTTGTAAATGATGCATTTTATCCCCTGATCGTGAAGGCAAAAAAATTCAGGGCAGAGGATACCTGCACAGGCTGCGGCCGGTGTGTCAGAGAGTGCCCTCTCAACAATATCTCCCTGAAAGATAAAAAACCTGTGTGGGGGAATTCCTGTACCCACTGCATGGCCTGCATCTGTAAATGTCCGGCAGAAGCCATTGAATATGGGACAAAGAGCGTGCATAAAGTGCGCTACCAGTGTCCCCGGTAAAAGGAGGAGTGAGAATTGATCTTTTATTTTTCGGCAACTGGTAATTCAAAGCATGCGGCAGAAGTCATTGGAACGAAAACGGGTGAAACGCTGAAAGATATCACAGAGTGTGTGAAAGAGAACCAATTTGCCTTTCAGGTATCCGGGGAAGAACGGGTTGGCATCATATCCCCCACATATTGCTGGGGGCTGCCGGTCATCGTAATGGAATTCCTGGAAAAATGGAAGGTGGAGGCGGGGGACAATACGTATTTCTACTTTGTGACCACCTACGGAACCACCACAGGCCAGTCGGGAAAGCGGGCAAATGAATACCTGGAATCAAAAGGTCATTCCTTTGCTGCATACTATTCAGTAAAAATGCCGGATTCCTGGACGCCTGTCTTTGATTTGTCAGATCCTGAAAAGGTGAGAAGAATCAACGAAAAAGCAGAAGAAGAGATACGGCAGGCGGCAGATAAAATCAGCCGGCGGGCCGCGGGGAACTATATGCGTCACAGAATTCCAGATTTTGCATCCAAGATCTACTATAAGACTTACGATACAAAGCGCAGGACAGCCAACTTCCGGGTGGAGGACAGCTGCATCGGCTGCGGCCTATGCGAAAAGAAATGTCCGGCAGATGCCATTACCCTGAAAGAAGGAACCCCTGTGTGGACCAGGGAGAAGTGTGTCATGTGTCTGGGGTGCCTGCACCGGTGTCCCAGGTTTTCCATCCAGTATGGAGAAAAATCAAAGAAACATGGGCAGTACGTATATCCCGGCAAATAACAGGCATGCTCCATTTCCCAAAAAGCTATTGTATAAATAGATTCATTAATGATATGATAGTGAGAGAGCAAAAAGGGACAGGGCAGGGTGCAAAAGGGGACGTGTTCTTTCCAGAAAGAACACGTCCCCTTTTGCACCCTGATACAGAGAAAGAGGGTTTGATCTATCATGAAAAACCGTATTTTACTGAAAACGAATCTGATGGTCTGCCTGGTCATAGCGGCAGGATTTCTACTGACCGCTGTGTTCAGCTACCGATTAAACTACAGCGCTTCCCTGGAAAGCATTGAGCAGGTTTCCCAGCTGACCTCAGAGGGCATCTATCACCAGATGAACAACATCTTATCCAAGCCTGTGAACGTCTCTCAGACTATGGCCAATGACAGTCTGCTGAAAGATATTCTTCTCCAGGAGTCCGGGCGTCTGGAGGATCCGGATTATATAGAGGTGCTGCAGGAATATCTGCAGGCCTATCAAAAAAAATACGGATATGACTCTGTATTCCTGGTATCAGCAGCCACTGCCCGTTATTATAATTTTAACGGTCTGGATCGGGTATTGGAACCGGACGACCCGGAAAATAAGTGGTATTACGACGTACTGCTGCCCTCAGACGCGGAGTACGCCATGAATGTGGATAACGATGAGGTAGCCAACGCGGAAAATGCAATTACGCTGTTTGTCAACTGCAAAATCAAGGATGGTGCCGGCAAGCTTTTAGGCGTAGTGGGCGTGGGAGTCCGTATCGATCAGCTGCAGAGCATATTGCAGAAATATCAGGATAACTTCAGGCTTACCCCTTACTTTATCGACGAGGAGGGCGTGATCGAACTTTCCGTAGAGCACACCGGGTATGATCCTGTCAACCTTTTTGATACGTCTGGCCGGCAAGATGCAAAGGAAGATATTCTGAACTGGAAGGATGATGACTCAGCGATCAGCTTCTGGGATCTGAACCCTGCGGGCCGGAAACGGGACTATATAGTATCCCGTTATCTGCCTGAAATCGGCTGGCATCTGGTGGTTGAACGGGATACCAGTGAACTGATACGTACGCTGAACCGGCAGATGACCATTGCTGTAGTCGTCATTATTGTTATTATCGCTGTAATTTTATTTATTATTACCCGCGTGATACAAAGCTTCAACAGAAAAATAGTGGTCCTGGAACGTGCCTGTGAGCAGGAACGGAAAAGTATGTTTGAAAAAGCCACAAATCAGCTGTTTGAAGATATTTATGAGCTGGATGTCACCCACAACCGCCCGGCCAATCAGGTTACGGAACGGTATTTCGAGAGTCTGGGTGCGCCTGCCGGAACACCCTACGACAAAGCGCTGTCCATCATCGCAGAAAAACAGATTATGCCGGAGTTTCGTCAGGGCTATCTGAAGACCTTTTCCCCGCAAAATGTACTGGAAGGTTTCAGGCAGGGCAGAGAATCTTTAAGCTATGACTTTATGATTTCCAATGACAGTGTGAACTATTACTGGATGCGCATCACTGCCCGGCTGATCCTTTCAGAGAGCGACGGATCACTTCATATGCTGGTCTACCGTCAAAACATCGACGCCGAGAAAAAGCAGGAGCAGCGTATGCTGGAGCTGGCGCGAACGGATGAGATGACAGGACTTCTCAACAAAGCCGCAACCCAGAAACTGGTAGAGAAAAGGCTGGAGGAAGCTCCGGAGCGCCTGTCGGCTTTCTTTATATTTGACATCGATCATTTCAAGGATGCCAATGACTTTTTCGGCCACGCATTTGGAGACAAGGTGATCTGCAGTTTTACCGGCATTCTGCGGGAAAACTTCCGCCGGGGGGATTTGCTTGGACGCATCGGCGGGGATGAATTTGCCGCTTTTCTTCCGGTTTCGGACGTTGCGTGGGCAGCAAAAAAAGCCCGGGAACTGAACATGCTGCTGGACCGGGATTATGTGGACGGGAACAACCGGTGGCATATGTCCGCCAGTATCGGCGTTGCCTTCTCACCCAGGGACGGTATTCATTTTGACACGCTTTACCAGAAAGCCGATGCGGCGCTGTATGAGACTAAAAAAAGAGGTAGAGGGAGTTTTACCTTATACCGCGGCATTGCAGGAGGACAATATGAAGATAATTGAAGTCACAGAACGAACCCCATTACTGATACAACAGCTCTTAGAAATATGGGAAAGGTCTGTTCGGGCAACACATCTGTTTTTATCAGACCGCGAAATAGAGAAAATTAAAGACTATGTTCCGCAAGCATTGAACGAGATTCCTCATTTGATTGTTCTGGAAGCGGAATATCCTATTGCTTTTATGGGGATTGATGGACAAAAACTTGAAATGCTGTTTATTTCCAGTGAAGCAAGAGGAAAAGGATTTGGGAAAAGGTTGGTTCAATACGGAATAAAAACTTATTCCATCAATGAATTAGCCGTAAATGAGCAAAATCCGCTGGCGAAAGGGTTTTATGAACACATGGGCTTTCAGGTCTATAAAAGAACGGAGAATGACGAGCAGGGAAACCCTTATCCGCTTTTATACATGAAATTGGACTGACTATTTATTCCGTAAAGTACCCCAAATCAACAGGGAGAATCACAAAAGGAGGAATCCGGCCGTCGTATGCGGCGGGATTCCTCCTTATTTTGAACACTTACGGGCAGGTTCCGTCCAGATTCTCCTCCATCACCTTCTCCACTGCATTCACAATATTCTGGTATCCGGTGCAACGGCAGAGATTTCCTGCCATGTGCTTTTTGATGGCTTCCCGGGTCAGCTTCTCCCCGCGTTCCAGGAGAACTGTGGCAGACATCACAAAGCCCGGGGTACAGAAACCGCACTGGATAGCCCCTTCCTCGATAAACGCCTCCTGGATTCGGGTGAGCTCTCCGTCCGGTCCCACAAGCCCCTCCAGGGTTCGTATGTTTTTGCCGTCGGCCCACACTGCCAGGTAAATACAGGAATCAATGGTTTCCCCGTCGATGATAACGGTACAGGCGCCGCATTCCCCCACTTCACAGCCCTTCTTCACAGAAGTAAGCCCCAGCCGGTTTCTCAGCATATCCAGCAGAGATTCCCTCACATCTACATACTCAGCGATTTCTTTTCCGTTCACGGTACATCGTACCAGCTGCATCTGTTTATCCATGATCTAGCCCTCCTGTCTCTTGACTGCTTTTTCCAGAGCCCGGCGGGCAATCTCCCCGCCGATCTGAAGGCGGAACTTCTTCGAAGCCCTCCAGGAATCCCTGGGATTGATTTCCTCACGCACCGCATCCTCTGCCAGCTGATACAGGTCTTCTCCCACAACGCGCCCTTTCAGCTTTTCCTCAGCCGCTCTGCACCGGAGGGGAACCGGTGCGGCCACACCGAAGGTAATCTTCACATCCTCCAGCACCCGGGTCATAGGCTCTACCCTGCAGAGGACAGAGCAGCTTAAGGTGGCAATATCCATGGCATTTCGCATGGAATACTTAATATAGTATCCGCTGTAACCCTCGTAATGGGATCTGGGAACCACAATATGGGTCAGAATCTCATCCTGCTTCAGATCCACACGGCCGGGACCTAAGTAAAAGTCCTGAATGGAAGCGGTCCGTGTACCTCTGGGGCTTGCGATCTCCAGAAGCACCTCAAGGGAACAGGCCGTGGGAGCGCTGTCCGCGCTCACCGCTCCGTTGCAGAGATTCCCTCCGATGGTTCCGATGTTGCGCACCTGGGGACCGCCTACCTGGTCCACGGCCTCCCCCAATACGGGAATGTATTTCTGTATCACAGGATCCCCGGTAATATGGCTGAAGGTAGTGGCCGCGCCGATGCGGATATCTTTGTCCTCTGTGAGAACCACACCGTACAGCTCGGGTATCTTCCGTATGGATACCAGCTCACAGCCGGCCATCTTTCCCTCCCTGGTTTTGATCAGCACATCACTCCCCCCGCAGATAATCCTGGCGCCGGGGTGTTCTGCCAGAAGGGCAGCGGCTTCATCGATGGTATTTGCTTCATAATAGCCTGTAATATCATACATGGCCTTTCCCTCCTTCTATAGTAATCCTGCCTGGTCAAAGGCATCAATGAGTTTCTGGGGTGTCAGAGGATTCGAATTAACAGCAACCCCTGTGGCGTGGAGCACCGCATTGCGGATGGCTGGAGCTGTGGGAATAGCCGGAGGCTCGCCCAGGGCTTTATTCCCGTAAGGTCCGGTGGGATCCGGCTCCTCCACAAACTCCACGGCCAGATCCGGTGCGTCCAGAGCCGTCTGAAGCTTGTAGTCCAGAAGGGTGCCGTTTAACACCCGGCCGGTCTTGGGATCTATGAGCATCTGCTCCGACAGTCCGTAGCCCAGCCCCATGGACATTCCGCCGTGAACCTGCATCGTAGCAAGCTGGGGATTTAAAAGCGTGCCGCTGTCGTGAACCTGGATAATATCCAGAACCTTCACCTTACCCAGCTTCATATCCACCTCCACCTCCACAAAGCAGGCGCCGAAGGAGAGGGCGTTGTCTTTTGTCTGCAGAGATACCTCTGCGGTGATAGCGGAAGAGTTCGTAAGACTGTAATAGCTCTCCATAGCCACTTCCTCCAGAGAAATAGCCTCTTCCCCATCCATATAAATCATCTTCCGGTCCAGCGTCAGTTCCCGGTCAGTATCGTTAAGGAGTGTTCTGGCATAGGCCAGAATCTTTTCCTTCAGCTGAAGGGCGCACTGCTTTACCGCATTCCCGGTGACATAGGACTGGCGGGAAGCGTAGGCCCCTGTGTCAAAGGGCGTCACGTCCGTATCCTGATTGGTCTGGATATGTACATCAGCAGGGTCAAGGCCCAGGGTCTCCGCTGCCATCTGGGTAAATACAGTATCCGCGCCCTGGCCGATCTCTGTGGCGCCCACCATCAGCTGCACACTGCCGTCCTGGTTCAGCACCAGCCGGGCACCGGAGATTTCCAGGGAAATCGGCCATACGCCGGTTTTATAGCTGAAGATTGCCATCCCCACGCCCCGGCGGACGGGGCCGGTCTGGCGGGCATAGGCCGCTCTCTTTTCTTTCCAGTGAATATAGTTTGCGCCTTTCTCCATACAGTCCACTACGTGATTCGTATTAGCTGCAATGGGGGTGAGGAAGGGATCGGCAAAGAACCCTTTGTACACATTCATTTTACGGAATTCCAGGGGGTCCATCTGCAGCTTGTAAGCCGCATCGTCCATAAAGCATTCCCCTGCAAAGGCAAACTGGGGAATGCCGTACGCGCGCATAGCGCCGCCCACCGGGCAGTTGGTGTACACCGTATAGGCAGAAGCGCGCACATTCTCTACCTCATACATATGCCTCCAGGCGGTAGCTCCGTTTGCCACAATGGCATGGCCGTGGGAGGCATACGCCCCCTGGTTGGAGACGGCGGTCATATCCTTGGCCAGAATCCGGCCGTCCTTACGAACCCCCATAACAAGGTCATAGTGGATGGAATGGCGGGTTCTGGTGTTGCAGAAGGTTTCCTCCCGGGTAAGCTCCAGCTTTACGGTCCGTCCCCCCACCTGGGTGGTGAGAAAGGCATTCAGGGGTTCGTAGAGCACATCCTGCTTATTTCCAAAGCCCCCGCCGATGTAAGGCTTGATTACCCGCACCTTCCCCCAGGGAATCCCCAGAGCCTGGCCGATGACCCGCTTTATAATATGAGGAATCTGGGTGGAGGTCACTACCACGATCCGTCCTTTGTCCATATATGCGTAGGAAACAGGATTCTCTATATGGCAGTGCTGTATGATGGGAGTGTCGTAGGTTCCGCGTACAATGACATCAGAAGCTTCCAGCGCCTCGTCTACCTTTCCCAGCTCATAATTGCTCTGTGCCAGAATATTATCCGGCTTTTCCTCGTGCACCGGAGGCGTGGTGCCTTTCATGGCAGTGAGGGGGTCCGTGACAGGAGGATACTCTTCATATTCAACTTCAATGAGCTTTAAGGCCCTGGAAGCAGCTACCTCATCCTCCGCAATAACGGCTGCAATATCGTCCCCGTAATAGCGGACCCGGTCTGTGAGAAGACTCCGGTCAGCCACATCCTGATGGGCCGGCTCCACGGACCAGGGATGGCCGGGGGTAGGGAACTTCGTGTCAGGCACATCCCGGAAGGTAACTACCTTCACTACCCCTTCCAGGGCCTCCGCTTTGCTGGTGTCAATGGATACTACACGGCCATTTGCAATAGAAGCGTGGTACACTTTGGCGACCAGACATTTATCCAAAATCATATCGTCCGTAAACTGTGCTCTGCCGGTGACTTTTTCATAGGCGTCCACACGGGGGATACTCGTTCCGATGGTCATATACATCCCTTCCTTTCTTATAAATAAATCATTGCTTAGGGGTATTATACCATACTGGAGAGAGAGTTCCAAATAGAATTGGCAAAAATATTTTGATAAATACAAAAAAATTGTTATCTGTACATGGTAAACTATTTGCGAAAGAATCTTATATGGCCTTCCCTGTTTATCCGCATATTTTTCAGGAATTTATGAAAGAAATATAATAAGGAATAAATTGCATGGTAATAAGGAGGTTTTTTATGTCAGAAACAGTATTTGGCTATATCAGGGTATCATCAAAGGATCAGAACGAGGCGCGGCAGCTGGCGTCCCTGAAGGAGTATCACATCCCGCCGAATCAGCTCTTTATTGACAAACAAAGCGGCAAAGACTTTAACCGGCCGGCTTACAGAAGGCTCATGCGCCGCATAAAGCCGGGAGATCTGCTGCTGGTAAAAAGCATCGACCGTCTGGGAAGAAATTACGATGAAATCCTGGAGCAGTGGCGGATTCTCACAAAAGAAAAGAGGGCAAATGTACTGGTGCTGGATATGCCCCTTCTGGACACTCGGACAAGAGGAAATGATCTAACCGGGGTGTTCATCGCAGACCTGGTCCTCCAGATCCTGTCATATGTGGCCCAGACAGAGCGGGAAAACATCCGCCAGCGCCAGGCCGAGGGCATCGCGGAAGCCAAACGGCGGGGCGTCCGGTTCGGAAGAGCCGAAAAACCAATACCGGAAGGATTTGCAGACATTGTAAAAAAATGGAGAAAAAAAGAAATAACCTGCGAGGAGGCATTGGAAGAATTAGACATAAGCAGAAGCTATTTCTTTAAGAAAGTTAAGCAGCTTCAACTATAAACAGGCGAAAAAAGCAGAAAATAAAAAAAGAGTACATATAAGATTATATATGTACACTACTCTGTACTCTGCAAAATGCGACAAATATTGCTAAAATAGCTAAATTTATTATAACAAATAAACGAAAAAAATCAAGTATTTTAATGTGTACACTAATGTACTCTGCAAGAACAAAGAATTTCGTATCACTTCTTGCTAAATAACTATTAATATATTATACTAGATTTAATAAAAATGCAAGTATTTCAAAGTACACTAGGAAAAACTGCTGATTAATAGAAAAGCAGAAATGCAAAAGATACAGCTCCGGCAAAACCAGCGAAAGCTGGTGGCGCAAAGCTAGAGGGCCTAAGCTTACAAAGAGTATGGCAGCCAGTTGCACAATATCATGGCATCACTTAAAAAATTGTCTTACAAAAGATATCGTGAGAGAGCTTATAGAAAAATGCGAATCATAAGCTCTTTTTTTGTGCGCAAAATGAAAGGAAAGAGTTAACAGAATTATATAGGGTTATCACGGAGGAGAAGGTGAAGGTATGAAATGGATCTTAAAAACAACGGCAGTATTAGGAAGTATTGGCTGTTTAACCTGGGCTTCTGTTCTGGTTATATTTGCCAGAAATAGTGAAGTGAGTCATCAGGCAGCTGCACCAGGCAGTACGGCAGTAGATCCCGGTATGGCTATTTTAGCAGCCGGGATTGCAGGTGTAGTGGGTATTCTTGTATATGTAAGACGAAATAAAATCAAAGAGAAGGTATAGGAAAACTGGCGGTGTGTCGAAACATCGCCGGTTTTTCGTGAGATTAATATTAGAGGCGGGATTATGAGTGATAACAATAGTAAAGATAACGTATGGGTACAGAGAGCCCTCGTGATTGTATTCATGGATATACTGGCAGTTCTGGCATCGTATATGCTGGCGCTGTTTATGCGGTTTGACTTTATATTTTCTAAAATACCCAGACTGTACCTTGAGGGGTATCTCTGGTCTATGCCCTTTTGGGTGATTTCGACGGTGGTGGTATTCTATGCCTGCCGTCTGTATCACAGCATCTGGCGTCTGGCAAGTGTCGCAGAGGTGAGAAGGATCATTGCAGCATACATGATTCTAATGCCGGTTCAAATCTTTGGTATGCTGTTTATGCATCTGCATATGCCGAGATCCTACTATTTCATGGGATATATTATCTGCATGTGTCTGACAACCGGAATCCGGTTTTCCTACAGACTCTTAAGGCTGTATACCAGCCGGAGCCAGCAGGATGGTCCTGGCATAAGGGATCGGATTATGATTATCGGGGCAGGTTCCGCCGGGCAGATGCTGTTAAAGGAATTATTCAACAGCAGGCGTCTGAACTCGAAAGTATGCTGCCTGATTGACGACAATCCTTCCAAGAAGGGACGTTTGCTAGAGGGAATTCCTATTGTTGGGGGCAGAGATGATATTCCGGATATGGTGAAGGAGTATCACATTACCAGCATTATCCTGGCAATACCGGCAGCGACCGCGAAGGACAGAAAAGAGATCCTTGATATATGCAAGCATACAGGGTGCAAGCTCCAGACTCTCCCGGGTATCTACCAGTTGGTGAAGGGGGAGGTAAAGGTCAGCCAGCTAAGAGACGTGGAAGTGGAAGACCTTCTTGGGAGAGAACAGGTGAAGGTAAATAATGAGGAAATTCTCCATGCCATCGGCGGTAAGGTGGTCTTGGTTACCGGAGGCGGCGGTTCTATCGGCAGCGAGCTCTGCAGGCAGATTGCCAAGGCAAAGCCGAAGCAGCTCATTTTATTTGACATCTATGAGAACAATGCGTATGATATTCAGCAGGAACTTTTAAGGACGTACCCCAAGGAGGAGCTGAATCTGGTTGCCCTGATTGGAACCGTTAGAAACACGAACCGGCTGAACTGGGTCATGAATACCTATCGGCCGGATATCGTATTCCATGCAGCGGCCCACAAGCATGTGCCTCTCATGGAGGACAGCCCGAATGAGGCTATAAAAAACAATGTTCTGGGCACCTACAAAACAGCGGTGGCAGCCTGCCGGGCAGGGGTAAAGAAATTTGTCCTTATCTCTACAGATAAAGCGGTGAATCCCACCAATATCATGGGGGCTTCCAAGCGGCTGTGTGAGATGGTGGTGCAGATGATGAACCGGCAATACTCCAATACAGATTTTGTGGCAGTTCGGTTTGGAAATGTGCTGGGGAGCAACGGCAGTGTGATCCCGCTGTTTAAAAAGCAGATTGCGGCCGGAGGGCCGGTGACGGTGACGGATAAGAGAGTGATCCGGTATTTCATGACCATTCCGGAGGCAGTGTCCCTGGTGCTGCAGGTCAGCTACTACGCCAAGGGCGGCGAGATTTTTATCCTGGATATGGGTGAACCGGTGAAGATTGATGATATGGCAAGGAACCTGATTCGGCTGTCCGGGTATGTACCGGACGTGGATATCCCTGTAGTTTATACAGGGCTGAGACCTGGTGAGAAGCTATACGAAGAGCTTCTGATGGAAGAAGAAGGACTGCAGGAGACCGAGAATGAGCTGATACATATAGGGAAGCCTATTGAGATGGATGACGAATGGTTTAAGAAGAAGCTGCGGCAGTTGGATGAGGCTAGTTTTAGGGAGAGCGGGGAGATGAAGGAGATTGTGGCGGAGATAGTTCCGACGTATCATCCTGAGGGGGAATAATTAAGGGAAATGCCTTTAGCTAGGGTTAAGAATAACTTTGCAGTTTATAAAGTTAGTGTTATGATGAAACAGTGCATATGCTGCAGGCAGAAGAGATGATTCTTTTATGAATTTTTAGAGATAAGTGAATTGTCACTGAAGTCTTAGATGTTAAAGGGGACAATTATATCAGGGGTGATTGATAAATTGTAATATGATACTATAACAGAAAGAATATAAAAAAGAACAAACTCTCCGATTTTTACATGGGATACGGTGATGGAAAGATTAAGAGAAATGAAAAACTATAGAAAACAAGTGAACAATAATTATAGACAGTATTTTAGAATACCAGAATCATACCATAATTTACATCGGATGCGTGTGTACAAAGCGATTATTTATGTGATTGCGGCAGCAGTTTTGTTGGTCTTATATAGAGGTATTCATTACAGTATCCGGCTATTATTCATAGATTCCATGGCTTTATCGTTTCTCAGTGTGCAGAGACACTTCTTCTGGTAGGGAAAATCACAAGTGAGAAAAGCAACAAAATAACATAAAACCAAAAGTAATATAACACTTGATAGAAAATAAAAAAGGGTGGTAAGTATGTCTTATTTAGTAGTAGTAGCACATCCGGATGATGAAGTCTTGGGTGCAGGAGCTACAATGTATAAATTAGCAAAACAGGGTGATGAAGTAAATGTTTGTATAATGTGCGGACAGGTGGCAGCAAGAGCTTTCCGTCCGGAGGATAATGAACTTCAAAATAATATGAATGCTTGCATGAAAATGCTGGGAGTGAAGCGGGTAATTGTGGGAGACTTCCCTAATATTAAAATGAATACATCACCGCATTTGGAGTTAGTGCAGTTTATTGAAGAAGCAATAGTAGAAACTGGGGCTACTACAATTATTACGCACCATCCGTCAGACCTGAATAATGATCACGTTCAGACATCCATTGCGTGTCAAGTGGCAGCACGTCTTTTCCAAAGAAGAGCAGATGTTGCTCCGTTGAAAGAATTGCTGTTCATGGAAGTTCTTTCATCAACAGAATGGGCATTAAATTCATCGATATCAGCATTCAGGCCAAATACATATATCGAAGTAGGAAAAGAAAGCATTGATATAAAAATTAAAGCGCTTGGATGTTATCGGGGAGTTATGCGTCCATATCCACATCCAAGAAGCGAAGAAGCTATAATTGGATTGGCTGCATATCGAGGCGCAATCTCAGGCTGTAATTATGCAGAAAGTTTTGAGAGTATCATCAGGAGAGAAGAATGAGAAGAAAGAGAAAAATATACAGGGCATTAAAGAGATGCTTTGACATGGTTGCTTCCAGTTTGGGAATCATAGGAACTTCCCCTTTATGGCTTGCAGCTGTGATAGGCATCGAATTATCGGATCCGGGACCTGTCTTTTATAAAGCGAATCGTATGGGGATAAACAATGAACCGTTTTTAATGTTTAAGTTTCGCTCTATGCGAGCAGATAAAAAAGCAGATGAAAAAAGCTTTAAAGCAGATGCAAATCGGATCTTCAAATGGGGAGCTTTCATGAGAAAATCAAAAATTGATGAACTTCCACAGCTTCTCAATGTTTTCAAGGGTGACATGAGCGTGGTGGGACCGCGACCAGCCGCTAAAGATCAGGTACATATAGTGCGGGCAGGAAAATATAATATTGCTTCCAAAGTAAAACCGGGTTTAACCGGTCCGGCAGCGCTTTATGACTACATTTACGGGGACACGATAGAGGATGAGGAAGAATATGAAAAAAAGGTACTTCCGAACAGAATGAAACTGGATGTTTATTATGTGAGACGAATGAGCGCCTTATATGACTTAAAAATGATCTGGTGGACGGTTGTGTGTATCGTTTATTCACTGACAAATCGTCAGCCCAAAAAAATTAAGGAGTTATTAGTATCGTCAGAATATAGAATGGGTGGAAAATAATGAACAAGTTAAAAGTAATGGTAATGACACAAAATGATAGATTTTTTATACCAAAGAACATATATAAGGCGTCTTTGGTATGCGACATAGTAGAAATAGTAGAAGTCGATTGCAAGTCATCGCTTGATAATAAAATTGGAGATTACTATAAATGGTTTGGATTTCGACAATGCGCAAAAATGGGAGTTGTTACAATTTTCCGTGAACTGGAAAAATATATAGACAGAATAAGCGGCTATAAGATATTCCATGGATTATGCTCTGTAAGAGATGTAGCAAAAAAGATGAAAGTTCCGCATCAAGTAATCACAGACAGTAATGATAAACAATTTTTAGAACATGTCAGTAAACTGCAACCAGATTTGATTATATCTTATTCTGCGCCGCAGATTATTAAGAAAGACTTATTGGATCTCCCCAGATTTGGAGTAATAAATGTACATGGTTCATTATTACCGGATTATAGAGGAGCACTTCCCTCATTTTGGTATCTCTATAATGATGAAAAAATGGGAGGTGCGACTGTTCATTATATGAGTGCAAAAATAGATGATGGTTCTATTATTATGCAAGATTGTGTAGATATTTCTGATTGCAAGACAATGTTTCGGCTAATGAAAAAAACGAAACGTCTTGGAGGTGAGCTGATGGTTCGGGCAATAAAAGAACTTTCAGAGGGAACAGCAACCACACGACCAAATGAAATAGATAAAGGTAGATATTTTACATGGCCGACTGTCAAGCAGGCAAAAGAATTTATGGCAAAAGGCTATAGACTAATTTAAGGAATATAACAATGAAAATATTGGTGATTTGTCAATACTATTCGCCGGAACCCTTTAGAATAACGGATATTTGTGAAGAATTGGTTAAACGGGGACATGAAGTAACAGTAGTTACAGGGTTGCCTAATTATCCAATGGGAGAAATCTATGAGGGCTATAGGAATGGCCAACATAGAAAAGAAATCATAAACGATGTCGAAATATATCGCTGCTTTACCATTGGAAGAAAAAAAGGTGTTGTATATCGATTTTTAAATTATTACAGCTATATGATTTCTTCAACTAATTTAGTTAAGAAAATAGATAAGGACTTTGATGTTGTGTTTGTTAATCAACTTTCACCTGTGATGATGGCGAACGCTGGTGTGAAATACAAAAAAATTACAAATAAAAAGTTAGTTATATATTGTTTGGATTTATGGCCAGAAAGTTTAACTTTAGGCGGCGTGAAAAAAGGAAGTTTAATATATAAATACTTTCATAAAGTGTCTAAGAAACTATACAGTAGTGCGGATAAAATTGCCATTACATCGAGAACTTTTGAAGATTATTTTCGAGATTTGCTTGATATAAGGGAAGTCGTTTATTTGCCGCAATACGCGGAAGATCTTTTCAACATGAGTGAATGCAGAAAAACACCTGACCAATTTATTGACGTGATGTTTGCTGGAAATGTTGGCGTTGCACAGAGCGTGGATACTATTCTCGAAGCGGCAAAATTAACAGCTGATATTACTAGTTTAAGGTGGCACATTGTTGGGGATGGTTCTGAATTAGAGAGGCTTGAAACTAAAATGAAGGACTGTGAAAATGTGATTTTTCATGGAAGAAAACCACTTGAAGAAATGCCCCGATATTATGCAATGGCAGATGCAATGTTAGTTACTATGCAGAAAGATTCAATTATTTCGTTAACATTGCCTGGAAAATTGCAGACATACTTGGCTGCAGGAAAAGTGATTATAGGAGCTATTGATGGTGAAGCACGCAAAATTATTGATGAAGCCAAATGTGGCTTTTGTTCAGAAGCAGAAAATGCGCAGGCGTTAGCGGATAATATAAGAATCTTTATTCAAAGTAATCATAAAGAAGAGATGCGTTTAAATTCGAGAAAATTCTATGAAGATCATTTTGAAAAAGGATACTTTATGAATCAGTTAGAACAACTATTAAAAAGTAATTGTTATTAAAGGATAAAGAATATGGAAAAAATTAGATTGCTTCTGGTTGCGCCAGTACCGCCGCCTTATGGAGGAATAGGGAATTGGGTATTGCTGATGAAAAAATATTTAGCAGAGAAAAAAGAAGTAGAATTAGTGGATATTATTAATATAGCACCGAAAGAACGAGGGTTAGACGGAAGAACACTATATGAAAGAGTCATCGGACAGGGCATGAAAATGCTGCGGCTACGGCGTCAGATGAAAAAAGTTATTCAGAAAAAGAAGCCAACTGTTGTACATATCACAACCAGCGGCCAGCTTGCAATTATACGCGATATTCTTTTTTTAAAATCGCTTAAAAAAGACGGAATATACACTGTATACCATATTCGTTTTGGAAGAATACCTGAAATTTTTAGAAAAAACACGGCGGAATGGAAACTTTTGAAGAAAGCTTTAAAATTAGCATCCAAAACAATTGCAATAGATTCAGAAACGAAAAAAGTATTGGAAGAAGAAGTCGGATATGGACAAGTTAGTTTAGTTGCAAATCCATTTGTAACTAAAAATACAGAAAAATATTTAAATGTAAAGCCATCAAAGACGGTTATATTTCTTGGTTGGTGCGTGAAGACAAAAGGGATAGAAGAACTGTTATCCGCATGGATACACATTGAACAGCGATATCCTGGTTGGACATTAAAACTAGTTGGCCCATACGATTCAAGTTATAAAGAAGCCTTAGAACAAAAATATGTTTCTAAAAATATTGTTTTCGTAGGGGAAAAAGAGCATGAGGATGCTCTGGATATTCTCAGTAAGTCAGAAGTTTTTATTCTGCCGAGTTACACGGAAGGTTTTCCGAATGCTGTTTTGGAAGCAATGGCACTCGGCAAACCCATCATAGCGACGGAGGTTGGGGCTATTGCAGAAATGTTATCAAATAAGAGTGGAATTGTAATACAACCCCAGGATACAAAAGCAGTGGAGGCGGCATTAACAAAGGTGTTAGATGATGGGGAGTTAAGAAAGGAGCTTGGCACCAATGCTTATCATCGTATCAGAAAACAATATGATATTGATGTGATATATAACAAATATTTATCTGTTTGGAGAGGTGAAACCGTTTTATGACATGATTCGGCATGTCAAAGCTTTCTGCACGAATATGGAATCCAGAACTATCTGAATGAGGGCAATCTTTGCTGCTGGTTCTGTTGTTAACCAGGACGCACCCTCAATTTCCATAGTGTGGATCGGCTAAGATAATAAGAATGAGATTCGATGATGAACGATATAGCATAGAAAATATATCAAAATATTCAATGAGACAAAATATAAAAAGAAGACGGGGAGAAATAGTAATGGTAACTTATGAAAAAATAAAGAGTCAGGAAGAAGCACTTTCGTTGGTAGGACTCGGTTATGTAGGAATGCCTATTGCGGTAGAATTTGCAAAGCGTGGTGTAAAGGTTATTGGTTTTGATTTAAATGAAGCGAAGATTGAAACTTATAAATCAGGTGTGGATCCGACAAATGAGGTTGGCGATGAAGTAATCAAAGATACAACTGTGGAGTTTACATCGAATGAAGAAGACTTAAAGGGAGCAAAATTTCACATTGTGGCAGTTCCTACACCGGTCAATGATGACCATACACCGGATCTGACTCCGGTAGAGGGTGCAAGTACAATTCTTGGACGGAACTTGACCAAAGGCAGTGTTGTCGTATTTGAATCAACGGTTTATCCGGGAGTGACAGAAGATATATGTGTTCCGATTCTCGAAAAGGAATCTGGATTAAAGTGTGGCGTGGACTTTAAAATCGGATACTCACCGGAGCGTATCAACCCGGGTGATAAGGCACACCGTCTGAATACAATTACAAAGATTGTTTCCGGTATGGATGAGGAAACCTTAGATGTGGTTGCAAAGGTATATGAGATTGTGGTTGATGCAGGGGTGCATAGAGCAGAAAGCATTAAGGTGGCAGAGGCTGCAAAGGTAATTGAGAACAGCCAGCGTGATATCAATATTGCTTTTATGAATGAGCTATCCATTATCTTTAACAAGATGGGGATCGATACACAATCTGTATTAAATGCAGCAGGAACAAAGTGGAATTTCCTGAAATTCTATCCGGGACTTGTGGGAGGGCACTGCATTGGTGTCGATCCATATTATTTGACTTATAAAGCCGAGGAATTGGGATATCACAGTCAGATTATTTTATCGGGACGACGCATTAATGATGATATGGGCAAATATGTAGCAGAAAGCGCAGTTAAAAATCTGATCAAAGCAGATAAAACCGTAAAAAATGCAAAAGTGGCAATTCTTGGTTTTACGTTCAAGGAAAACTGCCCGGATACCAGAAATACAAAGATCATTGACATTGTCAATGAACTTTGTGAGTATGGTATAGAACCGGTTATTGCAGATCCGACAGCAGATAAAGCAGAAGCAAAACGACTGTACAATGTAAAGTTTGTTGATATGGATGCAATCCATGATATGGATGCAGTGATTCTGGCAGTTGCGCATACAGAGTTCTCAGCATTTACGATGGAAAGAATAGATGAATTCTTTGCAGATGACAAAAAGGTATTGCTTGATCTGAAAGGGCTTTTGAATCGTAAAGAGTATGAGGACGCTGGATATTTATATTGGAGGTTATAATTATGGGATATAAACATTTAAAATTTCTTGTGAATTCTGTTTTCTTGGTTACTGGTGGAGCTGGTTTTATCGGATCCAACCTGTGTGAGGCAATATTAAATCTTGGTTACAAAGTAAAATGTTTGGATGACCTGTCTACCGGAAAGCAGGAAAATGTAGATATGTTCATGGACAATCCTAACTATACATTTATTAAGGGAGACATTAAAGACCTTGCTATATGTATGAAAGCCTGTGAGGGTGTGGATTATGTATTGAACCAAGCGGCATGGGGAAGCGTACCACGTTCTATCGAGATGCCATTGTTTTACTGTGCAAACAATATTCAAGGAACACTGAATATGCTGGAAGCAGCAAGACAGAATGGAGTGAAGAAATTTATTTATGCATCCAGTTCTTCTGTATATGGTGACGAACCGAACCTTCCGAAAACAGAAGGTAGAGAAGGTAATCTTTTATCGCCTTATGCTGTCAGCAAACGTGCTGACGAAGAATGGGCAAAGCAGTATACAAAACATTATGGACTGGATACTTACGGCATGCGTTATTTCAACGTATTCGGCAGACGCCAAGATCCATATGGAGCGTATGCAGCAGTTATCCCGAAGTTTATCAAACTGCTTTTGAATAATGAGCAGCCGACGATCAATGGAGACGGTAAGCAGAGCCGTGACTTTACTTATATTGAGAATGTAATTGAAGCAAACCTGAAGGCTTGCTTGGCTTCAAGTGAGGCAGCGGGACAGGTATACAATATTGCTTATGGAGGAAGAGAATATCTGATTGATATTTATTATACACTTACTAAAGCATTGGGAAAGGACATTGAGCCAAACTTTGGGCCGGATCGTGCAGGAGATATAAAGCACAGCAATGCGGATATAGGTAAAGCGAAGAAGCTGCTTGAATATGATCCGGAATACGATTTCGCAAGAGGGCTGAATGAGGCAATTGGGTGGTATAAGGAGAATTTGTAATTACTTATCGAAGCAAAGGATATAAGTTAGAAAATCTATAATTTGTATTATATGAACCTCTTTGAAGGACATCTAATATCAATATGGGGAAATAGAGTAGTATTAGTATTTTATATACAAGGATTCTGGCTCTTTTGCCTCCATAGTCTTTTGAGGGTAGAACAAACCGAGAACAGTTTATACAGAAATTACTTTTGCTGGAATTTTATCAGTTTTATTTAATTCGAGAAGTTGGATTATTCAAGCAATCATATGGTTACTTTATTATATATTCTGATGTTTATTCCTATGGAGATAAGAATCTGTCAAAGAATATCAGAATGAAATTTTGAAGAAGAAAACCGTCATGCAATTATTTATGTGGGTTTTGGTCTGTAACCGATGATTTGGTTAAAATTGGGAGGTAACAGATATGAATCTGATAATGTTGCTATTGGCATTTGTTTTAATAGGGTTTTGCTTAATTTTATCAGTAAATCATCCCTATGAGTTTCTAATATTGTGGGGAATGGTTGCATCAAGTTATGATGCAAATGGTTTTGTAAAATATATGGATTCCTATTTTGGACTTTATAGTTTGCTGATGAACTTGGTGATGCTTTTTGCATTGGTGTTTTCAATTTGGAGATATAACAGGCAGAATGTACGGTTGGTTAAAAAATATTTTTTACCTGGAATTATTTTGACATTTTGGATTATACTTTGTTTTGGGGTTGTAAGCATTAATTCTGGAATAGGATTTCAGAATGTGCTTTACACAATATGTGATTATTCCCCGACTGTGATGATGATCTGGATGCTCAACCGTGATTATTATATTAAAAAGGGAAAAAGGCCAATTAATTATATTTTATTTTTTGTATGTGCACAGATTATATTGGCAACATTAATTGTATATTTGCCAGAGATGGGAATACATATCCTAGATAAATTTTCAGGAGCAAATTATGTTGCAGATGGTTCTATTTATAATAAAAATCTTTTTCACCTTCAAGATATTGTGTTAGCATTAAAAAACAAATATTTGTTTAATGGCTTAGGTCAATTTCATAACGCAAATGATATGGGATTTTACGGAGTAGTTGGTGCTGTGTGCGCTGTAGGGATTTTGTTGAAAAGGGGAGTTGGAAAGAAAATATTTGCAGTGTTATTGTTTGTGATTTCTGTTTTATTATGGGGAAATTCCGGAATGAGAGGGCCTGTTATTGGTGTTGCAATAGGTTTAATCGTTTATGCCCTTTATTTGAAAAAGAGGTCAATGTTAGTTATGGTGTTCGGCGGAGTTATAATCTTTTTATTACTCTTGAATAGTGAACTTGGAAATGAAATAATGACCTATTTTGTACCAGAGTCAGGCAATATATCATATGTATCAAGAGGAATACTGCGCTTGAACGGACTCCGTTATATTGCCCAAAATCCATTGATTGGAGCAGGAGGAATGCTGGGAACTTTGACAGTTAATCACATAGACCCACATGAATTACCATTACGAATGGCGTGTCTTTTCGGTATTCCGGGCGCATTACTTACTTGCTATTTATTATATGCATTGCCGGTTATGGAATTTCTTAAAACAAAGAATAAAGAGATTATAGCGATTGTCGCGTACTCTATTGTTGTAATGGTATCTCTTACAAACAATTATACGGATATTTGCTTATTTTGGTTTTTATATGCGGAAGCAATTTGCATTTTTATTAATGGAAGTGATTTGAATGTTAAGAAGGATAAAAAAATTCGAATAAAACTACGCTTCGGAAAGTGAGGGGCTTGATTGAAAAGAATTTTGTATGTATCCAGAGCAGGTCTGCCAATTGATGCCACCGGATTAAGAATAGAACAGATTGGTGCCATATATGAAGCATTAGGGTATCATATTCATTATATCTGTAATCGCAGAATAGATGATACAATAAGAAATGCAGGATACGAAGTAGTGCCGACTAAGACTCTATTAGAAAAACTTAATAAGAATGAATACCATTTTAGCATAGAAAATAAGATTTACTCATATTTACCGGAATTTCAGGGCGGAAAAATAAATGCATTAAGTGAGATTATAGAGATTGTCTGTGCATCTAAAGCGTATCATCGGATTGTAAATTATTGTGAGAAAGATAAACCGGATGCAATTATCCTTTATAATGATGTATATGCATTGACGAAAAAGTTAATAAAATACTGTAAAAGAAAAAATATCAGACTCCTTGCAGACGTAACTGAATGGTACGAAAAACGAAAGAATGCAACAGTAGCTGAAAAATTAGTGATTTGTCTCAGTAATTATAGGATAAAAAAGCTAGATCAGCATTTAGATGGAGTCATTGCTATCAGCCATTACTTTGAACAATACTATAAACAAAAAAAGGTTAACTGTGTCTGGGTGCCGCCACTGATGAGAACAGATTTTACAGTGGCTCCACTAAAGTACAATTATAATGAAAGAAAAGGTGTTATAAATTTCATTTATGCCGGTTCACCCGGAAGCAAAGATATCTTATTACCATTTGTTCTTGCACTTATGGAAGTGAATAAGACAGGAATATGTTGCAGATTAGATATTGCAGGTATTGCTGATTCATATTTTGAAAAGATTGGAATGCATGAATTGAGAAGTTATGGGATATATGCACATGGCAGATTAACTCATGATGAAACATTGGAATATGTAAAACGTGCTGACTTTGGAATATTACTCCGAAAAAATCAGCGGTATGCCAGGGCTGGCTTTTCAACAAAATTTGCCGAATGCATGAGCATGGGAGTACCTATGATCTGCAATAAAGTCGGGGGAACAGATAACTTAATTGATTCATGGGAGAATGGCATTTTAATTGATGATTATAAGGCGGAAACTCTTGTTGAATTGCTGCTTAAAATATGTGAACTTGATCTATCAGAAGTTATTAAAATGAAAGTAAACGCACAGCAAGATGCGGTAAAATATTTTTCGGAAAAAGTATACCGGAAACAATTATATAAATTGCTGAGAGGAGATAGTGAGATTGAATAATATATTTCAGGTGGTGTTAAATCGTATAAAAAAAAAGGACAACGTCTCAGTAGCCAGAGACATGGGAGTGAAGATTGGAAAAGATTGTCTTATTTTGTCTAATCCGTATCGCTGCTTTGGAAGTGAACCATATCTTGTGGAACTGGGAGATCATGTGGAAATAACAGGTGGTTGTCAGTTTGTAACACATGATGGTGGGGTATGGACGATACGAGTACAGGAAGGCTGCGAAAAAGTTGATAAATTTGGGAAGATTACTGTTGGAGATAACGTATTTATCGGGATTAACTCTATCATACTTCCCGGGGTAAAGATTGGAAATAATTGTGTTATTGGCGCTGGTGCCGTAGTTACTAAAAATATTCCTTCCGGAGAGGTCTGGGGGGGGGTACCGGCAAAGTTTATCAGTACCTATGAACAATATATGAAAAAATCAATAAAGGAAGCTGATTTTACAAAAGGACTAATACCGGAGGAAAAAAAGAAAGCCATACAGGAGAAACATCCGGAGTGGTTTTAATTTCGAGCAAATTATGAATATTACAATAATAGTAGATGATTTTCATGGAGGCGCCGGAAATATTGCTCAATTACTGGCAACAGAACTGAGCAAAAAGAACAAGGTAAACCTCATATTAACAAATAAGCATTCAGAACCTCGTTATGAATTAAATGGGATTTGTTTGTATGATGATAAAATGAGTGTCACACGGAGAAATAAAATAGCTGGATTAAATAGCTGTATTAAAAGAATGAAGAAAAGAATTCTGTCGATACATTCAGATTTAGTTATCTCTTTCCTGGACAATAATAATACCATTGCGTGTTTTGCACTTTGGAATGAAGAGAATATACCGATTATTGTTTCTGAAAGAAGCAATCCGGTAGTAATATATCCTAAATTTCCATGGAATTATTTACGAAGGATTGCATATCAGCGTGCTAATGTTGTAACAGTACAATTTGATGTGTTTAAAGAATTTGATAAGAAAAGATTCATTGAAAAATGTGAAGTAACATCTAATATAGTGGAAAAGCCAATGTATATTAAAAAGGATTGGTCTTGTACGAAAGCACGTTTTGTGACTTTTGGACGGTTGGCACCAGTGAAGAGGATGGATTTAATGATTAAACTCTTTGCAAAGGCTGCAAGAAAAGCAGACGATATAGAATTACATATATGGGGAGACGGTCCGGAAAAGGAGAATTTAAATAAGTTAATCGAACAAGAAAAAATGGCAGGAAGAATTATCTTGAAAGGTTATAACAACCAAGTACACGAGACACTGTTAGAATACGATGCCTATTTAATGACATCCTATCAGGAGGGATTCCCAAACAGTCTTTGCGAAGCAATGGCAGTGGGGTTACCGTCGGTTTCGTTTATGTGTCACACAGGTATTCTCGAGTTAACAGAAGATAATACAGCTGGTTTTACTGTTGCGGTAAACCAAGAAGATGAGTTCGTAGAGAAGATAATAGTATTAGCTGTAAATGAAGAAATGAGAGAGAAAATGGGAAAAGCGGCGCAAAAGATTGTTATTCGTTATGAAAAGAGTCAAATAATGAATCAATGGAATAAGTGTATTGAGAGGGCAATTATGAAATGAAAAAGATAGTACTATTTATAGATAATCTTGGTTCTGGCGGAGCACAAAGACAAATCGTGAATTTGGGGATATTGTTAAGAAATAAGGGTTATGATGTAAGCGTTTTAGTATATGCAGATTTTCCATTCTATAAAAGTATTCTTGATAAATACAGTATCCCGTTAGTTATGATTGACGGAAGCAATTATATATTGCGAATTATAAAAGTGCGAGCTTTTCTTAGAAAATGTGGTGCTGATGTTGTAATTACCTTTTTAGAAACACCGGGATTTTTGGGGTGCATATCGAAGATCGGAGGCGCAAAATGGAAACTAATTACAAGTGAACGGAGCGCCAAAAAGGAAACTTTTACCGATAAAAAAACTCGATTTTATAACATTTTTGAGAGATACTCTGATGCAAAGGTTTGCAATTCCGAAAATGCAAGAAAAATGTGGGAACAGTATTATCCACAGTATAAGGATAAATATAGTGTAATTTATAATCCGGTAATTCTGTCAACGGAAGTTCTGGAGCCTAAGAAAAAAAAGAGTGAAGACAAGATACTCGTTACTGTTGCGGCAAGCTATCAGGAATTAAAAAATCCATTGAGAGTTATAGAAGCTTTAAATTTGTTATCGGAAGAAGAACGGAAAAAAATCAGAATAGAGTGGTATGGCAGGAAGGAAGTAGTAACTGGAGATACTGCAATATATGAAAAGGCTGTCCAGAAAATTAAAGAGTATAAGTTACAGGATTCAATTCAACTGAATGCGGAAACATCTAATATATATCAACTGATGATACAAAGTGATGCGGTTGGATTGTTTAGTACTGTAGAAGGGCTGCCAAATGCAATATGTGAAGGAATGATGTTGGGTAAACCTATTATTATGAGCAGGGTATCTGATTACAAAGTTCTGGCGGATGGAAATGGAATTTTTTGTAATGCTGAGTCACCAGAGAGCATAAAAGGAGCATTACAGAAGTTGTTAATTTGTTCTAGTGATAAATTACAGGAGATGGGAAAGTATTCTCAGATGAAAGCAGAGCAGCTCTTCTCAGAAAAAACAGTTGGAGAGCAATGGGTTGATTTAATTGAAAGGCTGACGAAATGATGATAAAGAATATTTTGAGTTATATGAAAAGCTTGAAGAAAAATCAGTGGGCATTAAGACATCAGGAAGAATATGCGAAAGAGCAAGGGGTTATTATGAAAGGAAAGGTGTTTTTTCATACTACTCCGGTTGGGATGTTTGGATCCGAACCATGGATGATAACCTTGGGAGATAACGTACATATTACAAGCGAAGTTCGCTTTATTACTCATGATGGCGGTACACTGCCTTTAAGAAAAGAAGTGCCGGATCTAGAAATAACAAAACCGATCACGGTGGGGAATGATGTTTTCATCGGTGTAAGGAGCTTGATTATGCCGGGAGTACATATTGGAAACCGCTGTATTATTGCCGCAGGATCGGTGGTCACAAAAGATATTCCGGACAATCAGGTCTGGGGAGGGGTACCGGCAAGGTTTATCAAGAGTACCGACGATTATATGGAAAAACTCCAGCATGAGTCTTTGCACCTCGGTCATCTAAAAGGGGAAGAAAAAGCAAAAGAGCTGAAAAAAATATATAATATTACACATATTTAGGATGCTGTATAGCCAGATGATAAGTGATAGGATTTCAATGATGAATTTTAAACGAGTATTAGAAAAAGGTTATCAGTATATTGGGGATAGAAAAGACTTCCGCATAAGTAAAAAGCCGTATAAGGATCTATTTGTAACTGCAGATACTGCCCAATATACGTTTTATCAATATGCATATGGTGCAGATAAGATTATTGCCGCATATGGAAATATTACTGTGATTCAAAAAAGAAGAGATGAGAATCACTTAATATTGTGCCCATACCGTAATAAAGTAATTAGATATCATATTTATTTGAATGAAAAAACCTTCCCAGGTATTATTCAAGGAAGTAAAATATTGTCATGCCAGTTAATACCATATATGAGAGAAGTGGCTGAAAATAAATATCAAAAAATTACTCGTATGGTTATTATAACGACGAAAGCACAAATATTTCATAACTATCCAGCAAGAAAAAGAGAAATTGAAGGATTTAGTAAGTCTGGAGATATCGTTAACTTCGAAGAAAGTGTTGTATGGGATTTGCCAGAACGGCAGTATCCATCTCAGACAAAGGAGTGCGAAACGTGGGAACGGTTTTATCCGGGACTTCCGGCAGATTGTTACGAGCATCATCCTCAAATAAATACTTCTGAAGATTTTCAAGATAAATATGGTAATGGAGGATTTTCAGATCATTCGGTAATTGTAGCTAACGGAAGAAAGAGGATAGTACCAAGGTTTTATTTGTATTCTCGAGATTTGGCAGCTAATCCTTTCCATTATATAGGAACCGGAGAAAAAGACTATAAAATGAGCCTTATGGCAACATATAGAAGTAATGTGCATTGTGGTGTAAGAACTTGTATCTTTGCTTCTACAGACGGTGGAAGAAATTGGTACTGTAAGTATGAATTTACAGATGCCGGTGAATATGAGTTTGCTCAAGGAGATGTTGAAGATTGGGGAAAAAATTTTGGCAATCCTGTCATCGATCCTGAATTAAAGGAGATAGACTGGACAACGGTTAGAATATTTAAAAGAAACTTGGTGGTTCCTTCTTACGATAATAAAGAGCCGGATAAATTATTTAGATGGACAGATTGTGGTGAAGTCAAGAAAATTGCAGATGGAAAACAGCTTTTAATCGAGTTTAAAAATCAACACCTTTTAAAAACAGGGAATATAATTGCTTTTTCTTCAACTCTTCCGACTGACGACGATTGTTGGATAATGAATAATCAAATTTCAGAAACAAGCAGTGGGAACAACTTATTTTTTAAAGTAGAAGTGCTGGACGATAAACAAATAGTGTTATATGAATTTGTAGCGAATCCGGCTATTAACATTCCATGCAGACATATTCACCATGTTAACAAAATAAAAGATGGATGGATATGGGGAACAGGAGAGATATATCCAAATGGCTGGATTATGTATATGCAAATGAAGGAAGCAGATACATTTGCAATAAAACATGCATGGGAAGAATTTAAGATAGTCCGACTGAATTCTGCTGAAGAATCAATACAACGGACAATGGGAGTCATTTTGAAAGATGATTCCAGAGGAACAATTATTTATGCCTCTGATCATGATACTTTGAAAAGAAGGGAAATAGAAACTGCAGCAGGACGTGATTTGCATATTTCAAGAAATTCAACAGGAATTTTTAAAGGATGTCTTTCAGATATAGACAATAGAAATAAATTTCAAACTGTATATGAAGCAGGTGAACCATGTTTTTATTTTCAGTCTCTAGATAATATGCTTATATTTTCAGGGCAGAGGGGAGAAATAGCGATTAGCTTTGATGATGGGACTAGCTGGTTAAAAGAAAGAATTGCAGAGCCTTTGATTCGTTATTATGGAAACTGTGGGCAGATATATTATTTTGATCAGGCTGTTTTAGTAAGGAAATGAGTCAGGGGGAAATAGTGTGAAAAAAAATAAAATTTCTGCAATACCTCTTGGTATCCGATCAGCAGTGGTATTTTTGTTTGCTACACTGTTTTCAAGGGGACTGGCAATTATTACGACACCAATTTTTACTCGTTTAATGACAACAGAGGAAATTGGTGAAGTTAACCTTTTCAGTTCATGGTATTCAATGCTGGGAGTAATAGCAACATTGTCACTGACATCAGGCGGATTTACGATTGCATTAAAAGAATTTAAAGAGGAAAGAAATCAATATGTATCATCGGTATTATCATTGACATCATTGATAGCAATACTTTTTTCAATCGTATATTTTATAAAACCTTCTTTTTGGAATAATGTTACCGGATTGTCAAGTAAATTAATGCTGCTGATGTTATTTGGATTTTTTGTTGCACCAGCCAGAGATTTTTGGTTATCACGACAAAGATATGAGTATAAATATAAACTACCGGGGATTATAACAATTTGTTCAGCAATTATTGCTTCAGCATTATCAATTTTTGTTGTTATAAAAATGAATGGTGCAAAATCACAGCATATTGCTGAGGGAAGATTATTTGCAAACTATATTATTGTTTTCGGCGTAGCACTGGCTATTTGGATTGCTACTATGGGCAGAGGAAAGACATTCTTTAATAAAAGATATTGGTCTTTTTCGCTGAAACTGAGTTTGCCTTTAGTAGGATATTCGATTGCGTCACAGGTACTGAACACATCAGACCGTTTGATGATAGGAAAGCTTGTGAATAACAGTGCAGTTGGAATTTATAGTACTTTGTATACAGTAAGTTCATTATCGATTATGGTTTGGTCAGCACTAAATTCTTCATTTGAACCATATTTGTATCAGAATATGGAAAATAAACAACACAGAATTAGAGAGATTTCACTTGGCATGTTAGGATTGTATGGAGTGATTGCAGTTATGCTTGTATTTTGTGCGCCAGAGATTGTACGTATATTAGCAACAGAGGAATACTATGAAGCAATTTATATTATGCCTCCGATAGCTGCGGGAGTGTTTTTTACATCGGTTTCCAATATGTATTCAAATATATTAGTGTACTTGAAAAAGACAAAATACATTATGATTTCATCAGTAATTGCGGCGATATTAAACGTGGTGCTTAATGCATTGTTTATTCCAAAATTAGGATATATGGCTGCTGCATACACAACATTAGTTTCATACATTGTTATGGCAGGTATTTTAATGTTCTGTGCTTACCAAGAATATAGAAAACGAATAGGTTCGCTGAACAAAGTATATGACAATAATAAAATAATTATATTATCGCTTGGAGTGGTTTCAGCATCACTTTCCGGATTGCTTACATATAAATTTGTGATTTTGAGATATGTAAGTATTATAGGAATGTTTGCAGTAGGTTTGATATTGTTAAAAAAATTCGTTGCAAACAAAAAAACGATGAAATAGAAATACATTCTAAAAGGAAGGAAAAATAAAATGAGTACTTTTAAAGACAAAACATTATTAATCACAGGAGGTACTGGTTCTTTTGGAAATGCAGTTTTGAATCGTTTTATTCAGACAGATATTGGAGAAATCCGTATTTTCTCCCGTGATGAGAAGAAGCAGGATGATATGCGTCATGAATTCCAGGCAAAGATGCCGGATGTTGCAGATAAGATTGCTTTTTATATCGGCGATGTCCGTGATCTTTCATCTGTCAAGAATGCGATGTATGGTGTTGACTACATCTTCCATGCAGCAGCGCTAAAACAGGTTCCATCCTGTGAGTTTTTTCCAATCGAGGCTGTAAAAACAAATGTACTCGGCACAGAAAATGTTCTGACTGCTGCCATTGAAGAGGGAGTTGAGAATGTTGTCTGCCTTTCAACAGACAAGGCTGCATATCCGGTAAATGCAATGGGAACTTCCAAGGCGATGATGGAGAAGGTGATTGTTGCAAAGAGCCGCACTACTAAGAAAACGAAAATCTGCTGTACGAGGTACGGCAATGTTATGTGCTCCCGAGGTTCTGTTATTCCTCTTTGGATTGATCAGATTCGCAATGGAAATTCGATCACACTGACAGAACCGACTATGACTCGTTTTATTATGTCTCTCGAAGAAGCCGTTGATCTTGTCCTGTTTGCATTTGAACATGGCGAACCAGGGGATATTCTGGTGCAGAAAGCGCCGGCTTGTACGATCCAGACACAGGCCGAGGCAGTGTGTGAACTGTTTGGCGGAAAAAAAGAAGATATTAAGGTTATTGGCATTCGTCATGGTGAGAAGATGTATGAAACACTTCTGACAAACGAGGAGTGCGCTCATGCTATTGACTTAGGTAACTTTTATAGAGTTCCATGTGACAAGAGAGGACTAAATTACGATAAGTATTTCACACAGGGTAATACGGAGAGGGTAAAACTGAGAGAGTTCAATTCCAATAATACGAGGCTTTTGACCGTGGAAGAAACGAAAGCGAAGATTGCTGTTCTTACATATATTAAGGAAGAACTGGCGAAGGATAATCTGAAATTATAGAGATGGCGTATGATTGTTTAATCTGGTAGAAAAAATTATTAGCAGCTGAAAGAGTTTGTATTGTGTAATAGACTATCAAAAAATTTTGAGGTGTAATTTTATGAACATATTAGTAACCGGCGCAAAGGGTATGGTGGGAACTGCCCTGTGTACAAATCTGAGAAATATTAAAGAGAATAAAAACCGAACCCGTCCGAATCTTAAGATAGACGAAATCTATGAGTATGATAAAGATTCCACACTGGAAGAACTGGATGAATATTGTAAAACAGCAGACTTTGTGTTCAACCTGGCAGGTGTGAACCGACCGGAAAATCTGGAAGATTTTATGAAAGGGAATTTCGGTTTTGCTTCTGTATTATTAGATACATTGAAGAAGTATAATAACAAAGCTGCAATCATGCTTTCTTCTTCCATTCAGGCAACGCTTTCGGGAAGATTCGGCAATTCAGAATATGGAAGAAGTAAAAAGGCAGGAGAGGAACTGTTCTTTGATTATGCAGAGGAGACAGGTGCGAAGGTTGCGGTTTACCGTTTTCCAAACCTGATGGGACATTCCAAACCGAAGTATAATTCCGCAGTATCCACATTCTGCTGGGCAGTGGCAAATGACGAGGAGTTTACTGTAAATGACTCTGGCACAGAGCTGGAACTGCTGTATATTGATGATCTTGTAGAAGGAATGTATGACCTGCTTGAGGAAAAAGAGCAGCACTGTGAGTTTGATGGTGTGGAGACTGTTGTCACTGAGAATGGAAAATATTGCTGTGTGCCGGTGACACATAAAGTAACGTTGGGCGAGATCGTGGATTTGCTGAAACAGTTTAAAGCTCAGCCGGAAACGCTGATGGTTCCGAAAATGCCGGAAGGTTCTTTTGCAAAAAAGCTGTATTCTCTCTACTTAACCTATCTTCCGGTAGAAAAGTTTAAATATGAACTGAAAATGAATGTGGATGACAGAGGTTCTTTTACAGAGCTGGTACATACAGCGGATTGCGGACAGGTTAGCATCAACATTTCTAAACCAGGGATTACCAAAGGTCAGCACTGGCATAACTCCAAGTGGGAACTTTTTATCGTGGTAGCCGGTCATGGATTGATTCAGGAACGAAATATTCATACTGGGGAAACAGTAGAGTTTGAGGTCAGTGGAGATAAGATTGAAGCTATTCATATGATTCCTGGATGGACGCACAATATTATTAACTTGAGTGATACTGAAAATCTGGTAACAGTTATGACCTGTAACGAGATTTTTAATCCGGAAAGACCGGATACATTTTTTGAGCCGGTGTAAGAGACTATTTTAGAAGATTCCGGGAAAATGGAAGGAACATAGATATGACAGAAATTAGAACTGATTATTCAGAAGTGAAATGGAAAGATAACGGGAAGCTAAAGCTTCTTATTATTGTTGGAACCCGTCCGGAGATTATCCGCCTGGCGGCAGTAATCAACAAATGCCGGAAATACTTTGATGTGGTGCTTGCCCACACGGGACAGAACTATGATTATAATTTAAACGGTATCTTTTTTGAGAATTTAAAGATTGAGGATCCGGAAGTTTATATGGATGCGGTTGGCGACGATCTCGGAGCAACGGTTGGAAATATCATTAATTGTTCTTATAAGCTGATGAGCCAGATTAAACCGGATGCACTGCTCATCCTGGGCGACACCAATTCCTGTCTGTCAGCGATTGCGGCAAAGCGTTTGCATATCCCGATTTTCCATATGGAAGCCGGAAACCGCTGCAAGGATGAGTGTCTGCCGGAGGAGACGAACCGTCGTATTGTAGATATTATTTCGGATGTAAATTTGGCGTATTCTGAGCATGCAAGAAAATATCTGCATGAGTGTGGTCTGCCGAAAGAGCGTGTCTATGTGACCGGTTCTCCCATGGCAGAGGTGCTTCATCAGAATCTTGCAGAGATCGAGAAGTCGGATATTCTGAAGAAATTGGGACTGGAGCCGCAGAAGTATATTCTGCTTTCCGCCCATAGAGAGGAAAATATTGATACGGAGAAGAACTTCTTGTCCCTGTTTATAGCAGTCAATAAGATGGCGGAGCAGTATGATATGCCGATTTTGTATTCCTGTCATCCCCGTTCCAGAAACCGTCTGGCTGCATCCGGATTTAAACTTGACAAACGTGTAATCCAGCACGAGCCTTTAGGCTTTCATGATTATAATCACCTGCAAATGAACGCTTTTGCAGTTGTTTCTGATTCCGGTACCCTGCCTGAGGAAAGCAGCTTTTTTACAAGTGTGGGACATCCGTTCCCGGCAGTCTGTATCAGAACAAGTACAGAACGCCCGGAAGCATTGGACAAGGCGTGTTTCGTGCTTGCCGGGATCAATGAAAAGTCCTTATTGCAGGCAGTGGATACAGCGGTACAGATGAATCTTGAAGGGGACTTTGGCATACCAGTACCAGATTACATTGAGGAGAACGTTTCTTCAAAAGTAGTGAAAATAATTCAGAGTTATACAGATGTTGTAGATAAGATGGTGTGGAGAAAATCGTAAAAATTTCTTTCAAAAATACAAACAGCAAAATAATTTAATTAGAAGATCATTAAGAATGAAGGAATTGCAAGTATTAGGAGTCCACTTAAGATAGCTCCTTTGTATATAATATAAATTTGACAAAACCAGCATAGGAAGATAAACTTAAATATGCCAATAGAATTGAGCAGCCTCAACTCTGTACCAGCAAAAGACTGTAACTTCCAAGAGCCTAAACTACATTTATGGAGAACAAAAAGTGAACAATAATTCTAACAAAAATTTAATCAAGAAAAAAGTCGACTGGATGATAACCCTTGTCCCCTTCCTGCTTATCGTGGTATTGTGTATTCTATTCTTTTTTATGCCGGAACAATCCAACGCCGTATTGAGCCAAATCCGGTATTTCTTCGGAAATACCTTCGGAACTTATTACCTAATTATAGGACTCGGCATTTTTTTGGTTTCTATCTACGTGGCCGTGTCAAAATACGGTGACATAGTTCTCGGAGATCCGGGAGAGAAACCGAAGTATTCCTTTTTTGCATGGGGTTCTATGATGTTTACCTGCGGACTGGCGGCAGACATCCTGTTTTATTCTTTCTCTGAATGGTTTATGTATGCGGCAGATCCCCATATCGCAGAGATGGGAAGTATTCAGGATTGGGCCAGTGTGTACCCCATATTTCATTGGAGTCTGATTCCCTGGGGCTTTTATCTGGTTCTTGCCGTTGCTTTTGGATTTATGCTTCATGTAAGAAAGAGAAAACGTCAGAAATATTCTGAGGCATGCCGCCCGGTTCTTGGAAAACATACCGATGGCATAGCCGGCCGTCTCATAGACCTTTTGGCGGTCATTGCCCTGCTGGCGGGTACAGCAACTACATTTAGTGTGGCGACCCCGCTGATGGTTGATATTATTAACAGTCTGTTTGGCATCCAGCTCAATCGTTCCGTTGTGACAGCCGTTATACTTGTCATTACCTGCTTTATTTATACATATTCATTGCTTCACGGCTTTAAGGGAATCAGTATTCTGGCAAAGGCATGTATTTACCTGTTCTTTGGCCTTCTGGCATACGTTCTGTTTTTCGGCGGGGAGACCAGATATATCATAGAAACAGGATTTTCTTCTCTGGGAAGGATGGTTCAGAATTTCTTTGAATTGGCAACTGCCACCGATCCCCAGAGGACAACCTCCTTTCCGCAAAACTGGACCATTTATTACTGGGCGTACTGGATGGTATGGTGCGTGGCCGCCCCCTTCTTTATCGGCAATATTTCCAGAGGCCGTACCGTAAGACAGACCATTTTGGGCGGGTACGTCTTTGGTGTAGGCTCTACGATCATGAGCTTTATTATCCTGGGCAACTATTCTTTAGGAAAACAGATGAATGGAACTGCGGATTTCCTGACAAAATATAAGGAGACGGGAGATGCCTACGGACTGATTACGGATATTATCGGGACCATGCCCTGTGCACCCCTGGTGTTAGTAGTAGTCTTGGTAACTATGATCGCTTTCTATGCTACCTCATTTGACTCTATTGCGCTGACGGCATCCTGTTACAGCTATCACGTTTTGGAGGAAGGGGAACAGCCCCACAGAGGGATCCAGCTGATGTGGTGCATTTTATTGATTTTGCTTCCCATTGCACTTATATTTGCGGAAAGCTCTATGAGCAACCTGCAGTCTGTGAGCATAGTTTCCGCGTTTCCTATCGGCTTTATAATGGTCCTGATTGTGTGGAGCTTTTTAAAAGATGCCAAGAAGTACATGAAAGGGAAAAAGTAGCTGACCGGCATACGCAGCAAAGAATAAAGGAGCAGCTAATTGGACGTATATCAGATTTTAATTACACATAACAGACCGTGGACGGCCCGGGAAATGCTCTGTGTTGCCCTGCTGCTGGCCGCTGCTCTGTTTGCGGCAGGTTATCTGCTCCGGCATCAAAAGATAAAGCCTTCCCAGGCACTGTCCGGAATATCTCTGGTGCTTTTCCTTTCCGTTGTATTCGGCTCCACTGTATTTACCAGGATGCCTTCCAAGCGGCAGTTTGAGCTGCAGCCCTTCTGGTCCTGGAGGGAAGTCATCGTAAACCATAACAGGGAGCTGCTGAAAGAAAATCTGCTGAACTGCATTTTACTTGTTCCAATGGGAATACTGCTTCCCATCCTTCTGCACCGGAAAGTAACCTGGCGGCAGGGGCTGCTGTGGGGACTTCTGGTATCTGCAGTAATTGAAACCTGTCAGCTGGTATTTTGCAGGGGGTTGTTCGAATGGGACGATATGATTCATAATGCACTGGGGTGTATGGCAGGCTGTCTGATTACAAATACCGTGAGCGTACGGAAGACTTAGTGGACTTATTTACTTAGATATGATAAAATCCCTTTGTGGCAATTGTCCTTGAAAACGTAGACATTGAGGGGACTTTGGAACATTATGTAAAGAAGAAGGAGCAAAACAAAAAATGAAGAAGTCTGTTATTTTAATTTTGGCGGGATGTATCATCATAACCGCCGGCGTAGCCTGCTTAGTATATACAACAGACAGAGAAGGCCCTGTAATACAGATCGATGAGACAACTGACCTTACTTACACGGAAGGCCAGGACAAAGAGGAACTTTTAAGAGGAGTAACAGCCATTGATAAAAAGGATGGGGATGTCTCTGACACCCTGATGGTTGAAAGCATCGTACCTGCCCTTTCAGGAAATAAGGCAACGGTTACCTTTGTTGCCGTTGACAAGCACAATAATGTAACCAAATATCAATGTGAAATCAACTACCAGGGCGCAGCCGGCGCAGACACCGAAGCGCCCCCGGAAGATCAGAATACAGACACAGAGGCAAAGGATACAGCAGAAGATACGCCGGACACGGGAGAAGAGACTCCGGAAGCGCAGGAGACAGGCGGCGCTCCGGAATCCCAGGCTCCCCCTGCGGATGAAACGGAAGCTGCCATCTCCCAGCTTCCGGAAGGGAGTCCCGCTTTCCGGCTGACAGAGCACCAGATAACGCTGAAAAAAGGGACAAAGTTTAATTACATGGACTACATCCGGGAGATCACCGATGATAAGGACTCAAGAGAAGATCTGTACCGTAAAATCCGTGTAAGCGGAGAGGTTAAGACTTCACAGGCCGGGACTTACGAGGTATCCTACTCCGTGACAGACAGTGACGGACATCAGTCTAATGTAGAGAAGCTTCAGGTAACTGTTGAATAGAATACGGATTCTGCAGGATAGAGTACAGATGAGGAGAACGAATATTGTTGATTGATGTACATAACCATATCTTACCAGGCATAGATGACGGTGCAGGTGATATAATGGAGTCCCAGAAGATGCTTGCCATCGCTGTGGGTGAGAAGATTGATGCCATCATAACCACCCCGCATTTTGAGTGCGGCATGGACCAGGCAGTCATAGAAAAAAGGGCGGAAGCTTTTGAGAGCCTCTCCCAATATATTCAGAAGGCAAAGCTGCCGGTAGCCTTATATCCCGGCAATGAGTTATTTTATAGTGAGGGAATCATAGACGCCCTGGATTCCGGGGACGCCCTTACCCTGAATCATACCCGTTATGTGCTGGTGGAATTTCCAATTTACGAAGAATTCAGCTATGTCCGGAGGGCAGTCCAGAAGCTCCGCTACGCCGGCTATCTGCCGGTGCTGGCACATGTAGAACGCTATGAAAACCTGCTGAAGGAAGAAAAGATTGCAGAGATGGTTAATATAGGCGCATATATCCAGGTCAACGCATCCAGTATAACCGGACGGGCCGGATGGCAGATGCGGCGGTTTCTTCTCAGGCTGGCGCGCCGTGACCTGATTCATTTTATAGGAACCGACGCCCATGGGTGGGAGCACCGGCGGCCGAAGATGCAGGAGTGCCTTGCCTATCTGGGAAAAAAGGCCGGAAAAGACTGTGTGATGACCATTACCAGAGATAATCCTGAAAAATTACTGAGAGGAGAAAATATCAGTGGAAAAGTTAGAAATTAGAGATGATGTGGAGCTGAGCAACCGGGAGAAAGAGGTCTACCGTACCCTCAGAACCAATCTGGAATTTACAGGGGTGGAGAACCGGGCCATCGCGGTTACTAGCTGCACACCCAACGACGGAAAATCGGTGGTGTCCTATAACCTTTCGCTTGCCCTGGCAGAGAGCGGAAAGAATACGTTATTTGTGGATGCGGATCTTAGGAAATCCGTTCTGGTTCACAGGCTCAATTTGAAGAATCCCTCCAAAGGTCTCAGTCATCTGCTTTCCGGACAGGTGGGAGCTAATGATGTGATTTATTCCACCAACAAGAAAAACTTATTTATGATTCCCTCGGGAATCTTTCCCAGCAATCCCACGGAGCTTTTGAGCAATGGCAGATTCGAAAAATTGGTGGCGGGGCTTAAGGGCACCTTTGATTACATAGTCGTAGACACTCCGCCTCTTGGAAGTGTCATTGACGCGGCAGTGATTGCCAAGATATGTGACGGTTCCGTCCTTGTCCTGGCAGCGGACAAATCCTCCAGGAATGAGGCTAAAAGCGTGGTGGGCCAGCTGAAGGCTGCCAACAGCAATGTCCTGGGCGTTGTCCTGAATAAAGTAGATTATAAGGGCAATGGCTATTATGGGAAGAAATACGGCGGTTACTATGGAAAGTACACCAGCTATTACTAAAAGAGGAAACGTGAAATACATTCCAAAAGGGGAACAAGATGAACAAGAACAGAGAATTTGAAGATGAAATGGAAATTGACCTGGGAGCCCTTCTCCATGTACTGCTGCGAAAATGGTGGCTCATTGCTATCTGTGCGTTTATGGGGGGGATCATAGCTCTGGGTATCACCGCAGGGTTGCTGACGCCTAAATACCAGTCCAATGCGCTGCTCTATATACTGAACAAAACCACCAGTGTGACTTCCCTGGCAGATATTCAGATTGGTACAGAGCTTACCGCTGATTTCGAGGTGATTGCAACCAGTAAACCAGTGATCGATGCTGCTATCGAGCGGCTCAAAGAGGAAGAGGGGAAGTCCTTTACGAGAAAGGATATTCTGGAGATGATTCAGGTGAGCAACAAGACGGGGACCCGTATTCTGACAATCTCCGCAACCTCAGCCAATCCCCAGGATGCCTGTATTGTAGCCAATGCAGTGGCCGGTGAGACGGCGGACCGGATGGCTGACATTATGAAAGCAGATCCCCCCACAACGGTAGAGCTGGCGGAGGTCTCTGAGAAGCCGGTGAGCCCCAGTATGAAGAAGAACACAGTCATTGGCTTTCTGGCAGGTATTGTCCTGGTATGTGCGGTCCTTGTCATCCGATTTATGCTGAATGACAACATTCAGACAGAAGAAGACGTTGAGAAATATCTTGGACTGCCAACTCTGGCAACCATACCCTATGTAAAGAGCAGGGAAAAGGAGAAAGCAGGGAAGCAGCGTGCGCTGAAGGAATATAAGAAAGAGGCATTGAGTGAAAAGAAGCAATAAATTATTCTGGGTTTTTTTTGTAATCTTTCTGGGGGCTGTCATTTTTGGGGCATATTATTACATCAGCCAGCAGAAAAAGGAAGCTGTGTATGAGAAAATGGCAGAGCAGAACCAGGTGAAAGAAGAACCTGAACAAGAGGAAGAGCCTCCAAAAGTGGAAACTCCGCCTCCTGCGGAGGAAGAAAAGCCGGAGATTCCCATTGATTTTGCGGGGCTGCAGAGTACGAATCCTGAGATCTATGCCTGGATCCGCATTCCGGATACCGAAATAGACTATCCCGTGGTTCAGCGGCCGGAGGATGACACCTACTATCTGAACCATACCGTGGAGGGAGCAGAGGGGCTTCCTGGTTCTATCTTCACAGAATCTCTGAATAAAAGGGACTTTACCGATCCCAACACCGTGATCTACGGCCACGATATGCGGGACGGCACTATGTTCGGACATCTGAAGAAATATATGGACAGTTCGTACATGGAAGAGCATTCGCTGATTTATATTTACACACCGGAGCACATTTATACCTATCAGGTATTTGCGGCAGTGACCTATGACAACAGACATATTCTGAGAAGCTTTGATTTTGCCCAGGAGACGCAGTACCAGGAATTTCTGGATTCCCTCCGGGATGCCAGGAGCATGGCCAGCTATGTGAGGGATGACATTTCCGTAAGCACAGAGAACAGGATTCTGACGCTGTCCACCTGCAACGGAAATGAGCAGCAGAGGTTTCTTGTGGAGGCGGTGCTGACAGATGAACAGTAAAAAGAAAAAAACAGTAATTTTGACTATACTTATTCTTATCCTTCTGCTGATCATAGGCGGCCTGATCTTCTGGCTGGCCGGAAGGATGGAAGAGAAGAGAGATGCGGTATCCGGTGAAGATACTGCCGGGACAACTGCCCCGGCCAGCGCAGATGCTGTGTATTATCAGGGGCAGGAGTACCGGTATAACCGTGATATAGAAAATATTTTATTTATGGGGGTGGATAAAAAGGAACAGATTGTGCTCCAGGATACCCCGGGGAAGGCCGGCCAGGCGGACAGTATTATGATCTTGTCTCTGAACAAGAAGGACAAGACGGCCAGAATTCTCCAGATATCCAGAGATTCCATGACAGATGTTGATATCTACGATGCCAACGGGAATTACTATACCACAGTACAGGCGCAGTTAGCCACCCAGTATGCTTACGGCAGCGGGGGACAGAGCAGCTGCTATGCAATGAAGAAGACAGTATCTGAGCTGCTGTATGATCTGCCCATTGACGGTTATATTTCCCTGAACATAGAGGCGATTAGTACCATCAACGACGCTGTGGGCGGTGTGACCATTACTGTTCCAAAAGATTATACGAGAATTGACCCTGCCTTCACAGAGGGGAGCACCATCACTCTCACTGGAGAGCAGGCAGAAAAGTATGTCCGCTATCGGGATACGAACGAGGAAGGCAGCAACAATGAGCGCATGGAGCGCCAGGTACAGTATCTGCCCGCACTGATTTCAGCTCTGAAAGGAAAAGCAGGCAAAGCCGGGGATTACTATGAAACTTTTTACCCCCTGGTGGCCTCTTATATGGTGACAGACCTGAGTGCGGACCAGATCAACCAGCTGTCGGAATATCAGCTTCTCTACGATGAGACAGAGTATGTACCCGGAGAGGTCCAAAACGGGGAAGAGCATGAAGAATACATCATTGACGAGGCAAAATTAAAGGATTTATTGATGGAAATGTTTTACAAAGTGGACCAATAGTGTTATAATGAATTTATGTTTCAAGTGAGGAGCAAAAGACAGGAGGATAAAAGAAATGAAAAAAATGATTGCTTTATTAAGCGCAGCGGTGCTGACTGTGGCAACTGCCGTAACAGCTTTCGCTTTGCCAAGTGTAAGCGTAGACGGTGTGGTAACCAAGATCGAGAGTGCTGTTGATGCCAATGGAAATGCAGTAACAGTAGAGATTAAAGAAGTTCCGGAAGAATACAAGGCAGCGGTTGAAGAAGTAAAAACGGAAGCTAAGATTAAGGAACTTTTGGGTGATGACTTTAAAGAGGGTATGCAGGTAGTAGACGTTAAGGAAGTGTCAGTTCCGGATGGGACAACATTCCCTGTAACAATTACATTCCAGGTACCGGGCGTGAAAGCCGGAAGCACAGTAGCAGTTCTGCATTATAATGGTTCTGCCTGGGAAAGAATTACAAAGGATGTAAAAGCCGGTAACGGTACGATTACCGCTACGTTTGATTCTTTATCCCCGGTAGCCTTCGTAGTTGACAAGGAAGCTGCAGAAGCGGCCAGTACTTCAACAAGCACATCTGCGAAATCTCCAAAGACCGGAGAATTCAATGTTCTCGGAATGGCTGGTATCGTAGCTGTTATCGCATTGGGCGGAATGGCTGTTACTTATTCAAGGAAGAGAAAAGAAGCATAAGAAGATAAGGATATAAGCCCGGAGAGTTCCGGGCTTTTTCTTTTAGTATACTAGTGGTAAACATACGAGGGAGGTTTTATCATGAAAAAGACTGCGAAAAGGCTGATTGCCTGTGTAACTGCGTTTACTGTTTTCCTGAGCCAGCCCATAAGCCTCAGGGCGGAAAAGGAAGGAAATCCGGCGGAAACTGCGGGGAGGGAGCTTGACTACAGGACAAGGGTTTCTCACAGCGGTAGCGGCGTAAATGCTGCCCACGGAATTGTGAAAAAGGATAACAGTCTCTGGACCTGGGGGCCCAATAACTGGGGGCAGCTGGGCAACGGGAGCTTCAGTGATGTATCCGCCCCGGAAAAGGTTATGGATAATGTGGTGTCTGCGGTGATTTCCCATACCAACGGCCTGGCGGTAAAGGAAGATGACAGTCTGTGGATGTGGGGAAATAACCAGAGCGGTACCCTGGGGATTGAATCGCCTTACGGGAATCATGCGGAACCTGTACAGGTGATGAATGAGGTGGCGCAGGCATCTACAGGAAATCTTATGTCTTTTGCAGTGAAAAAGGACGGCAGTCTGTGGTTCTGGGGAGCCAATGACGATGGGATATTTGTGGAGAAGGAGATTACGGAGGAGAAAAAAATATACCATCCGGTGAAGCTGCTGGACAATGTGCAGAAAGCAGTCATGGGAAGCGGCAATTTTGCGGCCATAACAACCGATGGCACCTTGCTGATCTGGGGAAGAAATCACATGGGGCAGCTTCTGGACGGAACCACGGAGGACAGCCCCGTACCAAGCCCTGTGATGGATGGAGTTGCCGACGTGAGCGTGGGAGAAAACGGGACATTTGCGGTACTTAAGACCGACGGGACACTGTGGTTCTGGGGAGAAAACGGTGGCAAGTTCGGAAACGGAACCAGAGAGAATTCCACGGAGCCGGTTATGGTAATGGAAGACGTGAAGATGGCGGACACTTTCGGCTCCGGTTTTTCCGCCGTAGTGAAAAATGACGGAACCCTGTGGACTACCGGAGGGGACAGTTGGGGTGCCCTGGGGAACGGCCCGGAGGGAAGCTCCGCAGAATTTGTTAAAATCATGGATGAGGTGGAGTGTGTGAAGCTCTCAGACTTCTCCTTTGCGGTGAAAAAGGACGGAAGTGTCTGGGTATGGGGATTTAACGAATACGGCAAGAATATGAGCGGCGCTCCCGAGGCCATTGAGACGCCGCTTCAGTATATGGAGCCCGGAACTATGCTGGAAGGGCCGGATCCCACTATCTCTGACACCCAGTCTCCCCGGGAGATCTCAGACCTGGAGCTGTTTACAGAATACCCCCAGTATCTGAGCAATACATCCGTTTCTCAGGTGGAGCAGTTCATGTGGGACGCTGCAGCCGGCGCCCTGGACGAGGTGTACAAGCATAATTTTCTGTCTTCATACCAGTACGCGCTGAAGGAAGGGGGCACCAGCATTCTGCTGGAGGAGCATCTGGGAATACTGTGCGATTTACTCGGTCTGCCATACAGCCCCTATGAACGGCTATACGATAAGCTCCTCAAGGAACAGACCCAGGAATTTATCAGTGACCTGTCAGAGAAGGAACGCTATTTTGACAGCCTGAAGAGCCAAACGGGGGCGGTGATGAAGGAGCTGAAGGGTTTGAACGCCATCCTGGAGGCAGGAGATACCATAAATGTGGAGCTTTGGGCGGACGCCCTCCATCAGGCAGTCCCGGATCTCCCAAAGAAGAAGTGCATCTCTTTGCTGAAGCAGTGTGAAAGTGATGCCGGAAGAATCAGCAGGGACTTAAAAAAGCTGAATTCAGCCCTGTCAGTGGGAGACATTTTAGTGACAGGCATTCTTCTTCTTGAGACGGATAAGACGTTGATTGGTGAATTAAAGGAAGAATGCAGACAGTACGGCATCCAGTCGGAGCTGTACCGGGGACTGGATCTTCTGGAAAAGGAGATCAGTCTCAATGAGAATACACCCGGGGCATTTTTCCTGGAAAAGTTCTATTCCGGAAAAGCCTTAGGGTGGCTCACCGGTCAGGCAGATGAAAAACTGCTGAATCTGGTCAGCCACTTCTGGAAAAGCGGAAGCGCCGGTGAAGAGGCGGTAAGTATGGTGGCACAGCTGGTTGTATCGGGAACCGCAGAGATCATGGGTCTTATGCTTCCCAATGCGGATAAGGCTATAAAAGCCACAATACAGCGTTCTTTTACTGACTGTATACGCGCCAGGCTGATTACCGGACAGCAGATTACGTTCCTGGAATATAAAAATCAGGGCGTGTGCCCGGATGACATAGAGGATCAGATAGAAAAATATAAAATCCTCTACGGGACGTATCTGAAATCTCTGCAGCGGGACATTACACTGACACAAAAGCTGGTAGACAAACCTGGCTATACCCGCACCAAACAGAGACTGAAAGACGCCCAGACCATATACGATAAATATAGTGTAGAGAAATACCTGGAAATGTGCAAAGCCCAGATTCTGAGGGATGAGGCAACGAATCTGAAGGGGATACCAAACGGGGACGGTACATTTACAGTGACTGGATATGCGCTGGAGGAGACGCCCAAGAACCTGGTCATTCCCGGTGAGGTTCTGGGATATCCGGTGAGCCGGATTGCAGACAATGCGTTTTTAGGGGATACCAATATACAGACACTGGTGATTGAGGCGGAGGACACAGCCGTGGGCTCCCAGGCTTTCCGGGGATGCAAGAATCTGACAGAGGTTTATATAGGAGGCGGAGTGCATACCGTGGAGGCGTCTGCTTTCGCGGACTGTACCGGCCTTACCGTCCTCTCTATGGAGGAAGGAATCAGGGAGATCAGGGAGGAAGCATTTGCAAACTGTGTCAGCCTGGGCCAGACAGAGATCCCCTATTCCGCGGCCGCCGTGGGCGCCCGGGCCTTTGCGGGCTGTACGGCGCTGGAAGGAATGGGAATTCTCTCAGAGAATGCCGTATTCGGGGAACAATGCTTTGAGAATGCTCCCCTTGCCGAAGTCGCCGGGGTTGCCGGGACCTCAGGGGAGGTGATTGCAGAAGAAAGCGGATCTGCTTTCGTACCCAAAGAACCCAAGGTGGAGAGTATATCGGTGAGCAAACTGCCGGATAAGCTGGAATACCGCCTGTTTGACGACGCTGACACCGCCGGTATGGAGCTTACGGTGCAGTACAGCAGCGGAGCTTCTGAAGTCATCCGGGAGGGATGGACCGCTGCCGTGACTGCGCGGACCATCGGAGAAAGCTCCGTGCAGGTGTTTTATGGAGATCAAAATACGTCTTATCCTATCACAATCCTTCCCGATAAAGTATCCTATACTGTGCACTATGTAGATGGAAACGGCAGATTTATCAGCCCTTCCGTTACCAGAGAAGGGACGGCAGGTGAGACGGTGAGGGAAGCAGCCATTGCGATCCAGGGATATGAGGCAGATGTGCCTGAGGCAGAGCTGACGCTGGATATCTATAATAATGAACTGTATCTCACCTATCATGAGAGAGAAATTAAGGAGCTGAACAAGGCGTCTGTCACCTCTTCGGAGAAGGCAGTCTACACAGGAAAAGAGATAAAGCCGTCTGTAACGGTAAAAGATGCAGAGGGAAATATACTGATCGAAGGAACAGACTATACGCTCTCTTACAGAGACAACAAGAACCCGGGAACCGGAAAGATTGTGATTACAGGGAAGGGCAGCTGGACAGGGACTGTGATAAAAGAATTTGTCATCTATATCTCAGGGGCTTGGCGGTCAGATGCCAGGGGATGGTGGTATGCCTATGCCCACGGCGGCTATCCAAAAAGCAAGTGGGAACTGATTGACGGAAAATGGTATTATTTCGATGAGGGAGGGTACCGCAAGACCGGCTGGATCCGGCCGTCAGGAACCTGGTACTATCTGAATTCGGAGGGTATCATGCAGACCGGGTGGGTGAAATCCGGCAGCACCTGGTACTATCTGAACGGAAGCGGAGCGATGCAGACGGGCTGGTTGCTGGACGGAAAAACCTGGTATTACCTGAACGGAAGCGGGGCGATGCAGACGGGGTGGCTGAGGACAGGAAGTACCTGGTATTACCTGAGCGGAAGCGGGGCGATGCAGACCGGGTGGCAGAGGAGCGGAGGAACTTGGTATTACCTGAACGGAAGCGGGGCGATGCAGACGGGCTGGGTACTGGACGGAAAGACCTGGTACTACCTGAGCGGAAGCGGAGCGATGCAGACCGGATGGCAGAAGATTGGAAGGGACTGGTATTATTTTGGCGGAAGCGGAGCCATGGCAGTTAACACCTGGGTAGGAAATTCTTATGTAGGGGCCGATGGCCGCTGGGTTTGATAACTGACGGAAAGTGAGATTCTTATGCTGCAAATTGCTATATGTGATGACGAAAAGTATTACAGAGACCGAATACAGACGCTTCTGGCAGGGTATCTCAAGAAGCGGCAGCTGGAGTATGCCATCACTCGGTTTCTCTCCGGGGAGGATTTCCTGAGCCGCAGGGAAAATATTGTACAATATGACATTGTTTTTCTGGACATTAGTATGAATGCCATTGACGGCATTGAGACGGCCCAGCAGATTCGCGCCTTTCAGTCCCGTACAGAGATTGTGTTTGTCACAGCATTTTTCAACTATGTCCTGGAAGGCTATAAGGTAAATGCCGTGCGGTATATTCTGAAAGATACCCTGGACACCGCAGTGGAGGAATGTATGGATGCCATACTGCGAAAGCGGCAGCTGCGGCAGGTATCCTTCTCCTTTCTGGAGGGGGAACGGAGGCTGTACACGGACAATATTCTATATATTGAGAGCAGGAAGCACAAAGCAGTCTTTTTCTGTCTGGAAGCAGAGCTTGTGAACCTTGCCATTTATGACAAGCTGGATCACATAGAACAGCAGCTGGAGGGATATGGGTTTCTGCGGATTCATAAGAGCTATCTGGTGAATATGAAACACATTCTAAGAATCAGCAATTACAAAGCCGAACTGGATGTGGGAGGAGAGCTTCCCGTACCCCGCCGCAGACACCAGGCAGTAAAAGAAGCATTTGTGGCTTATAAGGGGCATTGTGATGGGAACTGTGGTGAAAAGCCTTGTCCTATGCCTTCTGATGGGGCTGTGCTGCAAGATTTACTTTGAGACACTGGCGAAGAGGCGGACCCCGGGGATAAAATGGCTCGGGAGCACAAGCCTGCCGGGGTTCACACTGGGATTTATGGTGATTTCATTTACCAGGATTCCTCCCTATATTCTTCAGCCTGTGCGTCTGATTCTGATCATCTTTATAGCGGCACAGATCTATTACCAGCTCAGGATCCTGCAGAACTTTGTACTGACGGTGCTGTTCTGTGCAGTTTTCTGGATGACGGAGATACTCACCGGGGCAGTGCTCTATGCTCTGCCCCGGGGACCTCTGATCCCGGAGCAGATGATAGAGCCTTTGGCCATAGGGGTTCTGGTTTTGCTTATGCTTTTGTTTCATATCCGCTGCAGAAAGAGAGGCCGGCTTCGCAGCGCGGGGTGGCTTCGCTTCGGGTATCTGCCAGTATGCAGCATGGTAGTGGCTGTGGCCCTCAGTATGGTGCTCTGGGACAGCAGCACGGTGAATGCTGCGGCAAGACTTGTGATAATTATGGGGTTTGCAGTGTTTTTTGGAATTACCCTGTACTTTACAGGAGATATCCTGGAGAAAGAAGAGGAGATGCAGAACCTGCGGCTTTCCCGGGAGCGTACCAGGAACCAGATGGCTGTGTATCAGAGCATGCAAAGAAGCTATGAGCAGCAGAGAAAATTCCTCCACGACTATAAAAACCAGCTCACCTGCATCCAGGGGCTTCTGGCAGAGGGAAAGGAAGAGGAGGCTGCAGGCTATGCGGCAAAGCTGTCGGGGAGCCTTAAGAAAAGTGCAGATACGGTAAATGCCAATCACACAGTGGTTAATGTGGTGTTAAACCAAAAATACCGGTACGCGGAGGAAAAGGGCATTGCCATGGTTTTGGCTGTGAACGATCTGTCCGGACTGGCGATGGAGGATGAGGACCTGGTTACTCTGCTGGTAAACCTGCTGGACAATGCTATAGAGGCATGTGAAAAGCTGGAAGACCTCAAAAAGGTGATACAGTTTAAGATGATACAGGAAGAGGAACAGCTGATCCTTTCCGTCCGAAACCCGGTGAAAGCACCGGTGGAGATTAGGGGAAACAAGGTGGTGAATTCCGGAAAGCAGGGACCGGGGCATGGAATCGGGCTCCTGAATGTAGAGGAAGTGATAAAGAGAAATCATGGAACAAGTACACTGCAGTGCAGGGACGGATGGTTTTATTTTGCAGCCATGTTTCCTGTACGGCAGTAAATTATGCCGCCTGTCTGCCGGGAAGAGGCGCCTTTTTTTGCTTTCTGACCGTCTAATGATGCTCTCCCTGTTGAATCCTCCCAGGGGGCCGGGTACTATGGGAGATAGAACAAACAGCAGCAGAGGAGGATAACGCCCATGAAAAAAGCAGCCGGCAGGGGAATACTAACCATTGTGATCTTGTCCCTGTGTATGACTGCCTGCGGGGGAAAGGGCGGTGCGGCAAAGGCCGGGACTCCCGCAGATGCAGTGGAAACTGCCCTGGAGGCAGTAAAGGAGCTGGATTTCAAAACGTGTAACCAGTATACGGACAATTATGTGAAAACCTATAAAAACTGGCTGGGGATTCCCACAGAACGGGAATACCGGATATTTAACGAGCTGCAGCAGCCGGGGATGAAAAGGGGGAGCAAATACAAGGCCAATAAGCGGTTTGCAGAGGAGGTTGTCAGAAATCTGTCCTGGAACCTGGGTGAGGTGCGAAGGCAGGGCGATAAGGCAGAGATTGATTTGGAGATCACCAATACGGATATGACGGACGTTATGGGGAATTATACGATTCACATAATGGAGGATATGATAAAAGTTGACGGAACCGGACTTCGGCAGCTGGTACGCAGCCTGTCCGAGATAGACTATGACAAAGGCAGGGTACTTACTTATCTGGAGCAGGCAGAGGGAACCCGCACGGAAGCGGTCACTGCCATACTTTATCAGAAAGACGGGGAATGGAAACTCCATCTGGATGAGCCTTTGATCCGCGCCGTGATGGGAAACCTGAATGCAGAGACGTATTCGGAAGAGGTAGAAGAGCGGCTGGAACATCTGGAAGCAGAGTACGAGAGGAAGATGGAACAGTGGGGAGAGGAATTCGGGGATAAAATTGAGAGATGGACAGAGACAATCACTGGCTGGTGACAGGGGGGCAGGCAGTGCGCTGTTTTGTGAGACGGACACTTCAGATATGAGGTGTCTTTTCTCATGTCTGCAGCCGCCTCACCTTTATGCCCAGGGTCACAGATCGGCGTTGATTTTACAGTATGGAATTTTTTACAATATCTAGTATAATATTCCATGACCAGGATATGAACGATATACTCCGCGTCAGCTCATACCTCCGGCTGGATTTGATTTTATATAGTTACATATTATTGCATGTGTCGGAAATGATAATATGTAAAAATAGATTTTGGAGGAATATACATGCAGCGTATCACAAATCATGAATTATCTGTGTATGAGAAATGCCTGAGACAAGAGGAGAAAAGTCAGGCAACTCTTGAAAAGTATATGCGGGATATCCGACATTTTCTCGCATTTCTGGAGGATCGTACCGTCAGCAAGGAAGAGACCATTGCCTACAAAGAATATCTGGCGCAGAACTATGCCCCGGTAAGTGTGAATTCTATGCTCGTGGCAGTAAACGGATTTCTGCGGTTTTTCGGCATGCAGAAATGCTGTGTCAGACTTCTGAAAATCCAGAGGCAGATTTTCTGCCGGGAGGAAAAGGAACTTACCCGCCAGGAATATAAGCGTCTGGTGCAGGCGGCAGCGGGCACCCAGACTTCCTATGTACTGCAGACAATCTGCGGGACGGGAATCCGTGTCTCGGAGCTGCAGTACATCACGGCAGAAGCAGTGTACCAGGGAAAAGCAGCGGTAAACTGCAAGAATAAGACACGGATCATTTTTATTCCGGGACCTCTGCAAAAGCTGCTCAAGGAGTATATGAAAAAAACAGGTCTTCAAAGCGGTCCGGTATTTTTAGGGAAAAATAAAAAACCCCTGGACAGGAGTTATATCTGGAGAAAGATGAAAGAATTGTGCAGAACAGCAGAGGTGGCGCCGGAAAAGGTCTTCCCCCATAATCTCAGACACCTTTTTGCAAGAGTCTTCTACAGCATAGAAAAAGACATCGTTCGTCTGGCGGATCTGCTTGGACACAGCAGCATAAATACCACAAGAATCTACACCATGGAGACCGGGGATCAGCATATCAGCCGTATGGAACAGGTACAAAAGATACTGCTCACAACATAATATTCATTATGTGACATTCTTGCCGGCTAGTACATAAATATTGTGTCACATATGAATAATTCATACTATATAATAGCACCAAACGTCTTTTTTCTCAAGGGAAAACAGGCGTTTCAGGGCGTTTTTTTTTAAAAGGCAGCAAAAACAAGCCGATGGTGAAGCATGCTTCTGTCGGCTTTGTTTCTGCGCCTTTTTTACTATTTTCCGACATATGAGCAAAAGTATCCGGGCCCTTTTGCCTGGCTCATACACCCCAATAGGTCACATAATGAATATTATGTAATACCTGAAGGAGTAAACGGCAGTCAAGCCCTCCGGCATTGGCTGGGGGAGAAATACGGCAAGCGGATTAGGATGCGGTAACAGATATGGGAGAGAGAACGTATCGAAGACAACAGTGGGAAGAATGGTATCAGAACGCCAGGGCGTATGCGGATACTTTTGGGAATCTGCTGGTTCCCCACGACTATGTGACAGCAGACGGGTATCGCCTGGGACGCTGGATTGAACGGCAGAGAGCCATGCATAATGGAGTAATTCCGTCCTCCCTGGACCGGGAACGCTGCCTTGCGCTGGAACGCATTGGCATGGTGTGGAAGCTGGAGAAGCGGCTCTCGTGGGAGACCTGGATGGCTATGGTGCAGGAATACCATCAGGAATATGGGGACCTGGATGTGCCCACAGATTATACTGCTAAAAACGGATGTCAGCTGGGCTATTGGATCAAAGAGCAGCGGAAAAAGTACAAGGGGGGATATCTGGCAGAGAAACAAATACGGGATCTGGAGCGCTTTGACATGATCTGGAGCTTCTATGAGCGAAAAGACTGGGAGGACTGGCTCCGGCTGGCAGAGATGTATTACCAGACACACGGGAACCTATTGGTTCCGGCTTCCTATCAAACTGCAGACGGGGACCGGCTGGGGAGCTGGATCTTTGTACAGAGGGAGCGGTATTGGGGCGCTAATGGCCGCAGGCCGCTGTCCCGGGAGCAGGTAAAAGCCCTGGAACAGATTTCCATGGTTTGGGGGCTGGACCGGGTGAGGGAGGAAAAGTGGAATGCCATGGTCCGGTGGATCGAGGAGTATAAAAACCAGTATGGCTGTCTGCCCCTGAGACCCTCCATGAAGGCGCCGGACGGGCGCAGCATGGGAAACTGGATTTCTCTTCAGAGGACGGCGCTTACCAGGGGAAAGGTGGCAGAGGACAGAAAAATGCGGTTGGAGGGTCTGGGAATCTATCCCTTTGGCAGTACGAAGACGCCCTTATAGCTTTTGGGGAACCTTCAGCAGTCCGGCCCCCGATTCTCCTCTTTGGATGCAGGAGCTGTGAATGGTTTGAAACAGGTACATATATCCCTCGTGGAGATCCCTGAGGCAGCCCTCCCGATCTCCCTTTTGCAGAGAGAGAAATGCGTGTTCCCCCAATTTGTTTAATTTCTGCATACTTGGACTGGTACTGGTGTAAAAGGAATAAAAATACCCCCAATTTAAGATGTCTGTGACTTCTCCTAAAATCACCTTCAGCGGGTACAAAGGCACGCGGGGCAGCAGGCAGTCCATCCATTCCTTCAGACAGCTCTTGGGAGAGCGGGCGAACCGGTCCTGCAGTTCCTGCTCCAGCGCTGTGTCCTGCCGGTCAAAGACCAGAGCAGCGGCAGGGCGGATGAGGAAGGTGATGAGCTGCAGGCCGCATAAAAACATAAAGGTATCCTGCCGGTGGTTTGGATGCCGGGACCTTTGGTGGATTCGCCATTTTTCGTGGGAGAGAACCACACTTCCCCTGCCGTTGATGGTCTCGATAAACCCCAGGGACTGAAGGACCTTCAGTGCTTTGCGTATGGTAGATAAGGACACCTGGTATTCTTTTCCCAGACTGGACTGAGATGGAAGCAGCGTTCCCGGAGAATATATGCCGGTGCCGATTTTTTCTACCAGATCCCTGCCGATTTTTTTATAGAGAGAATCCCATCCCCATCCTGCGTTCCAGTTGAAGGCAGGCTCCCCGTCATCTCTGACATCCGGATGCAGAGCCGTCAGCAGGTCAAAGGATTTTTCCGCAGTTTGAAGGACCGCGCGGTAGTGGGCGGCAAAGCTGCGCTGTACCGTATAACTGTCGGACTGCAGACAATCTAAGAGCCAGTCCGCGTGGTGTAATTCGGTATATGGAGTATAGCCGGTAATGAGGCGCTGGTATTCTGCCAGAAAGGGTACTTCCGCGTAGATCTCCAGGGATGCGTAAAAGCTGCTGATAAGAAAGTTGCCGGAGGAGAGAAGTACGTCATGTATTATATTTGAGCAGAGCTGCCAGCTCCCGGTGAGTCTGGGCCGTTTGATCCATTTGACAGCCTTTTCATAGCTCGGCAGTTCATATACGCTGACTGATTTGGCGCAGAAAGCGAGGATTTCAGGCATGAGGAGTTCCATAGTCCGGTAGATGTCTAAGATGGCCGTGCGCTTTCTGACAATGGATCGGACAGAGGCATTTTCCTTTTTTAGAAACGGCGCCTGGTAGATAACCACAGCCCGCTGTCTCTCCCGGGTACGGATCAGGCCATCCCTCTGAAGAAGCTTCAGGACGGTTTTTATGGTTTTTGTGCCCACGCGGTGCTGTTGGGCAAGCTGGCGGACTGAAGGCAGCTGGCTGCCGTATTCCAGCTGACTGTTTAGAATCTGCTCTTTTAGGATTGTATAGACAATCTCGTATGCATGTAGTTTTGACTGCAAAGGGTCACCTCCGTTGATTTGATAAGCTGGGTTTATAAGATTAGTATTCCCCGGATGGGCGTTTTGCAGAATGAGTCAATCGCTGTCTGGCAACAGACATCATAACATAATCAGAGGTAAGCAGCAGGAAAAAAAACAGGGAGTGATATACATGGACAACTTGATAGAAGTATGCGGCCGGAAGACCGGATGCGGGAGAGAACAGCGGGATGAAACAGCGGTTAAAGATACAGCTGCCAAAAGAGAAATGATTTGCCGGGAGGAAGGGTAATGGAGAAAAAAGAAAGAACACAGGAGCTTTTGGAAGTGATTGCAGGGAGAGTGGGATGCGGCTTTCTGTCAGACTTGCACCAGTCTTGGGAACTGCCCTGTATCCAGCATGTGATCCGGGGGCTGGATGCACGGGAATACGATTTGCGGGAGTGGAAGGACGCAGTGCAGTACATTACAGGGGAACAAAGAGAGTTTGAAACGGCAGAGCAGGCGGCGGAATTTCTTGGGGAGTATTCGCTGTATCGGGGCTAACGCCCGGAGGACAGCATAGGGAAGGGTAGGCTCAGATGAGCCACATCCTTCCCTTTCTTTTATCTATGCCGGATTTTCCAGGATATACAGAGCCAGCATAAGCAAAAGCCTTGTCTCGTGTTTCTCCAAAGTAACTCCCAGAATTTCCTTTATTCGTTCCAGCTTATATAGTAGGGTGTTTCGGTGCATGTACAGTCGTTTAGCTGTTTCACTGATATTCATATTGCATTCCAGATATGTTTTTAATATATGTACATAGTGGTTGTCCTTTTTGCGGTCATACTTTATTAACTGAACCAGACCTTCCGGACAGAGTACGGTGGGTTCCATATCTTGATAAATCTTTGCCGCCATATATTTTAAAGCGTAGTTTTCAAAGCGGAAATACCAGAAGGAAGGATCCGATTGCACCCCTGTCTGCAGAGCTATGGAAGCCTGCTTATAGTAATTATATAATTGTTTGAAATCATTAAACGGGGTGCTGATGCCTGCCTTAAGAAGATTATCCCGAAGAACAGGCAGCAGTGTTTTCAGATGTTCGTCCCTTGTCAAACCTGATACCGTTAAATTGAAGAGGAAGATTAAAGAATCCTCATGGATTAAAAAACAGTTGCTTTTTGTGATGCTGCTGATTGTGACCGCTAACATGTGCAGTGAATTTCTGCTGTGATCATATTCCGGCAGTTTGGCAGTGAGACAAAAGTATTCATGCTGCGGCTCCCACTCAAGAAACTGCAGCGCGGATACAATAGTGGCGTCTTTAACATGCTCCCCGCAGATAAGCCTGGAAAGCGTACGGTCTATGTATCGGGAATGTGCACCGTAGAGCGCAGGATTATGCAGCAGAAACTGCCGGATGTGCTCTGTGAGTACCATGACAAGTGCCATATCTCTTTCATCCAGCGGTTTGTGCACCTCAAGGACAATGATCCTTCCAATATGGGAATGCTGGATGATAATATCCTGCATAATAGCAGGGAGAGTAAGGGTGTCCCGTTTGATGTACATGGGACGGACTGCCAGGGTATCAAGTACATTTTCCAGTTTTAAATTCAGTAAATGCTCCATGCTCATATAGCCGTTTTCATCCACCGATGGAAAACTGTCAGGCAGGTTATATCGCGACGAATCCGCTACAGCAAATACACAGTTTAATGTTTTTTGGTTATAGAACTGAATGGGATTATCGAATATTTTCAGGGAGAGTTTTCCGAATTCGCTGAGGCTGCATTGTTTCATAGAGGCAAGGTACAGCTGGTTTTCCCATTGCTGATAGTAAGCGAAGAGTTCCTGCAGTCTGACCAGCAGCTCTTCGGGCGGAACGTTTGGGTGAATGATAAGGCAGTTGCAGGAGGAACAGACAATATCCGGAGGCTGCTGCAGGAATAGAAAAGACAGAATGCCGGTTTCCGGAGGTTTTTTCATGTTTTGCTTTTGGGTTACAAGATATAAAACAGTAGGATCAAGGGGCCTTCCTTCCTGATAAAAGCAGGGATAACGCAGATTGCGTATATCGTAGGAAGTAAGGAAATGAGACTTCAGACAAATATCTTTCATATCGGAGGCAATTATTTGCAGATTAAGCTCCATAAGGGCTCCTTTCCAAAGTTCGTATAGAATGCCGAATTATAGAATGAATCTTGTGCTTTCTAAATGTAGGATACTACCATTATAGTTGATATAATTTGAGTAATCAAGTTACTGTTAAAAACAATAATTGGTACAAAATAAGCATGAAAGGAGTCAGAAATATGACTGCAAGAGAGAACGCATTGGAAGTGCTGCATTGGGGAAAGCCGGAATACGTGCCGCTGTCAACAGATGCAATTCAACTGGTTGGAATGATCCCCGGAGATTTTGACGGACCGATGAAGGGAGGAAAGGATTTATTTGGCGTTCCGTGGGTAGAGAGCAGGGAGGGCGCAATGGTAGCTTCCGGCTTTACCCTTTTTGACGATATCTGTGAGTGGGAAAAGTATATAAAACGTCCGGACCTGAGTGTGTATGACTTTAAACGTTTTGCTGAAATGGAATATGGCATGATAGATTCCTCTAACAAGGTCAGAACTTTGTTTTGTCAGAACGGATTATTTATGCGTCTGGTAAATACTATGGGGTTTATGGAGGGACTGATTGCCATCGCCAGTGAACCGGAACGATGCATGGATTTATTTGAATACCTGACGGAGTATGTGATTGATTATATGGGCAGGGCAATTGATGCCTATAATCCGGATATGGTAACTTATTTTGAAGACATTGCCACATCGAGTTCTTTGTTCATATCGCTGGATACTTACCGCAAGGTGTTAAAGCCATTTCACAAAAGGATTGTTGAGTATGTACATTCCCGGGGCCTGATTTTTCAGATGCATACCTGCGGTAAATGCGAGGACGTTCTGAATGATTACGTTGATATAGGGGTACAGGCCTGGCACAGTGCGCAGATTTCTAATAACATTGAAAAAATACTGCAGGATTATAAGGGGCGTATTGTTGTGGAAGGGGGATGGGATTCCCAGGGAGAACCGAGCTTTATCACAGCGACAGAAGAGACAGTGAGAGCGGAAACAAGACGCTGTATGGATACCTATGGTAGATATCCAGGTTTTATATTATGTCCGGTGATGTTTAACGAGAGGGGAAACAGCGTACTTGTAGGAGATGATCGTTTAGCGTTCATAGAAGATGAATGGAAGAAATATAGGAGTAACGGATGACGAAGACGACAAAAGTTGTAAATAATTTATTTATGAATATTCCTATGACCATTGTTTTCTGCTGGTTTGTGCAGCAGCTGGCCATTTGGAGCGGGGCAGCCCCGGCGTTTGACTGGAAATCTTTCTTTTTAAATCTTCCCATTGGATATGTGACGGGGTTTTTCATTGGTTTGATCTTTCCCAGCGTACCCTGGGGCATGCGGTTTGCCAGCGCATGCGGCGCAAAAGAAGGAAGCTGGAAATATAACGCACTGGTGAACCTGATTGTAAATACCGTTAATACAACGGCGCTGATTATTGTCATGACTTATGTGAATGTATGTCTGTTTGGTCATGCGCCGCTGCAGGCTTTGATACCGGGCATTCTTGACTGCTATGTGCCTGTTTGGATTGTGGCCTATTTTGTCAGTTATTTTACAAAACCGATTTGCCTGAAGCTTGCACAAAAGTGTATGAAGGCGATATAGGTACATATTGGGCGGGCAGACTACGAGACTCTCTTGTTATCGGTCTTTTCAGTGATTTCCTGTTCCTGGGACTCTGCGCACTGGGCTGCCTTCTCTTCCCGATCAAACTTTACCCACAGGATATGGTAGATGATGGAGATAATCATGATAAGTCCAAGCTCCAGCAATGCAAAGGGGCTTTGCAGAAACTGGACATACCTGCCCGCGTAGGGGATATGGAACACATAGGTGCCCAGGAGGTCTTCCCGGTAGGTAGCGTAGTCGTCATAGCGGTCAGCGTTCTCCGCCTGGGTGTAGTACCGCTCTCTGCCGGTGTCGTCTACTTCCTTTTTTTTAAAATAGTGGGTGAACACAGCGTCCTTGCCCAGTCGGTTGACATGAAAGGAGATAATGGTATCCGGAGGGATCTCCTGATCCTTATCAATTGTTTTATCCAAAACCAGGGAACCCACGGGTATAGTGGGTTCCATACTGTCGGTGAGAACCACAAAGGTCTGGTAGCCGACAAAATCCTTTAATTGGTCTGGGAAAAAGTGCATTCCCACTATGTAGAAGATGAGCAGAGCGGCAATGATGCCGAATGCAGTATTCCATATGTGCTTGAGGGCCTTTTTCATGTCAGATCTCCTAATGAATGCGCTGTCTGCATTGTATTACGTGGTTGAAAGAAAAAATACCATCATCAGATGGTATTTCTCTATGTATATAAGCTAATTAAGGGATTGTTTACTCTCCAGTTCCCGCGCTTAATGTTCCGGTTACTTCAACCTTTAATGCCGTGCCAGCAGTTGCTGCTTCCAGTACCTTTGTATAATTTGGGTTACTATTTGGTTCACTTGGCTCATTTGGAGTAAGTACCACTGTATAAAGGTTTTCACCATCTTTGACAGTTGTATCAACTCCGCCTGTTAATTCTGTATCGGCCTTCTTTAAGCTGATTGTAAATGCATCTGTAACGTCCGTTTTTGTGGAATTCTCTTCTATTATGACTTTTGTTTCTAATGCTAATTGCGGATTTGTGACTGCGTTGTCTCCCATGCTGACATCAAATTTTAAATTGTCTGCCGTATAGGTATTGGCAGTTTCCAACGTACGGGCTCCGGCCGTAAATGTAACATCTTCCGCACCTGCTGTTACGGTAACAGGCTTATCTAATGTTAAACTGGCATTCTTCGATGCGCTGAGAGTATCCCACACTGCGAAAGATCCAACTGTCGTTACAACAATTGCCGCAGCTGTTAAAATACCTAATAACTGTTTTTTTCCTAATTTTTTAAACATATGTAGTCCTCCTAGACATTCTTTTTTTAATCTGTCTTCATTATACTGGAGGAATTTAGTCTTGACTAATGCTTGTTTCTCATGCCTCAGCGATAAATGGGGGTTATCGCGGATCCCTAAGGAGTATCTCCGTAATTATCCTGAATGATCTCCAGGAATTCTTCCGCCTGTTTTGACAAAATTTCTTTTTTTCGCTTCACCCAGAGAAGTTTCTTTTCCAAATCTTCGCAGTAATCCAGAAGGATACTGGCGATATGCCCTTTCCCAAGCTCTTCGATCTGCCACTTTCCACCGAAGATAAAGGCGTCTGTGCGTTTAATTAGATTGACAATTCCGTGATAATTATTAATTACAATTGTTTTTTCAAAATCACTTAATCGAATCTCACCCAGCGAGATAAGCTGATTAATATTAGCAAAGTAGTCAGCCGGCAGATGTACATAGGTAAAGGGGAGAAGATCTTTTGGATTCATATGTGCTGCCTGATAAAAAGGGTTTTGCGTCCCTACGTGAACGTAGTAAGGGCTGGAGGCAATTTCATGCAGCTCCAGTTCTTTGATATCGCAGATTTTCTTTAGTATTGCCAGCTGCTTGGTATTCACAACGATTATCCCCACCTCTGACGTCAGGCCGGCTACATGCTCCAGGACTCGTTCTACGGATGTCTCATGTATGGATATATTTGCATGTCTGGTCTGCAGATTCTGATAAAAATGCAGCATTATTTCATCCTTTAATACGATGTTTCCAACAGAAACAGCCATTTTATTCTGCTCAAATTCCTTATCTTTCATCTTCAAAGATTCTATTTCATTCATCTGGCTTATCACGGAATGGGCATAAAAATAGAGACTTTCCCCGATTGTGGTCAGAGTAACTCCGTGATTTGTGCGGACAAATAATTTAGTGCCCATCTCGTCCTCAAGGCTCTGCATGGCCCGTGTCAGGTTAGGCTGTGTGACATAGAGCCGGTCAGCTGCTTTTCTCATGCTTTTTTGTTCGGCTATCTCAACAAAATATTTTAAAAATTTTAACTCCATTGGTATTCTCCGGTTCGCCTTTAGAGGGACAGGCATATTCTATTTATATTTAAGGTGTGCCTGAGACACACATGTATCCATTCTACCTTTTTATTAGAGGATAAGCAAGTAATTCTGCTATTTAGGTGTGACTGGGAGTATTCTTTTTCCCGGTGTCCGGCGTGGCCAGAAGCAGGGGCGGACAGACTTCCACGGAAATCCCGCGTGAAAAGCATTATTTCTGCACTCCCGGATATGTGGTAGAATAGAAGAATCAGATTAACAAATTGGTATTGCAGGAGGCAGCTATGGACTATAGAATCAGAACAATGTCAGAGGAAGACAGCTTGCGCGACGATATCGGCTTGGCTGCAGAAGTTGATAACAAGGCTGTTGGTGCAGTTTGGGTACGCGTTATGAATGATTACGGACATATAGACAACGACACTCCGTCCTTTGCCATTTCCTTGTATAAAGATTATAGGGGATTGGGAATAGGTACTGCTTTGATGAGAGAAATGCTCCGTATTCTTAAAGACAGAGGGTATAAACAAGCCTCACTTGCGGTGCAAAAAGCAAATTATGCTGTAGAAATGTATCAGAAAACGGGATTTGTAATTATGGATGAAAACGAGGAAGAATATATAATGCTTTGCCGTTTGCAATAATTTGAGTCAACTTACATGGAACTGTAAAGGGTACATACAGTTGTCATGGTTTCTATGTTAAAATGGGATCAAAGACATAAAGGAGAGAGAAGTTATGATAGAATTACCGGAATCCATCACCTATGCCAGTATGCTGAATCAGTATATACTGGGCAAAACTGTAGCAGCTGTCTGTCCCCCGTCCGCGCCGCATAAGTTCTGCTGGTTTCATGGGGATGTGAATGCATACGACAGTTTATTAAAAGGAAAATCAGTGGAGCGTGCGGATGCTTATGGAATCTTTGTTGAGATTACATTTGAGGGAGGGTTATACCTCAATTTCAATGATGGGGTCAATGTACGGCTTCTTGAGGAAGGGGAAAAACCGCCGAAGAAATATCAGCTTCTGATCGCGTTTGATGACGGAAGCGCACTTGTATTTACCGTTGCCATGTACGGGGGGATTGCCTGCCATCAGGGAGAGTTCGATAATGAATATTATCTGAAAAACCGGGCCGGGATTACGCCCCTTGACCCGGGGTTCACGGAAGAATATTTTCTGAAGCTTGCTGAGTCGGTGAAGCCGAATACCAGTGCAAAGGCTTTTCTGGCTACGCAGCAGAGGTTCCTCGGGCTGGGAAACGGCACGCTTCAGGATATCCTGTTTTACGCAGGCATCCACCCCAAGAGAAAGCTGGTGACACTTTCCCGGGAGGAGCTGCTGGGACTGCTTGCCAGTGTGAAAAAGATTTTGGGGGAGATGGCAGAGAAAGGAGGCCGGGATACGGAGAAAAATCTGCTGGGACAGACCGGCGGGTATGCCACTGTTATGTCCAGAAACACGCAGACCAGCGGCTGTCCTTGCTGCGGAGGGCAGATTGTGAAAGAAAGCTATATGGGCGGGTCTGTGTATTACTGTCCGGATTGTCAGCCGCTGGTTAAGTAGGGGCGGGAAGGCTGCCCGTTCTTTTTCCTGCACTCCGGACAACGGTTTTCCGGAAGACATTTCTGCAGGCTGTTGGGAGAGCGCAGAAAGGAATGGTGCTGGGGACATTTCCACCAGACAGGCTTGTTGGATTTCAGGGTGACATCCTCAGGCGTCAGGCCGTGATTTTTTTCCGTATCCCACAGACTGGCCAGATCCGGATTCAGGGAAGCCAGTGAGGTCTCAGGGGCGGTTTTGCGGTGGCTGCAGTAAGGGCATCCGCTTTTTCGGGGGCCGGTGCGGCTGTAGATCATAGCAGGCCACTCATGCCCCCGGGCACATCTCCACCATACGTTCTTTTCCGTACCCGGCAGAACCTGTTCCGGTGTCAGGCTGCCGTTCTTTTCATAGTTCCATTCCCCGGCAATCTCAGGCCGCCGGGCGGCCAGGCTGTTAGAATCACAAACCTTGTAGTTGGAACAATAGCTGCAGCCGGAACCGTGCTGTGTCCGGTTTATGACAGAAGCCTCATACTCTCTTTTGCAGTCCGGACATTTCCACCATACTTTTTTGCCGCTGCCCGCCGGCACCGTATCCGGATCTTCTTTGTTTTGCTGGCTCCACTCCCGTGCCAGCTGGGGATATCGCACAGCCAGGGAACGCTTTTTTCTCTCGTGATAGTATTTCCGCTCAATTTCCCAGTGATCTTTCTTGTGATTGGGTGTGACGGCTATGTCTGTAAGAAGAGAAAGCAGATAGGAAATGCCCTGATCCAGATAATCGTCCTGTTCGCTCCAGGGGTAAGTGATCACATGATCGGCATAGTGAATCCCCTCTGTGAGTTCTTTCGAGTCCCGTATCCGTATCATGCGATACCCTTCTTTTTGCACAAGGAAATCCTTGCGCCGTGCTCTTTCTTCTGCCGCGGCGGAACTGTGAAAGTAGTAACCGTCATGCTCTATCACAATTTTTTCTTCCGGCAGCAGCAGGTCCAGAATATACCTGTCGCGGAACGGAACCTCACAGGCACAGCCGGGAAATATTTGGGACAGATAGTAGAAGATGGCTCTTGAGGCATATGAAATGCGGAACTGCCTGGAACACTGGGGGCATCCCCGAAGAAGCGCTGTCCGGTTGCTGATTTTATCTGTCCAGATGTGGGAGGGGTTAAACTCGCAGGTCCACCATACTTTTTCCTGGCTGAAGGGATGGAAGTCAGATGGCTTTTTTCCCTCATTTTTCACATAATTCCACTGGAAGGCAACGTCAGGATACAGGATTTCCAGATTGTAGGTGGGGCAGACCCGCTGGCCGCTGCAGTAAGGGCAGATTTCTCCGCCATTTTTCCGGCATCGTTCTGCGGATCGGACCTGTTCCTTGATTATGTTGGTCCAGGTATGCCCGTTTCTGCAGCGCCAGTGGACCGATGCATGGCTTTTGGGGGTGTAGAGCGTGGGAGGCTCTGTGTTGCGGGATTCGTCCCAATACCGGAGAAGCTCGGGAAAGGCTTCTGCCAGGTTATAAAAGCTGCTGGCCTTTCTGTGGCTGCAGTAGGGGCAGTCATATTTTCTGCCCGGGCGTGTGAGATGGTTGGGTGTGGTGTGCCACTGCAGGCTGCATACCGGACACTGCAGTGTGATGTCCTTTCCCGCGGAGCTTCCCAGCTGATCTGCCGGTATGGGGTTGCCGCCCAGCTGGTAGAACTGGAGAAGCTGCTGCTCCTGGTTCCTGACACACCAGTCCTGAAACGTGATTTTTGCTTTCATAGGATGTCCTCTTCTGTTACGGATTTTCTTACTATAAAACTTTACCGTATTACGGGGAATTTGTCAAAATGTGGAATCAATATCCTTTTTACAGTGCGGGTATGCTGCTGTTTCCGCCCGCTGTTCCGGCTGATGAACATTTTGATAGAAATTTCTGAAAAAATGTGTTATAATGATAAAGTAACCGGCTGTTTTGATAGCATTGCAATGCTTATGAAAACAGTTTTTCCCTTTTTGGGACTTTTAAGAAAGCAAGGTGTTTATATTGTTTAAAGTCAATGATTTTGTAGTATATGGAGACAGAGGCGTATATAGGATTGCCAGTATCGGCCAGTTGGACTTTCTGGATTCCAATGAGAAATATTATAGTCTGGAGCCGGCCTGCAGTGACGGCAGCACGATCTATGTGAAAACATCCAGCAATAAGATTTCTATGCGTAACCTGATCAGCAGACAAAAAGCTGAGAGTTATTTGTCTGAACTTAGGGATCTGGACAGTTTATATGATAAGGACAGCAGAGCCAGAGACAGAGAGTATCAGGGTGTTCTGAAAAGCAGCGAGTGCGGCGGCTGTTTTCGTATGCTCAAAGGAATTAAGCAGGAAGAACACAGAAGATTAGCGATAGGCAAGAAACTGAATGCAGATGATGATAAGAACCTGAAACGGGTGGAAAAAATACTCTTGGGTGAACTGGCGGTAGTATTTAACAGCTCAGTGGATCAGGTGAAGGAAAAGATGTCTGTGCTGTATGAGAATTAGGGAGACTATTTAAACGGGACTGCCGGGAAAATGGATTCAGATTGAGATTAAAAGGTAATTAAATATAATAGGACAGTAGGCACTCTGCGCGAAAGCGGGGTGCTTATTTTTCTGGAAGTTGCAGGAGACGGTTATGGACTACGAAATTAGAACAATAATTGCAGGTATATATAGCCGGATAGGGAGAAGTCTACGGAGAGGATCGACGGGGCTGTGGCAACGGTGATGGCGCTTGACCGGGCGATACGAAATGAAGGAATTATTGGCGGAGGGGATTCCCTTTGATGTGAAGCTGCCTGCCGCAAAACCTCTAGAAGCCGGTGCATTGACAGAAGCAGAAATGAACCAGGAACTGGAGAAAGGGTATACGGATTTTGTGCAGAGGAAAACAAAACCGGCGGCGCAGGCGTTTGCGGAAATCCGTAAGGATTATGGCCTATGATATACCATATAGCCCTTACAGAACAGGCAGATTCTGATTTGCGGGGGATTTATGAGTATATTGCATTCAGCCTCGTGGAACCGGAAAATGCGGCAGGGCAGCTTGACCGTCTGAAAGAAAACATTTTGAAATTGGCAGATATGCCAGGAAAGTTTAAACTTTATGAAAAAGAACCGTACATAGATGTGCAGTTGAGAAATACGACAATATAATATAGTGGGAATGGGAAGCATTTCTTCGGGGGTGCTTTCTTTTTCTATATCTTTTGAAAGGAGTACCAACGGAAAATATGTGAATGAGCGGCCGGCCATGCAGATCAAGGCGGTGTATTCCTGTGTGCGGATTCTTGCAGAAACCGTAGCATTCCTGCCTGTCCAGGTGTACCGTTATACGGATACCGGAAAAGAGAGGGTGTATGACCATTCGCTGTACCATCTGCTCCATGATGAGCTGAACCCGGAGATGACTTCCTTAACAGGAACCCTTTGACTGGGACTTTGCAGCGAACGCGTCGGCGTCAAGTTGTGCTGATGAAACCTTACATGGACTGTAAGTGTTATTTTAGGAAACCTTATGTTATCATTTTATATAGAAAACATAGGAGGCAGCAAAATGGAACCCATTCTAAATATAGAAAACTTAACAAAGATTTATGGAAATATCCCCAACCAAACAAAGGCTCTGAATGGCATTACCTTTCAGGTCATGCCAGGTGAGTTCCTTGGTATTATGGGGAGCAGCGGTTCGGGAAAATCTACACTTCTTAACTGTATTGCAACGGTCATTGAATCTAGTGGCGGTAGTATTGCGATAGAAGGGAATAATCTCAGTTCTCTTAATGGAAAGGAGCTGGCAGAGTACAGGGGAAAAAAGGTTGGCTATTTATTTCAGAATTTTGAATTATTGGACAATCTCACTGGCTGTGAAAATATTTTATTACCTACATCACTTCACAATCTGCCTGAAAAAGAAAGCCGCCTGCGTTTGAAAAGACTTGCGGAATATTTAGAAATTGTTGATGTGCTAGATAGATTTCCGATGCAGATGTCCGGCGGTCAGCGGCAGCGTGTAGCAGCCGCCAGAGCCATGATCCTCCATCCTAAAATGATTCTTGCCGACGAGCCCACAGGCGCTTTGGATTCCAAAAACGCGAAGAATGTTATGGAGAAACTTTCTGGCCTTAATCGGAACGAACAGGCTACTATACTAATGGTGACCCATGATTCCAACGCCGCCAGCTTTTGCAAGAGAATACTATTCATTCAGGATGGCGTGATCTTCCATGAACTCCGGCGCGGGGACGAAACCCAGCGGGTTTTTTACGAGCGTATCTTAAAGGTCATGGCCCAGCTGGGAGGTGGCAGTTGTAATGTTCTCTAATTTAATTTTAAGAAATAGTAAACGCAACCGAAAGGAAAACGGATTGTTTTTTAGTTCGCTGGTAATTTCCATAATAGCTTTTTACATTATTCTTTCTATCTCTAATCAGGACGTAATGCGCTTCCTGCGGAAAATGGAGAGCGATGCAGTAGATAAACTATTGCTCATGATCCCGGTATTCTATACAATGACTTTAGGAATACTGTTTTTCTTGATTTACTTTGCCTGCAAGTATCAGCTGGAACGCCGCAGGCATGAGTTCGGTGTTTATTTGATGATGGGTATGCGCAGAAGTAAACTTTTTTCTATGCTTTTGGCAGAAGACTTTGTCAGTAGTATTCTGGCTTTATTGATTGGGCTTCCTGTGGCAGTCCTGCTTTCTGAAATGATTAGTCTTATTACTGCCAAACTGGTCGGAATGGGAATTATCGGGCATCGCTTTACCCTTTCCCTGCCTGCTGTGGTTCTGACTGTTATTGGATTTTTGGTTATCAAGTTGATGGCATTTTTAATTTTAAGCGGGAATATCAGCCGTCAAGAAATAGGCGCTCTCTTGACAAACACATCTCGTAATGCAAAAAAGCAAAAACCAGGGATTGTTTACGGACTTTCTGCTGTTTGCGGAATTGCTATGCTGGTAATTGCTTATGCTATGGCAATTAAAGGGATCGCATGGCAGAAACCAACCATGATGTTACTTACTCTGCTGCTTGGCATGACAGGAACTATTCTTCTGTTTTATGGTATGCGATCATTTATCGCGCTGCTCATTAAGGCAGGAAAATCCGGCGGGAAACTTCGCATTTTTAATTTCCGTCAAATTCAGGAGAATGTTATTCAGCAGTCTACTTCTTTAGCTGTTAGTTCTATGTTGATTTTAGCAGCTCTATGCTTCTTTGGTGCAGGAATTGGAATTGCAAATACAAGCAGCCAATCGAATGCGCATACGCTGGACTATACTTTTAAGCCAAACGATAATATTGTGTTTGATAATAAACCAGTCCCTGCTCAAATTTTCCCAGGCATACAGACCATACTGGAAGATAATGGACTCACAAATCAGTTTTCAGAATTGTTTCCAATAAGATTGGGGCACATTTACAGTACGGGTAAAACCGAAAATGTTTTCAACATGGAGTCTGTCATGGAATCACTGTATAAACTGCCGGAGTCGCAAGACCGTGATATTCTATTGAACAATCTAGGCTATGCGGACTATCCATATATAATCTGCCTTTCAGACTATAATAAACTATTGGAGTTAGCCGGAAAGCCTGTTTTAGAACTTGCCTCTGATGAAGCGGCAGTGTACCGTGATCCTGATAGTACAACAAATGAGACAAGAAATGCTATGCTAAATAAGATCCTTGCCACACATCCTCAAACTGAAATGGACAGTAATCTTATTTATCTGGTTGGTAAAGTACAATCCGTTTCTTTAGTGACGGATCGCTCCATTACTCTTGATTTTGCTCTGATTTTACCGGATGAACAATTCTTTTACTATACACAAGGAAATTATGATGTTTATGTTAATGGTGTGTTAAGTGAAGAGGCAACTAAGGGGGGCGAATTGATGAACGCTTATTCTATAATCAATGAAAAGTTAGATACCCTTGATTTAGAAAGAAAAGGCTTTGAATATGAAAGCTATCTCCAAAACATGGGCAGGCAGCTCTTTTATATGGTGGCCGCCAGTTATATTACAAGTTATCTTGCTATTATCTTTTTGGTAGTATCCAACACGATTATGGGAGTTCAGTTTTTAATGAGTCAGCAGAGGACAGGGCGCAGATATCAAACCCTGGCACGGCTTGGAGCCACATATCAAACCCTGTGTCATTCTGCAAGAAAACAAATTAACTGGTTTATGGGGCTTCCTGTTTTAGTTGCCGCTATCAGTAGTGTGTTCGGGGTTAAAGCGCTGTTCACTGGTGTTCTCTCTGCAGAAGCACAAAGTATTCAGGGAAAAATGCTTACTATCTCTGCAATTATTATTTTGCTGCTCTGTGTAGTTGAATATATTTACATGGCTGTTATTAAGCGTTCCAGTGATCGGTATCTGCTGACGTTAATGCAGCCACAAAGAGAAGAATAAAAGAAAGGAGGCGGGGCTGTTATGAAAAAAATTGCAGTTGTGGAAGACGAAATTTATATGCGGGAAGAACTTTGCAGTATGCTAAAAAAGGCAGGATATGAGGCATTAGAAGTGACGGTCTTTGAAGATGCTGTAAAACATTTAACAGTCCTCATTCCTGACCTTGTGCTTTTGGATCTTAATCTCCCCGGAATTAGCGGATTTCAAATTTGTCAGGATTTGAAACAAAAAACAGCCATCCCTGTTCTGGTTTTGACATCCAGAGATCAGATGCAGGATGAACTGCAAGCGCTTCGGCTGGGAGCTGATGAATATCTAACAAAACCCTGCCGTAAAGAGCGGCTTCTTGCAAGGATAACTAATATTCTTAAACGATATGAAGGCCGTCCAAATCTTCTGGAAGGACAGGATTTTTTGTTGGATCGGGGAACTTATACTCTCTATATTCATAACACTTCGGTGGTACTTCCCAAAAATCAAGGGAAACTTTTGGAAGCACTTCTCTCCAGTGACATGGCAACATCGGAGGAACTTTGCAAAACTCTCTGGGGGACAATGGAGTTTATTGACGAAAATGCTTTACAGGTAAATTTGTCCCGATTAAAAAAGACCATGGCAGCATTGGGAATGAGACAAAAAATTGTGGCAGTTCGCGGTGTGGGCTATCGGCTGGAAAGAGCGGTAGACTTATGAAACATTTTTGGACTACTATAAAACGAAATGCCCCATGGCTGCTCGTGTTATTGATTGCAAGTATTTTTTCTGCGCTATTACTTTGGCTTTCCAATGTTCAGGCATTTCAGGCATTAGCAGGTATGATTTTGCTGTGGAGCCTGACACTTTTTGCTTTGGTGCTGGTTTATACCGATTTAAAAGAGCGGAGGAAACAAAGTCTGTTTCAAGCGTTCCTTTCAAATCCAGATGCAGTCAATGAAGAACGACTAATTAGAGCAGTCAGTCAGCAGGAAAGGGAACAAATTCAGCTTTTAGCTTCCGTTCTGAGAAAAGGACAGTTGATCCAATATAATCTTGCAGAAGAACTCCGGGATTATGAGGAATATGTGGAAAGCTGGGCACATGAAGCCAAAACACCGCTGTCTTTGCTTGCCATGATTTTAGATAATCGAGCAAATGAGATCCCATCTGATATTCAAACTAAATTAGATTATGTGTGCAATCAATTTCAAGAGGATATTTCACAGATGCTCTACTATGCCAGATTAAAAAGCAGTACCAAAGATTATCGGTTTGAAGAATTAAATCTACAATATCTCTTGGAAGAAGTTTTGGCAGATTATGCTCCGCTTCTCGAAGAAAAGCAGTTTACCGTTCAAAATGAAATAGGAGCTGAAACAGTTTTTACAGATCGCAGGGGCTTTCAATTTATGCTAGGGCAAATTATCAGTAATGTCATTAAATATAGCAGTGACAGCCCTATGCTTATTATATCAGCAGAGCATACTGGCATTGAAATTGTGCTTTCTATAACCGACAATGGTAATGGTGTAAAAAGTTATGATCTCCCTTATATCTTCCAAAAAGGTTTTACTGGTGATTCCACTGACAGCAGAAACAAAGCTACTGGCATGGGATTGTATTTGACTAAGAAAATGGCAGATGATCTTAACTTGAAGTTGGAGGCTGAGTCTGAATATAAAAGGTATTTTAAAATATCGGTACATTTTCCTGTACTCACAATGGACAGAAACTAAATAGGGAATAAGTAGCGAAAGCGGTTGGGGACAGGGCAGATCGATTTTGGGACGTGTTCTTTCTAGAAAGAACACGTCCCAAAATCGAATTTAAGCTTATCTGAACACGATGGAATCAAGGATGGATGAGGCTTCTGCCCTTAATTTCTGAATCTCCTCCTGCTGTTCCTGAGTAAATATACTGATATCTATAGTATCTGAGGTGCTGTTGCCGGATATAAACCATCGTCCTGCATGCTGTCCATGGTTCCTGGTGTTTTCAAGTTCTGTGAGTCCTGCAAGGCTTTCACTTTCACTATTGAAGGCAAAGACATCCAGGATATCAGCGGATATCTCACCTTCTGCAGAGGAAGCGGTCTCATTATACCATATCCCCCAGAAATCTTTTTCTGAATAATAAGCCACTTTGCCGGCCCATGACTCAGGAAGCGTGAGATAGAAGTAGCTGGATACCAAACGCAGGCCGTCCTGCTTGAATTCACTGCCGGAGATGGGGATCCACTGTCCGGATCCGTTTACGTAGAAGCCGTCAGGGGTAAAGCGCGATACATACATGGCACCGGAGCTTCCCACATAGTAATTGCCGATCCAACGGTTTTTTGTCATGGATCCGGAGGAAGTAAGATAATACCAGATGCTGCCGTCTTTGATCCATCCGGTCAACATTTTTCCGCTCTTGTCAGCGTAATACCAGGTGCCGCCCACCTGATACCATCCGGTGGCCATGGCGCCGCTGCCGGTGAGATAATACCAGGTGTTTCCCTGGCGAAGCCATCCGGTCTGCATGGCACCGCCGCTGTTGGCATAATACCAGGTATTTTTATCCAGATACCATCCGGTGGCCATCGTTCCGTCTGTGCGGAAATAGTACCAGCTGCCCTGCCGGAACCATCCGGTTTTCATGGCGCCGCTGCCGGTAAGGTAATACCAGTTTCTCCCCTGTTTTAACCATCCGGTCTGCATCTTTCCGCTGGAATTGAAGTAGTACCAGGTGCTGCCGTCAAGAAGCCACCCAGTTTTCATGGCACCGCTGCCGGTGAGATAATACCAGGTGCTTCCCTGCTTAAACCACCCGGTCTTCATGGCTCCTGAGGATTCCAGGAAATACCAGGAACCGCCTGTTTGCACCCATCCGGTTTTCATGGCGCCGCTGCCGTCCAGGAAGTACCAGGTTTTGCCGTCCAGAAGCCATCCGGTCTGCATGGCTCCCGAATCTTTCAGGAAATACCAGGAGCTGCCGTTTTTTAGCCACCCGGTTTTCATCGCTCCGGAGGGTTCAAAATAATACCAGGAACCGCTTGTTTGCACCCACCCGGTTTTCATGGCACCGCTGCTGTCCAGGAAGTACCAGGTGCTGCCAAGGTTAAGCCATCCGGTCTGCATGGCTCCCGAATTGTCGAAGTAATACCAGGAACCGTCTATTTTTTGCCATCCGGTCTGCATGGCGCCAACAGAGTTCATATAATACCATTTTCCGTGAAGGTACTGCCATCCTCTGACGCAATAGCCGTCTTTGTTAAAGTAATACCAGGTACTGTCAACGCATTCCCACATATTTATGGGGTAGGTGCCGTCCGGGCGGATATATCGCAGCTGGCCTTTGTTGGTTATCAGCCACTTAACAGGGGGTTTGGTTGTTGAGCCGGGGTTTGAAGGCTTTACATATGTTGCATTTAGTTCAGCAATGACCGTGGATCCGGTTGACGTGTTTTCCACATCCAGTGAGTAGCCTTTCTTTATATATTCTGTTATAAAGGAAGTATCCGGAAGCCAGAAATTATCTGATTCCTCATCACTTGTAAAGTAGTAAGTATTTTCTTCGTAGGAAAGAGAGACAGAAGCCTGCAGTGCTTTTTCGTTTTCCCCATTGAATACACTGATGACAGTACTGGAAGGCAAGGAATCTGAGGGCTCATATAGAGAATATCCTCCATAGGTATTTCCATAGGGGTCTTTGAGCGTACCGATCCCGTTGTTATAAATCATGGTAATGGTGGAAGAGAGCTGCAGCTGGGGGATCGTATAATAAGCAGTATCCCCGGACTCTCCGGCTGCAGGATACTCTGTTACAAGATTGTTCCGTCCGTCCTCTCCGGTGACAAAAGACAGTGGTTCTGTCTCTTCATAGCATTCCATTTCCTCCGCAGAGCTGTCTGGTACATAACTGCCCGGGTATTTACCCAGGGCAATGGGACTCTCTGTTTTAAGTGTAATACCGGGCCACGGTTCGCCATTTCTTTCTGCCTCGAACTGCAGTGTTCTCACTGCTTTGCCGGTACGGCTTTCAGGTATGTAAGAGTCATCCGAATAATCATAGGTAACTTCTTCAGAAGTAAGATCTGTCGTGTAATGAAAGACCAAAACCAGATCTTGATCCGGGGCAGTACCGGATATATCGCCGGTGGTAAATGTCCAGCCCTCCTGGGTGACAGGGGCAAAATAATAAGGTGAACCTGCTGCTATTTTCACATCAGCAAAATAAAACCTCTCCCCGCCGGAGGTTTCGGCAAAATCTCTGTCAAATACCAGCGTATTGCCGTCACTGCAGGTAACAGAATCCTGAATAGTAAGACTGTGGACATTCTCCGCACTGATTTGCGCACCTGCATGTGCCGGCGCAGAGCCTGCCAGAACAGGAACCGCCCATAGAACAGCCAGGAAGACTGCGGCAGTGAATGCCAGATACAGCGTTTTCATGTGTTGTCTTTTTCTTTTCATAAAATCCCCCTTTTCGATACAAGATCTGCAGATGATATTGCAGACAGTATAATGTGGTATAAATAAATTGTTCGATTAAAATATACCTTACCTATATGTATATAGACAATTATACGGGGTTAGCTGGTTAGAGTCAATTACATTTAAAGTAAAAAGGGGCTGTGAAAAAAGTCCCGTAAAAAAAGAACGCTTTCAGGTATACAAACCTGGAGGCGTTCTTCTTTTTGTGGTAAAATTAATCTACTATGAACAATAATACCGAGAAATATTATACCGCAAAACAGGGAAGGCTGCCACTGTTTTTTTCGGATTGTCTGGATCTCTGTGATCCAGTATTAGCATTTGACAGAATCATGGAGGAGATTGGAATAGAAAGATATCTTAGGCCAGAGCCCTCACATAAACTGGGCCGGCCCGGATATAATCGGGTCAACATGCTAAAGACAGTCCTGTTCGGCTTTATGGACACTGGATACGCTTCCCTTCGGGAATTAGAAGACCGATGCAAAGTCAACATCCGTTACATGTACCTGATGGATCATGAAACTCCCAGTTACCGTGCCTTCAGTTATTTTATCAATGAAGAGATCAAGGAATCTGCCCAGGATATTTTTAAGGCAGTCATGTCCTATATCCAGACAGCGGAGGGAATCGATTTGCAGCATCTGTATATAGATGGCTCAAAATTCGAGGCAAATGCAAACAAGTATACCTGGGTATGGAAAAAAGCCACGGAAAAATCGAGATACCGTCTGTTCGGCAAGATTACCACACTGCTTACAGAAATGAACGAAACGCTGGCATACACAGGGCTGAAAATTGAAACCAATGTAGAATACACCCCGGACAGCCTGGAGGTCATTTTGTCCAGGTATGAATTCTTCTGCCATATCGACGAGGACACATTTGTATACGGCCGGGGACATCGGAAGAGCCAGGAGCAGCGTTACTACGAACGTTTAAAGGAATATATCGGAAAGCTTTCGGAATACGTGGAAAAGATCCGGATATGCGAGCCTGACCGGAACAGCTATGCGAAGACGGACCATGGCGCGACCTTCATGCGGATGAAAAAGGACTATATGGGAAATGACCAGCTCCTTCCTGCATACAACATACAGATCGGAGTGGCTGACGAGTACATTGCGGTGGTAGATGTCATGCAGTACCGGTCCGACATGGACTGCTTTGTGCCACTGATGGAAAAGTTCCATGAGTTATACGGTTTCTACCCGAAATATCCGGTAGCGGATGCAGGGTATGGATCCTTTAATAACTATCTGTTCTGCCAGGACCATAGGATGGAAAAGTTCATGAAATTCCCCATGTATAAGAAAGAGACAACAGACGAAAAGTACCATGAAGACCCGTTGCGTGCAGTGAATTTTAAGACAGACCCGGAAGGGAACCTAATCTGTCCAAACGGGAGGAAGTTCCACTTTGCATACCGAAAACCAGTGAAAGGGAACCAATACGGCAGGCAGGAAGAGTACTATACCTGCGAGGACTGCAGTGGCTGCCCCTATGCAGAAAAATGCAAGAGAACAGAAAAGAACAGGACAGTGCGGATTAATGCGGAATTAAGCGCCATGCATCAGGAGGTATTGGATAATCTTCAGAGTATCCATGGGGCGTTGCTCCGCATGAACCGCTCCATCCAGGCAGAAGGGACATTTGGAATCATCAAATACGACCGAAGGTATAAGCGAATTGTAAGAAGAGGACTGGATTCGGTAAGAGTAGAGATATTTCTTGTTTCTATCGGCCATAATCTCTATAAAATCTATAATAAGCAGATGAGACTCCGGGAAGTGGCTTAAAGAAGAAAGAGCGCACGTTTGTTGGGGTAAGGGGGATTATGCGCTTTTTACTGCTTTTTTCTTACGCTTTCCACAAAATAAAGAGGGGCTGAAAAAATGGAGTTAGAGCAACTCCATTTTTTCACAGCCCCTTTTTACACGATTCTGTGGTACAATTATGTTATATGGTATCGGATTCCAGCAGTATTCCGATATGAATTTTTTGATGGGGGAACAATTTATGAGAAAAAGAATAATTGCCTTATTGTTGGCTGCGGCAATGGCGGTTTCCGGACCTGAGACGGCCTATGCTTTGCAGGAGAATATGACATCTGGCATGGACAGCCAGGAATTGAGCGAAACACAGGAAGAGGAGGGGTTTGAGAAAGAGGCAGATACGCAGGCGTTTGCCTTTGACAATGGAACAATTACCGGGTATTTGGGGGAGGATTCTGATGTGGTGATCCCGGAGGAGATTGACGGAGTTTTGGTGACTGCTATCGGGAAGGAAGCGTTCAGGGATAATCAGAATATTACTTCTGTTTCTTTTCCTTCCAGTCTGGTAACAATCGGCCAAATGGCATTTTCCGACTGCCGGAATCTGTCCGGGGTGCTGGAGATTCCGGACAGTGTGGAAACCATTGGAGGCAGTGCTTTCTATAACTGTGTCGGCTTTGGAGCGCTGCAGTTGGGAAACGGGCTGAAAACAATAGAATCTTATGCATTTTACGGCTGTACCGGTTTTACAGGGGATCTGATATTACCCGACAGCGTTGTTTCTGTGGGCAGCAATGCTTTCTATGGTAATTCGGGTTTTGACGGTTCATTGAAGCTGTCCGGCTCAATGGCGGCAGTCAGTGCCTACTGTTTTGCAGAGTGTAAGAATCTGACAGGGAAACTGGAGATTCCCGACAGTGTAAAAACTGTAGGATATTATGCATTCCGGAATGCGGGGAAGCTGACCTCTGTGGAGCTGGGAGAAAATGTGACGGAATTAAATGAGGGTTCAGGCTATTATTCGTACTCTAGCTTCGAGGGATGCGATGGCGTGGCGGACATTACGTTCAGGGGAAGTAATCCCCCCGGCATTCGCAGCGTTACAGGAATGTTTCAGAATCTGAAAGGACTGGAATCTCTGACGGTACCCGCAGGAGCCTACCGGGATTATGCGCTGGCATACGGTGACTATCTCCAAAACGGCGTGAGATTACTGACGGAGAGCGAGGAAGAACAGCTGATTGAGGAAAATATTCTGATTTGCTATACGGGCAGTGCATCCCAGGTGGAGATACCTGAGGGAGTGACAGAAATCGGACCCGGTGCATTTCAGAACAACACCTCTCTGCAGAATGTTGCAATTCCCCAAAGCGTAGAGAAAATAGACAGGAATGCGTTCCGCGGGTGTGCGCAGCTGGAGAAGGTGGAATTTCCCATGACGAATCTGGAATTGGGGGAGTTTGCCTTTTACGGTTGCAGCAGTCTGTCTGGAATCCTGGAGCTTCCTGAAAATCTGACTTCCATCGGGGAAGGTGCATTTCAGGGATGTTCCGCACTGGAAGGAGTTATCCTGCCGAAACAGTTGGCGGAAATTGGAGATAATGCTTTTTATTACTGTACCGGATTATCGGGGGAGCTAAGTGTGCCGCCCAGTGTCAGGAGTATCGGCAGCCAGGCCTTTTACAATTGCTCAAATCTCAGCAGGCTTATCCTGCAGGAAGGTTTGGAGTCAATAGGAGACTATGCATTCAGTCAGTGCAGCGGAATGAAGGGAGATTTGACGCTTCCGGATACCCTGACAGCTTTGGGAAGCAGTGCCTTTTCTTCCTGCTCGCAGCTTGAACGCTTAATATTGTCAGAAAACCTGACCCAGATTAAAGTAAATACTTTTTCTGACTGCAAGGGAATCAGCGGCGAGGTTGTCATTCCTGACAGCGTCGTGTCCGTTGGATATAATGCTTTCAGAGGATTGACTGGTGTGGAATGCTTTGTACTCGGCACTGGCTTACAGAAATTGAACGCGGACAGCGGATACTACTCGTACTCCAGTTTCAGCGGCTGCACAGGGGTGAAAACTTTGAAGTTCAGGGGAAGTACGCCCCCTTCTCTGGAAAAATATAAGGGTGCATTCAGAGAATTGTCTGCGCTTACTTCCGTGATTGTTCCTGTGGGAACCTACCAAGCCTACAGCAGTGCATACGGAGCGGACCTTCCGGACAATGCCCGGATCACGGAAGAAGGTTCTGAGGGGATGCTGATTCAGGACGGGATTGTAGTGGGATATACGGGACATGACACGCAGGTAGAGATACCTGAGGGAGTGACAGAGATTGGCACCGGAGCGTTCCAGAACAATACCGGTCTTCAAAAGGTGATACTCCCGTTGAGTATCCGAAAAATAGGAAATAATGCGTTCCGGGGCTGTATAAGTCTGTCTGAAATTAATTTTGATATGGACTCGGTGACAATAGGTGATTACGCATTTTACAACTGCGGAAAACTGACCGGAGAGCTGATTCTGCCTGACGGAACAGACTCCATCGGAAGCTATGCCTTTTATAAGTGTACCGGATTCACAGCGCTGAGGCTTCCGGCCGCACTGACGTCTATTGGCCCCCATGCTTTTAACAGCTGTACCGGTCTTCTGGGGCTTCTTACAATTCCGGGCAGTGTGGAAACGGTGGGGGACGGCGCCTTTGCCTATTGCAGCGGACTTTCCGGCCTGCGTCTGGAAGAGGGGATCCGAACAATAGGCAGGGAGGCCTTTTATAACTGCGCCGGCATGCAGGGGGCTCTGGAGCTGCCCGACAGTGTAACAAGCCTGGGAGGGAGTGCATTCTCATCCTGCAAAGGCTTTGAGAGTATCCGTCTGTCCCGGAATCTGGAGACTTTGCCTGCACATACATTTTCTGAGTGCAGAGGGGTAAAAGGAGAGGTGGTAATCCCGGATAAGGTAACAGCCATAGGCTATTACGCATTTTATAATATGGAAGGTCTGACCCGGGCAGTGATAGGAGCCGGGGTAACAGCGCTGAATGCAGACAGCGGCTATTACGGCTATGGGTCTTTTGAGGGCTGCAGCGCGCTGGAAAAAATTGTATTCAGAGGTTCTGTGCCTCCCGATTTAAAAAATTATAAGGGCAGTACATTCAGCAGTCTTCCTTCTCTGAAAGAGCTGGAAATTCCCAAGGGAACCTACGGGGCGTACGCCAAAGCTTACAGCCAGTACCTTCAGACCGGACAGAGAATGTATGAGGCCGGGCAGGATGGTTTTCTTACAGAGGGAAATACTTTGATTGATTACGCCGGAAATGAAACAGAGGTGAGGATTCCGGACGGAATTACGGAGATCGGCAGAGGAGCATTTCAGAACCATCCCGGAATAGAAAAGATCATCTTCCCTGACACCGTGGAAAAAATAGGGCCTTATTCCTTCAGAGGCTGCACTGCCCTCCGGGAAGTTTTATGGGGACAGGGGATAAAGGAAATTGGGGACTATGCCTTTGGCAACTGCAGCAGCCTGGAACAGGAGCTGATTCTGCCGGATGGAGCAGCCAGTATTGGAGAGGGCGCTTTTTATTCCTGTGAGAAGCTCCAGGGGGCAGAACTGCCCAAGAGCCTGACCGTGATTGGAAAGCAGGCTTTCTACAACTGTACAGGCATGAAGGGAGAACTTCGTATTCCCGGAACCGTATCTGAGGTAAAAGACAATGCATTTGCCTACTGCAAAGGCTTTACATCCCTCATCCTGGAGGACGGGATTCAGACCATCGGAGAGAGCTGCTTTTACTCCTGCAGCGGGATGAGGGGGACACTGACAATGCCTGACAGTATAAATTCTGTGGGAAACAGTGCTTTTTCAGGCTGCATTGGATTTGCCGGACTTCGGCTGTCTGAAGAATTAGAAAAGATTGCCCCTAATACATTCCGCGGATGTACGGGGCTTCAGGGAGAGGTTGTCATCCCGGACAAGGCATCATCTGTGGGATATTACGCCTTTTATGGCTGTAAAAACATTACGGATCTCACGGTAGGGGCGAATGTACAAAAGATGAATGAAATTACCGGCTATTACTACTACAGCAGTTTTGAGGGATGTTCCGCTCTGAAAGCCATTAGATTTAAAGGTTTGACACCTCCGGATCTCTGTAAATATACGAGTGTTTTTACAACTCTGCCCGCGCTGGAAACGATTTATGTTCCGGCAGGCGCCTGGAAGGCGTACAGCGACAGCTATGGAGATTATCTGGGCGAACATACCAGAATCCTGGAGGATGGTACGGACGGTTTGGTGAAGGACGGTTCTGTAGTGATCGGATACACAGGAAACGAGGAAGAGGTTGAAGTTCCGGAGGGGATTACCGGAATCGCAAAAAATGCATTCCGAAACAACCGTACACTCAAACATATAACGCTTCCCAAGACATTGACTTACATAGAAGAGAGCGCATTTCGCGGCTGCAGCGGGCTTACCGGGGAGATTAGATTCCCTGAGGGGCTGAACACCATAGGAAATTATGCATTTTACGGCTGCCAGGGCCTGAACGGTCCTCTGATACTTCCGGACAGTACAGAAACCATAGGAAATTACGCATTTTACAATTGTTTGGGCTTTACTTCTCTGACGCTGGGAAGCCATGTGACTTTTGTGGGAGATCATGCCTTCTCCGGCTGTAAAGGACTTAAGGGCGGCCTTTGGATCCCGGACAGTGTGACTTATCTGGGGCAATACGCCTTTCATGAATGTACGGGCCTGGACGGGAGTCTGCATCTTTCGGAAAATATAAGTGAATTAAAGGAATATACGATTACTTCTACCGGCCTGCAGGGGGAGCTTATTATCCCTGACTCTGTCCGGGTAATCGGATATAACAGTTTTTACAATAACAGCAAATTTACCAGTATTACAGTGGGGAAAAATGTGGAATCAATGAATCAGAACTATTATTCTCCAAGCTTTAACTCCTGCTCCGGGGTCACAGCAGTTACGTTTTTGGGAACGGTTCCCCCGGATCTCAAAGGCTGCAGCGACACCTTCCGGACCATGAAAGCACTGAAGACGATCTACACCCCCAAAGAGGCTTTTGATGCCTATAAATCAGCCTACGGCTCCTATGTACCGGCCGGTGTGGAATTTTCATGGGATACCTTAAACCTGCCCCCGGGGAGTCTGAAGGCGGCCAATGTCTTCAGCAATACGGTGCACCTTACCTGGAACCGCTCCAACAGTGACCAGGTGGCAGGGTATTATATCTATCGGAATAACCAGGCGGAACCTGTAGGCGTGACAGAGGAGACCTGGTTTACTGACACAGGGCTTCTGGAAGATGCTTCTGTTACCTACTACGTGTGCGGATATACCACGGAGGGACAGACGACAAAGAGGGCGTCTGTCTCGGTGAGACCCAAACGGCCTTTGGTGGAACGCATTTATACCGCTCACATTCTAAATAAAGTAAGCCAGAATAAAAATATAATATATGCCAGAGTAAAGGACACAGGGAATCTTGGGAGTCTCGGCGGTAAATCCACGGAAGGACAGTTTTACTACCTGAATGAGAAAGATGAGAAGGTCCCTGTGGGTGAGGTCCTGACAGCGCCTTATACTTCTGACGGGGAGACGGCTGTCTACCGTACCGAGTGGGATCTGGAATATCTGCCGGAAGGAATGTATACGGTTGGATTCGATCTCACGGATGTGGACGGCAGAACCGGAGCAATGACGCAGAGCATCTATTACGACGCTTCCGTGCCTGAAAAGATTACCAGCCTGACTGCAGTGGGTGATACGAACCGTATTGTTTTAAACTGGAGCATGGCCCATGAAGCGGATACCACCCGCTATCATATTTACCGGAGAACTCAGGACGAGTCTGCGTATACGCTGTACAAGAGAATTTACGATCGGGAGACCTTAACCTACACCGATGCCGCTGCCAGGGAGAATGTGAAGTACTATTACTATATTGTGGGCGTAAATGATATGGGGCAGGAGGGAGCGCCTTCTGAGCCTGCGTCTGCGGTTCCCCAGACAGACAAGGAACCGCCCCGCGTAGTAAAAATGCTCCCGTCCAACGGTAAAACCATTGGCGGCAGTGCGGAGCTTTATGTCCAGGCAGAAGATAATATTGCCGTGGTATTCACACAGATATATCTTTCACGGGACAAAGGGGCAACCTGGGAGCTTCTGAGTGAGAACAGAGGGCAGGACTGCAGATTCCAGATGGATACGTCAAAGTACGGGGATGGTCTGGTGCAGGTGAAAGGCATGGCGGAGGACGCCGCAGGCAATCGAAGCAGCGGGCTGATTTACACCTATAAGATTGACAATCAGGGGCCAAATCAGGTTACCGGTCTCTCCTGGGAGAGTACATCTTCCACAATTACTTTGCGGTGGAAGGATGTGGCAGATACCGATCTCAGCTTTTTCCGTGTGGAGCAGAAGCAGGAAAACGGTGAGTACACAGCTGTCAGAGACGAATCCAGAACTTTGGGAGTAAATCTTACAGGGCTACGCCCGGACCGTGTATATACGTATCGGATCGTGGCTTATGATCAGCTGGGAAACAGAGGGATACCGTCTCAGGATATTGCCGCCAAGACGAAGAAGGACACGGGGGCACCGGTGATTACGGATATCAGTCCTAAACCAGGCTATTACAGGAATAAGATACCGGTATCTGTGACAGCAGAGGATAATTCCGATGTGGCATCCATAGAAATCCAGATTTCTTCCGACCGGAGAAATTGGGAAAAGGTAAGCGAGACGGACTTTACAGGAAGCAATCCTGTGGAAACTGCAGCGTATGAACTGGATATTTCCAAGAGAGCGGAGGGGCCTCTGTATATCCGGGCTGTGGCGTCGGATCGCGCCGGAAATCAGGGGGATACTTCTTCTCAGGCTCCGTATGTGGAATACATCGCGGACCGGACAGCGCCTGGGGCTCCCCAGGGATTGACTGCTGTTTCAGGTACTGGCTATATAGAAGTAACCTGGGAAATGGGGGAGGATCAGGATCTGGACGATTTCCTGATTTATCGGGCTGTGGGAGACAGTGAGAAATATGAGCTTTTGGCAGAGTCCGTTTATACAGTAAATTATGTGGACAGAACGGCCGAAGACGGAGTTTCTTATTCTTACCGGATTCGGGCCCGGGATTATGCGGGAAATGTAAGTTTGCCTACAGAACCTGTGGGAGCCGGGGCGGGAGAGGACACTGTACCTCCCGAGATCCTGAGTATTTTCCCGGAGGACAATGGAGTGACAGGCCCTTCTGCATCCGAAGTGAGGGTGCTGGCCAGCGACAACCGGGCGTTGGATACGGTTACGGTCTTTTATCGGCTGAATGAGGAAACTGCATGGCGGACTCTGAAAAAAGAGACGGGTATTGACAGCTATTATAAACTTTTGATCCAGAATCTGCCGGTGAAAAACCTGAACCATGGGGACAGGGTATACCTGAAGGCGGAGGCCAGAGATATCCGGGGAAATACTGCGGAATCTGAGATTTATACCTATACCGTGGATAAGGAAGCTCCGGCAATGCCTGAAATCTCTGTATCAGCCGATCAGGAGGCAATAGCCTTATCCTGGACCGGGAATCAGGAGGCGGATCTGTCCGGCTACCGCATTTACCGGAGATGTCCGGGAGAGTCCTACCGGCTGACTGCACAGAGAAGCAAAAATGAGTCCGGGGACTACCAGTATCGGGATGAGGATGCTGAGAAAAACCGTACGTATCTTTATAAAGTGGAAGCTGTGGACCAATATGGAAATACATCCAGCAGAGAGACGGATAGTGTGTGGATTACAGCAGATCCTCAGGTACAGGCTGTGCTCACCTGTGAGCTGAACCAGGAAGCCGGGGTGGAGTATACGTATGATGCCAGCGGTTCCTGGGGGGATCTGGATATTAAGTCAATTGCGATTGATTTCGGTGACGGTACCGCAGAGACGGGGAATCATTTTGTCCATAAATATACAGATACGGGTACGTATACAGTAACCCTTACAGTGACGGACACAGAAGGCAATACAGACAGCCTCGCCCGGACAATTGAGGTGACACAGCCTCAGCTTTTAGGCACTCTGAAGGTGAAGGCGGTGGATGCAGAGGGCAGCCCAATATCCGGCGCGCCGGTATACTTTAACCTGGACAGCAGCCAGAATACTGTGAAATATACCGGAACGGACGGCTGCGCTGTATTTTCAGCAGGAGCTGCCCGGTATGCGGTGGGTTCCTATATGGAAAATTATCTTCCGGTAAAGAAGAATGTAGTAGTCCGGGCCAATACCACTACGGAACTGACCCTGACAATGGTGAGAGAACCGATTGTCTCAGGCGGCTTTGAGGTCGACCGGATGACTCTCGATGAGATTGCGGCAGCAGGAATTGATGTGACAAAACCGGAGAATCAGCATGTGATGCAGATTACCATTCATCTTACATACGGAAAACAGCCGGCAGAGATGAAGGTTATCACCAACGGCAGCGATATCTATAAAGGCGGGACTGCCATTATCGATACGGATACCGGAACCCGGAAAGTTACTGCCACAGTAATTCCTGTAACCCAGGGAGGAGAAACAGGCCCGGGCAGTCAGTCTCAGGAGCATGTGATGGTAGCGCTGATGGATATTCCGGTGGAGGCATCCTGTCTCAAGGAATTCTTTGATGTCAAGCTCCATCTTTTGAACCATGCATCCGGGGAATTTAATCTTTCTTCTAATCAGGTGCATTTGCATGTGCCAGACGGTCTTACTGTGGTGGATGCCATGGAACACAGTCCGTCGGCGGACGTAGCATTTTCAGATTTTCCGGGGCAGACGGAGCGGACCATAAGCTGGGTGCTTCGGGGAGATAAGACAGGAGAGTACTCGGTTTCAGCAGATTACAGCGGTGTTCTGGACCTTTTCCAGGCGCCTGTTCAGGCCAGATTTGAGGCGGAGGATCCCATTCAGGTATATGGGATCTCAGGGCTGTCTATGACTGCCGAAATTAACCGGGATACAGAAGCGGGAGCTCTTTATTTTACTCTTGGACTGACCAATGAGGGGGAGGCGGATGTGAATCTTCCGTCTATAGATGTTATGGGTGAGGCTATAAAGAGTTATGAATATGGGGAGGAGGAATGGCAGGAAAGAGAGATCGGTGTAAAGGCATTGCACGCGTATGTAACCAACACACTGGGAGCCCGGCAGAATCTGGATGCAGATTACCAGGTACCTGTCCTTCGTGCAGGAGAGACTTACACAAAAAAATACGCAGCATACGGGGCAATCACCGGGGATGAGATCTTGTATCTGCAGAAGGCAGTGACGGAGACCATGAACGGCTTATCGATTCCTGTTAAGGTGATCGTAAGCGATATGAATCAGTATGATATCAGTGATTCCGATCAGAAGATTCAGGAACAGATGACGACGAAAAAGGATGCGCTGAACTATGTACTGGATATGGAAAATACCAATTATTACTACTATATTCAGGCGCTTGAGGATGACAAGGATTTCTGGAAAAAGCTTGGGGAGGCGTTTTACAGCTCCACCCAAGCTGTGCTAAAGCTGGATTTTTCCTACCTTACAACAGAGGAGCAGAGAAAGCTGGTGGACGCTTATATTCTTCAGCTGCTGGAGGATGAATCCTTCCAGGACGCGGTTGACTTAAGTGTTGACAAGAAGCTGATCGATCTTACAAAGAGTATGCTTGGACTTTTGAAGACAAATCTCCAAAGTCCGGGAGACATCACAGAAAAACTGGAATTGACGGATGGGGAGATGGAAGAGTCCCTGTCAAAGCTGGAACTGCTTATGGACGATGAAAAGAGTCTGCGGGTGCTGGCAAAGACACTGGGGATTGAAGGTGCGGACAGCTTTGCAGGTCGTCTGTCTGTTCTTATTGGAACATCGGCTACATCAAATATCATCCGATCTTATTTTGAAAAGAACGGTCTGGTGCCTCTCGCAGAGAGAGAAGCGCTTCTCGGACATCTCGGGGACACGGCCCAGGTAGTGGGACTGGTCAGCAGTGCGGCGGATGGGTGGAACTATTCCTGTGAATTTACAAACCTGCTGCTTCAGATTCATGCAAACAGGGAAGAAGCTGACTTTGTTCTGGATACCATTATTGAGACTCCGTATCTGAACGAGATTGTGGTGGACGAGGCAAAAATTTTGAAAGAAAAGTTGGGAAAGGAATTTGACGAGCGTGCAGAGCGGATGGAAGCTTTCTGCAAATCCTTTGTACCTGACGCGGCAATTACGGTGACGGAATATAAGCTGGTGAAATATATTAAAGATATTTACTCCTCCGGGACAACCGCTATGATGATTGTAGATATTATCAGGGCAGTTTACTCTGCTGCGGACTATCTGTTTGACTGGAGCTCGAAGGTGGAGAATCTTCAGAAGCTTCGGTTTACTGCCAGCCTGACGTACGCATTCCGGATGAAATATCTGGATGCCAGGAGGCAGGACAGCAATGGGGCGCTTAAGGCACTGAAATATCTGATTAAAATGCGGCTGATTGGAGAAAAGGCTTATGTAGAATCCATTCCCGGGGAACAGAGGGCATCCCTGCTGGAGGTCATCAGCCGGGAACAGCAGACTGCCTATGAGTCTCTGGAAGAGTACTACAGGCAAAAATCCACAGAAATTATAAGCAGCCGGGATCAGCTGTTTAATGCCTCCTACAAGGAACTGCACCTGGCGGAAGGCCCTGAGGTAACTTTGAATTATGCAGACTGCTGTACCGTCGAGAGTTTCGGTGAGGAATATGAGTATTCCTGGAATGGTGTAAACTGGAAGGATGGGGAAGGAGCTGTTATCCACTTTACTCCCCGGGAAGCAGGACAGGTGCTGTGGGTGAGAAGAAAAGCTTCCGGGGCAGAACTGGCAGGTAATATTACCAAGACTGCCATACCTGGAATTCCTTATCTTACCGGGGATATTGCCTGCTGCCGAAAGGATGGATACTATCTGTTTGAAAACCTCCCTGAGGGGGCGTATGAGTATCTGCTTCTGGATGCGGCTGCAGAGCCTGACTGGTCAGCAGCCGGGGAATTCACATATCAGGCGGGAGAACGTCTGAAGACGGAGGAGACGGGGAAATATATCGTACTGAGGAGACTGGGAAGCAATGACGGATCGTATCTGACTTCTTATGGAAAGCAGATCGCGATCACGTATCCGGTAACCATTCAGGTACAGGTAGCAGCGGGCGGCACTGTATCCGGGGGCGGGGCGTATCTGCCCGGTGAGGCGGCTGTACTCAGGGCACAACCAGACTACGGATATGAATTTGCCGGGTGGTATAAAGATAATACTTTAGTTGCCGAAACGCCGGAATATCACTTGTATGTACAGGAGGAAGGGAGTTATGAGGCCAGATTTTTGGAGAAAGAGAAGGGAAGGGTTGTAGTTTCAGGCAGTCCCTCCAATGGAGGACAGCTTACCGGAGGCGGTATGTATCCGGCAGGAGAAGAGGTCACTATACAGGCAAGACCGGCAGATGGATGGCGGTTCCTGGGCTGGTACCAGGGGGACACCTGTGTCACCAGCGCCGGATCCTATATTACTGTGTGCAGGGAAGGAGAGGAACATTATACGGCCAGATTTGAGCGAATCCCCGGGAAGAATGTTAGGATCTACAGCAAGTACCCCTTTACCATTAATGGGAATGTACTGTCAGAAGAGGAATATAAGGACGGCGTATATTCAAAAACGTGGGAGGCCGGTCAGAAGCTCCGGCTCTGCGCTGCGGACGAAGATGGGAGTTTTGCTTACTGGGCTTACGGCAGCGGGCAGATTCTGAGCCGGAAAGCTGAGTGTACGATTACAATGGCTGAATCTGTTGACTTGTATGCAGTATATGCGGATCAAAACAATGATAAATCCACAGTAGTATTCCTGAATTTCTATGGACAGGTGGTTGCAAACCATGAGTATACGGTCAGAAGCAATATCCTGTTTCCATCAGGTCCATCCCGCCTTGGGTATGTATTTGCGGGATGGGATAAGACAGAAGAGGTGATCCGGCAGGAGATTGCAGGTGGAAAGGGATTGATAGAAGTAAAACCTCTGTATGAAGAAAAAGAGGCGGTATGGAATATGTTGCTGGAGAATGGGGAGGTTGTGTACGCTTCACAGAAGCCTGCGGCAGAAGGAAAATATCCGGAGGGGACACATTTGACCGTGAAAGCAAATCCCCCGGAAGCAGGAATGAAATTTGCCTGTTGGACAGACAGAAGCGGGAATGTTATCAGTTACCGGGAAACCTATACCTTTATCTTGACTGGAGATACTGCGTTAAATCCTGTCTACGCCGAAACGGGGACAGAGACAGAAGCAGGTCTGGTGCTGGCAGTAACAGATACGAATACCTTCCTGGAGGACAATGTCAGAAAGATGTCTTTTACCATTGCCAGGGAATTGCCGGAGGATAAAAAGATTCTGTCCCACGGAGTTCTTTACACCACCGATCCGGCTCTTGCCTCCGACAAAGAAATGATCAGAGGCAGCAGTGCCATGGAGAGGGAAATACCCGTGGAAGGAAATTCCGGGATTTACCGGCTTGTCATTAATAATATAGAACCGGAGAAAGTGTATTACTGCAGAAGCTATCTGGTATATCAGAAGGAAGACGGAACAGAAAAAGTGGTTTACAGCAGGATCGCTTCCAATATTTATATAGAAGAAAAGCCTGTTCTGCGGATTACAGAAATCGGAAGTTATGAGGAAGACGGAGTGCGAAAGCTGTCCTTTACCTCCTCCCGCAGTGTGCCTGAGGACTGCCGGCTGCTGGAGTTTGGCTTCTTATATACTATTCAGGGCGAAGAAGCCTTCGAAAAAAAGATGACCCTGGAGAATAAGAAACTCAAAAAATATCAGGCTGCTTTCACCAGGCCGGACGGTATCTTTATCTTCTCACTGAGAAATGCCAGGGAAGGGGTGAGGTGCTATGCCAGAGCCTATCTGGTCTACCGGGATCGGGACGGAAACCAGCATACGCAATACAGCAATATTGCCCAGAACGTTTACCTGAAGTAAAATGGGACAGGGCAGATTGAATTTGGGACAGGCCGATCTGATTTGGGGACGTGTACTTTCTAGAAAGTACACGTCCCCAAATTGCGTCCAAAATTGCCAAATTACGGGAAATATATGTTATAATAAAACATAGTATGATTGTTTGAGGTGGCGGCTATGACCATAGAAGAACTGAAGAGATTTGAGTCCAACAAAAGCAGATTTGAAGAGATGTATCAGTGTGACAGGAATGATATTGTCCCGTTTATAGGTGCCGGTGTGTCTAAGGGATGCGGGTTTTACACCTGGAATGAGCTTATCAGAAGGGTGGCAGACAATTATCTCTCGGAGGATGAATTCGAAGCATTATCTGCCAGATTTGATAATATGGAATTGGTCGACGAGCTCATCGCTCTTGTGAATGGAAATGTCACCGCAGTAAAGAAGAGAATTGCGGATTTAATTATAAATTGTGAGTTCCATCAGACAAATGTTGTCAAAAGTTTGGTGTCAGGGTTTTCTAAATGTTTGATTACTACAAACTATGACAGGGTTCTGGAGGAAGCGCTTGCCCTTCAGGGGGAAAGGGCTCCGGTGATTCTGCCGGTTATGGCAGATCAGACTGCAGGAGCCCTCCAGGATAAGAGGGGTTGTATACTGAAGGTGCATGGAACTGTAGAGGAACTATCGAGTATGATCCTGGCCAGAGAGGATTATGTGAAGGCGTATGGTACGGAGGGGACGCTGGATGTATCCAGGCCGGTACCGCTGGCACTCCAGCTTTTATTTTCCGGAAAGAGGATTTTATTTGCAGGCTGCAGCCTGGAGAAGGATCGAACCTTAGAGGTTTTAAGCAGGGTGATACATCAGAATCACCATATCAATCACTATGCGGTTCTTCCCTGCCCAAATGATGCAAGGGAGAAGAATGCATTAAATATCAGGCTGGATGCTTTAGGGATTCTTCCGGTTTTCTACCCGGAGGGGCGGCATGAGTGTCTTGAGATAATACTGGAAGATCTTATAAGAAACAGCAAAACCAGCAGGACGCTGGTCAAGAAGACCGGTGGAAAAAGATGGAGCAGAAGTCTGGTGCAGGCTCAGAAGGAGATGGAGGCCAATCAGGTGATTCTTCCCTGGATGCGCAGCAGCGCCGGATTCCGTGCGGTGTTTCCGGAATTATTTATTCCACCCAGGATACAGGGGATAAAGTCAAGAACACGGCTTTTTGCAGAACATCTTGTGAAGGAGTTTGGAGAACGCAATCTGGTGATTACCGGAAATGCCGGGGGCGGAAAAACCACACTTTTGAAGTATGTATTCTTATTTGAGAATCCGGAGGATGAGATTCTTTATCTTCACGCATCGGCTCTGGGAAAAAATGAGTGCTCCGAATATGAGGAGGGAGTAATCGGGTACCTATTGGGAAGAAGGAGGACGAAAACCCATAAGCTGATTCTCCTGGATGGTATTGATGAGGAATTTCTGGATAAACCGGAAGAACTATACAGACTCCTAGAACAGATTGGAAAGAATAGACAGATCCACGTCTGGCTTGGCTGGAGAAAAGATCACTACAGCAGCTGTGAAAATGAAACTACCAATCGCTTTTTCTATGAGACAGCAGAGATCCTGGATTGGACCCAGGATATGGCCAGAGATTATATACATAATTACTGCAGGAAGCTTGGACTGAAGGGAGTGGCAGAGAGGGCAGAAGAACTGATGACATCAGGAGATGAAGTCAGGGAATTAATGCGTTCCCCCTTTCATGTGGCGCTAATGCTTTATCTGATAGAGGCTGAGAAGGAACAGCCGCCTGGAATGCGGTGCTCTGGTATCAAAAGCTTGTATGAATTATATGAAACCTTCTTTGTCTGCTGGTGGAAAAAGGAAAAAAGCAGAGGAACCACCAGAGGCAGTCTGGACGAAATCAGGACATATTTATGGAAGGCGGCAGAGGCTACCTATTATGGAGGCACATGCCTGCTGGAAAATGAGGATTCAGCGGCGGAAGGGCTGCTGTACATAGATAATGTGGGGAGTTCGTCAGAAAAAAAGATAGTGCGGGGATTTTATCACAGAAGCTTTTGCTCCTTCTTTCGGGCAAACATGATTCTGGATGCCATGGAGAAAGAAAAAGGATTTTTGGCGGAGGCATTGTCAAAGCCCCTGCGCAACGATATCACGGATTTCGTCCGAAGCGGAATCGGTGATATCCACGACAGGAAAAAGCTGGAGAGGATTCAGCATACACTTATGAATCTGTATATAGAACTTGTGGAACCGGGAGAGACAGACCTTACAGAAGATTTGAAAGAGGAGATACGCAAATTGGATGAGGACGATGCCTTTTATCTTAAAAATGAACTAGTATATTTAATTACACGATATCCCAGAACCTCTGTAAAGGTAAACGAGTTTGTACAGATGGTGGCACAGATAGAAGAGGATCCCTATATGAGGCTGGACATTGCTTACGGGGCAGTGCTTACAGGCCCTTATGAGCTGGCGCTGGAATATGCCAAAAGGCTGAAGCCCGGAACAGAGGAGGATTTCGTAAATCGTTCCTGGACAGTGGCTTACTTTGGGGATGTACAGGCTGTACCCTACCACTACAGGGACACGGAACAGGCGCCGTGGACAAAGGCCAGGGAAGCAAGGATAAAACGTCTGCAGTCCCGGAAAGAAAAAGCCATGCGGTTCCGGATACTGGATCTGCCGCTGCTGTACTGCTTTTATGCAAGCAGGGACTGGAAGGATGCAACGCTGCAGGATTATGAGACCATCAGACAGACTGAGATAGAGGGCAATTATTTTACAGAAGAAGAAAAACAGTTTTTGAAAGAACAGAAGGAGAAGCTGCTGGCAGCTTTTGAAGAGAAAATAGAAATAAGATAAAAAGGGACAGGGCAGTTTGAAAATGGGACACCCCTACCCCTAAAGGGGGACGTGTTCCTTCTAAAAAGAACACGTCCCCTTTTTACCAAAATCAGGAGGAGAAACAGATGAAAAAACGATTTATTGCGTTATTGCTGGCTTTGACAATGCTGGTGGATTCTCCGGGCATGATCTATGCATCCCAGTTGGAATCTTCCACAGAGTACAGTAGCGGGGAAGCGGAAACTAATCCCGGGGAGACGGCAGAACCTCAGGAATTCCAGGATTTTGTTTTTGACAATGGTACGATTACCGGTTATACCGGAACTTCCAGCGAGATTGTTATTCCGGAGGAGATTGACGGCATTCCGGTGACGGAGATTGGTCTCTATGCGTTTTCGGAGATGGAGAGCATTGTCCATGTCTCTTTTCCTGCTACGCTGAAGAAAATTGGAAACGGCGCTTTCAGAAAATGCCGGAACCTGGAGGGAGAGCTTATAGTTCCGGACAGTGTGGAATATATTGGCGTGGACGCGTTTAATGAATGTACAAGTCTGACCAGTCTGTCACTGGGAAATGGGGTAAAGACAATCGAGGGCTATGCGTTTTATGGGTGTACCGGCTTTACCGGAGAACTTGTGCTGCCTGAAAACTTGGAAAAGATTGGGGAGGCTGCCTTCCGGGACTGCACTGGACTTTCCGGGACTTTGAAGCTTCCGGATACTTTGAAAACACTGGAGTCCGGTGTGTTCTACGGCTGCAGCGGATTCTCCGGGGAGCTTGACATCCCGGATCAGGTAAAGCAGCTGGAGAGTAAGACATTCTATGGGATGTCCGGAATTTCCGGGTTTTATGTCGGTGCTTCGGTTGAGCAGATTAATGTGGCGGGACCCAGCTTCCAGGCCGGAACCTTCGATGGGTGTACCGGAGCGGAATTTATAAAGTTTAGATCTTCGGTCCCTCCTGATCTGGGAGGATTGATAGAAACGTTTTCTGATATGACGTCTCTGAATCGAATCTGGGTCCCCGCAGAGAGTTATAAGGCTTATAATCTGGCCTACCAGAATTACGTGCCGGATTCGGCCAGGATCTTTACAGAGTCAAGTTCACCTTTTCTCTCTGACAATGAGGGCGTGCTCATCGGGTATGTGGGAGAGGAAGAGGTGGTCCGGGTACCTGACGGGATTACCGCCATCGGTGCCGGCGCGTTCAGGAATAATACATCAGTGAAAGAAATAGTACTTCCTGCGCAGCTCAGTTCTATAGGTAAAAATGCGTTTTCAGGCTGCACCCAGCTGGCCGAGCTTCAGTTTCTGGGAGAGGCTCCGCCGGATGTTTCAGAAAATTCGGATATTTTTCAGAATCTGGAAAGCCTTACTGCTCTGAAAGTACCCCTGGGCTTTTATGATACGTATCGAAATGCCTACGGATCCTACCTGCCTGAGAAGACTGTGCTCTCAGAAACCGGAGCAGAGGATTTTCAGATAGACGGAACTGTGCTCACCAGGTATACAGGAACAGAGAGCCAGGTGCGGATTCCGGAAGGAATTACAGAAATTGCTCCTTATGTATTTCAGAATAATGCCGCAGTTAAGAAGGTAATCTTCCCGGATTCTCTTCAGAGAATTGGAGATTACGCATTCGACGGCTGCAGCGGGCTGACTTCTCTGGAGTTGAATCAGGGCCTGCAGTCCATAGGGATCTGTGCGTTTCAGAACTGCGGCAATATAGAAGGCAGTTTCACGGTTCCGTCTTCGGTGGCAACCATTGGGGCAGGGGCTTTTTCCTGGTGCTCCGGCATAGAAACTCTGGTTCTGGAAGAGGGAATCGCATCCATTGGAGCCGAGGCTTTCCTCGGCTGCAGCGGCATCACGGGCACTCTGCGCCTTCCGGATACTCTGACTGCCATAGAAGCGAAAAGCTTTATGGACTGCAGCGGCATTGAGAATATTTTCTTACCGGGGATGCTTGAGAGAATCGGCAGACAGGCTTTTGAGAATTGTTCAGGATTCCAGGGAGAACTGATCATTCCCGACACGGTAACTACGGTTGAATATGCTGCTTTTAAAGGCATGAGCAAACTTACCGGCGTTGTGATAGGGGAAAATGCTGCGTATCTGAACAGCGGCGGATACAGCGACATTTCTCTGTTTTACGGCTGTATTTCCCTTGAAACTATAACATTTTTGGGCGCTGCGGCCCCGTACTTCGGTGCTGTGGGGGATGCCTTTTCGGGACTGACCAGTCTGAAACACCTTATTATTCCCCAGGGATCCTATGAAAGCTATATAGCTGTCTTCGGGGATGGCCTTCCAGAAGGCATTTATCCCACAGAAACCGGGGCAGAGGACTTTGTAATAGATGAAAACAGACTGATAGCCTACTTTGGGGAGGAGTCTGCAGTGCAGGTGCCGGAAGGGGTTACCTCTATCGGAACCAGTGCATTCTACAACCGCACAAAGGTTGAACAGGTGATATTGCCGGACAGCATACAGGTGATTGGAGAAAGCGCCTTTAAAGAGTGCGGGCAGCTGAAAAGTATCCGGCTGGGCAACGGCATACAGGAAATCAAAAATAGTGCATTCCGAAACTGCAGCAGCCTGGCTCAAAAGCTGGAACTGCCTCAGGGAGTTACAAAAATCGGGGACTATGCATTCTCCGGATGCGTGAAACTCAGCGGACTGGAACTGCCGGAAGGCCTCTCAGAGATAGGAATATCCGCATTTGAAAATTGTACAGGTCTGACAGGCGGCCTCAGTCTTCCGAACGGACTGGAGACGATTAAGAGCGACGCGTTTTACAACTGCTCCGGACTGAGCGGTAACCTGACGATACCTGAGACGGTTAAGACCATACAAAGCAATGCATTTGCCGGGTGTCATGGCCTGACAGGAAGGCTGATAATTCCGGACAGCGTCACAGAAATCGGGCAAAGCGCATTCTACAATTGCTCGGGTTTTACCGGCCTCACACTTTCAGAAAACTTAACAACGGTGAGATATAATACTTTTAACGGGTGTTCCGGAGTAGAAGGGCAGTTAATTATCCCTGACCGTGTTGTCACAGTGGAATACTATGCCTTCTGCGGAATGCAGCATCTGACCTCTGCCGTGATCGGATCCAATGTGGAAACACTCAATGCAGGCACTGGATATGGGGATACAACCTTCGAAGGCTGCTCCTCCCTGGAGGAAATAAAGTTTCTCGGAACCGTACCTCCTAACCTTTCAAATGGCACCTCCACGTTCCGGAATCTGCAGAGCCTGAAGAAAATTCGGGTTCCGGCAGGAACATATCAGACATATATGCAGGCCTACAATTCCTTTCTGACGGATCAGATAACACTTTTAGAAGAGGGGGCGGATGAGTTTCTGATCCGGGATCAGGTGCTGGTGAGTTACAGCGGAACAGGAACAGAAGTACAGATTCCAGGCGGCGTTACAGAGATAGGAACGGGTGCGTTCCTGAACAACGGTACTGTTCAGAAAGTACATATGCCTGATTCTGTAGTGACTGTCAGCAATAATGCGTTTAAAAACTGCGCAGAACTCAGAGAAATTAATTTCTCTGCAAATTTAAAAACTATCCGGGAGAACGCGTTCAGCAATTGCGCAAGCCTTCAAAAAATTGAGCTTAACTCTGGCCTTCGGGACATAGGGGGCTATGCCTTCTACAATTGCAGCGGTCTGAATCAGGAACTGGTGCTCCCTGATACGGTAGAAGAAATCGGAGACTATGCATTCTTTCAATGCACCAGTCTCACAGGTCTTACGCTTTCCGCAGGACTTACAAAAGTAGGTACGGGCAGCTTCTGGTACTGCAGAAACATTGCCGGAGAGCTCAGGATACCGGAATCCTTGACCTGGATCTCCAACTACAGCTTTGCCGACTGTCAGGGACTGACAGGCCTGTCGCTGCCGGACAGCATGAAGAGTATTCAAAATGGGGCATTTTCAGGCTGTACCGGGCTGTCTGGTACGCTGCGCTTTCCTGACAGCATTACCTACCTTGGGGACGAGGCTTTTTCAGGCTGCAGCGGATTAACAGGGCTGAAATTGTCTGAAAACCTGGAATCTGTTACTAATAGTGCATTCCGGGGCTGCACAGGAATAGAAGGAGAGCTTGTCATACCGGATAAAGTCACATACCTGGGATACACGGCATTTGCAGAACTCGAAAAGATTACAAGCGTGGTCATAGGAGCTAAGGTGACACTGCTTGGCGGATACGTAAATATATACGATAACAACAGCTTCCTGAACTGCACGTCTCTGGAACGGATGATTTTTAAAGGCACCACCCCTCCTGAGCTGAGATACAATACAGAAATGTTCCGGCAGCTGCCGGCGCTTAAGATACTGCAGGTACCCGGCGGCTCTTACGGCGTATACGCGGCAGCCTACGGGGATTACCTTCCGGAGGGAGTGGTAATTCATGAGGAAGGTGCAGAGGACTTTATCACAGACGGCACCGTGCTGGTTCATTATGCCGGCAGTGCAGAGGAAGTACAGGTGCCTGAAGGGATCACAGAGATAGGAACGGGAGCCTTTCTGAATAATACCTCTGTGACAAAGATAAACCTGCCTGACACCGTGGAAAAAATCGGTGCAAATGCCTTCCGCAGCTGCAGCAGTCTGAAAGAAGTCACATTCGGCAGCGGCCTTGCGGAGATCGGGGACTACGCTTTTTACCAGTGCAGAAATCTGACACAAAGGCTGGTGCTTCCGGAAGGTCTTAAAACTATCTGCACCTACGCTTTTGCAGAGTGCGGGAACATAACGGGTGTGACGCTTCCTCCGGAAATAGAACAGATCGGAAGTTATGCTTTCTACCAGTGTACAGGTATGACCGGAAATCTTACCATTCCCGGGACTTTAAAGAGAGTGGAATACAGTACCTTCGATGGCTGCAGCAGCCTTACAGGCCTTACCCTGGAAGACGGGGTGGAGGCTGTTGCCGCCTGTGCCTTCCGTGGCTGCCGGAGCATGGCGGGGGAACTGTATCTCCCGGACAGCATTACACTTCTGGACAGCGAGGCATTTTCCAGCTGCCAGAGCTTTACAAGCCTTCGTCTTTCGGAGAAATTAACCATGATTCCTTATCTCTGTTTTGCATATTGTGCGGGCCTGGAAGGGGAGATTACCATTCCCGACAGCGTAACCTCCATAGGAAACCATGCATTCTATGGCCTGTCCAATATTACAGCAGTTACCATAGGCAGAGGCGTTGCTACGATCTACAATGGAGCTGATGACAGCTGTTTCAGCGGCTGCAATACGTTGGAACAGATACGTTTCCTGGGCGATACCCCGCCGAATCTGTACAATACGTACAGCGCCTTTCGGGGACTTCCTTCGCTTTCACGTATCCTCATTCCCAGGGGAACCTACAGGGCTTATACAGATGCTACTTATGCAACCGCGCTTCCTGATACGGTCCGTATGGCAGAAGAGGGCAGCGGCGATTTCGTGATAAAGGATACAGAGCTGATCGCCTACTGCGGCACGAACGAGGAAGTAAACATTCCGGAAGGAATCACCGCAATAGGGAGAGAAGCCTTCCGGAATAATCAGGAAATCAAGAGGGTAAACTTCCCCCGATCTCTCCAAAAAATAGAGAAGAATGCTTTCAAAAACTGTACACAGCTTGCAGGCCCGTTAAAGCTGCCGGACAAGCTTACCGGAATCGGCGAGTCGGCGTTCCAGAACTGTTCGGCGCTTAGCGGTGTCCTGGCAATCCCGGACAGTGTCGCTGCAATTGATTTATATGCCTTCCAGTCCTGCAGTTCCCTTTCCGGACTGCGCCTGGGCAGCGGGATAGAAAAAATCGGCCGGAATGCTTTTGAGAACTGTACAGGTCTGAAAGGAGATCTGTACCTTCCGGACAGTCTGACAACGCTGGAGGACGCTGCTTTCAGCGGGTGCTCAGGACTGGACGGCACTCTGCGGCTATCCGGGAATCTGACAGTCATTCGTCAGAGTGTTTTTGCCAACTGCAGCAGTCTTTCAGGGGAATTGATTATTCCGGATAAAGTGAAGGAAATATACAGCTATGCCTTTTTGGGAGACGGGGAATTCACCAGTCTGACGGTTGGAAAAAACGTTCAAATCATGAATCATTCCGGCGGAAACAGCTTCTACGGATGTACGGGTATCCGCACAGTAACCTTTTTGAGCAGTCTGCCTCCGGATCTGAATGGACAGACAGACATTTTTACCGGCCAAATGACCTCGCTCACCAATATTTACGTGCTTGGAGAGTCTCTGGAGGCGTATCGCACCGCATACGGTCCTTATCTTCCTGAAAATGTGGAGCTGTCCTCCGATACCCTGAACCTGCCACCGGGCAATTTCCGGGCGGCGAATGTATACAGCAATACCGTACATCTCACCTGGAATCCCTGTGCCGGCGATCTGATTGAGGGATATTATATCTACCGGGATCAGATGGATGCGCCGGTGGCGGATCTTACTTCCTACAGCTTTACAGATACAGGTCTTACCCCGGGAAAACCGGTTACCTATTATATCTGCGGCTATACGGCAGACAAAAGAACGACAAAGATGGCGGCTCTTATGGTTACTCCGAAAGCCCCTGCGCCGGTAAAAATTACCACCGATCATATATTAAACAAAGTAAGCAGGGCAAAGAATACGCTGTATGCCAGAGCGGAGGACACGGGAAACCTGGGAGCGCTGGATGGAAAAGAAACGACGGGACAGTTTTATTATCTGGATGAACAAGGACGGGAGATATCCATCGGCGGGGCACTGACAGCCCCTGACACCTTGGAGGGAAGTACCGCAGTCTACAAAGTAAACTGGGATCTGGGCGGCATAGAAGACGGTATGTATACCGTAGGCTTCCGCCTGACCGATATTGACGGGAAAGAGGGAACGGTAACCCAGAGTATACTCTGCGACAACAAGGCGCCGGATAAAATCTCCAGCCTGGCCGCAGTGGGGGATACGAACAGGATCATTCTCTCCTGGAGCATTGCCCATGAGATTGATACGAAGCAATATTATATTTACAGAAGAAGCCAGGAAGACGGGGCCTACACCTTATATAAAAAGATATACGGCAGGGACACCCTTACCTGGACAGATACAACTGCAGAGCAGAACATAAAGTATTACTATTATATTGTGGGCGTCAATGATATGGGGCTGGAAAGCCCTCCGTCCGACACGGCGGCAGCTGTGGCACAATCCGACAAAGAGCTGCCGAGAGTGGTTAAGCTGCTGCCTGCCAACGGCAAAATCATCGGCGGCACGGCTGAACTTTATATCCAGGCGGAAGATAATGTGGCAGTGACAGAAACCCAGATTTTATTGTCAGAAGATGAGGGGGCAAACTGGACGCTTCTGGAAAAAAATCAGGCGGAGTTCTGCAGGTATCGGCTGGATACCGCCCAGTATGAAGACGGGGCAGTGCAGGTAAAAGGTCTGGCAAAGGACGCGGCGGGAAATATAAGCGACGGCCTTATCTACACATACAAGATTGACAACCGGGGACCGGAACAGGTGACAGGTCTGGAGTATGAGAGTACCGCAACCACCGTCACTCTGAAATGGAAAGATGTGGCGGACCAGGATTTCAGTTTTTTCCGTGTGGAAAGAAAGCTGGAGGACGGAAGCTATGAGACGGTGTGCGATGAGTACCGTACACTGGGCGTAAATATTACTGGACTGAAGCCGGACAGTTCTTACACCTATCGTGTGACCGCCTATGACCTCCAGGGAAACCGGGGTATTTCATCAGAAGAAATCACTGCGGCAACACAGAGTGACAGCATAGCTCCTGTCATTACCTCCATAGACCCGAAGCCCGGATACTACCGGGATGAGATACCGCTGCGTCTCACAGTATGGGACGATTCCGGTGTGGCCTCTGTAGAAATACAGACATCCACGGATATTTATAATTGGAAAACTGTGACTGAATTAGACTTCAGCGGAGATAAGCAGGAAGAAACAGCTGCCTTTCAGCTAAATGTCCGGGAGGCAGAAGAAGGCAGTCTGTATGTGAGAGGGGTGGCGGCGGACAAAGCCGGAAATACCGGCGATGCCACCATGGAAGCACCGTATGTACAATATATCGTAGATCATACACCGCCGAAAGCACCGGAAGGCCTTGCGGCTCACTCTGACGCAGGTTATATAGAACTTCGCTGGAATATGGGAGAAGAGCAGGATCTGGACGATTATCTTCTCTACCGGGCAGAGGGGAGTGACGGTGAATATCAGCTCCTGGCAGAGAAGCTGTATGCTCTGAATTATATAGACCGCACGGCAAAGACCGGGGTGGAATACCGGTACAGGCTTCAGGCAAGGGATTATGCAGGCAATAAAAGTGCATACGGAGAGGAACTGACTGCCTCAATGGCCGAGGACACGGATCCGCCTGAGATTCAGAGTGTGTATCCGGCAGACGGGGCTGTCTTAGGTCCCTCGGCCTGCACCGTAAGTGTTTTGGCAAGTGATAATTACAAATTAAAGGCTCTGGAAATCCTGTATCAGGTAAATGAGGAGACTTCCTGGAGAACTCTGAAGACAGCCGGGGATATCGACGGTTATTATAAGCAGCTGACCGCGGATCTGCCAATCAGCAGTTTGCAGGAGGAAGATTCCATCCGGCTAAAGGCTGTGGCACAGGACGCCGGGGATAATCAGACAGAGTCAGAGATTTACTCCTATACGGTGGATAAGACTCCGCCCACAATGGAAAAAATTAATGTATCCGCAGACAGTGAGAAAATCACCCTTGCCTGGACCGGAGGCCAGGAAGAAGATTTGGCGGGATACCGGATTTACCGGAAGGATGGCAAAGGGGAGTATCAGCTCATCAGCCAGAGAAGCAGGAGGGAGGCAGAGGAATACAGCTACAGCGACTACGGGGCCGAGAAAAATAATACCTACTATTATAAAGTAGAAGCCACAGATCGGTATGGAAATGCCGCGTCCAGAGAGACGGACAGCGTATGGCTGAAAGCAGACCCCCAGGTGCGGGGAGATCTGATCTGCGACCTGCAGCAGGAGGTAGGGGTAGAGTACATTTACGATGCCAGCGGTTCCGCTGCTGATCTGGAGATTGCAGACATCAGCATTGATTACGGCGACGGTACGGCAGGCACCGGTGCAAAAACAGTACACAGGTATTCTGCGGAGGGAACGTATACCGTAACACTGAAGGTGACAGACAGCAAAGGAAACACAGATACACTGGCCAAATCGGTTTGGGTAACCCAGCCAAAGCTTCTGGGGACTGTAAGGGCAAAGGTTCAGGATAACGCGGGAAATGCCCTTTCTGGTGTACCGGTATATTTTGATCTGGACCGCACGGCAGAAAATGTAAAATATACGGACACGGAGGGTTATGTTACGTTTGCAGCATCCGCCGCCTCTTATGCGGTGGGAACCTATAAAGACGGGTATCTTCCGGTAAAAAAGACAGTTGTGGTCCGGGCCAATACCACTGCGGAAGTGACGCTGACCATGGTGCATGAGCCTATTGTCACAGGAAACTTTGAAATTAACCGGATGACTCTGGATGAGATACGTGCTGCCGGAATTGATGTAAGCAAACCGGAAAACCAGCATGTAGTAAAAGTAAATATTCACCTTACCTACGGCAGCAAGCCCCTGGATATGGAACTGATAACCAACGGCAGCGAGATATTCGGAGGGGGAACCACTATCGTAGATACGGAAGAGGGAGACCGGCAGATTACGGCAAATGTCGTTCCTGCCCGGCCTGACGCAGGGGGCGGCAGCGGAACCGGCGGAGGCTTTATAGGAGGATTCGGAGGCGATGACAATGTAATCATTGCTCTGATGGATGTTCCTGTGGAGGCGTCCTGCCTGAAAGAATTTTTTGATGTTAAGCTTCATATCCTCAATCATGCATCCAAAGAATTTAACCTTTCCTCCAATCAGGTACAGCTGAATGTACCCGAAGGGCTTACCGTTGTTGACGCCATGGACAGAAGCTCTTCCTCACTGGTGAACTTCCCGGAACTTCCCGGACAGGCGGAGAAGACCCTGAGCTGGGTGCTGCGGGGAGATCAGGAAGGAAAATATGAAATATCTGCAGATTACAGCTCTGTACTTGACATGTTCCAGGCGCCCGTACAGGCCAGATTCGTGTCAGAGGAACCAATTACGGTATACGGCCTGTCCGGTTTATCCATGAAAGCTGTGATCAACAAAGATATCAGCAACGGGGCCATGTACTTTGATCTGGGCCTGTCAAACAACGGCCAGATAGATTACTACCTTCCCACCATTGATGTTATGGGGGAGATCATTAAAAGCTATAAATATGAAGAAGGCAAGGAGGAGGATGAACTGGAGGGCAGAGATGTCTCTGTTATGGCATTGAATGCCACGCTAAGCAATAGCAGCACAGAGTATTCCCAGATACTCGATCCTGACAAGGAGCTGGAAACACTCCATGCCGGAGAAACCTATATGAAACGGTATGTTGCCTACGGGGCAATTCAGGAGGAGGATCCCGCTTATATCCAGTCGGCTATTGCAGAGACTCTGACCGAGCTGTCCATACCGGTAGAGATTTCTTTCATTCAGATGAATTTGTTTGATATGAGCAGTCCGGATCAAAAAGTCAATGAACGCTGGAACAGCAATGCAGGGGAAAAGGAATTCATTATGGATATCTATAATACGAATTTCTATTACTTCATGCAGTCTATCTACGATGAGAAAGATTTCTGGAAAAATGCAGGCGAATTTCTCTACAGATCCTCAAATGTATTGTTTAAAATGGACTTCCGGGTATTTACAGATGAGGACAAGAAAAAGGTGATAGACTCTTACATCGTTCAGCTGCTGGCAGATGAGTCCTTTGACGAAGCTGTGGATCTCAGCGCACAGAAAAAATACCTGGATATGGCAAAGGGTATCATAGGAGTGCTCAAAGGATATTTGAAAGACCCGGCGGATTTGGGAGAAAAGCTGGAGATACCAGAGAGCGAGGCGCTTAAGATTATTTCAAATCTGGATATCCTGTCCGGGGATGAGGGCAGTATCCGGAAAATAGCCAAAAGTCTGGAACTGGGGGGAACCGATACATTTACCAGCCGCCTGGTGACTATGATAGCAACAGCAGGGTCAGCGGCAGCTCTGAACTCCCTTTTTCAGTCTACACGCGTAATCGAAAAAGCACAGCGGGAAGCCATGTCTAAAGAATTAAAATATATAGGAACCGCCATTGATTTGCTGGGTGACGCCGCGGACGGATGGATCTACTCCTGCGAGTTCACTAATACCCTTGTAAAGATTAACCAGAACAAGGAAGAAGCCATGTTTATTCTGGATACGGTGATCAATGCCCAGGGAATGGATGAACTGGTAGTCAAAGAGGCAAAGACGTTAAAGAAGAAAATATCAGATGAATTTGACGCCAAGGCAGAACAGACTGCAGCATTTATCAAAAGCACAGCCGTTAATATGAGCGGTACGGCACTGGAACTGGCGGTGAGCGCCTTTATTAATGCAAAATTTTTAGTTACAGGTCCTGTGGTTCTAGCCATCAAGGCAATTGTCACAGCAATATACGGCGGGCTGGAGTATCTGTTTGCCTGGGAAGCCAATGTTGAAAATCTTCAGAAACTCAGATATGCAGGGGCGCTGACGAAGGCATTCAGGGATAAGTGTCAGGAATCTTTGAACAGCTTTGACAATTTATCCGCACTCAGGTCTATGAAGTATCTGATTAAGATGAGACTGCTGGGAGAAAAGGCTTATATTACTTCAATTTCGGAAAATAAGACAGAGGAGGTGCTAAGTAATATCAACAGCGAGGCGGGGGCATCCTACAAGTCCCTAAATGAATATTATTGGGCAAAAGAATCCAGGGTTTTATATTGCCGGGATATACTGTTTAACACAACCTACCAGTCTATGGAGGTGCCTGAGGCACCTGCGGTATCTATTAATTATGAGGGCTGCTGCACGGCAGAAGCTTTCGGGAAGGATTATGAATATTCCTGGGATGGGGTTCAGTGGACAGAGGCAAACGGTCAGGCAATTCCATTTATACCAAAGGAGACCGGACAGATGCTCTGGGTGAGAAAAAAGGCATCCAGCGAAGCACCGGCGGGCAATATTACAAAAAGGGCTATTCCTTCTGCGCCATATATCACAGACGAGATTACCTGCTCTTACAAAAACGGAGCTTACACCTTCCAGGGTCTCACAGGGGGAGCCTACCAGTATCTCCTGACCGATCAGACCGAGGGATACGACTGGACGAACTGCGGAACCTTCACCTATACGGCGGGCCTCAGACTGGAGGCGCCGAAGGAGGGTACCTATTTGGTCCTGAGAAGAATGGGAAGCAATGAAGGAAGATACCTTACCTCTGTTCCCAAAAGCCTGAAGGTAAACTATCCGGTACAGATCACAGCAGCCGCCTCAGCGGGAGGCACAGCGGAGGGAACCGGAGAATACCTGGCCGGAGAGACGGCAGTACTGAAGGCGGTACCGGACAATGGCTATGAATTCCTGGGCTGGTATTACAAGAACAGCCTGGTAGCACAGACCGCAGAGTATCAGGTACAGGTGCAGGAATCCGGCACGTATGAAGCAAGATTCAAGGAAAAGGAAAAAGGAAGAGTGGTAGTGACCTGTGAACCTGCAAACAGCGGGCAGCTTACCGGCGGCGGGTATTATCAGGCGGGCGAAGAAGTGACCATATCGGCAGCTCCTCTAGCCGGCTGGGAGTTCCTGGGATGGTACCGGGACGGACAGCCCGTCACAGAGGCAGGAACCTATGCGTTCACCTGTGCGGCCGGTGAGATTAGATATACGGCCCGGTTCCGTCAGGCGGAGAAAAGGAACGTAGTGATACACAGTGAGTATCCCTTTACTGTCAACGGGAGAAAGCTCACAGAAGAAGAGTATAAAGACGGTGTCTATACCGGCGAGGGAAATACCGGGGAAACGCTTGTGTTAGAGGCAGAGAATACCAGAGGTAATTTCGCCTACTGGGCATACGGAAATGGACAGATTGTAAGCCGCAGCCCCAAGTGCACCGTGAATTTGGGCCAGGGCATGGCTCTGTATGCAGTCTATACCACGCTGGATACAGCCAGGGCAACGGTACTGTTTTTGGGATACTACGGCCAGGTCATTGAGAGCCTGGAGTGTACAGAAAAGAGCAGTATCCTGCTGCCGCCGGGACCTTCCCGTCTGGGATATACCTTTAAGGGCTGGAGTATGACAGCCGACGAGATCCGCCGGGCCATTGCGGGGGGAAGCCATTTGATAGAAGTTAAACCCGAATATGAAGAGAATAAAGCCGCTTATCTGGTGACCCTTGCGCAGGCAAACATAACCGATGCTTCCAGCGGGCCGGATGCACACGGGGCATACCCGGAAGGAACCCGTATCACCGCAGAAGCGGCAGAGCCGGAAGAAGGAAAGAAATTCTCCCACTGGGAGGATGAAAGAGGCTTCATTCACAGTTACCGCCGGGAATATACCTTTATCCTGACCGGGGATATCAGTCTGCACCCTGTTTACGCGGACAGCCAGGTAAGCACGGAGGAATCCCCGGTACTTGCCGTTACCGGCACCAGCACCTTCCTGGAGAATAAAGTCAGAAAGATGGACTTTACAGTTATCCGGGATCTTCCGGATGGATATACCTTCCTCTCTCAGGGAATGCTTTACACCACAGACGACGCGCTTGCAAAAGAAGAGACAATGGTTAAGGGGGGCGGTGCTGCAGAGGAGTTAACCGGTGCACAGGGCAGCCAGGGAACGTATCGCCTGGTTGTGAACAATGTAATCCCCGGTATCACCTATTACTGCAGAAGCTATGTAGTCTGCAGGGATGAAAACGGTCTGGATAAGGTGATTTACAGCAATATTGCCACTAATATCTTTATCGAGGAGCGGCCAGTGCTTCTCCTGTCGGACACAAAGGCCTATGAGGAGGATGGAACCAGAAAACTATCCTTTACCTCGGTCAGAACTGTGCCGGAAGACTGCAGACTTTTGGAACTTGGGTTTGTATATACCACAGACGGCACCCAGGCCGGAGAGGACGAACTGGTTCTGGAAAATGAAAGGCTGAGCAGATATCAGGCGGGCTTTACGTCCCCTGACGGCATCTTTACACTGGCCCTTCGAAATGCGAAGCCAGGAGTGAGATGCTACTGCAGGGCCTACCTGATTTACACGGACAGAGATGGGAATCAGCACACCGTATACAGCAATACAGCACAAAACGTGTACTTGGAAAACTAGACAGAAGAGAGGGCCGGGCAGACACTCTGGGTGCGTCTGTCCGGCCCGGGAAATTGAGGACGGAATATGAAATCAATCAGGCAAAACAAAATATGGGCAGCACTGCTGCTGGGAGTTCTTCTTGGGGGACTGTCTGCAGGGAATGTGTATGCACAGACAGACTACAGCGAAGGATATTTTATTTATCAGGATTGGGGGACTTATGCCTCTGTAAAAGAATACTTTGGGGAAGAGAGCAGGGTTGTCATACCGGCGGCTCTGGGAGGAAAGCCTGTGGCAGAGATTGAGGCAGAAGCTTTCTCCGGGGCAGAGACGGTAAAAGAACTGGTCATCCCAGATACGGTAGTAACCATAGGAGAAGGAGCCCTGGATGGGATTCCCAGGATAGAGTATCAGACCTCAGAGGAGCCTGAAAATCAGCCGGAAGGGGAAGATGCCCCCAATCCGGGGGAACAGCCTGTCCCGCTGCAGGAAGACAAAGAGATCCCGAAAGAAGAACCTGGAGCAGATGCGGGAGAGCCTTGGAAGTCTCAGAGCGGGGCCCAAAATGAGGAGACGCCTTCCGGCGGAAGCACAAACGGTGAAAATGGCGGGAACACGCCGGCCAGTGAAGAGTACTCATTGGACTGGAAGGAGGATAATGTCCAGGTTACAGAAGATGGATACGGAATTATGCTCCTGGAAGAAAACGGCGCAGATGCCGCTGCCGCTGAGCGGGGGACGGCGGAAGCTGACGCTCCTCTTGATAAGGACACTGCAGCCGCCTGTGTATGGATTTTCGCCGTTTCTGCAGTTATGCTGATGGGAATAGGGATTTTTGTAAAGAAAAAGAAGCTGGTATGAGTAAGAGAAGTACTGGGCAAAGAAGCTTGCCGGGATCTAAAGCTTCCTTCTTTTTTTCATCCCGGCAAGAATCAGAATCCTGGCCTTCTCTGCCTCTTCCTTTGTGGCCTCTCTGGTATCCCCGAGAGGGTAAGGGATTTGTAAAGCCTCGTATTTTGCCTTCCCCATAGAGTGATAGGGAAGCACATCCAGGGCCTGTACACAGGAATATTCCCCAATGGCATAGCCCAGAGCGCAGAGCTGGGAGGGGGAATCGGTGATCCCGGGCACCAGCACATGACGGATCCATACAGGTATCTTTTTTTCATCCAGATGCCTGAGGAAGTGCAGCACAGGCTGGTTGGAACGGCCGGTCAGGGCCTGGTGGGATGCGTCGTCTATCTGTTTGAGGTCAAGAAGGACCAGATCCGTAGCCGCAAGCAATTGGTCAATTTTTTTGGAGGCAGAGGAACTGCCCTCCCTGGGATAAGTGATTCCGGAGGTATCCAGACAAGTGTGGATGCCTCTTTTTTTTGCCGCGGCAAAGAGTTCTGTGAGAAAATCCAGCTGCAGCATGGGTTCTCCCCCGGTGGCAGTGATGCCTCCCTTTTTATAGAAAGACATATTCTTCTCATAAATATCCAGAATTTCCTCAGCGCTCATACGGGTTCCTTTTTTTACTGCCCAGGTATCGGGATTATGGCAGTACAGGCACCGCAGAGGACAGCCCTGAAAAAAGATTACCAGCCGGATGCCCGGGCCGTCCATGGAGCCGAAGGTTTCCAGTGAGTGGATATACCCGGTCATATGCCCTCGTGGAAGGTGCGGGAGATGACGTCGTCCTGCTGTTCTTTGGTCAGCTTAATAAAATTAACCGCATATCCCGATACCCGGACAGTGAGCTGTGGATAGAGTTCCGGGTGTTTCTGGGCATCCAGAAGCATCTCCCTGTCCAGCACATTGACGTTCAGGTGATGTCCTCCTTTTTCTGCATATCCGTCTAACAGAGTGACAAGATTGTCGATTTGCTGTGTACTTGCTTTCATAATTTATAATCCTCCAGTAATTTTTTTCTTATATAGTTCCGTTTGTGTTTTTCAGATCCTCATCCAGCTGTTTCAGGTCAATATCCAGTCCCTCCTCCAGATTTGGAATCCGGCAGGCGCTGTCCAGACAGTCCAGCTGCAGATCCAGATCTCCCGCGAACACTTTGTCATCCTTGCCCAGGGCACCCGGTATTACGGTAAAGGTATTGGATATGCCGTCCTGGGCATCCATAAAGGGCAGCTTGGATACGGACGACAGAGAGGAGACTGCTCCCCGGGCGTCTCTGCCGTGCATAGGGTTGGCTCCGGGAGCGAAGGGCTGGCCGGCTTTCCTTCCGTCAGGGGTGGACCCAGTGGCTTTTCCATAAACCACATTAGAAGTAATGGTCAGGATGGAAGTGGTTGGAATACTGTCACGGTAGGTATGGTTTCCCTTGATATACTTCATAAATTTGCGCACCAGCTGGCCTGCGATACTGTCTACCCGGTCGTCATCATTCCCGTATTTTGGAAAATCCCCTTCTACCTGATAATCCACGGCTAATCCCTGTTCGTTTCGGACGGCTTTTACTCTGGCATACTTTATGGCCGACAGAGAGTCTGCCACCACAGACAGGCCGGCAATGCCTGTTGCGAACCAGCGGGTTACCTCTTTATCGTGAAGCGCCATCTGCAGTCTTTCATAACTGTATTTATCGTGCATATAGTGGATAATGTTGAGGGTATTCACATAGACTCCCGCCAGCCATTTCATCATATCATCATAGCGTTCCATTACTTCCTCATAGCTGAGATACTCAGAAGTGATGGGGCGGTATCTGGGACCTACCTGTTTCCCTGTAACTTCATCCACGCCCCCGTTGATTGCATACAGAAGGCATTTGGCCAGATTCGCTCTGGCGCCGAAAAACTGCATTTCTTTGCCGATACGCATGGAAGAGACACAGCAGGCAATGGCATAGTCATCCCCGTGGGTCACCCGCATCAGATCGTCATTTTCGTACTGAATAGAGGAAGACTCAATGGAAGTTTTTGCACAGAATCTCTTAAAGTTTTCCGGCAGACGCACAGACCACAGCACGGTGAGATTAGGCTCCGGCGAGGTTTCCAGGTTGGAGAGGGTGTGGAGAAAGCGGAAAGACATCTTTGTTACCAGGGGGCGGCCGTCAATCCCTACCCCGCCGATGGACTCTGTCACCCAGGTGGGGTCTCCGGAGAACAGAGCATTGTACTCCGGCGTGCGTGCGAATTTTATCAGACGCAGTTTCATAATAAAATGATCTACAAACTCCTGAATTTGACACTCTGTAAAGGTCCCTGACTGCAAATCCCGCTCTGCGTAGATATCCAGGAAGGTTGAAGTGCGTCCCAGAGACATGGCAGCTCCGTTTTGCTCTTTGACAGCTGCCAGGTAGCCGAAGTACAGCCACTGGATGGCCTCCTGAAGGTTCTCTGCCGGCCGGGAAATATCAAAACCGTAGATATGCCCCAGTTCTTCCAGCTCTTCGAGAGCCCGCACCTGCTCCATCAGCTCCTCCCGCTCCCGGATGACCTGGGAATACATGACGGTCCGGGTGCTGTTCCACTGATCCTTTTTATCTTCAATGAGTCTTTGGGTTCCGTACAGGGCAACTCGCCGGTAGTCTCCGATGATCCGCCCTCTGCCATAGGCATCCGGCAGTCCTGTGATGATATGAGAAGAGCGGCAGGCGCGCATCTCAGGCGTGTAAGCGTCAAATACCCCCGCATTGTGTGTCTTTCTGTGCTTGGTGAAGAATTCTGAAATCTCCGGATCTACCTGATATCCATTGTCCTGGCAGGCCTTCTGTGCCATCCGGATTCCCCCGTAAGGCTGAAGCGCCCGTTTAAAGGGCTTGTCTGTCTGAAACCCTACAATGGTTTCTTTTTCTTTGTCCAGATATCCCGGTCCGTGGGAGGTAATAGTGGAAATGATTTGTGTATCCATGTCCAGTACGCCTCCGGCCTTTCGTTCCTTTTCCGACAAATCCATGACCTGTCTCCAGAGCTGTTCTGTGGCTGGGGAGGGACCCTCAAGGAAGGAATCATCCCCCTCATAGGGGGTGTAGTTGCGCTGAATAAAGTCCCGGACATCAATTTCCTGTGTCCAGTTTCCCGGGGTAAAGCCGTTCCATGAAGTTTGCATAGTAAGTCAGCCTCCTTTTTGCAATATATGGTTTATTTGGTGGTTTCCAATTCTTGTTAAAAATATAACATAATTCTTTCAAGTACAGAATACCAGAAGAAATGCCTTTGCGGATGTTTAAAATTGCGTACATAAGGAAAATAATAGAGAAAAATTATCAAGATTAGAAAAAAACTGGAAATACACGGTTTTTACTCTATAGTATCCCCAGTCCGGGAAAGAAATTTTGAGGTAAATGCAGGTATATTTACCAGAATTTAGCAGATGTAATGCAGACAACTAAAGTGCGGCATTCGACGTGCATCCGCCTCCGGGAGTTTGGCGCTCTTTTTTTCGGTACTTTAGGGGCGTACATCCCATAGCCTCTGTGAACACATGAGAAAAGTGGCTGCTGGAAGAGAAGCCGATGCTAAGCGCAATGTCCAGCACGCTTTTCTCCGTATGGGCAAGCTGGTATTCTCCCATGCGGATCCTATAGGCATTCAGGTATTCTCCCGGGGACTGCCGGATGACCTTCTGAAAGTCTCTGCAGCATTCACTGCGGCTGACACAGGCGGCTTTTGCAATATCCTCCAGATATATTTTATGGGGATATTCTCTGTGAATAAATTCCATGGCAGACTTTACCCTCTGATAACATAAGTCTGAGACAGGGGATTCCCGCTCCGGCACAGAGGAGAGATTCCTGAGAAGTGCAAGTCCGGTCCGCTGGAGAAGAATCTGCAGCTCCCACTGATAACCCACAGGACGCTCGCAGTCACACGCATACATCCTGCGGATACAGGACAGAGGCTCCCGGTGCCAGTCTGCCGACCCGTCCAGGAGAAAAAAGTCTTTCCTGGCATTCCACAGGGCGGACGCATAGTTTCCATCCACCACACCTCCGGGGAGTCCGTGAAAGAGATAGGGATCCGCCAGGATGGCACAGTATTCACTTCCTCTCATCATCTGGTAGGGATAGATCTGGTGAAGCAGGCTGGCAGGCACCATCCCGCCCTGTCCGGGTCCGATGAGATAGGAGCCGGACCCTGCGTACAGTTCAATCTGCCCTTCCAGGACATAGATTAGCTCGGCCTCTTTATGCCAGTGCCAGGAAATAGAACGGTTCGGGTACAGATCCAGAACATCCAGATACACTTCCATAGGGAATCCGGGTGTCCCGTGGCAAGTCACCTCCTCCAGATTCCCGTTGATTTCGATATAATTCAGCTGCATAATGAGCCCTCCTTCTCCTATGGTACGATTCTGTTATTTTTAGCGATTATCCTGGTAGATCCCCTTTATAGAAATGATTATAATGAAAAAACAATACTTTTACAACAGGGGGAAATACATATGACGAAAAGAATTGCACTGACCCTGGCCGGGATTTTGCTGGTGTACGGATCTGTGGCATTTGCCATCAAAGCCGGGATTGGGGTTCTGCCTGTGGATGCAGCCATCACCACCCTGGCAGGCCTTCTGCATATGAAGGTGGGGACGTTTTCCATGATTTTTCATGGAAGCTTTTTTATTGGGCAGATTTTGATAGAAAGGAGAAATTTTAAGAAAATTCAGTTTTTGCAGATTGGATATCTTGTATTTGGGGGCTCTATTTTGAATTTTATGCTGTATACAGTGCTGGGAGGCGTTTCCTTTTCCTGGTATCCGGCGCGTCTCATAATCTGTGTACTGGCCTTCTTTGTCAGTGCCTTTGGGTGCACACTGGTTCTGGAGATGAAAGTGATCCGCACTCCTTTGGAAGGCTTTATCCAGATGGCAGCAGAACGGATAGGCATCACAATGGGGCGGCTGCGTCAGAAGACAGATGTGGGTCTGGTGGTGCTCACAGTTGTTCTCACTCTGATCTTTCATACGCCCTGGACCCTGCGGGAGGGAACCGTGATCGCTGCACTGATCTTCGGGCCTTTTATGGATTTTCACAGCAGCTGGATCTGCAAGGTGCTGTACAGAACAGAAAAAATTCCGGCAGAAAATTAAAAAATATGATTGTCAAGAAAAAACACTTGACAACTGAAAAGGTATCAGTTATGATGTCTAAGGTGATTACACATGGAAAAAATTGTAGAACAGGCTTTGTTATATGACTTTTACGGGGAGCTTCTCACAGAACACCAGAGAAGAATCTATGAGGATGTGGTGCTGAATGACTATTCTCTCAGCGAAGTTGCTGAGGTTCTGGGAATCAGCCGTCAGGGAGTTCACGATAACGTAAAGCGCTGTCATAAGATATTGAAAGATTACGAAGAAAAGCTCCATCTGGTGGCTAAGTTCGAATCTGTGAAACATAAGGTGAATGAGATTCACCAGTTGACAAAAGACTGCGAAGCATTGGACAAAAAAGAATTAGCAGACCGTGTGGAAGCCATTTCCCACGAGATATTAGAGGAGTTATAGTGCATGGCATTTGAAAGTTTAACCGATAAACTACAGAATGTGTTCAAGAACTTAAGAAGTAAAGGGCGTCTCACAGAAGCAGATGTCAAGACGGCTCTCAAAGAAGTTAAGATGGCGCTTCTGGAGGCGGATGTCAGTTATAAGGTGGTCAAGCAGTTCATGAAAGCCGTACAGGAACGTGCGGTGGGACAGGATGTTATGACGGGGCTGAATCCCGGTCAGATGGTAATTAAGATTGTGAACGAAGAGCTGGTCAGACTTATGGGCAGCGAGACCACAGAGATTGCATTCAAACCGGGCAATGAGATAACAGTACTGATGATGGTGGGGCTTCAGGGCGCCGGCAAGACAACAACAACGGCAAAGCTGGCAGGGAAGCTGAAAGCAAAGGGAAAGAAACCACTGCTGGTGGCCTGTGACGTATACCGTCCGGCGGCTATCACACAGCTTCAGGTGAACGGTGAAAAGCAGGGCGTTGATGTATTTGCCATGGGCGACAAGCAAAAACCTGTGAATATCGCCAAAGCTGCTCTGGAATATGCTAAGGTTAACAGCTATAATACTGTGCTTATCGATACTGCCGGGCGTCTTCACATTGACGAAGATATGATGGCGGAGCTGGAAGAGATTAAGTCAAATCTGACCGTGGATCAGACCTTGCTCGTGGTAGATGCCATGACAGGCCAGGATGCGGTGAATGTGGCCGAGACCTTCAGTGAAAAGGTAGGCATTGACGGAGTTGTGCTCACCAAACTGGACGGTGATACCAGAGGCGGTGCTGCACTTTCCATTAAAGCAATCAGCGGAAAGCCTATCTTATATGTGGGTATGGGAGAAAAACTTTCCGATCTGGAACAGTTTTATCCGGAGCGGATGGCTTCCAGGATTCTGGGGATGGGGGATGTCATGAGCCTCATTGAGAAAGCCCAGGCCAACATTGATGAAGAAAAAGCAAAGCAGATGGAGCAGAAGATTAAGAAAGCTTCCTTCGGCTTTGATGATTATCTGGAGAGTATGAACCAGATGAAGAATATGGGAGGTATCTCCAGTGTTCTCAGTATGCTTCCTGGCATGAGCGCACAGATGGGAGATATCGAGAGTATGGTTGATGAGAAAGAGCTGGCCAGAAAAGAAGCCATGATACTTTCCATGACCCCTCAGGAGCGGGCCAACCCCGATATCCTGAATGTATCCAGAAAGAACCGGATCGCCAGAGGCGCCGGCGTGGATATCAGCGAAGTTAACCGTATGGTAAAGCAGTTTGAACAGGCAAAAAAGATGATGAAGCAGATGCCCGGCCTCATGGGAGGCAAAGGCGGCAAAAAATTCGGTAAAAGAGGCGGCTTTAAGCTACCCTTTTAGATATATGGAAAAAAACAAAGGAGGTGAAAGATAAATGGCAGTTAAAATCAGATTAAGAAGAATGGGACAGAAAAAGGCTCCTTTCTATAGAATCGTTGTTGCGGATTCCAGATCCCCGAGAGACGGTAAGTTCATCGAAGAGATCGGAACCTACGACCCAACTTGTGACCCAAGCGTTTACAAGGTAGACGAAGAGGCAGCTAAGAGATGGTTAGCAGACGGTGCACAGCCTACGGAAACTGTAGGTAAGATCTTCAAAATGGCTGGTATTGAAAAATAAGGGTCTCGGAGGTGTGTGATGAAAGAACTGGTAGAAGTAATTGCAAAGTCTCTGGTAGAACATCCTGAAGAAGTTATTGTAACAGAAACAGAAGAGGATGATTCTGTTTTAGTAGAACTGCGCGTGGCACCCTCTGATATGGGCAAGGTAATTGGCCGTCAGGGGCGGATTGCCAAAGCACTTCGTACTGTAGTAAAAGCCGCATCTTCCAAGAGTGATAAAAAGGTTGTTGTAGATATTCTGCAGTAGCCGGGTGTCAATTGGAGACGGAGAATGAAACAGGGGACAGGGATGATAAGATCCCCGTCCTTCTTTTTTCTTTCTATTCAGGGCATGAAGGACAGGAAAAACAAAGGAACAGGTATATAATATGGAAGAATTATTACAGGTAGGGGTGATCTCTTCCACCCACGGAATCCGCGGAGAGGTAAAGGTATACCCCACAACTGATGATGTGAATAGATATAAAGAACTAAAAAATGTGATTCTGGATACCGGAAGGGAGCAGATCCCCCTGGAGATCCAGGGAGTCAAGTTTTTCAAACAGTTTGCAATTCTGAAGTTTAAAGGAATAGACTCAATCAATGAGATAGAAAAATATAAAGGGAAAAGCCTCTGGATTACCAGAGCAGACGCACTGCCCCTGGGGGAGGATGAGTATTATATTGCAGATCTCCTGGATATGAAGGTGTATCTGGAGGACGGCAGCTTTTTCGGAGTCTTAAAAGACGTTATAGAGACAGGCGCCAATGATGTTTATGCCATAGAGACAGAGGATGGTAAGGAAGTGCTGGTACCTGCGATTCATGACTGTATCCTGGAAGTAGACGTAGAGAACAGAAGGATGGAGATCCATCTCCTGGACGGTCTGCTTTAGAGGCTGAGGAGGGTAAGATGAAGTTTCATGTGTTAACCTTGTTCCCTGAGATGATACTTCAGGGGCTTAATACCAGTATCACAGGACGGGCCATTGACAGCGGATATATTTCTCTGGAAGCTGTGAATATCAGGGATTTTGCTGAAAACAAACATAACCGGGTGGATGATTATCCCTATGGAGGGGGAGCAGGTATGGTGATGCAGGCAGGTCCTGTCTGCAAAGCTTACGAGTCTGTAGCCGGGGATATGGAGAAAAAACCAAGAGTTATCTATCTGACTCCCCAGGGAAGCGTATTTACCCAGGCAATGGCAAAAGAACTGGCCGGGGAGGAAGAACTTGTATTTCTGTGCGGCCACTACGAGGGGATTGATGAGAGAGTGTTGGAGGAGATAGTGACAGACCCGGTCTCTATAGGAGATTATGTCCTGACCGGAGGTGAGCTTCCGGCTATGGTCATGATAGATGCCATATCCCGTCTGGTTCCCGGTGTGCTGAGCAATGAGGAGTCCGCACAATTTGAATCCTTTCAGGACAGCCTGCTGGAGTATCCCCAGTACACCCGTCCGGCCGTATGGAGGGAAAAAGAAGTGCCTCCTGTTCTTTTGTCCGGCCATCATCAGAATGTGGAAAAATGGCGGAGGGAGCAGTCTGTGATCCGCACGGCCAAAAGAAGGCCGGATCTGCTGAAAACGGCGGAGCTGACCCCGTCCGAGCAAGCGTTAGCTGAAAAAATGCTTGCAAAAAAAGAAGATTTATAGTATAATTACTAGCGTTGTGAATAAAAGAGATGGTCCTCTGTTACGGAAGGTATTAAGAACATCCAAATGAGTTAAGGAGAGAAAACAAATGAACGAAATCATTAAGAACATCGAAGCTGCTCAGATGAAAGCAGAAGTGCCTGAGTTCAACGTAGGCGACACAGTAAGAGTACACGGCAAGATCAAAGAGGGTAACCGCGAGAGAGTCCAGGTATTCGAGGGAATCGTAATTAAAAAGCAGGGCGGAAGCGTTAGAGCAACTTTCACTGTAAGAAAGAATTCCAACGGTGTAGGCGTAGAAAAGACATGGCCGCTGCATTCTCCTAACGTAGTAAAAGTAGATGTAGTGCGCAGAGGTAAGGTAAGACGTGCAAAACTGTACTACTTAAGAGACCGCGTAGGTAAGAGAGCTAAGGTAAAAGAATTAGTAAAATAAGAAGTAAGATAACAGGGACAAATACATCAGGTATGTGTCCCTGTTTCTGAATTATGAGGAAAATGCTTTGAAGAAAAAACTATTTGCCGGTTCAAAAGGTACAACAGAGAATAAAAAAATGAAGAGCATCCTTCTGTGGGTGTTTGAGATTGCCGTGGTTCTGGTTCTGGCTGCTGTTGTTTCTATTTTCTTCTGCCAGAGCATTGTCATGCAGGAGGGATCTATGGAGCCAACCCTGGCCACCCAGGACAAGATTCTGATCAATAAAGTGATTTATAAGATAAAAGATCCCCAGAGAGGGGACATCATTGCCTTTAAAAACAGCCCGGAGGATCATGCCAGCATTCATATTAAACGAGTGATCGGACTCCCCGGGGAAAAGATCCAGATCAAGGACGGACAGATCCTGATTAACGGAAAGACGTATATGGAAAAAAAGGATTTCCCCCAGATTTCAAACGGAGGTCTCGCCGAACAGACGATCACCCTGGGAAAAGATGAGTATTTTGTATTGGGTGATAACCGCAACAACAGTGAGGACAGCCGGTACGGCGATGTGGGAAATGTAAAGAAAAAATATATTGTAGGAAAGCTGTGGTTTGTAATTTCCCCTCGGAGCAAATTCGGCTTTTTGGAGAGCTGAGAGGAGAACACCGTATGAATTTTCAATGGTATCCCGGTCATATGACAAAAGCAAAGCGTATGATGCAGGAAAATATAAAACTGATAGATCTTATCATTGAGCTGGTAGATGCCAGAGTGCCGTTATCCAGCAGAAATCCTGACATTGATGAGCTGGGAAAGAATAAGGCACGTCTCATCCTGCTGAACAAAGCAGATTTGGCGGACGAGCGCGCCAACGATGCCTGGATGAAGTATTTTCAGGAAAAAGGATATTACGTGGCAAAGATCAATTCCAAAGCAGGGACGGGAATTAAAAGCCTGAACGGCATAATACAGGAAACATGCAAGGAAAAGCTGGAGAGGGACAGACGAAAAGGCATTAAAAACCGCCCCATCCGGGCCATGGTGGTGGGAATCCCCAACGTGGGTAAGTCTACGTTTATCAATGCCCTTGCAGGAAAATCATGCACGAAGACAGGTAATAAGCCCGGTGTGACAAAAGGAAAGCAGTGGATCCGCCTCAACAAAGGGGTGGAGCTTCTGGATACGCCGGGAATCCTCTGGCCCAAGTTTGAAGATCAAACCGTAGGGCTGAAACTGGCTACCATCGGCTCCATTAAAGATGAACTGCTGAATATTGAGGAATTGTCTCTGGAACTGCTGAAGTTCCTCGGAAATAGGTATTCCGGGGTTTTAAACGGCCGGTATGAGATTGAAGAGTGCCCGGACGGACTGCAGATGCTCAATGCCATCGCCATGAACAGAAAATGCCTGAAAAAGGGCGGAGAACTGGACTATCCAAAGGCAGCCGGCCTGATTCTGGATGACTTCCGCAGCGGCAAAATCGGGCGGATCACCCTGGAGTTCCCTGCGGAGCAGACAGAAGAGACACAGGAACAGTGAGGTTTTAGCAGATGAAAACAATAGGAGAAATCAAGGCGGAATTCGCCGCCGCAGGAGAGGAGCAAAAAAGAGAGCTCTGCGGAATCTATGCGGCGGATCCCAGGGCCGGAGTGAAAGCCCTGATTCAGAAGGTTAAAAAGGACGGGGAAAAGCTGGAAGCAGAGAGAGCCCGGATCCGCCTTATGTCTGTATACGAAGAGAAATACGGCGATCTGGGACTGGTCTGCGGCATCGATGAAGTGGGAAGAGGACCTCTGGCCGGACCTGTGGTCGCCGGGGCAGTGATTCTGCCCAGAGACAAGGAGATTCTATGGCTGAATGACTCTAAAAAGCTTTCTGCCGCCAGGCGGGAGGAGCTGTATCAGGTGATTATGGAGGAGGCGGTGGCAGTTGGCCTGGGAATGGCAGGTCCTGCCAGGATTGATGAGATCAACATCCTCCAGGCCACCTATGAGGCCATGCGTGAGGCGGTATCGAATCTGAAGACAGTGCCCCAGATCCTTTTAAATGACGCAGTGACGATTCCGGAGATTATCATTCCTCAGGTACCTATTATAAAAGGAGACGCGAAAAGTATCTCCATTGCAGCTGCCAGCATAGTGGCAAAGGTAACCCGGGACCGGATGATGGAAGAATATGACCAGGTAATGCCGGAATATGATTTTGCCTCTAACAAAGGCTATGGCTCCGCCCGTCACATAGAGGCTCTGAAACAGTATGGACCGAGTCCCATCCACAGACGGAGTTTCATACATAATTTTGTATCATAGAATCAGGGATCAGAGGAAGAGTTTAAAACTATATGAGAGAAAACACCCGTAAAACCGGAACGCAGTATGAGGAGCTTGCCGCCCGTTATCTCGCAGAGCAGGGATACCGGATCCTGACAAAGAATTACCGCTGCGCGCTGGGGGAGATTGATATCATCGCCAGGGACGGCAGGTATCTGTGTTTTGTGGAGGTAAAATACAGAACCTCGGTGAGGCAGGGAGGGCCTCTTTTGGCAGTGAACAGCAGTAAACAGAGAAGAATCTGCAGGACGGCATCGTATTATCTGACAGGCAGGGGGCTGGGAGAGTTTGTTCCCTGCCGTTTTGATGTGGTGGGAATCACGCCGGCGGAGATTTTTTTGATTAAAGATGCATTTCCCTTCCATATATAAGAGCAGGCAGGAGGATAACAGATGGTAGATTGGATTTGGAAAGACAGTCGTATGCCCAGGATGCAGGTGCACGAGAACAAAGGTGTCATATATCTCGGCTTTCAGGCGCTGGAGGAGACAGGCCTGGTAACCCATGGGTTTACAACCCGCTGGGGAGGAGTGAGCCGCGGGATTTATTCCTCTATGAATTTGAGTTTTACGAGAGGCGATGATCCGGAGGCTGTGAGGGAGAATTATCACAGGATTGCCGATGCTATGGGTTTTTCTTATGATTCTATCGTCTGTACGGATCAGACACACACAACCAATATCCGTGTGGCGGCAGCGGAAGACAGAGGGAAAGGGATTACGAAGGAGAAGGATTACAGAGACATAGACGGACTGATTACCAATGTTCCGGGGCTGGTTCTTGCAACCTTCTATGCAGACTGCGTGCCCCTGTACTTTCTGGATCCCAGAAGAAAAGCCATTGGTCTGAGCCATTCGGGATGGCGGGGAACGGTGAACAAGATGGGAAAGGCAACGGCAGAGGCAATGACCAGGGAATACGGGACGGATCCGAAAGATATCATCGCTGCTGTCGGGCCGTCTATCTGCCAGGACTGTTATGAGGTAAGCCAGGATGTGGCGGATGCATTTAAAAGCGCATTTTCCCGGGAGACCCACTCGGATATCATACAGGATAAGAAGAACGGAAAGTATCAGCTAAATCTTTGGAAAGCCAATGAACTGGTGTTGAGAGAGGCAGGGATCCCGGAAGAAAACATTTCTCTTCCCAATCTTTGCACCTGCTGCAATCCCCGGCAACTGTTTTCCCACAGGGCAAGCAAGGGAAAAAGAGGCAATCTGGCTGCCTTTCTGCAACTTCGTGATAATTCACAGTTCTAAAAAATTGTAATTTTTATGTCAATCAGATATTAGGTCATAAGTAACAAAATTTCCATATTTATCCAGCTGGATATAGACTAACTGCATAAAAATTTCTAAAGTGTAACAAAATGTTACGCATATGTTACAAAAATGGAGAAAAACGCTACCTTTTATTAAAAAAGTGTGCTATAATGATTGCACGTTAGAAAAGTATGGGAGATTTATTTATGAAGAATAAAAAAATAATGAGCGTATTTTTGGCTTCCTTAATGCTGACAGGCTCTGTATTACCCTGCTACGCCTCTACTCAGGATAAAATCTCTGATACCAAGGCACAAAAGCAGGAGACACAATCCACGCTGAACCAGACAAAAGATAAAATCAGCAATCTGGAAACCAAAAAAGGTGAGTTAGAGAATTATTTGACAGACTTGAATCAACAGCTTTCTGATTTGAGCAACAGTCTTTCGGATCTTCAGGATAAGTATGAGGACAAGCAGAAAGAGCTGCAGGAAGTGGAAAAAGAGCTGGAGGCTGCAAAGGAATTAGAAAAAGAGCAGTACGAGGCCATGAAGGTCCGCATCCAGTACATGTATGAGAAGAATAACTCAAGTTACATAGAAGTACTTTTTGCCGCTGAAAGCTTTACAGATTTTCTGAACCGTGCAGATAATATTGCGCAGATGTCCCGTTATGACAGGGACAAGCTGGCTGAGTACACGAAGACAAAGGAACAGATTGCCCAGCAGGAAGAGAAAGTAAAGACAGAACAGCAGGCAATTGAGACCCTTCAGCAGGAGAGTACGGCAAAGCAGGAAGAAGTGGAAGAACTGGTGGCTTCTACTTATGATCAGATTAATACATATGCCGGTCAGATTACAGAATCTGAATCTGAGGCAAAAGCGCTGCTGGCTAAGGTAAACAGCCAGGAGGAGACTCTGAACGGCCTGTTAAAGCAGGCAAAGGATGAGGAGGCCGCCGCAACTCTGGCTGCCAAGAAACAGGAACAGGCTTCTAGGGAAGCCGTACAGACCGCATCCGCCAAGGAGAGCGGCGCGTCCGATAAGCAGCCATCCAAAGAGGAAAGCAAAAAAGAAGACACCGAAAAAGAGAATACTTCCAAAGAGGAGAGCAAGCAAGAAGAGACAGCAAAAGAGGATTCTTCTGAGGAAAGCAGTTCTTCTTCCAATTCCTCACAAGGGGAGTATTTAGGTAAATTTAAATTAACTGCCTACTGCAACTGTGAACAGTGCTGCGGGCAGTGGGCCAACGGACTGACGGCGTCAGGAACCACACCTTCTGAGGGCAGAACCGTAGCTATGGGCGGAGTTCCTTTTGGGACAAAGCTATTGATTAACGGCAATGTATATACCGTAGAAGACAGAGGTACCGCATACGGACATGTGGATGTCTATATGAATAACCATTCCGATACCTATGGGTTTGGTGTGAAGTACGCTGATGTTTACCGCCTGAATTAATCACTGCAACGTGTGAGACGTAAAAAAGGGGCTGTGAAAAAACAGTCCGAATAAAAAAAGAGGATTTTCAATACACTTTAGTGGTTGAAAATCCTCTTTTTGTGGTAAAATTTATCTGCTATGAAAAACAATACCACAACTTATTCTATACCAAAACAAGGCACTTTGCCAATGTTTATTTCAGATTTTCTTGATATTTGTGACCCTGTTTTAACTTTTGACAAATTCATGGAGGGAATTGATCTAACTAAGTATCTCGATAAACTGCCGGCGCGTGAGACCGGACGGGTCAGATATAATCCTGTCAACATGTTAAAAACAGTTCTTTTCGGGTTTATGACCCAGGGATATATGTCACTAAGAGAACTGGAAGACAACTGCAGAGTCAACATCAGATTTATGTATCTCATGGATAATGAAAGACCTTCTTACCGCACCTTTGGATATTTTATCAACGAAGTCCTTGCAGATTCCATCGAAGATATTTTTAATGAAATCAATCAAAAGATATTTGAGGAAGAATGTGTGGATCTCAGCCATATCTACATTGACGGTTCAAAGTTTGAAGCAAATGCGAATAAATACAGCTGGGTGTGGAAAAAGGCAACTGAAAAATCCCGCTACCGGCTGTTCGGAAAAATCACGGCCTTGTTAGAGGAAATGAATGAAGTCCTGATCTGGAGCGGGCTGAAGATACAGACAAATGCTGAATATTCGCCGGAAGGCTTAAAAGATATCTTAGACAGATATGCAGCCAATTTTGAAATAGATACCACCACTTTTGTTTATGGAAGAGGCCATCGGAAATCTATACAGCAGCGCCACTATGAAAAACTGAAGGAGTATACCAAAAAGCTGGAAGAATACATAGTGAAAGTAAAAATATGCGGTCCAAACCGTAACAGTTATTCAAAATCAGACCATTCGGCAACCTTTATGAGGATTAAGACAGACTATATGGGAAATGATCAGCTTCTTCCGGCCTATAATGTCCAGGTGGGAGTGGCAGATGAATTCATAGCTGTAGTTGATGTAAACCAATACCGTTCAGATATGGACTGCTTTATACCGTTAATGGAGAAGTTCCATAAAACCTATGGCTTTTATCCAAAATATCCGATAGCGGATGCCGGATATGGTTCATACAATAACTATATTTATTGCGAACAGCATGGCATGGAAAAATACATGAAATTTCCAATGTTCAAAAAAGAGACGGAAGACGAAAAGTATCATAACAACCCATACAGGGCAGTGAATTTTAAGAGAGATGAAGAAGGGAATCTGATGTGTCCCAATGGGAAGAAATTTCATTTTGCCTACCGAAAAGATGTGAGAGGAAATCAATACGGACGGCAGGAAGAGATCTATATCTGCGAAGACTGCAGCGGATGCCCAAATGCAGAGCAGTGTAAAAAGGCAGAGAAAAACCGCAGCATCAGAGTAAACCGGGAATTGACGGCCATGTACCAGGAAGTGATAGAAAACCTTGAAAGCATCCATGGAGCCCTGTTAAGAATGAACCGTTCGATTCAGGCAGAGGGAACATTTGGAATCATAAAAAATGACCGCTGGTATAAAAGAATCGTAAGAAGAGGAATCGAATCAGTGCGAATGGAGATATTTCTGGTTTCCATAGGCCATAATCTTTATAAATATCATAATAAGCAGATGAGACAACAGAAAGCAGCCTAAAAAGAAAAAGCAGTAAACTGTGGGGAGGGGGATTTTATGCCCTTTTTTACTCCCAAAAGGTATCTAAATACAATATAATACCATCGACTATGCCGATGGTATTATAAAAGGGGCTTTTTTCACAGCCCCTTTTTTACACTTATTTTTCCCGTTTTAGCAGCTGATTGATTTTCTTAGTGGTGGAGCGAACCTTTTCCACGGAAACATCGTGGTTCAGAGTATCCATAATGCTTGCCAGGTATTTGCTCATATCAGCTTCAAGATAGTAAGGGCGTTTTAACACCTCAGGGTTCCGGTAATTCAGATTCGTTGTGATTACTTTGGAGATATATCCCTTTTCATAGTATTCGTCGAACTTTTCCATGCCGTTGGTAAAGAGGCCGAAGGTAGTGCATACAAATACCCGCCCGGCTTTTCTCTCTTTCAGCTGCTTGGCTACATCCAGCATACTTTCCCCGGAGGATATCATGTCGTCAATGATGATTACATCTTTTCCCTCCACAGAATCTCCCAGGAACTCATGGGCTACAATTGGATTTCTTCCGTCTACCACGGTGGAATAGTCCCTGCGCTTATAGAACATGCCCATGTCTACGCCTAGTATATTGGAGAAATATACTGCCCTCGGCATAGCGCCCTCGTCAGGGCTGATAACCATCAGATGATCGTTGTCCATGTGGAAGTCTTCCACACTGGAGGTAAGGGTTTTCAGGAACTGATAGGTGGGCATAAAATTGTCAAAGCCTGACAGAGGAATGGAATTCTGTACCCTGGGATCGTGAGCATCAAAGGTTATAATGTTGCTCACTCCCATATTCACCAGTTCCTCTAATGCCAGCGCGCAGTCAAGGGATTCCCTTTTTGAGCGGCGGTGCTGTCTGCTTTCGTATAAAAAGGGCATAATAACATTAATACGGTGTGCTTTCCCCGTAGCGGCAGAAATCATGCGCTTCAGATCCTGATAATGATCGTCCGGTGACATATGATTCTCATAGCCGCACACCTTGTAGGTAATGCTGTAATTGCATACGTCTACCATAATGTATAAATCTACTCCGCGGATAGACTCCTTGTACTGGCCCTTTCCCTCTCCGGTACCAAATCTGGGGCATTCGCAGTCCGCAAGAAAAGAGTCCTCGGAGTAACCGTGCAGTGTCACCCCTGATGTATTGTGAGCTATAAGCTCTTTCCGAAATTGAACCAGATAAGAATCCACTTGCGACGCCAGTTCCCTGCAGCCGGCCAATGCTGCGATCTTTATAGGCGCAACCGGAATGGATTTCTCCAGTAAGCTGATATCAACCATAATAACCTCCGACAGTTTGTGTGTTATTTTGACAGAATTACACTATTTTGTCATACTATAGTAGTTATATCATCAGTGACTTGCCCCCGTCAAGGAAATTATTGCTTTTTTACTACAAAGTTGGTATGATATAAAAGATGAAAGGTCGAGTAAATTATGAAAAAAACAAAGCATATCATCCGGCAGATTGCCGGAGACAGTATAGCAGAAGAGATGAATCTGGAACCCATGGATGAGGTGCTGGCCATCAATGGGCAGGAGATAGAAGATGTATTTGATTACCACTACCTGGTAAATGATGAGTATATAGAACTGCTGGTTCGAAAGGCTGACGGGGAGGAATGGCTGCTGGAAATAGAAAAGGATGCCCAGGAGGATCTGGGGATCGAGTTCCAGAACAGCCTGATGGATGATTACCGTTCCTGCAGGAACCGGTGTATTTTCTGCTTTATTGACCAGATGCCGCCTGGAATGCGGGAGACTCTTTATTTTAAAGACGATGATTCCAGGCTTTCCTTTTTGCAGGGCAATTATGTGACCCTTACGAACATGAGTGACCATGATATTGACAGAATTATTCACTACCATCTTTCTCCTATAAATATATCATTTCAGACAACAAATCCCGAACTTCGCTGTAAGATGCTGAATAACCGTTTTGCCGGGGATATTTTTTCCAAGGTAGACAGGCTGTACGAGGCCGGTATAGAGATGAACGGGCAGATTGTGCTCTGTAAAGGCTATAATGACGGCCAGGAGCTGGAAAACAGCATCCGGGATCTGGCTGAGTACCTGCCCCATCTGCGCAGTGTTTCGGTGGTGCCGGTTGGACTCAGCCGCTATCGGGAGGGGCTTACCCGGCTGGAGCCGTTTCAGCAGGAGGATGCCGTCCGGGTGCTGGATACCATACACCGGTGGCAGAAGAAGCTGTATGACGCTTACGGCCTGCACTTTATCCATGCCAGCGATGAATGGTATCTTCTGGCAGGGAAGGAGCTTCCCCCGGAAGAACGGTACGATGGATACCTCCAGCTGGAAAACGGAGTGGGAATGCTCCGGCTGCTGGAAGAAGAGGTGACAGAAGCCCTTGCGGACAGGGAAGGCGACGGCAGGGAGAGGAATCTTTCCATAGCCACCGGGAAACTGGCCTATCCTCATATCTGCAGACATGTGAGGCGCCTTAAGAAAAAATACCCCAACGTAAACTGCAGTGTATATCCGGTGACTAATTTTTTCTTCGGAGAGAGCATTACAGTGTCAGGCCTTCTCACCGGCCAGGATCTGAAAAAACAGCTCACGGGGCGGAATCTGGGAGAAGAGCTGCTGCTGCCCTGCAATATGCTCCGAAGCGGAGAGAATGTTTTCCTGGATGACGTGACCGTGGAAGAACTGGAAGGGACCCTTCAGGTTCCTGTAAGTGTGGTAGACACGCAGGGCGCAGACTTAGTGAAGGCGCTTCTGGGAGAGACAACAGGAAGAGAACATAGAAGGAGACAAATATATGAGCAAACCAATAGTAGCAATCGTGGGACGCCCTAATGTGGGCAAATCAACGCTGTTTAATGCCCTGGCAGGCCAGAATATTTCTATCGTAAAAGATACCCCCGGGGTTACCAGAGACCGTATCTATGCAGACGTCATCTGGCTGAATCATGGATTTACCATGATTGATACCGGAGGGATTGAACCGGAAAGCAAGGATATCATTCTGTCCCAGATGAGGGAACAGGCGCAGATCGCCATTGATACGGCGGACGTGATCATTTTTATAACCGATGTGCGTCAGGGGCTGGTGGATGCCGATGCAAAGGTGGCGGACATGCTCCGCAGAAGCGGCAAGCCCGTAGTCCTTGCCGTGAATAAGGTGGATAATTTTGACAAACTGCTCATGGACGTATATGAGTTTTATAACCTTGGAATCGGGGAGCCATTCCCCATCTCGGCATCTTCCAAGCTGGGCTTGGGAGATATGCTGGATGAAGTGGTGCGCCACTTTGAGGAGGAAGAGGAAGAAGAGGAAGAGGACGACATACCAAGGGTTGCTATTGTGGGCAAGCCCAATGTAGGGAAATCTTCCATCATCAACAAGCTGCTGGGACAGTCCAGAGTAATTGTCTCAGATATTGCGGGAACCACCAGAGATGCCATTGACACGAATATTATGTGGCAGGGGCGGGAATATATCTTTATAGACACAGCAGGTCTCCGCAGAAAGAACAAGATCAAAGAAGAACTGGAGAGATACAGCATTATCCGTACCGTGACAGCAGTTGACCGGGCGGATGTGGTGATTGTGGTTATTGACGCGGTGGAGGGGATCACGGAGCAGGATGCGAAAATCGCCGGGATTGCCCACGAAAGAGGAAAAGGGATCATCATTGCCGTCAATAAGTGGGACGCAGTAGAGAAGAATGACAAAACTATATACAAGTATACCAGTAAGGTAAGGGAATTCCTCTCGTATATGCCCTATGCGGAACTAATGTTCATCTCCGCGGAGACGGGCCAGAGACTGCCGAAGCTATTTGATACCATTGATATGGTTCTGGAGAACCAGACTCTCCGGATTCAGACAGGGGTGCTCAATGAAATAATGGCAGAAGCCATTGCTCTGCAGCAGCCTCCTTCCGACAAGGGGAAACGGCTGAAGCTGTATTACATTACCCAGGTGTCGGTGAAACCGCCTACTTTTGTTATTTTTGTAAACGATAAAGAACTGATGCACTTCTCCTATACCCGTTATCTGGAAAATAAAATAAGGGAAGCTTTTGGATTCAGAGGAACCTCTCTGAAATTTATTATTCGAGAACGGAAAGAGAAGGAGTAAGGGAACCATGGTACGTATCATTTGTCTGGCAATCGGTTATGTGTTTGGACTGTTTCAGACTTCTTATATCTACGGAAGAATGAACGGCATAGATATCCGGGAGCATGGCAGCGGGAATGCAGGGACAACAAATGCCCTGCGGACCCTGGGAAAAAAGGCAGGGATTATTACCCTGCTGGGAGATTGTTTTAAATGTGTGTTTGCCGTACTTCTTGTGCGGGCTATCTTTGGGAGCAGCCATCCGGATACCATACGGCTGCTGGGAATGTATGCGGCGGCAGGCTGTATTCTTGGACATAATTTCCCTGTGAATCTGGGATTCCGGGGAGGAAAGGGGATTGCTGCCTCTGTGGGACTGGTGGCATCCTTTGACTGGAGAGTGTTACTTATTGCAGGAACCGTGTTTCTGGTTCTGTTTTTTACAACGCACTATGTATCGCTGAGTTCTCTGACGGGCTATCTGGCATTTTTGGGGAGTACGCTGGTTATGGGGCAGATGGGACTGTTCCATATGCCCCAGGCGGAGCTTAGGGAGCTGTATGTGGTAGTGGCGCTTTTGGCGTGTCTTGCCTTCTACCGCCACAGGGAAAATATTGTAAGGCTGTTCAGGGGGACTGAGCGAAGGACCTATCTGAACCGTAAGAGTGAAAAGTAAAGGGGTGTTCATATGGCAAAAATCAGTGTACTTGGAGCGGGAAGCTGGGGAACTGCGCTGTCTGTCCTGCTGTGCGACAACGGACATGAGGTGATTCTGTGGTCCAGGAGAAAAGAGGAGGCAGACGAACTCAGGGAGAAGAGAGAGCATGTGTCAAAGCTTCCTGGAGTAAGGCTTCCGGACGGCATGATGTTTACTTCCGATCTGGATGAGGCACTCCCGGACAGAGATCTTCTGGTTATGGCGGTTCCATCTATCGCGGCCCGGGGACTGGCCCGCAGGATAGGTCCCGGACTTCCGAAGGGACAGCTGATTGTGAACGTGGCCAAGGGGATTGAGGAGGAGACATTGCTCACGCTGAGCGAGCAGATCGAAGAAGAAATTCCCCAGGCAGACGTTGCAGTTTTATCCGGCCCCAGCCATGCGGAGGAAGTTGGGCGCAAACTCCCCACAACCTGCGTGATTGGCGCGCACCACAAGGAGACTGCCGAGATTCTCCAGAATATTTTTATGAGTCCCGTATTCAGGGTCTATATCAGCCCGGACATCCTGGGGATTGAGCTGGGAGCGGCGCTGAAGAATGTAATTGCCCTGGCGGCGGGAACCGCAGACGGACTTGGTTACGGCGACAACACAAAAGCAGCTTTGATTACCAGAGGAATTACGGAGATATCGCGTCTGGGCATTGCCATGGGGGCAAAGGCAGATACCTTCTACGGACTCTCCGGAATCGGGGATCTGATTGTAACCTGTGCCAGTGTCCACAGCAGGAACCGGAAGGCCGGCTATCTGATTGGACAGGGGAAAACCACGGAACAGGCCATGGAAGAAGTGAAGATGGTAGTGGAAGGGGTGTATTCCGCTAAGGCTGCCATAGGGCTGGCAGAGAAATACCAGGTGGAGCTGCCCATTATTTCCCAGGTAAATAAAGTGCTCTTTCAGGGGAAATCCCCCGGGGAGGCAGTTCAGGAGCTGATGCTTCGGGATAAGAAAATAGAGTCCTGGGACAGCAGATGGGAAGAAAAGGTGAACTGACAATGAAAGACGGTGTATCCGCAGATGCGCCGTCTTTTAATGTCCGGAAACTTAGATAATTATTTTGAAAGGATTTCATATTGGCCCAGGAGATCTTCGGGGATGCTGGCAGTGCGCTGCTGGCGGTCCAGAGCGGTCAGCGCCTCCATTTCTTCCGGGGTGAGGGAGAAGTCAAAGATCTGTGCATTGCTGCAGATGCGCTCTTTTTTAGATGATTTGGGAATGACGGATATGCCCTGCTGTACGGACCAGCGAAGACCGATCTGGGCTGGGGTTTTGCCCCGGCGGGCAGCGATTTGGGCTACTGTCTCCTCGTTTAAGTAGGCGCCCCGGGCAAGGGGAGCATATGCCTGTACCGCGATGCGGTGTGCTCTGCAGTAAGAGAGCAGCTCAGGGTGGTTGAAAAGCGGGTGGAATTCTATCTGATTCACCGCGGGAACAATGCCGCACTGCTCGTTCAGCTTTTCCAGATCCTGAACAGAAAAGTTGCTCACACCAATGGACTTGGCGCGGCCTGAACTGTATATCTTTTCCAGCGCTTTCCAGGTACCGATGTAACAGCCCGCCACCGGCCAGTGAATCAGATAGAGATCCACGTATTCCAGCCCCAGGCGTTCCAGGCTTCGGTTAAATGCTCCTTCTACGTCGTTCATACGCTGGGCGTTATTCCAGACCTTGGTGGTGACAAATAATTCCTCGCGCTTTACAGAAGCAGCCTTGATTCCCCGGCCAACGCCTTCTTCATTTTTATAGACAGAGGCTGTATCTATGAGGCGGTATCCGGCCTCCACAGCCCAGCAGATGGCGTTCTCTACTTCGTTGTTCCCGGTTGCTTTATATACTCCTAAGCCCAACATCGGCATTTCTCTTTCGTTATTCAGTAAAATTGAATGTGTTTCTAAGGACATACCATCCCTCCTTATATTATATTCTTGTGCAGTATATCACAAAATTATGAAAGAAATGATAGGTATTTATTAACTTTTTAATAAATCCATGGTACTATGAGGGTGGATGGCCGGTGCAGAGTAATAGCTGCACCGGAATGCATTTACGGCAAAGGAGGCTGTCTATGAGATTTTTTCATATCGCAGACTTACACCTGGGGAAAAAACTCCTGGGGGAAAGCCTGCTGGAGGACCAGAGGTATATTCTGGATAACGTGTTACTGGAGATAAAAAAGGAACAGCCCCAGGGCATTCTAATTGCCGGGGACATTTATGATAAAAGCATTCCCTCCGGGGAAGCTGTGGTACTGTTTGACTCTTTTTTGGAAAGGCTGGCAGAGGCCGGTCTGGAGATTTTTATCATCAGCGGAAATCATGATTCCCCGGAACGCCTGGATTTTGCCAAAAACCTTTTGGCAAAGAATAAAGTGCATATTGCCGGGGGATTTAAAGGAGAGCTTCCCCATACCGTGCTCTGTGACGAGTGGGGGGAGCTGACTGTGTGGCAGATGCCTTTTATTAAGCCGGCAGCACTCAGACCTTACACTGAAGAATCCCCTGAGACGTACGAGGAGGCTGTATCGGCAGTGCTTCGGACGGCAGAGATTGACAGCAGGAAAAGAAATATCCTGTTAGCCCACCAGTATGTGGTGTGGCAGGGGGAAAAGCCTCTTCCCTCAGCTTCTGAGCAGCTGTCTCTGGGAGGGCTGGAACAGGTGGATGCCTCCTGTTTTGACGCTTTTGATTATGTGGCCCTGGGACATATTCACAGGCCGCAGAAGATAGGAAGACCGGAAGTCCGGTATGCCGGCTCCCCTCTGAAGTATTCATTTTCGGAGATTCATCATAAAAAGGCAATTACCGTCGTAGATATAGAGGAGAAAGGACAGGTATCCCTGCGGAAGCTGCCTCTTGCGCCTCTTCACGAGATGGCCGTCCTCAGGGGAACGATGGAGGAGCTGACCGGGGAGGCGTACAGAGAGTACCGCAGCGGATATTATCTATCAGTCGTCCTAACTGATGAACAGCCGGTGGAACAGCCGGTAGAGAAGCTCAGGGAGTATTTTCCAGGGCTTTTGGAATTTGCCGTTGATAACGCAAGGACAAGGGAGCGAAAGGAGAGCGGCCTTAAGACCGAACAGATTTTGCTGCGCACACCCCGGGAATTATTTCAGGAGTTTTATAAGAAGCAGAACCACGTAGAAATGTCCCCGGCGGAAAAAAGGATTCTGGAGGAAGTGCTGCAGAGAGTAGGAGAACATGTATTATGAAGCCCACAGAACTGATGATGCAGGCTTTCGGGCCTTATGCTGACCCTGTAACCATTGATTTTACACCCTTTTACCGCCAGGGCCTGTTTTTAATCAGCGGGGATACAGGGGCAGGAAAGACTACCATCTTTGACGGGATTATGTATGCCCTGTACGACGAGACCAGCGGCAGCAGCAGAAAAGCGGAAAATCTGAGAAGTGATTATGCGGACAGCAAAACTCTTACCAGGGTCCGTCTGAAGTTTTTGCACAAAGACAAGGAATACGAGGCGGAACGGTATTTTTCAGAGACACGGCGGGCAGAGGCGGTCCTTACGCTCCCCGACGGCAGTGTGATTACCGGAAAGAAAAATGTGAATCAGGCTGTAGTGGACTTGCTGGGTCTGGACTACCGTCAGTTTAAGCAGGTCTCCATGATTGCCCAGGGGGAATTTCTGGACCTTCTTTTTGCCAGAAGTGATGTGCGGGGAGAAGTGTTCCGCAAGGTATTTTGCACAGAATACTATAAAACGGTATCGGACTTGTTAAAGAGTATGGCTGCGCATGCCAGAGATGAGGAACGGTATCGGCAGGAGAGGAGAAAACAGGTGCTTGAAGGACTCCCGGCTTCCCTGCGGGAACTGCCGGAGGGGGAGCTGCTCCGGGGCCTGGAAGAAATTCTGGAAAAAAACCGGAAAAAGGATCAGAGGCTGAAAAAAGAAGAAGGGATGCTGGAGCAGAGGAGGGAGCAGCTGCTCCGGGAATATGAGCGGATCAAGCTGGAGAATCAGGAACTGAAACGCCTTGGGGAGCTGCGGGAACGGCTGGAGAGCAAGAAAGAAGAGGCGGTTCCTATGAAAGCGTTGGAGAAGAGAAGAAGAGACGGACAGAAGGCTGTGACATATGTCAAGCCTCTGCTGGAACAGCATGAGCAGAGAATTGCCGAACTGGAGGGCCTGCAGAGCCTGTACGGGGAGTTCAGGGAGAGAAAGAAAGAGCTGGAGAAAGAAAAAAGGAACTGGGAGAGGTTGGAAGAGCTGAGGGAACGGCAGGAGAAAGAAATGCATCTTCTGGAGGATATGGAGCAGCAGCTGGATTTCTGGAATGAAAAAGAGAAAGAGGCCAGGGCTGTTATAAAACTGGAAGAGGATCAGGCTGGACTGAAGGAAGCGCTGGAACAGCGGATTGATGAAGTGAATAAAATCTCTGTACAGTATGAGAACTACAGGGCCGATTTTCTGAAGAGCCAGGCCGGAATCCTGAGCAGAACCCTGCAGGATAAAAGTCCCTGCCCGGTGTGCGGCTCTCTGGAGCACCCTGCTCCCGCTCCTCTTCTGCATAAGGATGTGAATGAGGAAACCCTGAGAAAGCTGGAAGCCAAAAAAGACGCATTGCAGAAAAAAATGCAGGAAACCTTACACAGATGCGCTCTGAATCAAAAAGAGTGGGAGATGCGAAAGGGCCAGCTGGAGCAGGTGCAGGGGCTTGGGAGAAAGAAGGACGGCAGGACTATGCTCTCCTGGATCCAGAAAAGACTGGAAGAACAGCAGGACAGAATTATGAAACAGAAATCCAGGATCCGAAGTGATATCCCTGAGAGCAGAGAGATCAAAAACCATCTGGAAGAGACTACAAATGAATATCATCTGTGTCTGGGCCGCCTGGCAGAGCAGGAAAAGAAGCTTCCCCAGGCTAAAGAGGCGGTTAAGAGCTCCAGACAGATGTATATGAATCAAATAAAAAAACAGGGCTTTGGCAGCGAAAAAATGGCCAGAGAAGCTTTTTGCACCCAGGAAGAGCTGGGGGAAATGGAGAATGCGGTCCGCAGATACCAGCAGGAAATACAGGAGCTTCAGGTGCAGATCCGCAGTCTTGGAAAACGGCTGCGGGGCAGGATATACCGGGAAGAGGATTATTACCAAAAAAGTCTGGGGGATATGGACAGCCAGAGAAAAACAATTTCCAGAGAGAGAAAGCAGATTTATAATGAAATACGGCAGCTGCTGCAGCTTGAGAAGCAGCTGGAACGCCTTGCAAAAGAGAGCAGAGGCAGTGAGGAATACCGGATAAGCCTTCAGACTCTTTCCGATACGGCCAACGGTACGCTGAACGGCAAGCCAAAGCTTTCCCTGGAGCGGTATGTGCAGTCTGCCTATTTCCGGATGATTGTGGCGGAAGCCAATATCAGGCTGGAAGCAATGACCAATGGGCGCTACGAACTTTTGGTGAGAGAGGAGACCAGCAACCGGCAGAGCCAGATTGGTCTGGATCTGGATGTGTACGATTACAATACAGGAAAGGTCAGAACCGTGAAAACACTGTCCGGAGGCGAGGCTTTTAAAGCAGCCCTTGCTCTTGCACTGGGTGTGTCGGCTGTGATTCAGAGCTTTGCCGGCGGCGTATGGGTAGAGACTATATTCATTGATGAAGGGTTCGGAAGTCTGGATCAGGAATCTCTGGAACAGTCAATAGCCACTTTGGCCACCCTGGCCGACGGCAACCGGCTGGTGGGGATTATTTCCCACGTTAATGAGCTGAAAGAGCGCATTGATAACCAGATACAGGTATGCAAAGGCAAAAAAGGAAGCAGAATTCAATAGTTTGTTAATTGATAAACAAAGTAAAATTGGATATTTTTAGTTTACGTCAAATTGTTTAGAAATAAAAACAATATTAAGATTTTTTTATAAACTTTCCAATAAGAATTTCTTGCTAAATATTTGGAAACAAGTTATAATGAAAACAATTGATAAATAATTGTCACAAAGTTTGTCTTGAGTGGATTTAGCTATGGAAAGGAGAACATAAGACATGCATTTAGTGAAAGACGAGAATGGTCATGTTATATCTCATGCACATGATGGTGAACATACTCATGAACATGTTCACACTGATGGAAATGTTCATACTCACGAACATACGCATGAAGGGGAACATGACCATGTTCATGCTCATGGATGTGATTGCAGGAATGAGAAATGCAATGGCAACTGTGCAGATGAGACTACAGCTTTACTGAACTATATGCTTCAGCATAATCAGCATCACGCGGAGGAACTGGACCAGATGGCCAAAAATCTCCGCAAATTAGGCATGGAGGATGCAGCCAGAACCATTGAGGAGGGTGTCGCGGACTTCCAAAAGGGCAATATGCGCCTGAGCCTTGCACTGACACTGGTAAAAGAACATCAGAAGGAGGCATAATTATGTGTTTGGCAACTGTACAGAAAAGTGATGACACTGTGATCTGCAGAAACATCAGCCGTATTGATGTGGATGGGGATAAAGTAATCCTCCGGGATATCCTTGGGGAAGAACAGGTGATTGAAGGAAGGATTCTTATGGTAGACCTGGCTAACAGTATTGTGAAGCTGGACTGCCGGTAGAAGCACGGGCTTTTGGGCGAAAGCCCTGAAGATAAAAGCAAATCATTAAAAGAGAGTGGAGGATAAAAGATGGAGAACAGATTATGAAGGTGTAAAGGAACAGCGACGTAGGATGTGCAGGGGGAATCAGCTGGTGCCGCAGCAACAAGGTAAGCGGTATCTGGGGATTGCATCTGTATGCATGGAACAAGTCCCAAACTGTCACACAAGACTGCGGCGACGCAGGCGCGGGAACAGTCCGGGGACAGAGACTAGATTAGATAGAAATAGGAGGTGCCCGTAATGGCACATGTAATTGCTGTAGCCGGTAAAGGCGGTGTGGGAAAGACAACTTTATGCGGATTATTAATCCAGTATCTGGGAGAAAAGGGAAAAGGTCCGATTCTCGCTGTGGATGCGGATGCCAATTCCAATCTGAATGAAGTGTTGGGAGTAGAAGTGGAAGCTACACTGGGAGATGTGCGGGAGGAGATTGCGCAGGCGGAGCTTGCAAAAGAGAATCCGATTCCTGCAGGTGTCTCCAAAGCGGATTATGCGGAATTCAAGTTTAATTCTGCACTGGTAGAGGACGATGATTTTGATCTGCTGGTAATGGGAAGAACTCAGGGGAAAGGGTGTTACTGCTATGTGAACGGCCTTCTTCAGGCTCAGCTGGCCAAGTATCAGAAAAATTATCCTTTTATTGTAGTGGACAACGAGGCGGGTATGGAGCATATCAGCCGCGGAGTGCTTCCGAGCATGCAGACCGCTATCCTGGTCAGCGATTGTTCACGGCGTGGTGTGCAGGCAGTTGGCCGGATTGCAAAATTAATTGAGGAATGCGGCATGAAGCCTAAGACCATCGGTCTGATTGTCAACCGTGCACCGAATGGAGAATTGAATGAAGGAACAAAAGAAGAGATTGAAAAGCAAGGACTGACTCTTCTTGGTGTGGTGCCACAAGATGAGAGTGTGTATGAGTACGACTGCGACGGAAAGCCAACAGTTGAACTGCCTGAAAGCAATCCGGTAAAGAAGGCTCTGCGCGACATTGTGGACAAATTAAACCTGTAGTATTTGGAAATTCCCCTCTTGCAAGGTGAAGTGATGACTGCTCTGTGTGAGAGAGGTTTTTTTAAACAAAACAATAACCCCTGGGGGCGGATGGGTTACAAGCGCTCAAAAACTAAGAGTTAATTTAAGGTAATGCTCTAAAAGGAGGATATTAATGAGTGAATTCAAATTAACCACAGTAGAAGAATTCGAAGCGGCTACCGCGAGACTGTTGGAGACAGGTGCAAAAGTTGGTGCAGATTCCTGGCAGTTAAGAGTTAAAAATCAGACACCGCACTGTAAGTTCGGTGAGGAGGGTGTCTGCTGTAGAATCTGTTCTATGGGACCTTGCCGTATTACAAAAAAAGCACCTAGAGGAATCTGTGGATGTGATGTACATGGTATCGTAGGAAGAAACTTCCTTCGTTTTACAGCAGGCGGATCTGCTACTCACTCTGACCACGGACGTGAAATCTGCCATACGTTATATGAGACAAGAGAAGGCGGAAACTACACAGTTAAGGATCCTGCAAAATTAAAAAGAATTGCTCAGGAATGGGGCATTGAGACAGAAGGCAAAGATATCTACGATCTGGCTCATGAAGTTGCGGAAACAGGTCTGTTAGAGTACGGCAAACCATTTGGAACACAGAAATTCATCAAGAGAGCACCAGAGCATACACAGGAAATCTGGAAGAGAGAAGAGATTGAGCCAAGAGCAATCGACCGTGAGGTATCTCAGGCATTACATATGACTCATATGGGATGTTCTTCCAAGCCGGAAGCTTTGGTAAGACAGGCTCTTCGCTGCGGTTTATCTGACGGCTGGGGCGGTTCCATGATGGGAACAGAATTCTCTGACGTATTGTTCGGAACACCCAAGGAAATGGAAACAGAAGCTAACTTAGGTGTTATGGAAGAGGAAAACGTAAACATCGTTGTTCACGGACATGATCCTTCACTCTCAGAAATGATCTGTGAATATGCAGAAGATCCTGAAATGATTGCACTTGCAAAATCTGTAGGCGCAAAAGGAATCACAATCTCCGGTGTATGCTGTACCTCCAACGAAGTTGCAATGCGCCGCGGTATTCCTATGGCAGGTAACTTCTTACAGCAGGAAAACGTAGTGCTTACAGGCGCCTGCGAAGCTATCGTTGTAGACGTTCAGTGTATCTTCCCGGCATTAGGCCCGTTAAGCAAATGTTTCCACACAAAATTCATCACCACTTCACCTGTAGCCCAGATGCCGGAATCTGACTTCATCCGTTTCTCATCTGAGTCCGCAGGAGAAAATGCAAAATTAATTGTTAAGACAGCAATTGAGAACTTCAAAAACAGAAATCCGGAATTAGTTCACATTCCAGATATGAAACAGAAAGCATTCGTAGGATATTCCTTCGAGGAAATTATCCACAAATTAGACGGTGTTACCAACTCCTTCGTTGACAAGACAGGAACTACAATGCCGCTGGTTGACTGTGTGAAATCCGGCGTTCTCCGCGGTGCGGTAGCTATGGTTGGATGTAACAATCCCAAGATCAGACCTGATGCTGCTCACATCGAATTAATGAAGAAATTAATTGCCAACGACGTTATCCTCATTGTATCCGGATGTTCCGCACAGGCTGCTGCAAAAGCAGGTCTGATGGACAAGAGAGCAAAAGATCTCTGCGGTGCCGGCCTGAAGAGAGTCTGCGAACTGGCAGACATTCCTCCGGTTCTTCATATGGGATCCTGTGTAGATATCAGCCGTATGATGATTCTTGCATCTGAAATTGCAAAAGATTCCGGCTGGAATATCTCCCAGGTACCTGTTGTGGGCTGTGCTCCTGAATGGATGTCCGAAAAAGCGGTATCTATCGGTAACTACGTTGTATCTACCGGTATTGACACTTATCTTGGTGTTGAACCTTATGCAACAGGCTCCAGCGAAGTAGATGCTCTGCTGAAGGGCGGATTAAGAGACTGGGTAGAGGCAGCTTATACTGTAGAATCAGATATTGATAAATTAGGCGATCTTATGATTGAAAGAATTGAAGAAAAGAGAGCTGCGTTAGGTATCTAACAGCTTCTCAAAATCGTGTAATAGAAAGGTGAATAGACATGAAAATTGCAGTAACGGGAAAGGGCGGAGTTGGAAAGACAACTTTTGCGGCGACACTGGCAAGACTTTATGCTGAAGAAGGCAGAAAGGTGCTGGCTGCAGATGTAGACCCGGATGCAAATCTTGGGCTGGCTTTAGGATTTTCAGAGGAAGTTCTGGATTCTATTGTACCAATCTCAAAAATGAGAAAATTGGTAGAAGAAAGAACCGGAGCCAGCAGCGACAATAAATTTTATAAACTGAACCCAAAGGTAGATGACATACCGGACACCTACGGAAAGTCCTGCAACGGAGTGAAGCTTCTTGTGCTTGGAACTGTAGAGACAGGGGGCGGCGGATGCGTATGCCCCGAGCACGTGATGCTGAAGCGTATTTTAAACAATATGGTGCTTCACAGGGATGATGTGGTAATCATGGATATGGAAGCCGGCCTGGAACACATGGGGCGGGGAACTACCGAAGGGATGGATCAGTTTATCGTTGTCATTGAACCCGGAGCCAGAAGTATCCAGACATACAAAAATGTGAAGCGTCTGGCTAAAGACCTGGGCGTAAAGCAGGTGCGTGTGGTTGCCAATAAGGTTCGGGACGAAGAGGACGAGGAATTTATCAAGAGCAAGATCCCGGCTGAGGATTTACTTGGCTTTATTCACTACAATCAGGAAGTGATTGACGCTGACCGTCAGGGCAAATCCCCCTATGATGTCAGCAAAACGGCAACAGAAGAAATTATAAAAATCAAAGATAGAATCGATCAGGATCAATGATCTGATAGGAGGTATAACAGTGTTATTATTTGATATCGTATTTAATGGTAATGATGCCATGTATGAAGAAGCGGTAAAAGCATGCGATGACGCTATTGCAAAATACGGTGAGGACAAGGCGGTTGGATTCCCTGAGACTGCTTACAGCTTACCATGCTATTACTCAGAGACAGGTACTAAGATCTCTACATTAAAAGAAATGAAAGAAGCTCTGGGATACATTAAATCTCTTATGACAAGAGAGAGACGTCTGGACAGCGCGTTCCAGTCAGGTGTTGCCACAGCACTTTCCGCTGAGTTTATTGAGGCTTTAAAATATATTGATGGTGCGCAGCCATACGAACTGCCATACGAAGGACACTTTTCTGATGCCAAGATCCGTGAACTGGGTGTGCCCCTGGTAACAGGCGATATCCCGGGTGTAGCCGTTATTATCGGTGAAGCTCCCACTGCGCAGGAAGCAGTAGATCTGGTTAAGAGTTATCAGTCACAGGGTATCTTTGTAGCTCTGGTTGGAAAATGCATCGAGCAGATCAAAGAACTGGGCTATAAGACTGGTTTCAACGTACGTGTGGTTCCCCTGGGAGAGGACATTGCTTCCGTTATCCACATTGTATCCGTTGCTTTAAGAGCAGCTCTTATCTTCGGTAATGTAACACCTGGAGACAGAGCAGCATTACAGAAATATACATTTGACAGAATCTTTGCTTTTGTCAACGCATTCAAGAATTTGGATGAGAAGACAGTTGCCTGCGGTGCAGGTGCTATCTACTACGGCTTCCCTGTTGTTACAAACGACATGGATTACACACCGGCAGTACCTAAGAGCTTGATCAAATACGAAGATGTTTCTCAGTTCAACCCAATTTCTCTGGAAGCCAGAAACATCAAACTGAAAATTACAAATATTGACATTCCGGTTGCTTTTGCATCTGCGTTCGAAGGCGAGATTATCCGCCGCGGCGATATGCAGATCGAATTCGACGGTTCCAGAGTGGACTGCTTCGAGTTAGTTCAGACTAAAGAACTTTCAGAAGTAGAAGATCATAAGATCGAAGTGATCGGACCGAAGATCGACGATTTCGAAGTTGGAAGCAAGCAGAGCATTGCTTACATTGTAGAGGTAGCAGGAAAGAACATGCAGTCTGACTTTGAGCCTGTATTTGAGCGTAAATTCCACAGCTATATCAACTGTATCGAAGGTGTGATGCACACAGGCCAGAGAGATATGATCCGTGTGCGTATCAGCAAGGATGCCCATGCAGCAGGATTTGAACTGGAGCATATCGGTGAAGTGCTGTATGCTAAGATTAAAAATGAATTTGACGCTGTTGTTGACAAGTGTCAGGTTAAGATTTACACAAATCCGGAAGACTGTACAAAACTCCGTCATGAGTTAGCGATCCCTGCATTTGACAAACGTGATGCAAGACTTCTGACACTGACCGATGAGTCTGTAGACGTATACTACAGCTGTATCCTCTGCCAGGCATTCTCTCCGTCCCACGTTTGCGTGGTAACACCTGAGAGACTTGGTCTGTGCGGTGCTGTTTCATGGCTGGATGCTAAGGCTACCAACGAACTGGATCCGGCTGGACCATGTCAGGTTATCACAAAAGAAAAATGTATCGATGAAAGAATCGGTGAGTACGAAGATGTTAACGAAGCAGTTCGCAAATTCTCCCAGGGTGCTCTGGAAGACGTATCCCTGTACTCCATTATGGAAAAACCGATGACATCCTGCGGATGCTTTGAGTGTATCTGCGGTATCGAGCCATTCTCCAACGGTGTTATCATTGCCAACCGTGAGTACTCTGGTATGACTCCTCTTGGAATGACCTTCCCAGAGCTGGCTTCCATGACCGGCGGCGGTGTACAGACACCTGGCTTCATGGGACATGGAAAACACTTCATTGCTTCCAAGAAGTTCATGAAGGCAGAAGGCGGTATCGAAAGAATCGTATGGATGCCTAAGGAACTGAAAGAGACAGTTGCTGAAAGATTAAATGCAACCGCTAAGGAACTTTATGGAATTGACAACTTCACAGATATGGTGGGAGATGAGACAATTGCAGAAGATCCTGAGACACTGGTAGCATTCCTGACAGAAAAGAATCATCCTGCATTAAGCATGGATCCGATGATGTAATTCTATAGTGAACTTGTAGGACAATTAGCATTGCCCCTTCGGGGGCAGTGCTAAAATCGCAAAGGACTTGGATTGGAGATGAGAATTTGTTAATTAACAGAATCTTTAACGGAAATGATGCGGTTTACGGGTTAACAGTGGGAGCTATTGACGATGCAATAGCAAAAAACGGGGCAGATAAGGCGGTTGGATTTCCAAATACAGCCTATTGTCTGCCGTGTTATTATGCTGTAACCGGTGTGAAAGTCAAGACACTGGGAGATTTGAAAGAAGCTGTCGGCGTTGTGAAAACACTGATGACAAGAGAACATGCACTGGATGATGCGCTGATGTCAGGGGTTGCCACTGCACTGTGTGCGGAGTTTATCGAGGCTCTGAAATATGTGGACGGAGCAGTTCCCTATGAAGAACCCTGCTACGGTCATCTTGCAGATGCGGTGATTCGTGAATTAGGTGTGCCTCTGGTAACCGGGGATATCCCGGGTGTGGCAGTTGTCCTGGGAAGTGCTCCTACAGCTAAAGAAGGGGTTGACCTCATCAAGAGCTATCAGGCACAGGGAATTCTGGTGACTTTGGTAGGGGGAATTATTGATCAGTGTGAAGAACTGGGATATAAGACAGGGGCGAACGTCCGTGTCATTCCTCTGGGGAAAGATGTTACATCTGTCATCCACGTTGTATCCGTGGCTATTCGTGCTGCTCTGATCTTCGGAAATGTAACGCCCGGGGATGCAGGTGCTCTTCTGGCCTATACTGCGGAGAGGGTTCCCGCATTTGTGAACGCTTTCGCACCGATTGACGACGTGATTCTGGCTGCAGGCGCAGGTGCAATCAAGCTGGGATTCCCTGTAATCTCCAATGAGACAGAAGGAATCGCGGAGGTTCCGGGCGCACTGATTCCTGCAAAGGTGGAAGACTTTAATAAGACTTCTCTGGAAGCGCGGAATATAAAGATTAAGATTACAAACATTGATATTCCTGTAGCCTTTGCCTCTGCTTTTGAAGGAGAAATTATCCGCCGGGGCGATATGCAGGTGGAATTCGACGGCTCCAGGGTAGACTGTTTTGAGTTAGTGCAGTCTAAAGATATGGAAGAGATCGAGGATCACAGGATTGAGATCATTGGTCCTGAGATCGACGAGTTCCCTGAGGGGAGCAAACAGAGTATTGCTTATATTGTAGAGGTGGCAGGGAAAAATATGCAGCCGGACTTTGAGCCGGTATTTGAACGTAAGTTCCACAGCTACATTAACTGTATTGAAGGTGTGATGCATACAGGCCAGAGAGATATGATCCGGGTGCGTATCAGCAAGGACGCATATCAGGCAGGTTTTCGTGCAAAACACATCGGTGAGGTGCTTTACGCAAAGGTAAAGAGTGAGTTTGAGGCAGTGGTTGACAAGTGCCAGGTAAAGATCTATACAATGCCGGAAGACTGTACAAAGCTGCGCCATGAACTTGCCGTACCTGCATTTGACAAGAGAGATGACAGACTGCGCAATCTGACAGATGAATCGGTAGATGTTTATTACAGCTGTATTCTGTGCCAGGCGTTCTCGCCTTCACATGTATGCGTAGTGACGCCGGAGAGACTGGGACTGTGCGGAGCGGTATCCTGGCTGGATGCAAAAGCTACCAATGAGCTGGATCCCAACGGACCCTGCCAGGTAATCACAAAAGAAAAATGTATTGACGACAGAATCGGCGAGTTTGAGGATGTGAATGAGGCAGTTCATAAGCTGTCCCAGGGGGCGCTGGAAGAAGTGTCACTGTATTCCATCATGGAAAAGCCGATGACGTCCTGCGGATGCTTTGAGTGTATCTGCGGCATTGAGCCATTCTCAAACGGCGTTGTGATTACGAACAGGGAGTATGCGGGTATGACTCCTCTTGGTATGACCTTCCCGGAACTGGCTTCCATGACCGGCGGCGGTGTGCAGACACCCGGCTTTATGGGACATGGAAAGCACTTTATTGCATCTAAGAAATTCATGAAGGCAGAGGGCGGGATTGAGAGAATTGTATGGATGCCCAAGGAATTGAAGGATATGGTGGCAGAGCGTCTGAACGAGACTGCCAAAGAGCTCTACGGCATCGATAATTTCACCGGAATGGTGGCAGACGAAACCATTGCTCAGGATCCGGAAACCCTTGTTGCATTTTTGACAGAACAAGGTCATCCAGCCTTGTCAATGAACCCTATGATGTAGTATAATTATTTTACGAGAGTGTGCGTGAATTTCTATCGGCGTACGCACTAAAATTATTAAAGGAGGCTAATTAAAATGCCGTTTAATCAAAAACCACAAAAGTTCAATGCAACCATTAACACAGTTGAGATTGGATGCGGGGAAAAAGCTATCAAATTAGGTGGAGAAAGTGTATTTCCTTTCTACACATTTGACGGCCCAATAGACAATGCACCTAAGGTAGGTGTGGAAATCTCTGATTTAGGACTGGGAGATGCTGTTCCGGGACTGAAAGAATTCTATGGAGATGCAGCGACACCTGCTGAGATGGCGAAAAAAGCTGAAGCTATGGAAGGTGCTGATTTTATCTGTCTGCGTTTGGAAGGCGGAGATCCAAACGGAGAGAACAAATCTGTAGAAGAATTAGTTGCAGTTGCTAAAGAGGTGGCAGATGCTGTTACCTGTCCTTTAGTAGTAGAAGGCTGCAAGAACGTAGAAAAAGATGCTGACTTATTAGCCAAGGTAGCAGACGCCCTTCAGGGAAAGAACGTGCTGCTTCTCTCTGCAAGAGAAGAGAATTACAAAGCAGTGGGTGCAGCTGCCGGACTTGCTTACAATCAGAAAGTTGGTGCTGAATCAGCCGTAGATATCAACCTTGCAAAACAGTTAAATGTTGTTACAACACAGTTAGGCGTAAAAGCTGAAAGTATTGTTATGAACGTTGGTACTGCAGCTGCAGGTTATGGTTATGAATACGTGGTATCTACCATGGACAGAATCAAAGCAGCGGCATTATCTCAGGATGATGCTATGCTTCAGATGCCTATCATTACACCAGTAGCAGATGAAACATGGAACGTAAAAGAGTCCATGGCTTCTGAAGATGATATGCCAGAATGGGGTTCCAAGGAAGAAAGAGGTATTGCCATGGAGATCATGACAGCTTCCGCTGACTTAGCAGCAGGTTCTAATGCAGTTATATTAAAACATCCTCAATCTGTTGCAACCATTTCAAAAATGATTAAAGAATTAGTATAATCGGAAGAACAGGAGGATAAAATATTATGGCTTTATCAGGTATTCAAATATTTAAAATGACACCAAAAACCAACTGCAAGGACTGTGGTTCACCAACATGTATGGCATTTTCTATGAAGGTTGCCCAGGGCGCTGTAGATATCTCAGCCTGCCCGCATATGTCAGAGGAAGCACTGGCTTCTTTATCTGAGGCTACTGCACCTCCAATGAAAACAATTAAAGTTGGTACCGGAGACGGTGAATATACATTAGGCGGAGAGACTGTTCTCTACAGACATGAAAAAACATATGTAAGCAAGACAAGATATGCAGTATCTCTGTGCAGCGGCATGGACGATGCAGCCATCGAAGCTAAATTAGCTGAGATTCCAGCAGTAGACTATGAGCGTATCGGCGAGAGAATGTACGTGGAAATGCTCTATGTAAATTACGCTGAGGAAGCCGGACAGGACAAGTATGTGGCTTTAGTTGAAAAGGCAAACGCTACAGGAAGAACTTTAGTTCTGGGATGTAAGGATCCGGAAGTGGCAAAAGCTGCTTTGGCAGTATGCAAAGACGGCAAACCAGTATTAAACGGCGCTGACGCTTCTAACTATGAAGCTATGAATGCTGTTGCTGCAGAGGCCGGTGTTGTTCTCGGTGTAACCGGAGCTGATCTCAATGAATTATATGATACAGTAGCAGCACTTGAAAAATTAGGAAACAAGAATCTGATACTGGATGTTGGATGTGCTTCTGTTAAGGATGCATTCGCAGCAGCTGTTCAGATCAGAAGAGCAGCAGTGAAAGAACAGGACAGAACCTTCGGTTATCCTTCTCTTGTAAATGTTGCAAAATTAGCGCAGGGAGATAAGTATTTACAGCAGGCTCTGGTATCCTTATTCACCATGAAATATGGTTCCATCGTTGTTATGGAAGAACTGGGATATGCAGAAGCACTTCCGTTATTCGGCTTAAGACAGAATGTATTTACAGATCCTCAGAAGCCAATGAAGGTTGAGCCTGGCATCTACCCAATCAACGGCGCTGATGAGAATTCTGTCTGCCTGACAACCGTTGACTTTGCTCTTACATACTTCATCGTTTCCGGCGAGCTGGAAAGATCCGGAGTACCATGCAACTTATTAATCAGCGATGCCGGCGGATTATCCGTACTGACAGCCTGGGCTGCCGGTAAATTATCCTCCACATCTGTTGCTAAGTTCATCACAGAGCAGGTTGAAGATAAGATTAAATGCAGAAAACTGGTTATTCCGGGTAAAGTAGCTGTATTGAAGGGCGATATTGAAGCAAAACTTCCAGGATGGGAAGTTATCGTTGGTCCTTTAGAGGCTGTTCAGTTAGTTAAGTTCTTAAAAGATATGCAGGGCTAATAGGACAGGCTTATCTGCATGAAAGCACCCCGGATCTGCATAATCCCGGATCCGGGGAATGAAATATAATTTCTTACATGAAAAGGAGAATGAGCATGGCAAAATTTATTACAATTGGGGAAAGAATTCACTGTATTTCACCAGCAATTCGTGAGGCAATGGCAACAAGAAATCCAGAGGCTATTTTAAAACGTGCGAAAGAGCAGTTAGAAGCTGGAGCTACATACTTAGATGTTAATATTGGACCTGCTGAGAATGACGGTGAAGATTTAATGAAATGGGCAGTTCAGCTCCTTCAGGAAAACTTCGACAATGTTCCGTTAGCACTGGATACAGCTAACAAAAAAGCTATTGAGGCAGGTATTTCTGTATATAACAGAGCAAAAGGAAAACCAATCGTTAACTCCGCTGACGCTGGTGACAGAATGAGCTACATTGACTTAGCTGCTGCCAACGATGCCATCGTAATCGCACTTTGCTCCAATGGACCAATCGCTGCAGACAATGACGAGCGTATGGTACACTGCCAGACTATGTTAGAGCATGGTATGATGCTGGGCATGGAACCAACGGATCTGTGGTTTGACCCATTATTCGTAGTTGTAAAAGGTATGCAGGACAAACAGATGGAAGTTCTGGAAGCTATCAAGATGTTCAGCGATATGGGCCTGAATTCTACCGGTGGATTATCCAACAACTCCAATGGTATGCCAAAACACATCAGACCAATCATGGACTCCGCAATGGTTGCTATGTGTATGATGCAGGGTCTGACATCTGCAATTGTTAACCCATGCGACGTAAGATTAATGGAAACCATCAAATCTTGCGATGTATTCAAAAATAATACATTATATGCTGATTCTTATCTGGAACTGTAATTACGGGATTTTAGTATAAGGATTGGAACGTTATATAGGTGAGTGATTGAGCCGCTGTGAAGCAGGTACCTTATGGGGACTGCAAAGCAGCGGCTTTCTTTTATTTTGTATAGGAAGGTTTCAGGGTAGACATGTTAACAGAAAGGGAACTTATGTCCTTTACATAGAATATAGGTGTAATATTGTCGAAGAGGATGAAATTGGGATTTGACTTCATAAGCTTGATACTGCCCAGTCGGAAGGTATGGGGGGTAAGGGGACGGTGAGAGGAGTCCTGCGGCAGCGGGCGGGCTGGGTTCGGACAGGAGGGAGGCTTAAGTTCCGGGGACACCTCCGTCGTGAAGAGGGTCTAAGACAAAACCGGAATCCCCGCCGGAGCACCGTTCGTATGTGCAAAGAATGCTTGATGTGCATTCTCTGCACATGCTCACTTTTTTTCGGCCCGGACTGCCGAAAAAATCTCCTGCAGGAATCCCGGTTTTGCCCAAGACTCTCTAGTCACTCCTCCGGAATCGTCCCCGGAACTTAAGCCTCCCTCCTGTCCGAACCAGCCCGCCCGCTGCCGCAGGACTCTTCTCACCTGGGTATAGGGTGTTCCAAGGGGGAGATTTATCAGATGGGGAACGTTATTTTGCACATGGGAAATGGCTGTAAAATTGTCAGATAGAATATAGCTGTGATATCTTCAGATAGAGTGGAATTAATCATTGTAATGAGTTTGGGCGTTATCCAAAACATCGAGTTACAAATCGTGCGAAACAAGAAGAAAAGTGTACAACTCTCGACCTTCCCCACCCGTTTTCAGTGAATGTGAAGTAAGTCTCTGCCAGGATATAGAAGGGAGCACCGGGGGGACAGGGCCAGGCCGGGGTATAGGGACAGGTCAGGGAGGTTAAGCGGAGTGAGCCGAAGATCCAGTCCACCAGCTGATTAACGAGGAAGGCTTTCCTGACGAGTTTAGCAGCTGGTAGGACTTAGCTAAGGAGAACGGAGCCTCGAGCTGACCTGTCCCTATACCCCGGCCTGGCCCTGTCCCCCCGGTGCTCCCTTCTATATCCGTCCGTCTGCAACGCTGCGCTGGCCGACTATTTCGCCCCGAACTTCACATACACAAAACTATCCCCTGTATTGGAGAGCAAGGCGATGGCTGATGTGGAACTGGGGGAAAAACAGATAAAAGCGGAGGGAATCTGGATAAGAGAACGGCGCCCGGGAAGGCCTGGACGCTGCTCTCTTTTTTGCTTTGGATAGTGCCCTTTTGCTTGACAGTAAAGGGGTGAGTAAGGTATATTTATATTGACAAGCATTTGTCAATCTGACAAAAAATTGCTGGTCAATTACAGTTGTTGCAGCTTGGTTTTGGCGAACATACATAATTGTAAAATTATATTGAAGAAAGGCGAATGAAGCTATGTTTCAGGTAACTTTTAGATTCGAGAGCGGCGAAAAGGTCACGACTTACGCTCAGGAAGGGGAAAACCTTCTGGAAACAGCAAGAAAGGCAAATGTTGCCATTGATGCCCCTTGTTCCGGCAATGCGTCCTGCGGAAAATGTAAAGTGCGGTTAATCAGCGGAATGTTAGACTCCCAGAAGACGCGCCATATTTTTGAGGAGGAGTACGAGCAGGGCTGGAGGCTGGCTTGTGTCAGTAAAATAAACGGCGATGTGGAAGTGGTAGTTCCCGATATTGCATCAGCATATCGAAGCAGAATGAAAGTTGCGGATTTAAGCTCAAAAGAAGAGATCGCCATCTTCGAGAAAGCAAAATCAGACATCGAACAGGCAGGTATTGTCCTCAAAAACAGTTTGAGAACGGTAGATGTGTGTATGAATGTACCTTCCCTGGATGACACGATGCCGGACAATGAGCGATTTACCAGAGCATTGAAGAAAGAGCTTGGGCTAAAGAGTGTCCGGGTACCCTATTCTGCATTGAGAAAAATGTCTCATGTGTTCCGGGAAAGCGATTTTAAAGTAAAAGCCGTGATACGGGTAGCCGGTGATGATGCCTTTGTATATGATATTTATCCGCAGACTGAAAAGGTTGTAATCGGCGGACTGGCAATCGATATTGGTACAACTACAGTATCTGCCCTATTGATCAATATGCTGACCGGTGAGGTGATCGGCAAAGCCTCCGCAGGAAACGGACAGATCCGTTACGGCGCGGATGTCATTAACCGCATCATTGAGTCTGTGAAGCCCGGAGGCAGCGAGAGACTGCAGAAGGCGATTATTGAAGAAACGATTAATCCTATGGTTCAGCAGATGTGCCGTGCTACGGGGTTTGATCCCCGCCATATCTACAGGATGAGCGTGGCGTCCAACACAACCATGAACCATTTACTGACAGGGATGAATGGGGATCCTATCCGTATGGAACCTTATATCCCTACATTCTATAAAACGAATTCTCTGTATGCCTCTGATTTGGGTATTACAGTGAACCCGGATGCCCATATCATTATGGCGCCGAATATCGGCAGCTATGTGGGCGGTGACATTACGGCAGGTACATTGGTGAGTATGATCTGGAATCGTCCGGAATTTTCTCTTTTCATTGATCTGGGAACCAACGGAGAGCTGGTATTCGGAAATGAAGACTTTTTAATGAGCTGTGCCTGTTCTGCAGGTCCTGCCTTTGAGGGCGGAGACATCAGCTGCGGAATGAGGGCCACGGACGGGGCTATAGAAGCTTGTACGATAGATGCGGAAACCATGGAACCCAGCTTCCATGTGATTGGAAAAGAAGGAACTAAGCCGATCGGACTCTGCGGTTCCGGCATTATCGATGTGATCGGTGAACTTTACCGGACAAAAATTATTAATCCAAAGGGCAAGTTTATCAGAAACGGCAAGCGTGTCCGCCATGACAAATACGGTATGGGAAGCTATGTGCTCGCATTTGCCGAGGATGCCGGGTCTGTAAAGGATGTTGAGATCAATGAAGTGGATATTGATAACTTTATAAGAGCCAAGGGTGCTATCTTCTCTGCGATCAGAACAATGCTTTCTTCGGTGGACTTTGATATATCTATGATTGAAGATGTATATGTAGCGGGGGGGATCGGAAGCGGCATTAATATGGGCAATGCAGTCCGAATCGGAATGTTTCCTGACATCCCTCTGGATAAATTCCACTATATTGGGAATTCTTCTCTGTCAGGCTCTTATGCTATGCTCTTGTCTACAGCAGCAGAGAAAAAATGCTATGAAATTGCTAAGAATATGACTTATCTGGAATTAAGTGCAGTTCCGACGTATATGGATGAATTTGTTGCTTCTTGCTTTATACCGCATACAGATGCAGCATTATTCCCATCCGTTGAGCTCACTGGACAGAATCCTGAATAATCTGAGGTGATATATGAATTTTGATTATGCAAAAGACAGTAAAGAACAACGGCCGTTTGAATATTATTTCAAGAAATACCAGGGTATGGACCCGGCTGAGATAAGTGAGAGAACCGGGATCCCGTATGATGAAGAGAATAGATATTTTATTCTTCGTCTTATGGGAAGCACCTATGAGATTTCCTATCCGGGGTATGAAATCAGACACAGAGAGGATGCTGTAGGCAGTTATCCCCTGGAAACGGCCATGAATGCCAAGATTCTGGCACTTCGCTATCTGGTGGAGGGAAACCGGGCACCCTCTGCCGGCGAATATCTCACATATCGGGAAGTTCCCTGGGGAGAATTCTATTTTAGAAATTTTCAGGGGAGATGCCTGGCAAGGCTGGCATTTGGCTATGGAACGAAAATTACCAGATTTCAGGAAATTATGGAACATCTGGGGGCAAATAAGCTTGATCTGGGAGATGCCTCCTATGAATTTGAATTTATGAATGACTTGTTTGTACGGTTTATCTTGTGGGAAGGGGATGAGGAATTTCCTCCGTCATCCCAGATACTATTCTCAGATAATTTTCCCATTGCTTTCTCCGCAGAGGATATGGCAGTGGTGGGCGATATTTCTATCGGCCTTTTGAAAACTTTGGAGAAACAGCTGTAACTTTTCCTGCCGGTCGAAACATCCTTACGGATGCTTTGATAAATTGTAACTTGTCAACCATGATATAGTAGAGTAAATATTGCGCGTAAAGTGCCTTGGGATGGGAAGTTGCCCTTGGACGAAGGTGGCCGTGAAATTCTACCACGATGTAATATTGCATCCGCTACTGCATTAAAGAGTATGATGTATTGCCTCTTTGGTGTAGATCTACTATACACCTGAAGAAGGCCTTTGTATGCCTAAGGAGGAACATACATCATGAAAAAACTGAATAGCAGAGTTATCGCTTTTGCCGGTGTATTGATTGCCATGAATATTATTCTTTCCAGAGTGGTGGCAATTAATATTGGAAGCTCACTTCGCATTACGGTCAGCGCTACACCTATTTACCTGGCAGGGTTCTGGTTTGGACCTTTCGTTGGAGGGATCTGCGGGGGATTGTCAGATCTTCTCGGATGCCTGGTTTCAGGGTATGCGCCAAATCCATTGATTCTGGTATCTTCTGTACTTACAGGAGTACTTCCGGGATTGTTAAAAGGGTTTGTGACCAGGAAACCGGATATCTTCCGGTTTTTCGGCGTTGCTGCACTTCACGGGATTGTGGGGTCCCTGGGATTTGCAACCCTTGGGCTTAGACTGTATACAGGTATGCCCTGGGCAGTTTTGTATTCTACAAGAGCTGTGCAGACATTGCTTTTAACGGCAGTGAACAGTATGCTGGTTTTTGCGCTTTACAGAAGCCCGCTGACTGGTCTGGTAACCAAGTCTATGTCCCAAATGAGGAGAAAGACACCGGAGACAGTGAAACGGTAATTTTGCAATTGGTTGTAAATAATTTGGCGAAAGCCGGTTATTTCAGAAAGGGAGGATTTTACAATGGGATTCAAATCAGACATCGAAATTGCACAGGAAACGACGATGCAGCCAGTTATGGAGGTTGCAAAAACAGCAGGTATTGATCCAAAATATTTGGAACAGTACGGAAACTACAAAGCTAAGATTGACTATAACATGCTTCGTGACACCGATAAGAAGGATGGAAAGTTAATTCTGGTAACAGCAATTTCTCCGACACCGGCCGGTGAAGGCAAGACAACAACTACCGTTGGTCTGGCAGACGGTATGCGCAAGATTGGCAAAAACGTTATGGTTGCGCTCCGTGAGCCATCCTTAGGACCTGTATTCGGCGTAAAGGGCGGAGCCGCAGGCGGCGGATATGCCCAGGTAGTGCCAATGGAAGACATTAACCTGCATTTTACAGGCGACATGCATGCCATCGGCGCAGCCAACAACCTTCTGGCCGCTATGCTGGATAATCATATTTTCCAGGGAAATGAACTGGGAATTGACCCGAGAAGAGTTACCTGGAGACGTTGTGTAGATATGAATGACCGTCAGCTTCGTTTCGTGACAGACGGCCTGGGCGGAAGGACCAACGGAATGCCCCGTGAAGACGGCTATGACATTACCGTTGCCTCCGAGATTATGGCAGTATTGTGCCTGTCCTCAGGGATCAATGACCTGAAGGCACGTCTGGCAAGAATCGTTGTGGGATATACCTTTGACCAGAAACCGGTAACCGCGGGAGACTTAAAGGCAGAAGGCGCAATGTGTGCACTGCTGAAGGATGCCTTAAAGCCGAATCTGGTACAGACTCTGGAGCATACACCAGCCATCGTACACGGCGGACCGTTTGCCAACATCGCGCACGGCTGCAACTCTGTAATGGCAACCAAGATGGCCCTGAAATTAGGGGACTACGTAGTAACCGAAGCCGGCTTCGGTGCAGACCTTGGAGCTGAGAAGTTCCTGGACATCAAGTGCCGTATGGCAGGTCTGAAACCGGACGCAGTGGTTGTAGTGGCAACGGTGAGAGCCCTGAAGCATCACGGCGGTGTAGCTAAGGCTGACCTGAACAATGAGAACCTGGACGCACTGGAGAAAGGACTTCCGAACCTGCTCCAGCACGTAGGAAATATCAGAAACGTATATAAACTGCCGTGTGTGGTTGCGATTAACGCATTCCCCACAGATACCAAGGCGGAGCTTGATCTGGTAGAGGCAAAATGTAAGGAATTAGGCGTAAACGTAGCGCTCTCTGAAGTATGGGCAAAGGGCGGCGAAGGCGGAATGGCCCTGGCAGAAGAGGTAGTGAAGCTGGTGGAAGAGCCCAACGACTTTACCTTCTCCTACACGGACGACATGACCATCGAAGAGAAATTAAATGCCATCGTAACCAAGATATATCACGGAGACGGTGTAGTGCTTACCCCGAATGCCAAGAAACAGGCAAAACAGCTGACGGAGCTTGGATTCGGCAAATGCCCGATCTGTGTGGCAAAGACCCAGTACAGCTTTTCAGACAATGAGAAATTGCTGGGAGCCCCCAAGGGATTTGAGGTAACCATCCGTAACCTGAAGATTTCTGCAGGCGCAGGATTCATCGTAGCATTATCCGGAGACATCATGACTATGCCGGGACTTCCGAAAGTACCGGCAGCTGAGAAGATTGATGTGGATGAGACAGGTAAGATTTCCGGATTATTCTAACTGTAGTAATAACACGGAAACTGTGAACTCTACACATAGTTGCGTGTTTCAGTGGGACGGAGGAAGTATTTCTCCGTCCCAAAAAAATATTACATACCATTAAGGAGGACAACATGGGATTTTCAACAGTACCTTGTAATGAATTTGTAGAAGTATTAGCATCAAAGGCCCCTGTGCCGGGCGGCGGCGGCGCATCTGCTCTGGTGGGCGCCGTCGGAACTGCCCTTGGCAATATGGTGGGAAGTCTGACCGTAGGCAAAAAGAAATATGCGGACGTGGAAGAAGAGATGTATGAGCTGAAAGCAAAATGCGACAAGCTGCAGGCAGACTTGCTTACACTGGTAGAAAAGGATGCGGAGGTTTTCGAGCCCCTGTCAAAGGCCTATGGTATGCCGAGAGAGACAGAAGAAGAAAAGGCTGAGAAGGCCAGAGTGATGGAGATTGTCTTAAAAGATGCGTGCTCTGTACCTATGGAAATTATGGAAAAGTGCTGTGAAGCAATTGATATTATTGCAGAGTTTGCAGCAAAGGGTTCTGCCCTGGCAATTAGTGATGCCGGCGTGGGCGCAGCCTTCTGCAAAGCTGCTCTGGAGGGCGCCAGCTTAAATGTGTACATCAACACAAAATCTATGAAAAATAGAGAGTATGCAGAAGAGTTAAATAAAAAAGCTGATCATATGCTGGATGTATATCCGAAAAAAGCAGATGAAATTTTTGCGAGCGTACTTGGCAGACTGAAATAGGAAAGGGGAAGAGACATGGCAAAGCAATTACTGGGAAAAGAAGTAACCGCAGCATTAAATGAGAGAATCAAGGCTGATGTGGCCGGATTAGCAGAAAAAGGAATTCAGCCTAGACTGGGGATCATCCGTGTAGGGGAAAGACCTGATGACGTATCCTATGAGAGAGGAGCTACGAAGCGCTGCGAGACACTCGGTGTTGAGTATGAAAAATTTCTGCTTCCCGCTGATGTAACTCAGGAAGAGTTAATGGCAACACTTGAGAAAGTAAATAATGATGATAAGATTCACGGTATTCTTATCTTCCGTCCTCTGCCCAAGCATCTGGATGAAGCGGCAGTAATTAAAGCCCTGAAGCCGGAAAAGGATGTGGATGGTATTACCGATGGCTCTATGGTCGGGGTATTTGCGGGAACAAAGCAGGGCTTCCCTCCCTGTACCCCTCAGGCGTGTATGGAGATCTTAGACCATTATGGAATCGACTGTAAAGGTAAAAAGGCAGTGGTTGTGGGCAGAAGCCTTGTTGTGGGAAAACCTGCTGCTATGATGCTTCTTCAGAGACACGCCACAGTAACGATCTGCCATACCAGAACGGTAGATATGCCGTCCGTAGTAAAGGAAGCAGAACTGGTAATCGTAGCCGCCGGACGGGCCGGGGTTGTGGACGACAGATATCTGTCTCCTGGACAGATTGTAGTAGATGTGGGAATCAATGTAAATGAAGAAGGGAAGCTTTGCGGAGATGTTGACTACGCAAAGGCAGAACCTGTTGTTGAGGCTATCACTCCGGTTCCGGGAGGCGTGGGAAGTGTTACCACTTCTGTTTTAGTGGGCCATGTGGTAGAAGCTGCTAAGAGATCTCTGGAATAAGCAGAATAGAGAAGCAAAAAAGAATCTGGATGGCCAGGTTCTTTTTTGCTTTATAGAATTCCCTAGGGCAGAAACTCTGTCATGTGTTTGCGGTACCACAGGGGCATCATGGTTCTCTGGCACTGATAATTTTTTCGTTCCTGTATCCCAATAGTACGGAAAAAAGATTTCCACAGGGCAACATAAGGGTCTGTAGTCTCCCTGTGGGCATTCAACTGTTCCAGATCTGCCTGGCCAAGCGGAGTGAGGTAGTATTCCTCGTCTGCCGGGTGTACGGCAGCCAGATTCCTGGTATCATCGATAATCATCCAGTTTTCCGAGGGCATGCGATCGGAAAACTGGGGACCCAGGATCGTGAGAATATTGCATTTGGGTGAAATGCGGGCCATCAAAACGTTCTGATCCATGCGCTCGAAGCGGAGAAATTCACGAAATAAGTGTGCCTCATTCGTGACTTTTCTGCTCAGCTCAAAAACAGTTATCACCTGAGGAGCCTGGAGCATTTGGAGAACCCGGGGACCGGCGGCAAAACCGAGAATCAGAAATCGGTAGATAGCGTCCAGCTTATTGGAGGCAAAAGACATGGCTGATTTGTAGACCAGCTGATAGGCCTCCCAGTTTAGTTTTTTATGGATTGTGCGTATGACCTTCTGTACCTTTTGGGGATCCGGGTCTACGTGTCTGTATTCACAGAACAGTTCCATATCACCGGCCGGCTCTGTCATAAGACGTACACTGCTGTGTCCGATGGCATTGGCCTCTGCCCATGCATCATAGATGCAGGTCATCATATCTTCGAATATATCCTTGCAGGTAAATATAATCATAGGGCAGCTCCTTACGTTAAATACTAGAATTGACCGCTGATACTTTTCGCCGCATCCTCAACAGTCGGGGAAGCTGTAAGATTCATATCGTCAAAAAGTGACAGCTGGCGGTAGGTCTGAGGGTGCTCGATTTCCCAGTTAGTCCGGGCGTCCTCTCCGGTCAGCTGCCTGGTAAGGAAATCCTCCTGTATGGGAATGCGGTACATCATCCGTCCTTTGCAGGTGATAAAATATTTCGCCCGCTTTAACACAATTCCCATTCGCTTCAAATGCTCAAAGTCCAGCATCCCCTGGCGTCTGGACTGGACAATCCGGGAAGCTGATTTCATCCCTATCCCTGGTATCTTCAGCAGATCTTCGTAGGAGGCACGGTTGATCTCCATAGGGAAGAGCTCAAGATGGCGAAGGGCCCAGTCGCACTTGGGGTCCAGAAGAATATTAAAGTTTGGCTTTTCGATGCTCAGCAGATCTTCGGCGTGGAAACCATAGTAACGAAGAAGCCAGTCTGCCTGATAAAGCCTGTGTTCCCTGAGAAGCGGAGGCGCAGTATCCAGAGATGGGAGACAGGAGTCTTCGTTGAGCGGCACATAGGCGGAGAAGAAGACTCTTTTCAGGTCATACTGCTGATACAGATGCTGGGTAGCAGTAAGAAGCTGGAAGTCATTCTCCGGGGTTGCGCCGATGATCATCTGTGTACTCTGTCCCGCAGGCACAAAGGGAGCAGGCTTGTTGCCGGTATGGTGAACCGGCTGTACGCCCGCGGGCAGGGATACAGATGGCGTGGCAGCTGTCTCAAGCCTTGGAGCAGGACCGGACTGAAAGATCGTATTGCTCAGATAGCGGTTGGAGAAGCTGCGTTCCATGCGGGGATCCTTTCCTATCTGCAGACGGTAGCCGGTGATGCCGGATTGTATCTGCTCCATTGGTTTCAGAATACCGGAAAAGGACTTGTTGGGAGCCAGTGCCTTCAGGCTTTCCCGGGTAGGAAGCTCCATGTTGACACTCATGCGGTCCGCCAGATATCCGGTTTGGAGAAGCAGTTCCCGGGAGGCACCGGGAATGGCTTTTACATGCACATAGCCGTTAAAGTGATAGCTGGTGCGGAGAAGAAGGAGAGTGCGGTACATCAGCTCCATGGTATAGGTTGGGTTCTTGCATACACCGGAACTCAGAAATAAGCCCTCGATATAGTTCCTTTTATAAAATTCTATGGTTAAGGTACAGAGCTCTTCCGGAGTAAAGGTCGCACGTACCTTGTCATTGGACGCGCGGTTGGGACAGTACTTGCAGTCATAAATGCACTCGTTGCTTTGAAGAACCTTGAGAAGGGAAATACACCTTCCGTCGGATGCAAAGCTATGGCAGATTCCTGCTGCACAGGAGTTCCCAAGGCTTCCCTTCTGTCCCCGGCGGTCAACCCCGCTGGAAGTGCAGGCCACATCATACTTGGCGGCATCTGCCAAAACGGTCAATTTATCCTGAAGTGTAAGTTGATTTGCAGTATTCATATTGGCTCTCCTGTCAGATAATTAATGCAAACATATGTTCTTTTACAATTATACCATAGTTTGCGGCCAGAAGCAAGATTAAACCGAACAAACGTTTGCAAAAGCCGGATTGCATGTAATAAAGAACAAGCAGAGAGGTTGATTTTGCATACTTCCTATACTATAGTATAAGCGAATGATCGTATACCCGGGGGCCTTACGGCATTGTCCCCTGGCGAAAACAGCTGCATCAGAGGAGGACTATTATGAGAGGACTGGAAACACCTGTAACAAAGCTGAGAAGAAAAGTATTTACGGAGATTGCCAGGCTGGGATTTGAATCCAGCGCGGAGTCATTGAATGACGACATTGAGGCTATTCCCTATAAAATTGTGACGGAGAAACCCCAGTACCGGGAAAGTATTTACCGGGAGAGGGCGGTTGTCAGTGAGAGAATCCGGCTGGCTATGGGGATGGCACTGCGTCCGGAGAACCGATGGGTACATCTGACGCAGGGGATTGAAGAGAGCAATATAGATGAGAAATATTATGAGCCGCCGCTGATGCAGGTGATACCATCTGCCTGTGATGCCTGCGAGCCGAAAAAATATGAGGTCAGCAATATGTGCAGAGGCTGCATTGCTCACCCCTGTATGGAAGTGTGTCCCAAAGACGCCATAAGCAGAGTAAATCAGAAAGCGTTTATTGATCAGGAAAAGTGCATTAAATGCGGGAAATGCAAGGCAAAATGCCCCTATGATGCCATATCCAGAAAGGAACGCCCCTGTGCGCGTGCCTGTGGAGTGAATGCCATTGGCAGCGACGAGCAGGGGAGAGCCAGCATCCAGACAGACAAATGTGTCTCCTGCGGCATGTGCATGGTCAGCTGCCCCTTCGGGGCTATCTCAGACAAATCTCAGATTTACCAGCTGGCCAAAGCGTTAAGAGAGAATGAGGAGATCATTGCGGAGCTTGCGCCTGCGTTTATCGGACAGTTCGGTCCGGAGGTTACCCCGGGGATGCTGAAGCAGGCCTTAAAGGACCTGGGCTTCCAGGGCGTATACGAGGTGGCTGTGGGGGCTGATATAGGGGCTGCCAGCGAAGCCCACCACTATGCGGAAAAGGTATCGACAGGAGAACTCCCCTTCCTGCTGACGTCCTGCTGTCCGTCCTGGTCTGTTCTGGCAAAGAAATATTTTCCTGATATGATAGATAAAATTTCTCAGGAACTGACTCCAATGGTGGCTACTGCAAGAAGCATAAAGAAGGAACACCCCAATGCCAGAGTGGTATTTATAGGACCCTGCGCATCCAAAAAGCTGGAAGCCTCCAGAAAAGCGGTGAGAAGTGATGTAGATTTTGTGATCACCTTTGAGGAGCTGGCAGGTATGTTTCTGGCCAGGGATATTCAGGTGGAAGACTACCCGCGGGACATCTCCTCTTTGGAAGAGGGGGATGCAACGGGCGCCGGACGGGGATATGCAGTGGCCGGAGGTGTGGCACAGGCGATTGAAAAATGTCTGGAAGCTTATTATCCGGATGTTCAGGTGAATATTAAGCACGCGGAGGGACTGGCAGAGTGCAGAAAGATTCTGAACCTGGCCAAAGCGGGAAAACTTGACGGATGTCTGATTGAGGGCATGGGTTGCCCCGGCGGCTGTGTGGCAGGTGCGGGCACCAATATCCAGGTTGAAAAAGCGGCCAGGGAGGTAGAAGAATTTGTGAAAACTTCCTCCAGAGAGATACCGGCTAAAGATCTGTTTGAACTTGAGCTGAAATAGCATGAAAAAGAAAAGAGGACTGTACTGTCTCCATGGAGGCGGTGCAGTTTTTTTGGATAATCAGACAGGATAAATTGTTAATAAAAATTATCAAAATTCATTGTGAAAAAGACGGCAATAAGGTATAATACTTTTTAGGGCATGTGCAATTTATACATATTTTTCAGGGGTGCGGCAGCACATAGCTCTTTTATTATTGGGCAGAACACCAAATTTAAGGAGGAAAACAAATGCTAGATCAGTCTTATTACACCAAGACAGATGAGTTCATCGAACATTATGGACGAAAAGCCAGTTCGCTCATTCCCATTATGCAGGACATCCAGGGGGAATACCGGTACCTGCCAGGGGAATTACTTACTTACGTGGCAAAAGAGATTGGAGTGAAGGAAGCAAAGGCATACAGTGTAGCGACCTTCTATGAGAATTTTTCCTTTGAGCCGAAAGGCAAGTACATAATCAAAGTATGTGACGGAACTGCATGCCATGTCCGCAAATCCACACCTATTTTGGAAGCTTTGTTTAAAGAATTAGGATTAAGCCAGAAAAAGCACACCACAGATGATATGCTTTTTACTGTTGAAACAGTATCCTGTCTGGGTGCCTGCGGACTGGCTCCTACCTTGACCGTGAATGATGAAGTGCATCCTAATATGACTCCTGAAAAAGCGTTGGCTTTAGTGGAAGAACTGAGAGGTGAAGGCTTATGATTATCAATAGCAGAAAAGAATTGGAAAAGCAGAGAAAAGCTGCTTCTGAAGAGATCAAATCCTACAACTGCAGAATTTTAGTATGTGCCGGAACCGGATGTATTGCCACTGGTTCTCAGAAGATTTACGATGAGATGAAAAAGCTCTGCGCAGATCTGGAGGGTGTAACTGTTGAGATGGAAAAGGATGTTCCTCACATTGGCGTTGTAAAGACAGGATGTCAGGGCATTTGTGAGTTAGGTCCCCTGATCCGGATAGAACCCTATCACTACCAGTATGTGAAGGTACAGCTTGAGGACTGCCGGGAGATCTTTGAACGCACCGTGCTGAAGGGAGAACCGGTTGAGCGTTTGTTCTATCACAAGGGAGAAAAGGCTTTTGCGAAACCTAAGGATATCCCCTTTATCGCAAAACAGACAAGAGTTGTATTGGAGAACTGCGGAAATATAGACGCAGAATCTATAGATGAATATATTGCCTCCGGCGGTTTCAAAGCGCTGGCGAAGGCTATTTTTGATATGAAACCGGATGAGGTGGTGGAGGTTGTCGACCAGTCCGGTCTCCGCGGACGGGGCGGCGGCGGATTCCCTGCGGGCAGAAAGTGGAAACAGGTGGCCAGGCAGCCGGAAAAGGTACGCTACGTAGTCTGCAACGGCGATGAGGGAGACCCCGGAGCATTTATGGACGGAAGTGTAATGGAGGGCGATCCCTTCAAGATGATTGAGGGTATGATCATTGCGGCGTACGCGGTAAGCGCCCAGGAAGGCTACATATATGTTCGTGCGGAGTATCCTCTTTCTGTAGCCCGTCTGAAAATGGCGATCGCTCAGGCGGAGGAGTATCATCTGCTTGGAGATAAAATTATGGGAAGTGATTTCTCCTTCCATCTTCATATTAACCGGGGCGCCGGCGCCTTTGTATGCGGCGAGGGAAGTGCGCTGACGGCATCGATTGAAGGCAACAGGGGAATGCCCCGTGTGAAGCCTCCGAGAACTGTGGAGAAGGGACTGTGGGAAAAGCCTACCGTACTGAATAATGTGGAGACATTTGCCAATGTTCCGAACATTATCCTCAAAGGCGTCGAGTGGTTCCGCAGCATTGGTTCCGAGGGCAGCCCGGGAACCAAGACATTCTCTATTACAGGAGCCATTGAGAATACCGGATTGCTGGAAGTGCCCATGGGAACTACTCTTCGGGAGATTATCTACGATATCGGCGGCGGAATCAAAGGCGGCGGAGAATTCAAGGCGGTACAAATCGGCGGACCCTCCGGCGGATGTCTGATTACCCCTCACCTGGATGTGGGCCTGGACTTTGACTCTGTAAAGAAATACGATGCAATTGTAGGATCCGGCGGTCTTGTTGTTATGGATGAGCACACCTGTATGGTAGAGGTTGCCAGGTTCTTTATGAGCTTTACCCAGAGAGAATCCTGCGGCAAGTGTGTCCCCTGCCGTGAGGGAACTAAGCGAATGCTGGAGATTCTGGAACGGATTGTAAAGGGAGAAGGAAAACTGGAAGACCTGGATCAGCTGGAGGAACTGGCTGAGATGGTGCGGAGCATGGCTCTCTGCGGACTGGGCAAGAGTGCGCCTCTGCCGGTATTAAGTACTCTGCGTACCTTCCGTGACGAATACGTGGAACATATTGTGGAGAAGAAATGTGTATCCAAAACCTGTGAAGCTCTTCGCTCTTTTAAAATCAATCCTGAATTCTGCAAGGGATGCAGCAAGTGTGCGAAGAACTGTCCGGTTGGGGCAATTACAGGTAAGTTAAAGGAAGCGTATACCATCAACAACGATCTCTGTATTAAGTGTGGTGCCTGCAAGGATAACTGTGCATTTGATGCAGTATATATTGAAGCATAGGAGGATTTGACATGGGATATATGATGATTGACGGTAGAAAAGTGGAATTTACCGATGAAAGGAATGTTCTTTCTGTAATCAGGAAAGCGGGTATCTCCCTGCCAACCCTGTGCTACCATTCAGAAGTATCTACTTTTGGTGCCTGTCGCTTATGCACAGTAGAGGATGACCGGGGCAGAACCTTTGCCTCCTGTTCCGAAGAGCCAAGGGACGGAATGGTAATCTATACAAATACAGGAAAAATCAAGAAATATAGAAAGTTAATTGTAGAACTCCTGCTGGCAGCACACTGCAGAGACTGTACGACCTGTGTGAAGAGCGGGGAGTGTGTACTCCAGGAGCTGGCCCACAGAATGGGTGTTACCAACGTTCGGTTCGAGAATACCAGGGAGATTCGTCCTCTGGATACCAGTTCTCCATCCATCGTAAGAGATCCGAACAAATGTATTCTCTGCGGCGACTGTGTGAGAGCCTGTGAGGAGATTCAGGGAATCGGCGCTCTTGGATTTGCCTTCCGGGGCACAGAAGCTATGGTTATGCCGGCCTTTGACAAACCATTGGCCGAAACGGACTGTGTAAACTGCGGACAGTGCCGGGTATATTGTCCTACCGGTGCCATTTCCATTAAAACTCATATGGATGAGGTGTGGGATGCCCTGGCGGATAAGGATACAAGGGTAGTGGCCCAGATTGCTCCTGCGGTCAGAGTAGCAGTGGGGGATTCTTTCGGTCTTACAAAAGGCAGAAGCGTGATGGGCAAGATTGTCAATGTTCTCCACAGAATGGGATTTGATGAGGTATATGACACTGCCTTCAGTGCCGACCTTACCGTAATGGAGGAGTCAGAAGAATTTCTGGAGAGACTGGAGCAGAATGAGAATCTGCCGCTTCTTACCTCCTGCTGCCCGGCGTGGGTTAAGTTTGTACATGACCAGTATCCGGAATTTGTTGAAAATATATCAAGCTGCCGTTCCCCTCAGGGAATGTTCTCAGCTGTGATCAAAGAATATTACCGGAGTCCTAAAAATTCCGGCGGAAAGAAAACAATTGTAGTCTCTGTTATGCCATGTACAGCGAAGAAGATGGAGGCAATCCGTCCCAACAGCTTTACAAGAGGCAAACAGGATACAGATATCGTAATCACTACCACGGAATTAATCCGCATGATCCGCAATTCCGGCATTGAATTTGAGACGCTGGATCCAGAAGCCTGTGATATGCCGTTTGGCTTCAGCTCAGGCGGAGGTATGATTTTCGGCGTGACCGGAGGTGTGACAGAGGCGGTTCTGCGCCGTATGACAGAGGGACACAGCAAAGTAGAACTGGATGCCATCTCTGAATGCGGGGTAAGAGGCAGTGAGGGAATCAAAGAGGTTACATTGCCATACAATGATACTCAGCTTAATATCTGTATCGTCAGCGGGCTGGCCAATGCCAGAACGGTGATGGAACGGGTTAGGAATGGAGAGGCCAGCTATCATTTAATAGAAGTAATGGCCTGCCGCAGAGGCTGTATCATGGGAGGCGGACAGCCGCCAAGAGCCGGCGACCGCACAAAGGCTGCCAGAGAAAAAGGTCTGTATAATGCGGACAATGTAACAATTATAAAGAAATCAGACGAGAATCCTTTGATTGCTCCTCTGTATGATGGATTATTAAAAGGCAAAGTACATCAGTTATTACATAACCAAGAATCATAGACACCAGTGTAGACGAATAAAGATGGGGCTCGCCTGCTTCGGCTGGCCCTATTTTTATTACATAGGAAACTTTGTTCCCTATGTAATAAAAAACCCTCCGGGGGATCACACTGCGGCGGAAAGGAAGATGCTGTCTGCGACAGCCCGCCGCAGGCGGAGATTGCGCGAAAGCGCAATCTTTCTTATAATCTATATGTCAAAAAATTAACATTTTGGAAACAGCAGGCTGGTGATATGGGAAGTCACTGAGCAACTGTTTTAATAAAGGGAACTAGATTCCCAAAGCGTTAAAAAAAGCAGAAAGAGATTGGAAAGGAGGTACTCATGAGTAGACTGAGTATAATTACACAAAACAAAGCACAGACAACAGTAGAAGAACTCTACAAAGATCTGGAGCGAAGAATTGTAGCCAGTCCTCCGGGACTTTGTCCTGTCGATTTAGCGGTATCTTTTCTAAAGGTCTGTCACGCGCAAACCTGTGGAAAATGTGTTCCCTGCCGTGTAGGATTAGGACAGTTGCAATGTTTAATGGAGGATGTATTGGAGGGAAATGCCACCCTGGAAACCATCGATTTAATCGAAAAAACGGCCAGAGGCATTTATTACTCCGCTGACTGTGCCATCGGATACGAGGCAGCCAATATGGTGCTGAAAAGTATCAATGGTTTCAGAGAAGATTTTGAAGAGCACGTATTAAGGGGCAGGTGTACCTGCGAGCTGAATCAGCCGGTACCCTGTGTCGCACTGTGTCCCGCAGGCGTTGATATTCCCGGTTATGTTGCTCTGGTTGCAGAGGGAAGGTATGCAGATGCAGTTTCCCTGATCCGCAAAGACAATCCTATGCCCTCTGTATGTGCTCTGATCTGTGAACACCCCTGTGAGGCAAGATGCCGGCGCAATATGATTGACGACGCCATCAATATCCGGGGGCTCAAGAGATATGCGGTAGATCATGCAGGAGATGTTCCCCTTCCCGCACCTGCGCCTAAAACGGGCAAAAGAGTTGCCGTGATCGGCGGCGGACCCGGAGGCATCAGCGCTGCCTATTACCTGGCGCTGATGGGACATGAGGTTACAATCTTTGAACAGAGAAAGCAGCTGGGAGGCATGCTCCGGTATGGAATCCCCAATTACCGGCTGCCCAGAACTGTGCTGGACAAGGAGATCGAAACCCTGCTGTCCATCGGGGTGAAGGTCGAGACAGAGGTAACCATTGGTGAAAACCCCAATATTGTTGATATCCGCAACCAGTTCCATGCCGTTTACATAGCGATCGGCGCCCATATCGATAAAAAGATAGGGATTGAAGGAGAAGATGCGGACGGAGTAATCTCCGCGGTAGAGCTTCTGAGAAGCATTGGAGATAATGAGGTTCCAGACTTTACAGGAAAAGATATTGTAGTAATCGGCGGCGGCAATGTGGCAATGGACGTAGCCCGCTCGGCGGTGCGTCTGGGGGCTGACAGGGTTCGTATTGTATACAGGAGAAGAATTCCTGATATGACAGCTATGCCTGAGGAAGTACAGGGCGCCATTGCGGAGGGCTGTGAAGTGATGGAACTTATGGCCCCAACCCATATCGAGAAGGATGAGGACGGAAAGGTGGCTGCACTCTGGGCACAGCCTCAGATTATCGGTGAGGTAAGAGGCGGACGCCCCACGCCAAAAGCCGCAGATGCCCCGAAAGTGCGTCTGGAATGTGATACCGTTATGGTGGCTATAGGCCAGGGCATTGAGTCTAAATCCTTTGAGGCTTACGGAATACCTGTGAAGCGGGGTGTAATTGAGGCCCTCAGCTGGAGCGGAATCAAGGATATCCCCGGTGTCTTTGCCGGCGGAGACTGTGTCACCGGACCGGCAACCGTGATCCGGGCAATCGCAGCGGGCAAGGTAGCTGCCGCTAATATTGACGAGTATCTGGGCTACAACCACAAGATTACCACTGATGTGGAGATTCCGAAGATCCGTCTGGATGACAGACCCGCCTGCGGCCGGGTAAATATGAAGGAAAGGGATGCCGCGGAACGGAAGGATGATTTTGAACTTATCGAGTGCGGTATGACCCATGAGGAGGCCTGCCAGGAATCAAAGAGATGTCTTCGCTGCGATCACTTTGGATTCGGCGTGTTTAAAGGAGGGAGGATTGACAAATGGTAAAACTGACGATAGACCATCAGGTAGTAGAAGTGCCGGAAGGCACTACCATTCTTGACGCAGCAGCGTCTGCCGGCATTCCTGTCCCTACCCTTTGTTATCTGAAGGAAATTAATGAAATTGGTGCCTGCCGTGTCTGTGTGGTAGAAATAGAAGGAAAAGAAAAGCTGGTTACCTCCTGCAACAATGTTGTGGAAGAGGGGATGACCGTATATACAAACAGCCCCAAGGTAAGGGAGACAAGAAAGACAAATGTAAAATTGATTCTGTCCCAGCACGAAGGGAACTGCCCCACCTGTGTGAGAAGCGGAAACTGTAATCTTCAGAAAATATCCAATGACCTGGGAATTCTGGAAGTCCCCTATGAAACACAGCTTCCCCACAGCAAATCTACAAAAGATTTTCCGCTGTACCGCAATTATAAGAAATGTATTAAATGTATGCGCTGCATTCAGATCTGCGATAAGGTACAGGGGCTTGGCATCTGGGATCTGGCTAATACAGGTTCACGCACCACGGTAGATGTGTCGGGAAACCGAAAGCTGGAAGCTTCTGACTGTGCACTCTGCGGACAGTGTATCACCCACTGCCCGGTAGGGGCTTTGAGAGAACGGGATGACACAGATATCGTATTCGATGCGCTGGCTGACCCGGATAAAATAACGGTAGTACAGATTGCACCTGCTGTCCGTGCCGCCTGGGGTGAAAGTCTGGGGCTAAAACGGGAGTTTGCCACTGTGAAGCGCCTGGTATCCGCTCTGAGAAGGATGGGATTTGACTATATATTTGACACGAATTTTTCGGCTGACCTTACGATTATGGAGGAGGGCAGTGAATTTTTGAAACGTCTGGGAAATAAAGAGAAAGAAACATTCCCGATGTTTACTTCCTGCTGTCCCGGATGGGTGCGCTTTGCCAAATCCCAGTTCCCGGATATGGTAGATCAGCTGTCTTCTGCAAAGTCACCCCAGCAGATGTTCGGCGCAATGGCCAAGAGTTATTATGCAGATCTTTTAGGCGTAGATCCGGAAAAGATTTTTTCCGTATCCATTATGCCCTGCCTGGCCAAGAAGCATGAGTGTGCCCTGCCCAACATGAATGATGCGGGAGCCGGCCAGGACGTTGACGTTGTATTAACCACCAGAGAGGTAGACCGCCTTATCCGTGCGGAACATATCGTTGCGGCAAATCTGGAGGAGGAAGAGTTTGACATGCCTCTGGGCGTGGGATCCGGTGCGGGCGTAATCTTTGGAGCTACCGGAGGGGTTATGGAGGCTGCTCTTAGGAGCGCTTACTATCTTGTGACAAAGACGAATCCCGATCCGGATGCCTTTAAAGAAGTGAGAGGAATGGACGGCTGGAAGGAAGCCACCTTTGATTTGGCCGGAACCCCCCTTAAGGTTGCCGTGGCCAGCGGTCTGGGCAATACCAGAAAGCTGCTCCGCGCCCTGCAGAAAGGCAAAGTACAGTATGATTTTGTGGAAATCATGGCGTGTCCCGGCGGCTGCTCAGGCGGAGGCGGACAGCCGATTAAAGACGGAGAAGAACTGGCAGGCGTCCGTGCCGATAATCTCTACGGCCTGGATAAGGTCAGTGATCTGAGATTTTCCCACGAGAATCCATCGGTTCAGAAGTGCTATGAGTGCTATCTGCAGAGACCTTTGTCACACCGCTCCCATGAGCTGCTGCACACGGATCACCATGCCTGGAAGATGCCCGGAGAGCAGTAAGATTACACGGCGTGTGATTTGCTTTAAAATAGTGTCATAGAAAGGATACCCCCCTGCATATACTGTATCAGTATAACAAGGGGGTATTTTGAATGGATACATATAATGTGTATAAAGATATACAAGCCCGCACAAAAGGGGAAATCTACATCGGCGTAGTAGGCCCGGTACGCACCGGGAAATCTACCTTCATCCGCCGCTTCATGGAGCTGGTTGCCCTGCCGAATATGCCGGAGGACCAGCAGGCAGAAGTTAGAGATCAGCTGCCTTTGAGCGGTTCCGGAAAGCTGATTACCACTGTAGAGCCGAAATTTATTCCCAAGGAGGCAACAGAGGTTACACTGAGTGATGATGTGAAAGCAAAGATACGGCTGATAGACTGTGTGGGCTATATGGTGCCGGAAGCCACCGGGAATATGGAAGAGGAAAAGGAACGCATGGTCAAAACACCCTGGTTCAGTTATGAGATCCCCTTTCACCAGGCGGCAGAAGTAGGGACACAAAAGGTAATTCAGGAACACTCCAGCATAGGTCTTGTGGTTACCTGCGACGGCTCCTTCGGTGAAATTCCCAGAAATAATTACATAGACAGTGAAGAGAAGACAATCCAGGAGTTAAAAAAGCAGGGGAAGCCGTTTTTGGTGCTTGTAAACTCGCAAAAACCATATAAAGAAGAAACCGTGCAGCTGGTACAGTCTCTGCAGAAGAAATACAACGCATCGGTGATTAGTGTCAACTGCGAACAATTAAGAAAAGATGATATCGTGCGGATTCTGGAAAAGGTTCTCTATGAATTTCCGGTAGTTCAGCTGGAATTCTACATACCTAAATGGGTGGAGATGCTGCCTCCCAGCCACTATCTGAAGTCTGACCTGATTGCTAATATTAAAGAGCTGCTGGGGAAGGTGAAGTATGTCAGAGATATCTCAAAGGATAATCTCCAGATGTCTTCTTCCTACATTAATAAAGCTGTTATTGATCAGGTAGATCTTGCCACAGGCAAGGTAAAGGTACATCTGGAAATGGATGAAAAATACTATTACGAGATATTGAGTGAAATGACAGGGGTAGATATCTCTGACGAATACCAGCTGATTCACACCATGAAAGAGCTTTCCAGAATGCATGAAGAGTACATTAAGGTCCAGGATGCCCTTTCCTCTGTTAGGGGTAAAGGATACGGGGTGGTAACTCCGGATCGCAGTGAAATTGTTCTGGAAGAACCGGTTGTCATTAAGCAGGGCAATAAATACGGAGTTAAAATAAAGTCCTCTAGTCCGTCCATTCATATGATAAAAGCAAACATCGAGACGGAGATTGCCCCTATTGTGGGAAGCGAGGAGCAGGCAAAAGATCTGATTGCGTATATCAAAGCCGGGGAACAGCGCCAGGAAAGCATCTGGCAGACAAATATCTTTGGTAAATCCATTGAGCAGCTGGTAGAAGACGGAATCCATACAAAGCTCGTACAGATCAGCGACGAAAGTCAGGTGAAGCTCCAGGATACCATGCAGAAAATTGTAAATGACAGCAAAGGCGGCATGGTTTGTATTATAATCTGACCAGATACCGGCAAGTCCTGTCTGCCGGCGCTGAATTGTAATTTCAGAAACGTGGATGGCTGTATGCAAGGCATAATTTATGTGCTGCATACAGCCATCTTTTTTCGCGCTTTTGGGACACTGCCCCCAGTTCCTTCCGATTGACTTTTACCGAATAAAATTATATAATGGATAAGTCTAAGCAGCATGATCGGACAAAGAATGACATAAGAAAAAGGGGTACAGCATGAAACGAGACTTGAAAGTACAGGCCTTACTATATCTGCTGACCTTCAGTATGTGCGCACCTGTCACTGCCCGGGGGGAGCAGCTGGAGGCAGGACAATTTGCGGATATTCTGGAGAATGCAGAACCGGCAGAAGCAGAAACAGACCCGTCCGGAGAAGAGATTCCTGCGGAAGAAAATCCTACGGAAGAAGTACAGACAGAGACTGGAGACATGCGGACAGCCAGTGAAGGATGGGTGAGTCAGGAAACTTCCGCACAGGGTACAAAGTGGTGGTACCGGTATGCGGATGGCACATATCCGGCAGACGGACTCTATGAAATCGGAACAAAGACCTATTATTTTGATGCAGACGGGTGGATGAAAACAGGCTGGGTTCTCCTGGAGGACAGGTGGTATTACTTTCTTTCGGACGGAGCCATGGCTGTGAGCCAGTGGGCAGGAAATTATTATCTTCTGGAAGATGGAACTATGGCTGTGAACCAGTGGGTTGGAAGCTGGTTTGTAGGAGATGACGGAGCCTGGATTCGCGATTACGGTAAGGGAAAGTGGATCCTTCAGTCCGGCAAATGGTGGTTCAGGGAATATGACGGAAGCTATCCCAAATCAGCTTTTAAGGAAATCGACGGAAACATCTATTATTTTGATACAGATGGCTGGATGATGACCGGATGGGTGTACATAGAACAGAAATGGTATTATTTTAATTCCTCAGGCGTTATGCTCACAGGGTGGCAGAAGCTGGGGAACGTATGGTATTACCTGGAGCCGGACGGGACTATGGCCACAGGCTGGAAAAAGCTGGGGAGCCAATGGTATTATCTGAACAGCAGCGGTTCTATGGCCACGGGCTGGAAGCTGCTGGGAAACCAGTGGTATTATTTTCATTCCTCCGGAGTTATGGCTGCCGGCTGGACGCTTGTGGGGAAGCAGTGGTTCTATCTGAATGCGGATGGTGTGATGCAGACCGGGAAGCTGGTGCAGGGAAATCACACGTATATTCTGAGCAGCAGCGGCGCTCTGGTCACGGGATGGTACCTGGAAAAGGGTGCGTGGTACTACTATGACAGCAATGGATTTATGGTCAAAGGCTGGCAGCAGGTGGGGAATACCTGGTACTATCTCAGAGAAGACGGGACTATGGCCACTGACTGGCTGCAGCTTGGGAAAACCTGGTATTACCTGGACAGCAGCGGAGCTATGGCGGTCGGCTGGACCTATGTACGGGGCAAATGGTATTACATGGACCGTTCCGGGGCTATGACTACCGGCTGGCAGAAGCTTGGGAATACCTGGTATTACCTGAATGCCAGCGGGTCTATGGCTACGGGCTGGAATTTTATAGGGAATAAATGGTATTATTTGAACGGAAACGGGTCCATGGCTGTCGGCTGGACCTATGTAAAGGGCAAATGGTACTATATGGACCGTTCCGGGGCTATGGTTACGGGATGGATTCAGCTTGGGAAAACCTGGTATTATCTGAACGGAAGCGGAGCCATGGTTTCCGGATGGAATATCATCGGCAGTCATTGGTATTTCTTTAACGGAAACGGAGCCATGCTTACAGGCTGGCAGAAAATAGGCGGCATCTGGTATTACATGGATGGAAGCGGGGCAATGGCCGCCGGACGCTGGGTAGGCAACTACTATCTGAGGGATAACGGAGCCATGGCGGTAAACTGTATTCTCACGATCGGAGGGGTCAAATACAGCTTTGACGCTGCCGGTATCGGCAGCAAAGTAGTGGAATCCGGCGGATATATTGAGATAAGAGATTCTAACGGAAAGATTTATAAGGTAGAGGCCAGCTATGCCACAGATCCTCAGGTCTCCGACGAGGATTTCCTCACAGCGATTGCATACGCGGAGGCCGGAGACCAGGGAATCTCCGGAATGTCGGCGGTTGTTATGGTGATTTTAAACCGTATGAACAGCAGTGCTTTTCCCAATGACCTGCGGACGGTTGTCTATCAGAGAAAGCAGTTCGAACCTGCCAGAACAGGGGTTCTTACAAAATATCTGAAGAATCTGAACTCTATTCCCAATCCCTATCTGTCGAATACCAGAACAGCGGTGCGAAACGCAATGTCGACGTACAAGCTGTATAAAGAAGGGAAAGGCAAGCGCCTGATTAACGGGGTTACACTTCCCTCAGGGAAAACAGAATTTGACTATTTATATTTTATGACCCCAAAGGCATTTGAAAACCTGGGACTTGATGAGAAAAAATGTGATGTATTGTATTTATCCCCGTCTTCAGATAAATACAAAGGGCATATTTTCTTTAATAAATGGGTAGAAAAATAAGAAAACTGAATGCAGGATAGCAGAGGAAGCAGGTGGAAGTCCTGCGCAAGTCCGTTACTGTGAAAGCCAGATACTAGGCTATCCTGACACACAAAAAATGCCTGCGGCAACCGGGCTTTTGTGGGACGGGTAGGAGTTCGTTGCCATTTTGCGGCGGACTCTTTTTTCTTTTTTGAACGGACCGCTGCGGTCAAAAGGAGTTGTGTATGGAACATAAAAATGGTTTGGAAGACTTCTATATCGTGAAGAATAACAAGAAAATGCGGTATGGTTATACGACAGGGTCCTGTGCCGCCGCTGCGGCAAAGGGGGCGGCCAGGATGCTTTTGTCTCAGGAACAGGTGGAGGAAGCGGATCTGATGACGCCAAAAGGAATCCTTCTGCATCTGCTTCTTATGGATATCCGCTGGAATAAAGAAAAGGCAGAATGCTGCGTGCAGAAGTATGCGGGGGATGATCCTGATGCCACAGACGGGATGCATATTTATGCAACTGTGGAAAAACGCAGAGAACCCGGGGTTGTCATTGACGGGGGCATCGGTGTGGGAAGGATTACCAGGAAAGGGCTGGAACAGCCCGTGGGAGCTGCCGCCATTAACCGGGTGCCCAGGCGTATGATTGCCAGGGAAGTGGAACAGGTGATAGAGGAAGAAAACTACGAGGGCGGCCTGAAGGTGACGATCTGGACACCGGAAGGAGAGAAGATTGGAAAACGGACGTTTAACCCAAGACTTGGAATCCAGGGAGGGATCTCCATCTTAGGCACTTCAGGAATTGTGGAACCAATGAGTGAGGCGGCGCTGATTAAAAGCATAGAGATTGAGATGCGCATGCGGGTTGAAAACGGGGGAAGGTATCTTCTGGTGACTCCCGGCAATTACGGCGCCGCCTACCTGAAGGAACATATGGAACTGGACTTCTCCCAGAATATCAAGTGCAGCAATTATGTTGGGGAAACCATTGATATGGCTATTGGCATGGAAGCAAAGGGAATTCTTTTTATTTCTCATATCGGCAAATTTATTAAAGTGGCAGCCGGCATAATGAATACCCATTCCCGGTCTGCGGACGGAAGGGCCGAGATCATGGCGGCAAATGCGGTACGGGCGGGCGCTTCCCTTGAGATGGCAAAAGAGTTATTGCAGACAGGAACTACAGACGAAGCCCTTGGGATTCTGCAGAGGGAAGGCCTTGTGGAAAAGACCATGGAGGAGGTTCTGGAGAGAGTGGAATACTACTTGAATCACAGAGCTTACGGACAGCTGGAGACAGGGGCAATTCTGTTTTCTAACACATATGGGTATCTGGGAAGTACATCCCGTGTTCCGGATTTGCTGGATAAACTGAGAGAACAACAAAATATTACATAGACAAAGGAGATATTATGATGCAAGGAAAGCTTTATGGAATTGGGGTTGGACCGGGAGACCCGGAGCTGCTTACTTTAAAAGCGCTGCGGCTGGTGAAAGAGTGTGATGTGATAGCGGTACCGGGTACGGCGGCGGAGGAAAGTGTGGCCTACCAGATTGTGAAGGGGGCCTGGCCAGAGATCGCTCTAAAAGAGCTGCTTCCCGTACCTATGCCCATGACAAAGGATCCCAGGCAGCTGGAGGAAAATCATGAAAACGGTGCCAGAAGCATTGAAGCGATTCTGCAGGAAGGAAAGCAGGTTGCCTTTTTGACCCTGGGAGATCCCACCGTGTATTCCACCTATCTCTATGTGCACAAGAAGATTCAAAGCTGGGGCTATGAGGTAGAGATTGTCAGCGGAATCACCTCCTTTTGCGCCGTTGCTGCCAGAATGAATATGGGGCTGGTGGAAAAGGCAGAACCCCTCCATGTGATACCTGCCTCTTATCAGATTGAAGAAGCGCTGAAGCTTCCGGGCACGAAGGTACTTATGAAGGCCGGGAAAAAGCTGGGAGAGGTCAAGGAGCAGCTTCTGTCCATGGGAGCACAGGGAGTGATGATAGAAAACTGCGGGATGGAAAATGAAAAAATATACCATACCATTGAAGAGATTCCTGAGAATGCAGGATATTATTCCCTGACTATTATTAAAGAATAAACATACAAAGGAGAAGATATGATACATTTTGTTGGAGCGGGCTCTGGTGCCCCGGATTTGATTACTGTAAGAGGAAAGAAATATTTAGAGGAAGCGGATGTAATTATCTATGCCGGTTCGCTGGTAAATCCACAGCTGCTGGAGTATGCCAAAGAAGGATGCAGGGTATACAACAGTGCCAGGATGACTCTGGAAGAGGTCCTGGATGTGATGCGCAGCGGGGAAAAAGAAGGAAAAACCACTGTGCGCCTGCACACAGGAGATCCCTGTCTCTATGGCGCCATCCGGGAGCAGATGGATGTGCTGGATGAGGAGAATATTGCATATGACTCCTGCCCGGGAGTGAGTTCCTTCTGCGGGGCAGCCTCTGCCCTGAATCTGGAGTATACGCTGCCGGATGTGTCTCAGAGCGTCATCATCACCAGGATGGCGGGAAGGACGCCTGTACCTCCAAAAGAGAGCATTGAGTCATTTGCCGCCCACCAGGCAACTATGGTCGTATTTCTAAGCACCGGGATGTTAAAGGAACTGAGCGCCCGTCTGATTGAGGGCGGGTATACCGAGGATACGCCTGCGGCCATTGTGTACAAGGCGACCTGGGAAGATGAAAAGGCCTTTGTATGTACCGTGGGAACGCTGGATAAGACAGCAAAAGAAAATCATATTACGAAAACAGCTTTAATGATTATCGGCGATGCGGTAGCCCATAATCACTATGAGCGTTCCAAATTATATGATCCGGGATTCACCACTGAATTCCGTCAGGGTACAGATACCAAATAAGCGGAGGAAAATATGAAGATAGCAGTTATCAGCTTCAGCCGGTCCGGCTATGCTCTGGGGGAAGCTCTCCACGCAGGACTTATAAAGGAAGGGCATGAAGTAACCACCTACACAAAAAGTAAGTATACAAAGATGGTTTTAGATGAATCCCAGCTGGATATTGACGCGAAGACAATACGCAATGTAAAGCAGTTTGCCAAACCAGTGGATGAATCCATCGGTGCATGGACCAGTCTGCGGTTTCAGAATTCTGATGCCCTGATCTTTATCGGGGCCTGCGGGATAGCAGTAAGAGCCATTGCGCCTTATGTCAAGGATAAGAAAAAGGATCCCGCTGTGGTTGTGGTGGACGAGCAGGGAAATTATGCCATCTCACTCCTGTCAGGGCATATCGGCGGCGCCAATGCGCTTACGCTGGATGTGAGCAGAATCACAGGCGCAAAACCTGTGATCACGACAGCAACTGATATCAATGAGAAGTTTGCGGTGGATGTATTTGCAAAGAGGAATGGCTTTTATATTTCTGACATGGGGCTGGCCAAGGATGTATCGGCGGCACTGGTAGCAGGAAAGGAAGTTGGATTTTACAGTGATTTTCCCTGGATTGGGGAACTGCCGGAAGGCCTTAAGATAGCCCATGAAGATGAGGAGCGGCCGGAGCTTGGGATTGCGATTACCAGCAGTTACCTGGAGCATCCGTTTGTACATACTCTGTACTTGGTTCCCAGGGTCATTACCCTGGGGCTTGGCTGCAGAAAAGACACTGTAAAAGAGGAGATACAAAATGCAGTGCGAAAGGCCTGTGATGAGCAGCTGATTCCAACCGTTGCCATGGAGCAGGTGGTCAGCATTGACCTGAAAAAAGATGAGCCGGGGATCCTGGAGTACTGCCGGGAGAGAAACCTTCCCTTTATCACATACACCAAAGAGGAATTGGCTCAGGTAGAAGGAAAATTTACCAAATCTGAATTCGTAGAATCCATTACAGGGCTGGACAATGTCTGTGAGAGAAGTGCGGTGAAGGGAAGCGAAGACGGAAGACTGATAGTAAGAAAACATGCAGAAAATGGGGTAACGGTTGCGTTAGCCATGAAGAAATGGAGTGTGGAATTTGAATAAATTATATGTAGTGGGCATTGGGCCCGGCGAGTATGAGCAGATGACCATTAAGGCAGCCAATGCCCTGAAAGAAAGCGATGTAATCATAGGATATACCGTATATGTGGATCTGGTAAAAGAACATTTTCCAGGAAAAGAGTTTATGACAACACCAATGAAAAAAGAGGTAGACCGCTGTGTGATGGCGTTCGAGGAAGCAAAAAAAGGAAAAACGGTCTCCATGATCTGCAGCGGAGATGCCGGGGTATACGGTATGTCGGGTCTTATGTATGAAGTGGGAGTCAGCTATCCTGAGGTAGAGCTGTCTGTGATTCCGGGAGTGACGGCTGCCACAGGGGGAGGGGCTGTGCTGGGCGCTCCCCTGATTCACGACTTCTGCCTCATTAGCTTAAGTGATCTTCTTACACCGTGGGAAAAGATTGAGGGAAGACTGCTGGGAGCTTCCAAAGCTGATTTTGTGATCTGCCTGTACAATCCCTCCAGCAAAAAGCGCTGCGATTACCTGGCCAAGGCATGTGACCTTATGATGCAGTATAAATCAGAGGATACCGTGTGCGGCATTGTGGGAAATATCGGGAGAGACGGAGAAGCTTTTAAGGTTATGACATTAAAAGAACTGAGGGATACGCCTGTTGATATGTTTACAACGGTTTTCATCGGCAATTCCCAGACAAAAGCGATTAACGGAAAAATGGTAACGCCCAGAGGATACCGGAATGTGTGACGTTCTTATTTTTGGAGGGACAACAGAAGGAAGAAAAATTGCAGAATATGTCAGCCGGCACCATATCTCGGGGTATGTGTGCGTGGCCACAGAGTATGGTGAGAGTCTTCTGCCTCAAAATGAGTATGTCAGGGTTTCCCATGAGCGTCTGAAGGAAGAGCAGATGTGCGGGCTTATAAAAAAGGAATCTCCCAGATTTGTGATCGATGCCACGCATCCATACGCTGCTGAGGTGACGCGCAATATTAAGAGCGCCTGCCAAAAGGCTGAGGTGCCCTACGTTCGTCTGCTCAGAGAGAGCGCCGGCCCGGAAGACGCCACAGCTGTAGAGCATGCAGTCTATGTGGACTCGATTGAGGAGGCCGTGGACTATCTGGAGCATACAAAGGGGGGGATCCTGGTCACCACAGGCAGCAAGGAAATCAGTAAATTCACCCGTCTTTCGGATTACAGAGAAAGGGTCTATGCCAGGGTTCTCTCTCTTCCCAAAGTAACTGCGGCCTGTGCAGAGATGGGATTTGAGGGAAAGCATCTGATCTGTATGCAGGGACCGTTTTCCAGGGAACTCAATGAGGCAATGATACGGCAGCTGGACTGCAGGTATCTGGTCACCAAAGAATCCGGGAGTACCGGAGGGTTTTTAGAAAAGTGCGAGGCGGCAAAAGCCTGCGGCTGTGAGCTGGTAATCGTCGGCAGGCCTCTTCAGGAAAAGGGCCTGTCCCTTCTGGAGTGCAAAAGATATCTTGCAGGTGAATTCGGTCTGTCGGGAAAGACAGAGGTCGCCCTGGTAGGCATCGGCATGGGGGATGAGAATACCATGACTGTGGGAGGCAGAGAAGCGTGCAGGAAGGCTGAGGTAATCATAGGAGCCGGACGTATGGCAAAAGCAGCGGCACAGCCGGGACAGGACGTTTATTGTGAATACGACGCCAAAAGGATTCGGGAGTACCTGAGAGAACACCCGGAATATGAGCGCGCCGCGGTTGTCCTGTCAGGAGATGTGGGGTTTTACAGCGGCTGCAGAAGGCTTCTGGAAGAGCTGAAAGAATTCCAGGTAGAACTGTACTGCGGAATCTCCAGTCTGGTATATTTTATGTCCAGAATCCAAAAGCCGTGGGAGGATGTTAAGATTGCAAGTGCCCACGGCAGAGCGTATAACCTCATACAGGGAATTCGAAGCAATTCCCGCTTTTTTGCTATCCTGGGCACCGGAGACGGGGTATCCCGCCTGGCTGAAAAATTAATGGAATATCATATGGAAGATGTTTCTATTTACCTGGGAGAAATGCTGTCCTATCCGGAGGAAAAGATACAGAAAGGAAAGCCGGCTGATTTCCTGGGATACCAGGGGAATCCGCTGAGTGTAATATACATAGAAAATCCCGGGGCCAAAGAGCTTCCGGTGACACATGGAATCAGTGACGGGGCATTTGTCAGGGGGAAGGTTCCCATGACAAAAGAAGAGGTGCGCAGTATTTCACTGTCCAAGCTGCGTCTGAAAAAGGACGCTGTCTGTTATGACGTAGGCGCCGGGACAGGCTCCGTCTCTATTGAAATGGCGCTTATGGCCCGGGAGGGCAGAGTCTATGCCGTGGAGAAGAAGCCGGAGGCCGCAGCACTTTTGGAAGAAAATAAGAAAGTGTTTGGGGCGGATAATCTTACAGTAATCCCCGGTCTGGCGCCGGAGGCTTTGGAGGATCTGGAACCCCCCACACATGCATTTATCGGAGGCTCTTCCGGAAATATGAAAGAGATCCTGCAGCTTCTTCTGAATAAGAACCCCGAAATCCGGATCGTAGTGAACTGCATCGCTCTGGAAACCGTAGCAGAGACAGTAAACTGTATGAAGGAACTGCCGGTGACTGATGTCGATATCGTATCTGTATCCATCAGCAAATCCAAGACGGTGGGACGATATCATATGATGATGGGAGAAAACCCTATTACTATTATCTCCTGTACAGGAAAAGAGGTGGACGAAGGATGAAAATCCCCAGATTTCTTATAGCGGCAGGAGCAAGCGGCAGCGGGAAAACCCTCCTGACCTGCGGGATTCTGAAGGCATTAAAGAACCGTGGACTGCAGGTGGCATCTTTTAAGTGCGGTCCTGATTATATTGATCCCATGTTTCACAGCAAGGTGATACGGGCCAAATCCCGGAATCTGGATACGTTCTTTACGCCTCCTGAGATTGTCAGACATCTCCTGGAAATAAACTGCATGCAACAGGATATTGCTGTGATGGAAGGGGTTATGGGGTATTATGACGGAATCGGAGGCACCACATCACAGGCCAGCGCGTATGAACTTGCCGCTGTTACCAAAACCCCGGTGGTGTTTGTTGTAAACTGTAAGGGAATGAGCGTATCCATACTTCCTTATATTCAGGGCTTTCTCGAATTTAAAGAAAACAGCGGTATCCGCGGCATTATTTTGAATCAGATGTCCTCCATGCTGTATCCCAGGGTGAAGGAATTGATTGAGGAGACGCTTCCGGTGAAAGTACTGGGCTATGTGCCCAATGTGAAAGAGTGTGCCATTGAAAGCCGCCACCTTGGACTGGTTCTGCCGGATGAGGTGGAACAGCTCCAGGAAAAGCTGGGGCAGCTGGCAGAAATTCTAGAAAAAACAATTGATATGGAAGCACTGCTTGCGCTGGCAGAGACAGCGGAAGATATCTCTGCTTCCAGTCCGGAGGCTTTCTCCCCGGACTATGGATTTACCCTGGACAGGCCTGTTAAAATTGGTGTTGCAAGAGATGAGGCCTTTTGCTTTATCTATGAGGATAATCTGCGTCTTCTGAAAAAGATGGGAGCGGAGCTTGTTTATTTCTCCCCCCTGCAAGACAGCAGGCTACCGGAAGGGATTCAGGGACTTCTCTTATACGGGGGCTATCCGGAACTCTACGCTGAAGCTTTGGCGGCCAACACAGGGATGCTGGAGAGTATCCGCCGGGAGTTTGGAAACGGGATTCCCGTGATCGCGGAGTGCGGCGGATTTATGTATCTTCATGAAACTATGGAGGATATGGAGGGATGTGCCCACCGCATGACGGGTATCATTCCGGGGCGTGCATACCGTACGCCGCAATTAAACCGTTTCGGCTATATCTACGTATCTTCCGGGGGAGGAACCGTATTTGGGGAGCCCTTGGAGCAGATTCCGGCCCATGAATTTCACTATTTCGACTCCACTGCCTGCGGGGGAGATTTTCTGGCCAGAAAGCCTGTGGGACGCAGGAGCTGGAACTGTATGTATGGAAGAGAACATATGCTGGCAGGCTTTCCGCATCTGTACTATTACGGCAAGCCTCAGATTGCGAAGGCTTTTTTGCAGGAGTGCAGCCGCTATGCACCGCAAAGCCAGTCAAACGTCTAACAATGGGAAAGAAGGAAAAGAGAATGAATTTAGAGGAAACGCTGAAATGTATCGGTCCGCTCGACGAGGAAGCTATGAAAATCAGCCGGAAGCGCTGGGACAGTATCGCAAAACCTTTGTACAGCCTGGGTAAGCTGGAATCTCTGCTGGTGCAGATTGCCGGAATCACAGGAAGCCAGGAAATTGATCTTTCAAAGAAAGCCCTTGTGCCTATGTGCGCGGACAATGGGGTGGTGGCAGAGGGGGTCACACAGACCGGACAGGAGGTTACTGCCATTGTGGCGGAGAACTTTTTAACCTGTGAAACCTCTGCGGCTATTATGTGCAAGAATGCCGGAGCCGATATTTTCCCGGTAGACATCGGAGTTGCCGTGGATACCAATATCATAAACCGTAAAATCGCCTATGGGACCAAAAATATGGCTGTGGAGCCGGCTATGACGAGGGAAGAAGCCATCCGGGGTCTGGAGACCGGAATCGCAATGGTAAAGGAGCTAAAAGACAAAGGCTACAAGATCATTGCCACCGGCGAGATGGGAATAGGCAACACGACAACAAGCAGTGCAGTGGCGGCGGTTCTTCTGGGGCAGCCGGCAGAAGCGGTCACAGGCAAAGGGGCCGGACTGACAAGCGCCGGACTGGAAAAGAAGATAGCAACGATCAAAAAGGCGATTGCCCTTCATAAACCAGACAGAGAAGATCCCATTGATGTGCTGGCAAAGGTGGGAGGCTTTGATATTGCAGGGATTGCAGGTATGTTCCTGGGAGGGGCAGCCTATCATGTCCCTGTGGTCATTGACGGATTCATATCAGCGGTAAGCGCCCTTCTGGCCTGCCGGCTGGCTCCCCTGGCAAAAGGCTATATGATCTCCTCTCATGTCTCCAAAGAGCCTGCGGCCCATATGATTCTGGAGGCGCTGGACCAGTCTCCCTGCCTGCACTGTGATATGTGCCTGGGCGAAGGAACAGGGGCAGTAGCTTTATTCCCTGTTTTAGAGATGGCGGCTGCGGTCTATCAGGGGATGAGTACGTTCAGCGACATAGAGATTGAGGAATACAAACCACTGAGCTAAAAGGAGAAGGGTATGATTACATTAATTACCGGTGGAAGCGGAAGCGGAAAATCAGCATACGCAGAAGATACCCTGCTGTCCTTTGGCGAGGGAGAGCGAATCTATATCGCTACCATGTATCCCTTTGATGAAGAAAGCCACAGGAGGATAGAGCGCCACAGAAACATGCGCCGGGAAAAGCATTTTACTACCATTGAACGGTACATTAACCTGAAAGAGCTCACCGTGCCGAAGGATTCTTATGTTCTTTTAGAGTGTATGTCGAACCTGGTGGCCAATGAGATGTACCAGGAAGGAGGTGCCGGGAAAGATACGGTGCCCGCTGTCCTGGAAGGCATCTTTGCCCTGGATCGTCAGGCAAAAGAGCTGTGCATTGTAACCAATGAGATCTTCTCCGACGGCATCCCCTATGAGGAAGAGACAGAAAGATATCAAAAGTATCTGGGAGAGATCAATCAGGCAATCGGAAGAGTCGCCGCAAGAGTAGTGGAAGTGGTATACGGTATCCCTCTCGTACTGAAGGAGAATTAAATGAAACAGATTTGGAATAGTTTTAAAATAGCTTTTGCCATGTACTCAAAGATTCCCATGCCAAAAAGTGACTGGACGAAGGCGAATATGAGATATACCATGTGCTTTTTCCCCGCTGTGGGGCTGGTCATCGGAGGGCTTACCTGGCTTTGGGGCGTCTGGGGGAGGAATCTGGCAGAAAGCCATATCTTCTATACCGTAATCCTTCTGCTGATTCCTGTGGCAGTGACAGGGGGGATCCATCTGGACGGACTTCTGGATACCTCGGATGCCCTGTCCTCCTATCAGGAAAGAGAGAGAAAGCTGGAGATTCTGAAGGACTCCCATGCAGGTGCCTTTGCTATTATAATAGGAATTACTTACTTTCTGCTTTATTTCGGCATTTACAGTGAGCTGACCTTACAGGGGCTTCCTGTGGTATGCCTCAGTTTTGTTCTGTCCAGGTGTTTCAGCGGACTGTCCATTGCGGCATTTCCTATGGCGAAGAACACTGGTCTGGCGGCAACTTTTTCGGATGGTGCCCAGAAACAGACGGTTCGCATTACCACCGTGGCTTGGGGACTTCTTACGATTCTCCTTATGTGCCTGTATCAGCCCCTGCTGGGTGCCTGTGCGGCCATAGGAGGAATGGCAGCATTCGTTTTTTACTATCGTATGTCCATGAAGCAGTTCGGGGGAATCACTGGAGATCTGGCGGGCTTTTTCCTTCAGATATGCGAATTGGTGATGGCACTCTGTGTGGTGGCAGGAGAGATTCTGCTGAGAAAAATGGCATAACAAAGGAGATACAGGTATGATTTTAATTATCGGGGGCATGTTCCAGGGAAAAAAGGAGTATGTGCGCAGCAGATTTGGGCTGGAAGCGAGAGATATGGCTGACGGCAGTGTCTGTTCTTACGAAGAATTGTTCCGCTGCCGTGGAATTTTTCATTTTCACGAATGGATTAGGCGGATGCTGCGGGAGAATAGAGATTTAACGAATCTGGCCGGCCGGCTGGAAAAAGAAAATCCTCAGATCCTTATCATTTCAAACGAGCTGGGGTACGGCGTGGTGCCTGTAGATTCTTTTGACAGAGAATACAGGGAGGCCACAGGAAGGATATGCACCCGGATTGCCCGGTCTGCCGATTCGGTACACCGGGTAGTCTGCGGCATTGGAACGGTGATCAAAGATGCTTGATTTATTTCTTGTACGTCACTCCATTACCTATGGGAATACCCTGGGGCGCTATATAGGAAAAAGGACCGATGAACCCCTTACAAAAGACGGGATTGCCCTGCTGAAACGCAGATATTATCCCCAGGTACAGACTGTTTTTACCAGCCCTTTGAAGCGGTGTGTGCAGACTGCGGCACTCTGTTATCCGGATACCCCAGTTCATACACTGGAGGAGCTGGCAGAGTGTGATTTCGGAGAGTTTGAAAACAAAAACTACAAAGAACTCTCGGGAAATGACAAATACCAGGAGTGGATTGACAGCAATGGCACCCTGCCTTTTCCGGGTGGCGAGAGCAGGGAAGCCTTCATGGAGCGTTGTCAAAGAGGATTTTCCCGCTGTGTGGAATACTGCCTCAGGGAAGGACTGCACTCCGGGGCTTTGGTGGTTCACGGAGGGACTATCATGAGCATTTTGGATGCATATGCCGTTCCCCATCAAGGGTACTATGACTGGCAGGTGGGAAACGGCGGGGGATACCAGGTGAGGACCTCCGCAGTAGTATGGAATGAAAGAGTACAGGAACTGCATGTGGTGAAAAAGCTTGCAGAATAAATACAGGAGAGGACTTTATTAAGATGCTGAAGTGGACAATATTTGCCCTGGTTTTGGGCTTTTTTATAGATTTGATCGTGGGAGACCCTCCGTTTTTATACCATCCGGTCAGAATTATCGGGAATGGAATTGCACTGACGGAAAAAGGACTCAGGCGCATATTTCCCAAAACTCCAGGGGGAGAGCGGGCGGGCGGTTTCTTTCTTATCCTGATTATCTGCCTGTTCAGCGCGGGAATTCCCGGATTAATTCTGTGGTTTGCCTACCATTGGCGTACTTGGCTGGGGGTACTTTTGGAAACCTTTATGTGTTATCAGCTTCTGGCTGCAAAGTCCCTGAAGGCGGAGAGCATGAAGGTATACGAGCAGCTGAAGGCGGGAAACCTGGAGGGGGCCAGATATGCCGTTTCAATGATTGTGGGACGGGATACCAAGAGTCTTGACGAAGAGGGTGTGACAAAGGCAGCTGTGGAGACCATTGCGGAAAATACCTCGGACGGAGTTATTGCTCCGCTGTTTTATATGGCCCTGGGGGGCGCTCCTCTGATGTTTCTGTACAAGGCCATTAACACTATGGATTCTATGGTGGGATATAAAAACGATAAATATCTCAACTTTGGAAGACTGCCTGCAAAATTAGATGATGCCGCCAATTTTGTACCTGCCAGAATATCCGCATGGCTTATGGTGGCGGCCAGCTTTTTTCTGAAGATGGACAGCAGGAACGCAGCACGGATTTACAGAAGAGACAGGCGGAATCACGCAAGTCCTAATTCTGCCCAGACAGAGGCCGTGATGGCCGGTGCACTTGGGGTGCAGCTGGCCGGCGATGCCTATTATTTCGGAAAGCTTTATCAGAAACCAACGATTGGGGACCGCATCCGTAAGATTCAGTATGAAGATATCCGTTATGCCAACAATCTGCTCTATGCCAGTGCGGGAATTGGCGTGCTGTTTTTCGGACTGATTCGGCTGATGCTTCAGATTGCACTTCAAATCGTATAGAACCGGGAGAATACATATGAAGAAACATATACACGGCGGGGATGTGTACCGTCATCAAAACGTAATTGATTTTTCGGCAAACTGTAATCCACTGGGGACTCCTGACAGCGTAAAGCGGGCGGTCACCGAAAGTATGGAGCAGGTGTACCATTATCCTGATGTAAGGTGCCAGAAGCTAAGAGACGCATTGTCCGCCTATGAAGAAGTGCCGGCGGACTGGATCATCTGCGGAAATGGAGCTGCAGATCTGATTTTTTCTCTGGTGCTGGCCCTGAAACCTAAGAGGGCACTTCTGCCAGCCCCTACCTTTGCGGAGTACGAGCAGGCTCTGGAAAGTGTGGGATGCCAGGTGCTTCATGCTGCAGGCAGAGAGGAGGACGGGTTTGCCGTGGATCAGGCGCTTTTGCAGGCTATAGACGATACCATAGATATTTTATTTCTGTGCAATCCCAATAATCCCACAGGGATTCTCACAGAGCCTGAGAGACTGGAGCAGGTGATGGATGCCTGCCGCAGCCACGGAGTTTTTCTGGTGCTGGATGAATGCTTTCTGGACTTTGTATGCAGCCCTGGAAAGTATACCCAAAAGCCTTCCCTGGAAAAACGGACGGATCTGTTCATCCTGAAAGCCTTTACAAAACGGTATGCCATGGCAGGAATACGGCTGGGCTATGGACTGTGCAGCAGCCGGGACCTGTTGGAGAAGATGAAGGAGGTCACCCAGCCCTGGAATGTTTCCACCCTGGCTCAGGCAGCCGGAATCGCTGCTTTAAAAGAAAAAGAATATGTGGACAGAGCCACAGAACTGATTCACAGGGAGCGCGGGTTCCTTAAGGAGAAAATGCGTGAGGCGGGGCTTCGGGTATACGACTCCCAGGCTAATTATATCTTTTTCAAGGGACCTGAAAACCTTCAGGAACTCTGCCTGCAGGAGGGGTTATTAATCCGGGACTGCGGCAATTACTATGGATTGGCCAGGGGCTATTACCGGATTGCCGTCCGAACCCATGAAGAAAATCTGACCCTTATGAGGGCATTTGAAAAAGTACTGTAATACAGAGAAAAGAGGGATATATTATGGCAAAAGCAATTATGATTCAGGGTACCATGTCCAATGCCGGAAAAAGCCTGCTTACAGCGGGACTCTGCCGTATTTTCACCCAGGACGGATATAAAGTAGCACCTTTTAAGTCACAGAATATGGCGCTGAACTCCTTTATCACAGAGGAAGGACTGGAGATGGGGAGAGCTCAGGTAATGCAGGCGGAAGCGGCGGGAATCAAGCCATCTGTTCTTATGAACCCGATACTTCTAAAGCCTACCAATGATGTAGGCTCCCAGGTGATCGTCAACGGAGAGGTTCTTGGCACTATGAGTGCAAGAGACTATTTTGCTTATAAAAAGAAACTGATACCTGAAGTTATGAAAGCCTACCATGCATTAGCAGAGAAGAATGATATTATTGTCATTGAAGGTGCCGGAAGTCCTGCGGAAATCAATCTGAAGGAAGAGGATATCGTTAATATGGGCATGGCAAAGCAGGCCAAAGCTCCCGTGCTTTTAGTGGGGGACATTGACAGAGGCGGCGTATTTGCCCAGCTGATTGGAACTATTATGCTTCTGGATGAGGATGAGAGAAAAATAGTAAAAGGCACAATTGTGAACAAATTCAGAGGCGATAAGACTATTCTGGATCCGGGTCTGAAGATATTGGAAGAGAAAACAGGCGTTCCGGTTGTAGGTGTGGCCCCCTATCTGAATATTGAGGTAGAAGACGAGGACAGCCTCACGGAGCGGTTTGAAGCGCCCCGGGAAGTCGGGGTCATTGATATTGCAGTAATCCGCCTTCCCAGAATCTCTAACTTTACTGATTTTAACCCTCTGGAGAGTATACCTGGAGTTTCCCTCAGATATGTGAAGCACCCTCATGAGCTGAAACAGCCGGATATGATTATACTGCCGGGAACCAAGAATACTATGGAAGATCTTCTGTGGATGCGCCAGACAGGTCTGGAGGCATTGATCCTGAAAGAAGCGGCAAAAGGAAAGATAATCTATGGAGTCTGCGGGGGATATCAGATGCTGGGAGAAACCCTTTCCGATCCCCATCACGTAGAAGCAGGGGGAGAGATTAAAGGAATGGGCCTTCTCCCTATGGATACGATTTTTGAGCAGGCAAAGACCAGAACCCGGGTGACGGGCACCTTCAGACATATGGGAGGGGCGTTAAAGCTTCTGGAAGGGACCAAACTGGAGGGCTATGAGATTCATATGGGAGAGAGTGTCCTGAAGGAGGGCGCGGTATCCATGAATGAGATCACGGATGGGGTCAGCCATGTGACAAAGTCTGACGGCGCCTGCAAAGACAATGTCTACGGCTCTTATGTGCACGGGATCTTTGACAGGGAAGAGGTGGCCGGAAAAATTATCCGGGCAATTGGAGCCATAAAAGGAATTGATGTGGAGGAAATGACCAGTATTGATTTTCAGGCATTTAAAGAAACCCAGTATGACATTCTTGCGGCAGAGCTGAGAAAACATCTGGATATGAAGAAAATATATGAGATTTTAGAAGCTGGTATATAAAAAGGAGAGGAGAACGTATGAAAATAGAACTGGAAAATGTATTGCCTAAGGAGATAGAAAACAGAAGCTTTGAGATAATTACAGAGGAACTAGGAGATACGCCTCTGCTCCCCGGCACTGAGCTGATCGTAAAGCGGTGTATCCACACCAGTGCAGACTTCGATTATGCCCGAAATCTCTGCTTTTCTGACGGAGCGGTAGAAGCTGCCATAGAGGCTGTTAAAAGAGGGGCCAGCATTGTCACGGATACCCAGATGGCCAAAGCCGGTATCAACAAAAAGGCCTTGCATAAATACGGCGGCAATGTCTATTGCTTTATGTCTGATGAAGACATTGCTGAGATTGCTAAAAAAAGCGGATCCACCAGAGCAACTGCAAGTATGGATAAAGCTGCGTCTATGGAAGAAGAATTCATCTTTGCCATCGGAAACGCGCCTACTGCGCTGGTAAGGCTTTATGAATTGATTCAGGAGGGAAAGATCCACCCCAAACTGATCATTGGAGTTCCCGTGGGATTTGTAAATGTAGTTCAGTCAAAAGAATTGATCATGGAGACAGATGTGCCTTACATCGTGGCCAAAGGCCGCAAGGGGGGAAGTAATATTGCTGCCTGCATCTGCAATGCATTGCTGTATATGATTGATAATTCCAGGGAGTAGATAGGAGGGGGACGGTGAGAGAGAGTCCGTGCCGGAGGGTGGCTCTAGGGAGGGGACGCCTGTGTTCCGGGGACACCTCCGTCGTGAGGAGAGTCTAAGCCAAAACCGGAATCCCCTCCGGAGCACCGTTCGCATACGCAGAGTATGCTTTCGATGCATTCTCTGCGCGGGCTCACTTTTTTTCGGCCCGGACTGCCGAAAAAATCTCCTGCGGGAATCCCGGTTTTGCCTAAGACTCTCTATTCACTCCTGCGGAATCGTCACCGGAACACAGGCGTCCCGCTCCCTAGAGCCACCCTCCGGCACGGACTCTCTCTCACCTGTATATTGGAAAGTTCCAGGTGGCTACTAGATAGGAAAAGAAATTATATGTATAAAAAGTGTAGATGTCAGAGCTCATTACTCTCAAACAACTACACTTTTATTATGTGAAATAAACTGCTAATTGAACCAATACCCTACAACTTACGTCCATTACCCCATTCCAAATAAATGTAAAGTGAGCCGATACCAGAATATGGAAGGGAGGCGGGGGGAGACTGGGGCATGGGCAGGTCAGGGAGGTTAAGCGGAGTGAGCCGAAGATCCAGTCCACCTCCTCCCTTTTATATCCGTCCGTTTTGTACGCTTTATTAAGAATGCGTAACCGCCCTCTGATAATACCTGGACGTCAGTTTGGACAAAACTCCATACACCGGCTTAAACAGCAGCAAGGTAATGACTACATTTCCCACGCAGTGGAGAATGTCTGAGGGGATTCCGCTGATCCAGTATGCGATTCCGCCCCCAACGCCGGAGATGACGAAGTAGGGGAAAGAGCAGAGGAATCCGAATCCCAGGCCGAAGGCGCCTGAGATGATGGACCACATGACCGGGGAGTCGTTTTTAGAGCAGATCATGGTGATCACTGCCAGGATGGTCCAGACGTAGAGGTACATAAACCACCAGATTCCAAAGCCATATATCATACCTTCTAAAAACGCAAAGATGTAGATAATATAAAATACCTTTTTCCTGAAGAGAAGGGTATAGATGATGATAAGGAGAGAGACTACTTCTATATTATGAAGAAAAGCCATTCCCACCTGGCCCACCAGGAGTATTGCTGTGAGGAAGGCCAGGATTACCATATCTTTAACTTTTGTACTCATAAAAATCATCTCCTGTCTAGCCGGCAGTATAAGTAAGTTCGTAGTGCTCCCCGTCTTCTATGGGAGTCTGATCCGCGGAAGTGTTCAGCATTTCCCCGTCCTTGGTGATACACCACCAGTCTGTGCCCTCTACGGACTCTCCGTCAGCTGCTGTGATAAAGAGTCCATATTGTCCGTCTTCCCCTTCCACAAGTTTTTCTTCTGTAATCACTTCACCCAGATATTCTTTATCTGTGTGGTAGACAAACTCTTTGGAGCTTCCGTCCTTGTGGACAACCTCTACTGTAATTTCCTTGCTTCCCTGGGAAGTCTTAGGCTTCATAGAACTGCTCAGCATAAACAGCGCGCCTATAAGTACCAGCAGGGTGATGGCAGCCGTCAGTATCTGCGCTTTATTCGGCTTCTTTTTTTCAGTCATAAACATACCTTCCTTCCTATCCTTCGTATATCTGTTCTATAACGTCTGCAGAGCAATGGCATCCTTCACATGGCGGATAAAGAGCCGGCGGATTCCGGGGTATTCTCCAAGGCCTTTCAGGACAGAGGAGACTGCAAAGCCGGCTTTCTCAAACTGACAGCGCCAGGAATCAGGATCATCGCTTGCCATATCATTTCTGGCATGGTCTCCTGCCACAATCATAAACGGAGCCAGCACAACCTTTTTGGGCTGGTATTCTTTTACCATGCGCAGAAGACTTTCCATGGAAGGGTAGGCTTCTACGGTGCCTAAAAAGAAGTTTTTGTATCCGTGGTCTTTAAACTGATAGTCCAGGGCCGCATAGATTGCGTTGGAATAGTGAGTGGTTCCGTGCCCCATTAGAACCAGCACCTCATCTTCCGGAAGAGCAGAGAATTCGTCCACAATTGACTGGATTACTGCAAGGTTATCTTCCTCTGCGGTCAGGAGCGGAGTGCCGAAAGTGATGGAGTGAAAATCTTCCTGATAGGAGAGCGCATCCTCCTTCATCAAGTCGTTTTCAATTCCGTTAATCACATGAGTGGGCTGGACAATAACATCAGTAATCCCGTCCTTTCGCATAAGTTCCATGGCTTCCTCTACATTTGGAATTATAAGGTTGTCCCGTTTGGCCAGCTTGGCCAGTATCATTTTACTGGTCCATGCCCGGTAAATTTTATGGTCCGGGAAGGCTTGGGCAATGTCGGCTTCAATGGCATCAATGGTTACTTTCCTTGTCTCTTCATAGCTGGTGCCGAAGCTGACAACTAAAATTGCTTTGTTGGTTTCGCGGTTCATAAGGCGGCTTCCTCCGTAAAATGTTTTTTCATTTATATTTTCTATGTAGCCTTCCAGGGTTTTCAGATCTCTGGGAAGGGGAAGAGAGGGTTTTAAGATTCCTTTCTTACACAGACTCTCAAACAGCTGCAGTACAGCCGGCTGTTCCAGGTTTGTCATGGCCAGTGCGGTGTGGTTGGTAAAGACCTCCAGAGGAGAACCATGTATCAGCACTTTCCCCTCGTGAAACAGGGCGATTTCATCGGCCCATTCCAGGGCATAATTTACATCGTGGGTGGCCATTAGGACGGTGATTCCATTTTCTGTCAGCTGATTTACAATTTTATTTACCATGGTGGTATGCCTGGGGTCTAAGGCGGCTGCCGGCTCATCTAAAATAATGATTTCCGGGTGCATCACAAGAATATCAGCAATAGACACCTGTTTTTTCTGGCCACCGCTCAGCGCATGGGTTGGTTTGTGCCGGAACGGAGTAATCTCCAGATAGTCAATCACATTCTCAACTTCCTTTTTTGCTTCTTCCTCTGAAACCCCGAGGTTCAGAATCCCAAAAGAAATTTCCTGGTAAACACTGGCGGAAAAAAGCTGATTGTCCGGGTCCTGAAAGATAATTCCCACCTTGCTCCGGAGCTTTAAAAGCCCCTCCCGCGAATAATCAAAGGGTTCTCCGTCCAGGTATAATTTCCCCTTTGCCGGGCGGTTGATCCCATTGCAGCACAGAAAGAAGGTGGACTTTCCGGAACCGTTGGCACCCATAAACGCTACCTTCTTTCCGCGTCTGATGGAAAGGGAGAGTCCGTTTAAAGAGTGCGTATTTTCATCGTCATAAGAAAAGTACAGGTCTTCTGCTTTCAGAATAATATCATTCATATATGTAATCTCCATATGGTAACGCCGAGCAGGAAACATTCAAACAGTACAATGTACATGATTTCGTTGGCTTTCGGCGGATAATTTTCGTTCAGAACTCTGAGTTTGCCGTCATAGCATCTGGATTCCATGGCATCGTACAGGGCATTCGACTTTTTCATAGCCCTTAAAAGAAGTACGGAAGCCAATGCGCCGAAGGATTTCAGAGATGTTTTATAGTCTTTATTACCCAGGCGGGAATCCTGGGAGGTGGAGATGGCAGAGGATATCTCCATTAAAACAAAGATAAAGCGGTAGATCAGCATCATCAGCTCAATCACCAGCTCCGGACAGTGTATTTTCCGCAGTACCAGAAGAATGTCTGTCATAGGAGTGTTCAGAGAGAGAAAGTACAGACAGGAGACGCTGGCGAGAGCTGTTGCTATGAGCTGCACGGCAAATGCCAGAGACGCCCGGCTTCCTGTTATATAATAGCTCCCTATGGAAAGAGCAAAGGCGTCCAGAGGGGTCCTGGAAATATTTACGATAATGGCAAGTGTACTTAAGAATAAAAATGCCAGGGGAATCATGAGAAGTTTCCGATAACGAGAAAGTGGGATTCCCCCTTTCTTAACAGTGAGAATCCCATTTGCCAATAATACCAGAAGTGCCACAGTAATCGAACGGCTGACAACGCAGAAAAGCAGCGTGATAATAGAGTATATGAATTTTTCGCTTGCATTTACGTACCGTAATTTCGAATAATAGCAAAGCTTATCAATGACAATCATGATAAAATTCCTTTCTCGTCAGTGTGCTATTGTCTGCCCAATTCCTTCTGCAGCTTTTTCCGCTCTACAAACCGTCCCATAAAGAAGGACAGGATGCCCACGCCGATTCCGGTCTGAAGGCAGAAGATAAGACTTTCTACTTCTCCGGGGAGCTCGCCGCCCAGCATGCTTTCCAGCACAGGGGTGAACCAAGGCTCGTATTCTCCGTGGATCTCTTCAATCATCTGGCTTCCCGCATCGTCGGAGCCTCCAAACTCAGCGCCCTTTAATGCAAACAAAGGTACAATGGCGATGAGCGCAGCTACAATCAGCAGGATGACAACGGTTTTTGTGTTTTTGCTCATGAGCTTTTCCCTCCTTGATAAATCCGATTGACTTCAGCTCCGGCAGAGCAAAAGATTCCAGACCAATCATAATGATTACTGTCAAAATTCCCTCGATCACTGCGAGAGGCATCTGGGTTGGCGCGAAAATACCCAGGAACTTTACTGCGGAGGCAGCGATACCGCCTTGTTCAGAGGGATATGCTACGGCCAGCTGAATACTGGTAACGCAATATGTAAACAAATCACCCAGGCAGGCGGCCAGGAAAATAGACACCTTCCGGTTAACATTTAACTTCTGGCAGAGCTTATAGATGCCGTAAGAGACAAAAGGTCCCGCGATTGCCATGGAAAATGTATTGGCTCCCAGTGTGGTGAGTCCTCCGTGGGCCAGCAGAATCGCCTGGAAGAGCAGTACAATGATCCCCAGAATGCTGACTGCGGAAGGTCCGAACAGGATGGCGCCAAGGCCGGTGCCTGTCATATGGGAACAGCTCCCGGTAACAGATGGAATCTTTAAGGAAGAGATAACAAACACGAAAGCGCCGGACATAGCCAGGATCGTCAGGGCCCTTCTGTTTTCCCTCAAAGTCTTCCGAATGGAAAAGAATCCCGCAATTACAAAGGGAACACAGATAACTCCCCATGCAATACAGAATGTTGCCGGAAGATAACCTTCCATAATGTGCATAGCGCTTACCACCGGTGTGATACCGAAGCAGAGGGCAAATGCAGCAGCCAGTGTTACAACTTTTTTTTGCTTACTTGTCATTTTTCTTTCTCCTTTTCTCAAGCTGTTGTGACATTACTGTAACGTGGTTCAAGAGTAAAAGAAAAGCCCAGTAGTATCTACTACTGAGCGTCTGAGAACAGATTCCGGTCTTGATAGGGGTGGCCCCTGACGGATAAGAACCGTTCTTACACTCAGCCATCGTTCGTAACTAAAGTGCAAATCGCTTGTGACAGGCAGGTCTTCTGACTTAGGGGGTCTTCATTGAATTTCGCCTTCCCAGTTATCCCAGTGACATAAATGAAATTCAACTCGTCCCATACAGCGGCGTGACCGTGTGAGCTTTTACTCACTTTCCTATTAACCTGATTGCTCAGGACCATATCACACTCAATTTTAGCGGAATATTCCGCATACCGCAGATCTGAATCTGGCATTGTCAAATCTGCGGACCTATTGTCATTCTATACTTTCGATTGTAATTTGTCAATAACTATGGTCCATTCTTTTCCAACCTAATACCGTCAATGGTCTGCCTTTACAAATTTCTATTTGATTTTTCTCACTCATATGCTATTATGAAAAAAGATTGACACAATAAGAGAATCAGGAGAAGGATATACTATGGGAATATGTATGCTGGGTATTGACCACAACCGAGCCTTACTGGATGTGCGTGCCCTTTTTTCATTTACCAAAAAGAACACGGCTGAGGCACTGGAAGTACTCAGGGAAAAAGAAGGAGTTCTGGGCTGTATTATTTTATCCACCTGCAACCGCATGGAAATTTGGGCCAGCACTGTGGAGGGCTGGGACGGTTCCCTCTACGACTGCCTCTTGGAGTTAAAGGGAGCTGAGTCCGGTAAGTACAGAGAGTATTTTGTGGAGCGGAAGGAGAAAGAAGCCGTAGAACATCTCTTTTACCTGACCTGCGGTCTGAAGTCACAGATACTGGGAGAAGATCAGATTCTGACCCAGGTAAAGGATGCACTGGCTCTGGCGAGAGAGAACTTCACTACGGACAGTGTACTGGAGGTACTTTTTCGGATGGCTGTAACGGCAGGAAAAAAGGTGAAGACAGATGTAACATTCTCCAGGGGAAATTCCTCTGTGATCCATCAGGCAATTACCATGCTGGAGGATGAGGGATTCCGCCTTCAGGACAAGACCTGTATGGTAATCGGCAACGGAGAGATGGGGAAGGTTGCGGCTCAGGCACTTCGGGAAGCCGGTGCATATGTGACGGTAACCGTCCGTCAGTACCGCAGCGGGATGGTAAGTATTCCTCAGGGCTGTGCCCGGATTAACTATGGAGAGAGGATGGAATATCTGCCTCAGTGTGATCTGGTGGTCAGTGCTACGGCAAGCCCTAATTATACGTTAAAAAAAGAACTGTTTCAGGAGGCAGTGCTGCCCTCGGATCTGCGGATTATTGATCTGGCGGTGCCGAGAGATGTAGAACCGTCGGTAGGGGAGCTTCCTGAGATAACACTATATGATATGGACAGCTTCCGTATGGAGGGAACGCCTGAGGAGCTTTCTCAGAGTCTGGAACAGGCGGGAGTGATTCTGAACGCACAGATGGAGGAATTTTATTCCTGGCTGGAAGGACGGGATCTGATTCCCAGGATTCAGGAGATTAAGGCAGATGCCGTGCAGGATCTGAATCTTAGGATTTTGAAGATTCTGAACAAAACTCCAATGGAGGAAAAAGACAGGGAAAAGCTATTGCATACCATTGACACGGCGGCGGGCAAAGTGGTGAACAAAATGATATTCGGACTGCGGGACACGCTTGAAAAGGAAGCCTTTCTGGAGTGTGTGGCAGGATTGGAGAAGGTGTACGATGAATAATCAGGAAAAACCATATTTCCCTATGTTTGTTGATCTGTCCGAAAAGAAAATCCTCGTGATCGGAGCCGGAAAAATAGCGGCCCGAAGGATTCAGACCCTGCTCCCTTTTGCCGGAGAGATACGGGTGATTGCCCCCAGGGCGGCGGCAGAAGTGGCAGAAATGGCAGAAAACGGGAGGATTCAGTATGAGGCCAGAGAGTATGAAAGAGAGGATCTGTACGATGCCTGTATAGTCATAGCAGCCACTGACCGGGAACAGATCAATCATGAGATCTACAGTGTCTGCAAATGTATGGGCATTCTGGTCAATGTAATCAGTGATAAGAACAAATGTGATTTTTATTTTCCGGGAATCGTCCACAGGGATGAGATTGTAATAGGCGTCAGCGCCAGCGGAAAGGATCATAAAAAGGCGAAAAAAGTGCGGGAGGATATCGCCGCATTTTTACAGGAAGAGGAGAAGGTATGAGTAAAAAAAGCATCGTTGTGGGCAGCAGAGAGAGCAAGCTTGCTGTCATTCAGAGCGAAATGGTAATAGAGTATGTGAAAGGGGCGTGTCCCCAGGCTGAGGTGAGTCTTCTCACTATGAAAACCACAGGAGATATTATTCTGGACCGCACGCTGGACAAAATCGGCGGCAAAGGTTTATTTGTAAAGGAACTGGACAAAGCCCTGATGGAGAGACGAAGTGACTTGTCTGTGCACAGTCTGAAGGATATGCCCATGGAGATTCCGGAGGAACTGCCTATTGTGGCGTTCTCCAAAAGGGAAGATCCCAGGGATGTTCTGATACTTCCGCAGGGAGAGACAGAGATTCCGGCGGGGAAGCCTATCGGGTGCTCCAGTCAGAGAAGAACCCTTCAGCTGAAGGAATTATTCCCGGACATCCCCTGCAAAAGTATCAGGGGAAATGTAATTACCAGGCTTTCCAAACTGGATGCCGGGGAATACGGGGCACTGGTTCTTGCGGCAGCAGGAGTAAAGAGACTGGGGCTTGCGGACAGAATCAGCCGGTATTTTGAACCTGAGGAGATGATTCCTGCGGCCGGCCAGGGTATTCTTGCAGTCCAGGGCCGCGCAGGGGAGGATTATTCCTATCTGGACGGGTACCGGGATTCGGATGCTTCCTTCGCTGCCCTTGCGGAACGGGCATTTGTGCGGTATCTGGACGGCGGATGCTCTTCCCCCATCGCAGCACACGGGGTGGTAAACGAAGGCAGAATAACGCTCACAGGACTGTATTACTGTGAAGAGACGAATACATACAGAAAAGGCAGGATGGAGGATTCGGCCGAACACGCAGAAGAACTGGGAATTGCACTGGCAAAAACCCTGAAGGAACAGACAGGAGGTAAGCAGTAAATGACAGCAGGCAAAGTATGGTTGGTTGGAGCAGGACCGGGAGATATCGGGCTCTTTACGGTAAAAGGCATGGAAACCTTAAAGAACGCTGAGGTTGTGGTCTATGACAGCCTGGTTGGCCAGGGGGTTCTTTCCATGATCCCGGATACCGCCAGATGTATTAATGTGGGAAAACGGGCAGGGCACCATACCATGCCCCAGTGGCAGATTAATCAGGTGCTTCTGGAAGAGGCTAAAAAAGGATACCGGGTAGTGCGGCTGAAGGGCGGGGATCCCTTCCTCTTCGGGCGCGGAGGCGAAGAGCTGGAACTTCTCAGGGAACATGGAATCCCCTACGAAGTGGTTCCCGGAGTCACCTCCCCCCTCTCGGTTCCGGCGTACAATGGAATCCCTGTCACCCACAGGGACTACTGCTCTTCCCTGCATATTATCACGGGCCACAAAAAAGCGGGAGAAAGCTACGACATTGATTTTGAGGCTTTGGTGCGTACCAAAGGAACTCTGGTATTTCTCATGGGAGTTACCGCCCTGGCAGATATCTGCAGCAGTCTTCTCAGAGCGGGGATAGACCCGCAGATGCCTGCGGCTATCCTTCAAAAGGGCACCACCGCAGGGCAGAAACGGATTGTTGCCACGGTATCTACCCTGAAGCAGGAGGTAGACAGGCAGGGAATAGAGACACCGGCAATTATTGTAGTGGGCAGGGTGTGCGAGCTGGCAGAAAAGTTTGCCTGGTATGAGGAACTCCCGCTCTTTGGATTCAAGGTCCTGGTAACCAGGCCCAGAGATCTTATCTCCTCCATGGCTTCCAGACTCCGCAGAAAAGGTGCGGAGGTGCTGGAGCTTCCTGCTATACGGACAGAAGCGCTTGAGAATCAGGAACTTCTCGTCCGTGCATTTGCGCGCATGGACACTTATGACTGGATTGCCTTTACCAGCCCTACCGGCGTTAAGGTTTTCTTCCAGGAGATGAAGAGAGCTAAGATGGACATCCGCGCTCTCGGCAGAGTTAAAATTGCAGCCATCGGGACAGGAACAAAGAGAGAGCTGGAGGAACGGGGGCTGTATGTGGATCTGATGCCGGAGGTATACGACGGGGCTTCTCTTGGGGCTGCCCTGTCAGAGGCCTGCCGTGGAGGGGAGCATATTCTGATCCCCAGGGCTAAAATTGGAAACCATGAGATCCTGGTGGAACTGGAGAAAAAACAGAACCTGATCATTGATGATATTCCAACGTATGATACCCTGTATGAAACCTCAGAGATGATTGATGAAAAGAAAGAATTTGAGATGGGTTCTATTGACTGTGCGGTGTTTACCAGTGCCTCTACGGTAAAAGGATTCGCTGAGGCGACGCCGGGCCTGGACTACAGCCGGGTTACGGCTGCCTGCATCGGAAAACAGACAAAAGCGGCGGCGGACCGCTATGGAATGCAGACCTATATGGCAGAGAAAGCCACCATTGACAGTGTAATTGATTTGGTAATAAACTTAAAGACGAAAAAGGGGTGCTGAAAACATGGATATGATTAAACGGCCAAGAAGATTAAGAGGAAATGAGGCAATCCGGAAAATGGTCAGAGAGACCAGAATAGACAAGAGCTCTCTGATCTATCCGCTGTTCGTAATAGACGGGGAAAACATTGAAGAAGAAATTCCGTCCATGCCGGGACAGTATCGGTTCAGCGTGGACCGGCTGCCCTATGAGCTGGAGCGTCTCACCACAGCCGGTGTGGAAAACCTGATGTTATTTGGAATTCCTGCCCATAAAGATGAGATGGGAAGTCAGGCATATGCAGAGAACGGAATTGTTCAGCGCGCACTCCGGGAAGGGAAGAAACAGTTCCCCGGTCTCTATTATATTACGGATGTATGTATGTGTGAGTATACCTCCCACGGCCACTGCGGTGTGCTCTGCGGCCATGATGTTGAAAATGATGCAACGCTTGAACTCCTGGCAAAAACTGCCCTGTCCCATGTGCAGGCGGGAGCCGATATGGTTGCGCCCTCTGATATGATGGACGGCCGTATCCTTGCGCTCCGGAGATGTCTGGACGGCAATGGCTTTAAGGAAACCCCGATTATGTCCTACGCTGTGAAATATGCCTCTGCCTTTTACGGGCCATTCAGAGACGCTGCAGGTTCAGCCCCGTCTTTCGGGGACAGAAAAAGCTACCAGATGGATTTCCATAACAGAAAAGAGGGAATGAAAGAAGCGCTTATGGACGTGGATGAGGGCGCTGATATTATTATGGTAAAGCCGGCACTTTCCTATCTGGATGTAATCTCAGAGGTATCTAAGGAAATCAATCTTCCCATCGCTGCCTACAGCGTAAGCGGGGAATATGCCATGGTAAAGGCTGCGGCTAAGATGGGATATATAGATGAGGCGAAGATTATCTGCGAAATGGCGGTCAGCACTTACCGGGCGGGAGCGGATATCTATCTTACGTATTTTGCAAAAGAACTGGCCGGATATATGGCCGAAGGGAGAATTGGATAATGACAAGATCACAGGAATTATTTCAGAGAGCGGTTAACTATATTCCAGGAGGGGTGAACAGCCCTGTGCGCGCTTACGGGGCCATCGGAGAGACTCCGCGCTTTATACAGGGCGCGGTGGGAAGCCGTATATTTGACGCGGACGGCAATTCCTATATAGATTTCATCGACTCCTGGGGCCCAATGATTTTAGGCCACAACAATGAGGCAGTCAAGGAGAGTGTGATCAAGGCCTGTGAAAACGGCTTAAGCTTTGGGTGCGCCACAGAAGTAGAAGTGGATATGGCAGAATTTATCTGTGAGCATATCCCAACCATTGAGATGATCCGTATGGTAAACTCCGGTACAGAAGCGGTAATGAGTGCAATTCGTGCTGCCAGAGGATATACCGGAAAGAATAAAATCATTAAATTCGCAGGCTGTTATCACGGCCACAGCGATGCCATGCTGGTGAGTGCAGGCTCAGGGGTTATGGCCAGCGGCGTTCCAGACAGCGCAGGCGTGCCGAGAGGATGCACAGAGGATACCATGCTTGCCATCTACAACGATCTGTCCAGTGTAGAGGCGCTGATGAACGAATGCCGGGATCAGGTGGCCGCAGTGATTGTGGAGCCGGTAGGAGCTAATATGGGAGTGGTGCCTCCTGCAGAGGGATTTCTCCAGGGACTTCGCAGACTCTGCGATGAGCACAAAGCACTGCTGATTTTTGATGAGGTGATCACCGGATTCCGTCTGGCCTTTGAAGGGGCTGCAGGCTATTTTCATGTGACGCCGGATCTGACCACATACGGCAAAATCATAGGTGCAGGTATGCCTGTGGGAGCCTACGGCGGAAGAAAAGAAATCATGGAGATGGTATCCCCTGTGGGCCCGGTATACCAGGCAGGTACGCTGAGCGGCAATCCTGTGGCCATGGCAGCAGGGCTGACGCAGCTGAAAATTTTGTATGAACATCAGGAGATCTATACAAACTTAAGAGATAAGGGAGAAAAGCTGTACGGCGGTATCCGTGAGATTCTGAAAGAAAAGGAAGCTCCCTGTGTCATAAACCATATTGGCTCCCTGGGATGTGTATTCTTTACGAGAGAGCCTGTCACAGACTATGCATCTGCCAAGACAGCGGATACCAAGGCGTATGCAGAGTATTTCAAACATATGCTGCGTTCGGGCATTCATCTGGCACCGGCTCAGTTTGAAGCTATGTTCCTGTCAGATGCCCACACAGAGGAAGATATTCAGGCAACATTAGAGGCAGTCAGAAAGTTTTTCTGACAGATTCCCTTTAGGGGACGGGAGGAATGGGATTCCCCCGTCCCCAAGTGATTTTACCGGCAGAGAGGAGGCAGAAAATGGAAGAACAATTTATATTTGCAGGGCTGATTCTATGCCTGTTCATCACCATGATTACGGTGATGGCCAGAGAGAACAAAAGGCAGAGAGAGAAAGTCAGGGAAAAAATAAGAGAAATGTGGGGGAATATACCGGATAAAGAGTATTCCAGGGATCTCCTGGACTCCATTTCCCACTATTTCATGCGCCGGGAAAGCCAGGAAAGCGGCTTTTTCCTGGATGATATAACCTGGAACGATCTGGATCTGGACAGAATCTTTATGCTTATGAACCAGACCATGTCTTCTCTGGGGGAAGATTATCTTTACTATATGCTGAGAAAACCAGAATTCACACCAGAAAAGCTACAGGAACGTCAGCGTCTGGCAGATTATTTCAGAGGACACCAGGAAGAGAGAGTGCGCCTGCAGCTTCTTCTGGGCAATCTCAAGCGTCTTCCGACGGTCTCACTGTCAGACTCCCTGTATGTTCTCACAGATGCTAAAGAACATAAGAGAGGAAAGCACATTGCCTGTGCTCTTTTGATGATCCTGAGTATTCTGGCTATGATTGTGATTCCAAAATACGGAGTCTTCCTTATGCTGGGCATGATGGTCTTTAACGTGATTCAGTATCTCTTCAGCAAACAGGAGATCGAGACGTATCTGTCCTGCATCCGGAGCATTATGAGAATCCTGGAAGCGGCAAAAGAAACCTCTAAGCTACCTATGCCGGAGCTGTCGGAGTATCTGGAACAGATAAAAAAGGCGAGGAATGAACTTGGACAGTTCAGCAGAGGCGCCGGGCTTGTCATGAACAGAAGCGACGCGGGCGGCGGCCTGGAGACGATTATTCTGGATTATATCCGCATGATCTTTCACGTAGATATGATAAAGTTTAACAGTATGCTCAAAGAACTCCAGAAACACTTTGGAGCGGTGGAAACACTGATGGAGACGTTCGGGTTTCTGGACAGCTGTATCGCAGTGGCCTCTTTTCGGGAGGCTATGCCCTATACCTGTATTCCTCAGTTTGAAGCGCCGGGGAAACGTGCCGCTATGGAGGTGACAAATCTGTATCATCCTCTCATCAAAGAACCGGTTGCCAACAGTATTGCTGTGGCAGGGGGAACCCTGGTTACCGGCTCCAATGCCTCTGGAAAATCAACGTTTCTGAAGAACGTTGCCGTGAATGCCATCCTGGCACAGACGATTGGACTGTGCGTGGCCTCAGAATACAAAAGCTGCTATCTGCGGGTGATGACTTCCATGGCGCTCAGGGATGACCTGCACAGCGGAGAGAGCTATTATATTGTAGAAATCAAGTCCCTGAACCGGATTCTTAAAGCTGCCCGCAAGACCACACCGCTGCTCTGTGTGATTGACGAGGTGCTGAGGGGAACGAATACCATTGAGAGAATCGCTGCATCCTCTAATATACTGGCAGCTCTGTGCCGGGATCACGTCCTTTCCTTCGCGGCAACCCATGACATTGAGCTGTCATATATGCTGGAAGCGCTGTACACAAATTATCATTTCGAGGAAGAGGTAAAGGAGCACGATGTAGTCTTCAACTATCTGCTGAAAAAGGGACGGGCCACCACCAGGAATGCCATCCGGCTTCTTGAGATGATAGGCTATGACCAAAAGATAATAGAAAACGCCAAACGGGCGGCTGAAATTTTTGAGAAAAAGGGAGCCTGGGCTCCTGTGAAGAAAGAGGAGGGGCAATGTTAGTAAAGATATACACAGACGGATCTGCCAGAGGCAACCCTGACGGGCCGGGAGGATACGGGACAGTCCTCCACTATACAGACAGCAGGGGACAGCTTCACAAGCGGGAATACTCCCAGGGATATAAGCAAACCACCAATAACCGGATGGAGCTGATGGCAGCCATCGCAGGCCTGGAGGCGCTGACCCGTCCCTGCCAGGTGGAGCTGTACTCGGACTCCAAATACCTGGTGGATGCCTTCAATCAGCACTGGGTCGACAGCTGGCTGAAAAAGGGCTGGAAACGAGGAAAGAATGAACCCGTAAAAAATGTGGACCTTTGGAAACGGCTGCTAAAAGCAAAGGAGCCTCACCAGGTAACATTCATCTGGGTCAAAGGCCACAACGGCCATGAGGAGAATGAGAGATGTGACTTTTTGGCCACCCAGGCCGCTGATTCCGGGGATCTCATCGAAGACACGGTGCAAGAATTTGGCTTGAAATAGGCGTTATCCTATGATATGATTAACGACAGAAAATATTGCGTCCGACAGGATATGATTCATATAGAACTCCGGAAAAAGGACCAAGGATGAAAACAGGAGGTAATAACAACGTGCAGAAATATGGAGTAAATGAACTTCGTAAAATGTTTTTAGAATTTTTTGAGAGCAAAGGACATTTGGCAATGAAGAGTTTTTCTCTGGTGCCTCACAATGACAAGAGTCTGCTTTTGATCAATTCTGGTATGGCTCCCTTAAAGCCGTACTTTACAGGAGCTGAGGTTCCGCCGAGAAAAAGAGTGACAACCTGCCAGAAGTGTATCCGCACTGGAGATATTGAGATAGTAGGAAAGACAGCCCGCCACGGTACATTCTTTGAAATGCTGGGCAATTTTTCCTTTGGAGATTATTTTAAAAAAGAGTCCATCGCGTGGACTTGGGAATTTCTTACGGAAGTGATCGGCCTGGAACCGGATCGCCTCTATCCCTCTATCTACCTGGATGATGAAGAAGCCTTTGAGATCTGGAATAAAGATATCGGAATCGCACCCGAGCGCATCTTCCGCTTTGGAAAGGAAGATAATTTCTGGGAGCATGGGGCAGGTCCCTGCGGTCCCTGTTCCGAAGTTTATTACGATCGCGGGGAGAAGTTCGGCTGCGGAAAACCAGACTGTACCGTAGGCTGCGACTGCGATCGGTATATGGAAGTGTGGAATAACGTATTTACCCAGTTTGACAATGACGGAAACGGAAATTATACAGAGCTGGATTATAAGAATATTGACACCGGTATGGGGCTGGAGCGTCTTGCAGTGGTGGTACAGGAGGTGGATTCTATCTTCGATATAGATACCATAGAAGCCCTGCGGAACAAGGTCTGTGAGATTGCCAAGGTGACCTATAAGGAGAATGAAGAGCAGGATGTCTCTATTCGTCTGATTACTGACCATATCCGTTCCACGACTTTTATGATCTCTGACGGAATTATGCCTACAAACGAGGGACGAGGCTACGTCCTGCGCCGTCTGATCCGCCGGGCGGCCCGCCATGGCCGTCTCCTTGGAATCGAAGGCCGTTTCCTTGCAAAATTAAGCGCCACCGTCATCGAAGAATCCAAGGACGGATATCCGGAGCTGGAGGAAAAAAGAGATTTTATCTTTAAAGTCCTGAACCAGGAAGAAGAGCAGTTTAATAAAACCATTGATCAGGGGCTTCGTATTCTTGGAGAATTAGTAGATAAGATGCAGGCAGAAGGAACCAGGGAACTGTCCGGGGAAGATGCATTCAAATTATACGATACCTATGGATTCCCCATTGATTTGACAAAAGAAATCCTGGAGGAAAAGAATTATACCATAGACGAAGAAGGATTCCGGGAAGCAATGGAAGAACAGCGTCAGAAGGCCAGAAACGCCAGGGAAGTAACCAACTATATGGGGGCTGACGCGACCGTATATGACAGCATTGATCCTACCGTCACCACCGTATTTGTGGGATATGATAAATTAGAATACGAATCAGAGGTAACTGTTCTCACCACAGAGGCGGAGCTTACAGATGCCCTGACAGACGGCCAGAAGGGGACAATCTTTGTAAAAGAAACTCCTTTCTATGCAACCATGGGCGGCCAGGAAGGTGATACCGGTACCATTACAGTTGGAGATACCATCTTCCAGGTAGAGGATACCATCAAACTGCTTGGAGACAAAGTGGGCCATGTGGGTCATATCGTCAAAGGGATGATTAAGACAGGAGATAAAGTAACCCTCAGAGTATCTCCCAAGGGGAGAGCCAATACTTGTAAGAATCACAGCGCCACCCATCTACTTCAGAAAGCGCTGAAAACTGTGCTGGGAGCTCACGTAGAGCAGAAAGGTTCTCTGGTAACCCCCGACAGACTCCGTTTCGATTTTGCTCACTTCCAGGCTATGACCCAGGAAGAACTGGATAAAGCAGAAGCAATCGTAAATGAAGAGATCCAGAAGGCACTTCCGGTGGAAACACAGATTATGAGCCTGGAAGACGCGAAAAAAACAGGGGCTGTGGCTCTGTTCGGAGAAAAATACGGCGATGACGTCAGAGTGGTATCCATGGGGGACTATTCCAGGGAGCTCTGCGGCGGAACCCACGTGCCAAATACAAGCGCCATTACTACGTTCAAAATCATTTCAGAGGCTGGTATTGCCGCAGGTGTGCGCCGAATCGAGGCACTGACCGGCGACAGTGTTTTTGCGTATTATAAAAAAATTGAAGAAAAGCTGAAAGATGCCGCGGCTATGCTCCGGACAACTCCGGGTGAGGTTTCAGAAAAAATTGGCCACCTGCAGGCTGAGATAAAGACTCTTCACAGTGAGAATGAGTCTCTGAAGAGCAGGCTGGCACAGGACGCCGTAGGCGATGTTATGAGCCAGGTGCAGGACATTAATGGCGTAAAGCTTCTGGCTGTGGCAGTGGAAGATGTAGATATGAACGGCCTGCGGGACCTGGGCGATCAGTTAAAAGAGAAGCTGGGAGAAGGCGTCGTAATTTTGGCGTCCACTATGGGCGGCAAGGTAAGCCTCTTAGCTATGGCAACCCAGGGAGCTATGGACAAAGGGGCTCATGCGGGCAACCTGATTAAGGGAACTGCAGCCGTTGTCGGCGGAGGCGGCGGAGGCCGTCCAAATATGGCACAGGCCGGGGGCAAAAACCCTGAAAAAGTGCCGGAAGCGCTTGAGACAGCAGCAAATCTGCTGAGAGAGCAGCTAAATTAAAGAAAAAATAAAAAAAAACTTCGAAACAGGTTGACGAATGGGAAAAATCTGCTATAATATTTTTGTGCAGTAAAAAATACCCAGACAGTTGTATTATGCACAATCTACAACTGGAGGGAGGTTAGGTGTGAGACTATGTCAAATGTTATCGTAAAAGAGAACGAGACTTTGGATAGCGCTTTACGCAGATTTAAGCGTAGTTGTGCCAAAGCCGGCATTCAGCAGGAGATTCGTAAGAGAGAACATTACGAAAAACCAAGCGTTCGCCGTAAGAAAAAATCTGAAGCCGCTAGAAAACGTAAATATAATTAATGTGCAGTAAAAGTCCTTGGCTTGTTGCCAGGGACTTTTTTACAGAGGAACGGTGCGGGTATGAAGAAATTAATCAAACTAGTTTTTAGCCGGATATTCGTAGTAGCTCTGGCCATTCTGCTGGAATTGGCGTGGATTGCCGCTCTGGTCTGGGGGATCAGTGCAATCTCTACCCATGTGGCAAGAATTATTTCAATTTTAAGTCTGTTTTTGGTATTGTGGATTGTAAACAAAAAAATCAATCCTTCTTATAAATTAGCCTGGACGATACTGATTCTGACCATCCCCTTTTTCGGGGTAACCATCTATTTTCTGTTTGGAAAGTCCAGAATTGCAAAAAAAATGTCCAGGGAATTTCAGTATGTTTTAAACCGCATATCCGATCTGATTCAGGAGGATCCTGAGGTCCGCGCCGAACTGGAGGAAGAGGACAAAGGCATCTCCAACCAGTCTCAGTATATCAGAGATCATGCGGGCTTTCCCGTTTATAAAAATACAATTACCGAATACTATTCCGTGGGAGACGATATGTTCCCAGCGATGATCGAGGAATTAGAGAAGGCGCAGCACTTTATTTTCCTGGAGTATTTTATTATAAATGACGGCCGTATGTGGCAGACGGTTCTTGAGATCCTGGAGAGAAAAGCGAAAGAGGGAGTGGATGTCAGATTGATATACGATGACATGGGCTGTGCAACCACACTTCCCTATCACTTTTATAAACAGCTTCAGTCAAAGGGTATCAAGTGCGCTTCCTTTAACCCTTTGCGGCCCATTCTGAATATCATACTGAATAACAGGGACCACAGAAAAATATTGGTAATAGATGGGCATACGGGCTTTACAGGGGGTATTAACCTGGCCGACGAGTATATCAATGAAAAGGACAGATTCGGCCACTGGAAAGACACAGGAATTATGCTGAAGGGCGAGGCGGTATGGAACTTCACGGTTATGTTTCTGCAGATGTGGTGTGTGATTACGAAAATGAAGTGTGACTTTAAGGAGTATGAGCCTCACGTGTATCATCCGGGCCCCTTTGCCAGCGACGGGTTTGTCCAGCCCTACAGTGACACACCTCTGGACGAAGAGATTGTGGGGGAGAATGTCTATCTGAATATTATCAACCGGGCGAAAAAATATATTTATATCTGTACCCCGTATCTGATTATAGACAATGAAATGATGACAGCTCTGTGTCTGGCATCGAAGAGCGGTGTAGAGGTGACGATTCTGACTCCTGGTATTCCAGATAAAAAAATGGTATTTCTGCTGACCCAGTCCTACTATGAACAGCTGCTGGAAGCAGGGGTAAAAATTTACGAATATACCCCCGGATTTCTTCACGCAAAATCATTTGTGTGTGACGACGAGGTAGGCGCAGTGGGAACCGTAAATATGGATTACAGAAGTCTTTATCTCCACTTTGAATGCGGTACCTGGATGTATAAGAGCAATGCCATTATGCAGATTAAGATGGATATGCTCGGTATGCTGCCAAAGTGTAAAGAGATCACACTGGAATTCTGCAGGAACAGAAATATTGTTGTTCGGGGAATGCAGAGTATACTGCGGCTGTTTGCGCCGATGCTGTGATGATCTTAACGAAATTTTAACATTTCTTTAATTTGCAGATGGATTGCTGGTATTTTACGGAGGTCTATGATAAAATGACCAGGTAAACTAACACCGTCTGCATTTTTAGATAGAAGGGAGTAGTTTTATGTGGACAAGAACTTTATTTAATACGGACTTATATCATATCGTTCACTGGTTCCTGATTTATAGTATACTTGGTTGGATTGTAGAATCTATCTACATGTCTGTATGCAATAAAAAACTGACTAACAGGGGGTTTGTGAAAGGTCCTATCTGCCCTATCTACGGCGTGGGGGCATTAACCGTCTATTTTCTGCTGAGACCTTTCTCAGGTGATTATTTTCTCCTCTACGTCCTTGGATGCGCCATACCCACAGCGCTGGAATATCTGACCGCCCAGCTGATGCTCTCCGTTTTCGGGGAAGTCTGGTGGGATTACTCAGAAAAGCCTTACAATTACAAAGGTATCCTCTGCCTGGAGAGCAGCATTGTTTGGGGCTTTTATACGGTATTGCTATTCGTTTTTCTGCAGCGGGGCGTGGAAGCAATCGTAAACAGCTATCCCTTTTCCGTGGGAAGAGTGGTAGGCTCCATCGTACTGGCAGGTTTTATTATTGATTTTATACATAGCCTGTACAATGCAAAGAGAGATGTACTCCCGGGAAGTTTCGGAGAATTAAAAGACTCTATAAGGGAATTCTGCCAGAGGTAAGAGAGGGACTGCCGATTATGACAAAGAAGGCAAACTGCGAATGCTGCGGGAATTATGTATATGACGAAGAATATGGATATTATGTTTGCGAGATGGATTTAGATGAGGATGAAATGCTCCGGTTTTTAAAAGGGACGTTTGGGAACTGTCCTTATTTTCAGTATCAGGATGAATACCGGATTGTTCGGAGACAGATGTAGGATAGGAGAAGGACTGCTTTGAGTGGCGGTCCTTTTTTAGTTGTGAGGGGACGGTGATAGGATGCTCTTGGCGGTGGGCTGGCTGGTTCGAACGGGAGGGAGGCTTAAGTTCCGCGGACACCTCCGTCGCGAAGAGAGTCTAAGACAAAACCGGAATCCCCGCCGGAGCACCGTTCGTATGGTCAAAGAATGCTTTATGTGCATTCTCTGCCCATGCTCACTTTTTTTCGGCCCTGACTGCCGAAAAAATCTCCTGCGGGAATCCCGGCTTTGTCTAAGACTCTCTAGTCACTCCTGCGGAATCGTCCGCGGAACTTAAGCCTCCCTCCCGTCCGAACCAGCCAGCCCACCGCCAAGAGCATCCTATCACCTGAGTATGGGAAAGCTCAGGGGGAGGTTTTTGTAGAACAAGGAACGAGTTTGTTTATAAGTGAGAATGAGGTTGTAATACTTTGCCGGAGAATATACAATAAACGTGAAAATACTGAAAGGAGCAGGTATATGAGAAATAGATATGTTATGGCTCAGTAGTCTGAGCTTAAAATAAATACGAATCGTTAAGCTCAGATGAATCCCCATAGTAACAGGAGGATTACAATGAGCTATGTTAGAGCAGAGGATATTCTGCCCAAAGAATTAATAGAATCTATTCAGCAATATGTAAGCGGAGAAAGTATATACATCCCATGTAAAGAGAAAAAGATCTGGGGAAGCCAGACCAAGACAAAGCAGTATTATGAAATACGAAATCATGAAATATGCAAAAAGCATAGCATAGGGTTTTCCATAAAAAAACTTGCCAATGAATATTCCTTATCAGAAAAAAGCATCCAAAGAATCATACGAACTACTATCTTTACGGATGAGGCTGCCCCATGAAAGTGTCTTCTCTAAAGGTGTATCATCACTGTGGGGGATGCAAAAAAACGCAGGAGTTCATAAATTCAGGGAAATTCAGAGTAAATGCAAACGGTAATAAAGTAGATGTATGGCTTATATACAGATGTAAAAAATGCAAACATACCTGGAATTTAACAATTTACGAAAGGATAAAAGCCTCAAAAATAACGCCCGCAGAGTATACATTATTTATGGAAAATGATTTTAGTCTTGCTGCCAGATATGGAAAGGATATAAATTTTTTGACAAGAAATAAAGCTGAATTCAGGTAGGATGGTAAGCCGGATAGTGTGCTATCCGGCTTTGTGCTGCCTTGAAGTGGAACTGTTTTTCAATGCCGAATACCCCATCCAGACCATCCAGACATACGCACAAGTTTTTGGGATCATCAGTGCGCCGATGGGCGGTATCTTGCCGGCTAAAAGTACCACCGGCAGGTAGCAGGCAAAGCTGATGGCAATGGCTAGCCACATAAAACGGAATGCCTGATCATGAGTTTCCTTTGCCTTTTTGTAGAACAGAACTAAAACAATCACTCCAAGTATTGAGAATGGAATGTTGCGGTAGATGCCCCAGCTCAGTGGCGCGTCGGGACTCATCCAACGGTTTTGAGGGAAGAGGCACAGCAGGATTCTCAGGAAGGCCAGTACGTAAACTGTAATGCGCAGAGAGGATACGGAAGTCTGCCGGTAACGTATCTCCCAGATATGATAGAGGAGTACGTAAAATATGGTCATTGTAATGGAGGTTACTGCCTGCCCAAACCCCAGAGGGGCGAAAGCTGCGTCCAGCCCTACGGTATGCATTGCCCAGACTCTGGGAACCAGATGAAATGCATCCCCGCATCCTAATATAACGGCCATCAGTCCAAAGAGCCAGTATTGGCTTTTCCGGGGCGATGACTGCATCATCTTTCCCCCAATTGTGATTACTGTAAACAAATAAACAATGTCAAATATAGTTTCCCCTAATATCATTGTGAAATCTCTCCTTTCGTTAATGCCGGGTGCGGATATCTTGCAAACTGAAAAATAAAGCTGACTCCCGCAAGCAGCAGGGAAGTCCCCAGTCCGGTATAAAATACGGCAATAAATGTATCAGATACGATGCCTGAAACGCGAAGACCGATGCCAAACGTCATCATGAAAGCCATAATACCATAAGACTGCTTGTTGAAAAAACGGTAGAAGGGCTGCCGGGATTCCAGATAGCCATGGATTCGCCGGGTATGCTTTTTAACCATTCTTCGAAATACAAGAAAGTGGAACAGCAAAAGTATTGTAAAGCTTGTGACTATCATCCACAGATTCCAGACAGGAACTCTGGCTGTCACGCCGATTCGGAAGATATTAATTCCTGCTCCAAGCCAGACTAAGCCGGCAATTAAAAGTAAAAATTTTTTGTGTATCATACACTGCCTCCTTTTGATGAACAATGTTCATATTGACGATTATAACAGCGGATCCCCTATGAAAGTATCAGTACAGGATCCGCTGCAGGGTTTTTACAAAAAAGGTACAGTCCTTTTGACCTGTCCTCAGCATCTGAACCATATGCCAAAATACAAAATCTATAAATTCATCCTTCGGATATTCCTCTGACCAGGCAGATGCAGGGATCGACGGATCTGAAGAGAGGACCTGCAAAAGCAGAAACTTCAGACGGCTGAAACATTGTAGTTCCAGTTCCTTACCCCGTTCTTTGTCCTCCGGTGCCATAGTTTCCATCTGTGTCAGCCATTCTCTCTGAAAATCAGACAGACTGACATTTATCTGATGGTAAAACAGTTCGACATACTGTGTAAAACAGTTGTCTTTTACGTGAATATCCTGTAACATGGAACTGCTTGTTTCCCAAAAATGGGATACAACTGCAAAAATTAAGTCCGCTTTCGTGGGAAAATAATTGTACAGTACTCCCACAGAAATAGAACACTTATGTGCTATATTACGGATGCTGACTTTATGAACTCCCTCTTCCCGGGCAATTTCCAAAGCAGCAGCAACAAGCTCTTCTTTGGAAGTAACGTTTTTATTCAAGATTTCACCTCCATATGAACAGTGTTCATTATATGCCTTTCCCTCTTGTTTGTCAAGACGCTTTTTCTTGTTCTTTACCCTGCTGCATACCTTGCCAATCCGTCCGGTTTCCTGTATACTGAATTTGACTGTTACTATTAAGTTAGAATTCAGCCGTTCTCTGTGAAATTACCGAGCATGGATGAAACAACCGGGAGGTAGAATATTATGTTTCATATTTCCAATTTTACTGACAATGATGATATTAAGACACTGGCGTCTCTGGGTCCCTTTACAGTAATTGAATATGAGCGGGATTTAAGCGTTATGCCCAGTGACGCACAGACAGCTTATTTCTGCAATGCAATGAATGTACGCAAACGACAGGTGATCTGCGATCTCAGCAGAGCAAACATTACTCTGCAGGCGGGCGCGATGCAGTGGATGGTGGGAAATGTCAATGCAACCACAGGCATCAAAGGCGTAGGTGATCTGTTCGGTAAGGCAGTGCGGGGCAAGGTGACCGGAGAATCAGCCATAAAGCCAGAGTATACAGGAGACGGCATTCTTGTTCTGGAGCCTACATACCGGCATATACTTTTGCTGGATCTTCAGGACTGGAATGGCTCTGTGGTGCTGGATGACGGACTCTTTCTGGCCTGTGACGCCAAACTGAAGCATAAAGCAGTTATGCGTTCTAATGTCTCTTCTGCCGTTGCCGGCGGTGAGGGATTGTTTAACCTGGGCATCAGCGGGATCGGAGTACTTTGCCTGGAGTCTTCCTGTCCAAGGGAAGAGCTGGTTGAGATTGCATTGGAAAATGATGTCTTAAAGGTAGACGGAAATATGGCCATTGCCTGGAGCGGCAGCCTGGACTTTACCGTAGAACGTTCCGGAAAAACACTGGTAGGCTCGGCGGCGTCCGGTGAAGGACTGGTGAATGTATACCGGGGTACCGGAAAAGTCCTGCTTGCGCCGGTTGAAAAGGGAATTGCCTGATGAATAAGTGAAGAAGGCCCTGCACGTCTGGTTGATTTACGGACGTACAGGGCTTTTGAGATCTTCATCAGAAATTCATACACATCTGTTATAATAAGCAGCAGGAAAAAGAAAGGTGCGGGCGTATGAAAAAAATACTGTTCATGGAAGATGAACCTACCATCCGCGAGGTCTTAGCGGAATATATGAAAATGCAGAACTATGAGGTTACAGAAGTGCAGGACGGAGAGGAAGCTGTAAAGGCTTTGGAGGGATGTCCCTTTGATATGGCTGTGCTGGATATCATGGTACCGAAAAAAAACGGTCTGGAGGTGCTCAGCCACATTCGGAGGCAGTATCCGGATATGGCGGTCATTATGCTCACAGCCCTGGGGGATGAGCAGACACAGGTTAAGGCATTTAATGCATATGCGGACGATTATATCATCAAACCAGTGTCCCCTATTATTCTTCTGAAGCGAATGGAGACCATACTGAGACGTTCCGCCAGAACCCCGGTGCAGGCAGAACATGGGCTGGTGATCCAAAAGGAAGCCTACCAGGCCTTTTATAACGGGAAGACACTGGAGCTGACGCTGAGTGAGTTTTTGCTGTTGCAGACTTTGTATGAAAGACCAACGCAGGTATTTACCAGAGAGCAGCTGATTCTTAGAATATTTAACGAGGATTACATCGGGAATGACAGAATTATTGATGCTCATATAAAAAATCTCAGAAAAAAACTGCCCCAAAACTGTATCCGCACCGTGATTGGTGTGGGATACCAGTTTGATGCTTCCCAGGAAACATGCGGAGGAAAATAACATGCGCCTGTCGAAAAAAACGTTCTTATACAGCATTATGATTTCTTTGGTTTTAGTACTTTTTGTGCTCCTTTATTTTATATTCATGCTCCCATCCCTCTATGTTGAATATGCAGGGCAGGAATATCTGGAATCCATTATCCAGGTCCAGGAGGGATACAGTAAAAACAGGAGCTATGAAGGCTTGGAAGTGAGAAATCCCACGGGTTCTGCCACTTTAGAAATCCCGCTGGAGGGCGACAGTATCTATCTGGCGGGAAAGGCATTCCGTCTGACGATAAATATTAAAGAACCTAAGCTTTTAGAAGCAGTGGAACAGCTGAGAGATTCTGTAGAGAATTCGGACAGCTTTGCAGATTTAGAAATACCGGATATTGACTTTGAGGAATTGAAAGAGAGTATGCGGATGGAGGACGGGGGGCCTCTTTCAGATTTACTTTCCGTTCAGATAGATGCAGATGAAGAGCTGCAGGATATTCAGACCAGAAAAGGAAAAGTTCATATCGTTTCAGATACCATGGTGGTTTTTGAAGGAGGAATGAACGATAAAGACAATGATTATACCACATATATCGCAGCCGGGAAGACAAAGGACGCTGTCATATTTTCCTTTCTGCCTGTTATGACACCCCAGATGAATGAGATACGGCCCATTGTTTTCGGGAGCCTTCCCATGATTGCGGCTGTGTTATTTCTGCTGGTACTCATAGCCTCCCAGATTTTTTCTAAGAAGATTGTCAATCCTATCATCCGTCTGGCGGGCTATGCGGAGGATGTAAAGGAGGCAGGGTACAGGGAGATGGCTCCTTTGGAAATCCATGAAAAAGATGAGATCGGAGAACTGGGAACTATATTAAATGAGCTTTATGAAAAGCTGCGTCTGCAGTATCAGGAGCTGGAGGCAAAGAACCGGTCACTGGCCAGAGAGAACAAACGCCAGGAAGTCTTTCTCCGGGCCTCCTCCCACCAGCTGAAGACACCTATCACTGCAGCGCTTTTGCTGACAGAGGGCATGATCTCTGAAATAGGAAAGTATAAAGACACTGGAAAATACCTGCCGGAAGTAAAAAGACAGCTCCTCTCCATGAGAAAGATAGTGGAGGATATTTTGTATCTGAATCATTCAGCAGATAATATTAAGCGGGAACCGGTGAATATGAACCTGCTGCTGAAGGAAGTGCTGGAGAGTTATCGGATACCGGCAGGAGAAAAGAAGCTGACCTTCCGCTGTGAAGAGCAGCCGGTACAGGCAGAGACAGACGGGGAGATTATGCGGAAAATTCTGGATAACCTCATCTCCAATGCAGTATCCTACACGCCTCCGAAGGGAGAGATCACCATACGCCTGGCCGCGGACTCTTTTGAAATCTACAATGCAGGAGCCCATATTGAGGAGGAGCTGCTTCCCCATATCTATGAACCCTTTGTAAGCAGCGATACCAGCCGGAAAGGCAGGGGACTGGGACTGTATGTGATTTCCTATTATATGGAGCTTCTCGGCTTTCAGATTGAGATTTCCAATGAGGAGAATGGCGTACTGGCCCGCATGTATCTGAGTAAAAAGAAACATAAAAATCCCTAAGGACCTCCATGAGATCTTCATACGGACTTCATATGGCTCTGTTATGATACTAACAGAAAAAGAAAGGGGAGAAGAACTATGCTGTTAACCATTCATAATCTTCAGGTACGCTACGGCAGCCAGCTGGCACTTCAGATAGACTGTCCCATCTCTATCCATGAGGGGGAGAGAATCGGCATCATTGGATCCAACGGAGCAGGAAAGACAACGCTGGTAAAATCCATTCTGGGACTTACCAGCTACAAAGGAAGCATCCGCACAAATCTAAAACCGGAGCAGATTGCAGCGCATATGCAGTCCAATCATTATGCGGCAACTATGCCGGTGAAAACTATTATGGAGACAATACTGGATACAAATATCCGAAAAAACAGAGAACTGCAGGAGCTGATATCCTATTTTGAATTTGAAAAATGCCTGCACAAACGATATTCCCATCTGTCAGGAGGGCAGAAGCAGAGATTTACCATCATTATGGTAATGCTGCAGAATGCTCCCCTCACCTTTTATGACGAGGTAACATCCGGACTGGATTTTGAAACCAGGCAAAAGCTGATGGAAAAGCTGGTAAACTGGTACCAGAATAAGTCCAATACCCTGTGTATTGTTTCCCACTATTACGAAGAACTGGAAATGCTTGCAGAAAAGATTCTGATCTTAGATCAGGGGAAAGTGATTGCTTTCGGAGAGAAAAAAGAACTATTCCGGAAGTACTGCGGGCGATCGGTTTTTATCACAGACAGCACAAAACAGAATCAGGAGCTTCTGAGGGAGTACAAGAAGCTTAAGTCCCCGGAGCACCTATTGGCGATTGCCTGTCCGGATCTTGAGACTGAGCACAAAATCTCTGAGCTCCTGCTTCAGGAAAATGTAAACTTTAAAAGAAGTGATAATGACATAGAGATTATGTCCACCAACGCCAAGGCGGCATACTATGAGAGGGAAGGGAGCGCCTATGAAGACCAAATCATGCAATAAGAGACTTATTATCTACGAGATACGCAATGCAATCGGAAATCCTTTCATTGCATTTTTCGGAATTGTCTTTCCGGTAATGATGCTGATGATTATTACATTCTCTCTGAGAAAACAGGTGCCTTCCTCCATGGTGCGGGAGGCAAACACGGGAGTTTTCATTACTATGAGCCTGATTATTCCCATGGCAGTAATCCTTCTGGGGCATTCCGCCAATTATTCCCAGGAACTTGAGAAGGAGATTCCGGTCCGGATGCAGCTGTTTGGTTTTTCCCAGAACAGTATTATGCTGGCCAAGATAATTGCACAGACCATAACTCTGACGGCAGGATTGATTTTTTACTCTGTGTTCTCCTATATTCTGGTAGATCTGCAGAGCCCTAAGCTCTCCTCTGCCCTCTGCCTCATAGGCTGTCTGTATGTTATGGGAATCTGTTTCTTCCTCTTTGCCCACGGCCTATCTAATATCTTTAAAAAGTTCGGCCCTACGTACACGATAAGCATGTTTGTCTACTTTGGAAGCATGATTCTCTGCGGAATGATGGGCATACAGACCGAACAGCTTCCCAAAGCGCTGAGGCGTGTGGCGTCTTTCCTTCCGATGAGCTACGTCAGCAGTGATTTCATTGATTTCTGGCAGGGAGGCAGCTATAATTTCGGACCTATGATTCAGGCATTCCTTTTCTTTGGCGCGCTGTGCGGATTGCTTGTGGTATACTCTAATTATAAAAACAGGAGAGTGATTAAATAATAAAACCGGCCGGTAAGAGCTTACCTTTATCTTCTCATCCTGTTTGCCGTTACCTGTGTCAGGATATTCGAGCCGGGTGACTAGGGAAATGCCCGTTCTCCGGGCACTTCCCGGTATATTCACAGTGACGAAGGAACTGTTTAGACTATTCGAATGATGAGTTATGACGGATCCAGTATTGAAAAGCTCTGACAATATAGTCTGATGCGCCTGGGCCATATTTTGTATCAGTGACAGCTTTGATATAGTCATTGGAATAGGTATCCACAATCATCTCCCAATAGTTTCGTCCTAGAAAATCTGCGGTTGTGTTTTCCTGCGTTTGTTTTACCAGTTCCCTTACAATCGTCTGAATATCTTCCGATGAGACATCTTTCTGCATATCAGAAGTCAGCCTTTTATATAGGTCAGTGATTTGCCGGACGCGCTTTCTCGTCTCCTCTGAAATCTGTTCCTCCATGCGTTCAGAGAAGTGTTCCAGGTTGTATTTCATAGCCTCTGTATAGTTCTCCACGCTGCCATACTCTTTGATTGCATGCTTGGCAATCTCAGCCTCCCTGTCTCTGGCTCTCTGGATAAATAAATCAAAATTCTCAAGACTTCCCCAATTTTTTATGATATCTTTCGTATTGGTGGTTTTAAATTGTTCCAATGCTTGGATATATTCTGTCAGGTCAAATTCTTTAAACTCCATACAATGTTCCCCTTTCTCCAGGCGGGTAAGGAGCTGTATGAGTCTGTCTATACGATTCCGTTTTAGCAGGAACAATTCTTTCTGTTTTCTAAAAGCGGCTATCCTGTCAAAATCAGGTTTTTGGATTATGATACGTATTTCTTTTAATGAAAACCCCAGTTCTTTAAAAAACAGTATCTGCTGAAGCTTCTGCATAGCATCCTCGTCGTACAGACGATATCCGGACTGTGTTAACTTACTTGGCTTTAGCAGTCCGATTTCATCGTAGTATTGCAGGGTGCGCTTGCTTATTCCTGTGAATGCAGCAACTTGGCTTGTGGTTCGCATATCCTATCAGCTCCTTCAGTTTACTTAGTAATTGAGTATGAGGCAGAGTGCCGGCAAACATATATTCTGCCTCTATAAATCTAGAATATAGTATCACGTTACGTGTAAGTCAATACATTTTGCATCAATTGAAGATAAATCATGAAGGGGGGGAAGCGGATAGCGGCAAATATCATCCGTGCTCACTTGACAAATACTATAAATTATAGTACCATAAGCAGTGTCGTGTATAGTGTAATATATAGTAGTATATATTATAGTTTGTGTGAAGTGAAAGGAGACTTTAATTATGAATCAACCAAACAAAAAAATGGAACTTCTGGGAAGTGTGCCAATACCGAAGGCTCTGCTGGCGTTGGGGCTTCCCACCATGATTGGTATGCTGATTAACGCACTGTATAATCTGGTGGATACCTATTTTGTGGGTGGTTTGGGAACGGATCAGATGGGTGCGGTCACGGTGGCCTTTCCTCTGGGACAAATGATCGTAGGTCTGGGGCTGCTGTTTGGAAATGGGGCTGCCGCCTATCTTTCAAGGCTGCTTGGGCGGGGGGATAAGGAAACAGCGGACAAAGTTGCCAGCACCGCCTTGTACAGCAGTATTTTGGTGGGAGCAATACTCATTGTTTGCTCTGTCATTTTTCTGAGACCAATCTTAAAACAGCTCGGAGCAATCGAGAGTGTTATGCCTTATGCAATCTCTTACGCCAGTATCTATATCACATTTTCGATTTTTAACGTATTTAATGTCACAATGAATAATATCGCAGCAAGTGAAGGAGCGTCTAAAACAGCCATGTTTGCACTGATGGCAGGTGCCCTGTTAAATGCGGTATTAGACCCGATCTGCATTTATGTGCTTCAACTGGGAGTGGCAGGTGCAGCCATTGCCACGGCAATTTCACAGATGGTTTCCACAGCAGTCTACTTGTGCTATATCTTTCGAAAAAAGAGTGTATTCAGTTTCCGCATCAGGGAGTGCAACTATTCCAGAGAAATTATGTCCGAGATTTTGAAAATAGGGATTCCCACACTGCTATTTCAGGTATTGACCAGTCTTTCTATCAGTATGATGAATCATACGGCGAAAGAGTATGGGGTATCTGCGCTGGCAGCGATGGGACCGTTTACTAAAATTATGTCCATGGGAAGCCTGATCGTATTTGGATTTCTGAAAGGCTTTCAGCCAATCGCCGGGTTTAGTTATGGAGCAAAAAGGTTTGACCGCCTGTATGAAGCAATCAAAACCGCTATCCTCTGGTCTACCTTATTTTGTGTGGTATTCGGCCTGACTGCAGCAATCTTTCCTGCGCAAATCATGACCTTGTTTACAAAAGGAGACAGGGAGATGGTCCGTGTGGGGGCAGCCGCTTTGAGAGCAAATGGTCTTTCCTTTATCTTCTTTGGCTTTTACACTGTGTACTCATTCCTCTTCCTGGTAATGGGAAAGGCGAAAGAGGGGTGTTTCCTTGGTGCCTGCCGGCAGGGTATTTGTTTTGTGCCTGTTATTTTACTTCTTCCAATGGCTTGCGGCCTGCAGGGAGTACTGTATGCTCAGCCCATTGCTGATATACTGTCGGCTGCCGTCACCGTATCTATGGCCGTGCATCTTCATAAGGAACTGAGCGCAGCAAAAGTATGGAGAAAAGAAGCTAATCCGGGAGCGGGCGGCTTTGCGTAATTCCGGTTGCTGCTAAAAGCTATAAAATTTGCATAAGAAGATTGATAGTGCTATAATACTTATGGAGCAATGGGGCGGGTCCTGTTGCTCTTTTTGCACAATGCGGCTTTTGTGCAGGAAGAGTGCTGAAGTACCAAGAGTTTATCCCCAGACACCTGTGTCTAGGGATGAAAAACGGTATTTCTCGCTTTGTGTCGTGTTTTTTATTCGAAAAGATGGTACTATGCAAATAGAAAGGAAGAATTGGCAATGGATGCAAAGAAAATCGGCAGATTTCTAAAGGAGCTCCGGAAGGAAAAAGGGTTAACACAAGAACAGCTTGCAGAAATACTCCTTGTATCCGGCAGGAGTGTATCCCGCTGGGAGACGGGTACGAATATGCCGGATTTAAGCATTATGATTCAAATAGCAGATTTCTACGAGGTAGAAATCAATGACATCTTAGAAGGAGAAAGGAGAAGCGAGAGTATGGGTCAAGAGGGTAAAGAGACATTATCTAAGGTCGCAGAGTACAGTAAATCGGAAAAAGATAAGGCGGTAAGAGCAGGAAACACGGCATTTGGCCTGATGTTTGCGCTATCTGCAGTCCTGATTATTGTGCAGTTAATTGTAACAAAGGAACTGTGGACCGTTGCTGGGGAAACGTTTGCCTTACTTGTCGGAGGCATAGCATATATAGGAATTATGCTGTATCATGGCACATGGGAAAACGGTTCGGGAATTCAAAGTACTCCCGCAAAGGATGCCTTAATGAGCATCGTGTGTTCGGGCATATTTTCTGCCGCATGAATCTTAGCCTTTTTTAACAGCAGACGATTAAGAAAAAGAGAGTTCACTGACACGTCAAAGGGAGTTAAGGAAGTACTGCCGGTAAAGGTTTTCACAGCAGACGGAACCATGCAGGCAGATATGATAATAGAAGCATTGAAAAATAATGGCATTGCTGCCTATAAGCAGGACATGGGAGATGCCGGGTTGGCCGCAGTGCGTTATGGTATGGGGCGGGGAATCAATGACAGCGTTGCTATTTTCGTTGCAGACAGAGAAGCTGACAACGCTGTGGAAGTAATAAACGGCATGGGATTGCTTTAGCGGAACATAAAACGCGCGGAGCCTCAGGATGCTGATATGGAAAGGGGGTATTCTGCTATAGCGAATATATTAGTTGTAGAAGATGATAAGAATATGCAGGAGATCATTGCCAAGTTCATGAATAGGGGCGGGCACAGAAGCTTTACAGCGGATGACGGTGTGGATGCACTGGTGATTTTGAAGAATCAGACAGTTGATCTTATGATATTGGATGTGATGATGCCCCATTTGGACGGATTTTCAGTCTGCAGGACTGCCCGCCAGATGAGCAGTCTGCCCATTATTCTGCTTACCGCAAAAAGCAGCGAGGATGATAAACTGCGGGGGTATGAGTATGGGGCAGATGATTACATAACGAAGCCCTTCAGTCCCAAAGTTTTGCTGGCAAAGGTAAATGTCCTGCTGCACCGGATTGCTTCCCTGCCGCCGGATACTTTAAACGCAGGAAAGATTACAGTGGTGCCGGCTTCTCACAAGGTGCTTTTGGACGGCAAAGAGATCTCATTAACCCATAAGGAGTATGAGCTGCTTCATTTTTTTATGACCAATCCAGAGCAGATATTTAGCCGGGAACAGCTTCTGAATCGGATCTGGGGGTATGAGTTTGCGGGGACAACAAGAACTGTGGATGCGCATATTAAGAACCTGCGTCAGAAATTAGGGGAGGAAGGAAGACGTATTGTCACTCTTATCCGCTCCGGCTATAAGTTTGAGGTGGGCGTATGAAGATAAGAGACAGCTTTACACTCCGAACCGTCCGTAAAAAAATAATAATGGTTTCCAAGCTGGCCGGCGCTCTTCTCATTCTCTCCTATATTATTTCCACAAAGCTGGAGATATCACCTGATATTGCATTCGCCCTATGGTTTGTTTTTGTGATTTGCATAGTTCTTGCCGTTGATTTCCTGATGGGGCACTTTATTTCGAAACCTGTAATTAAGCTTAGCCAGACGGCCCGAAAGATGGCTGGGCTGGACTTTTCCAGCGCATGTTCTGTCACATCTGCCGATGAATTCGGAGAGCTCTCGGCAAACCTGAATGTAATGGCTGAAAAGCTGCAGCAGACTCTTGCAAATCTGGAGGCTGCGAACACACAGCTTGAAAAAGAGGTAGAAAAAGAGCGCAGACTGCTGGAGGAGCGCAGGGAGCTGGCAGACAGCCTGTCCCATGAGATGAAGACGCCGATCGGCGTTATAAGAGCCTTCGCCGAAGGACTGCAGGATGAGGCCGACGAAGAGGAAAGACAGAAGTATTACAAGATCATTATCTCTGAGACAGAGCGCATGAACGGGCTTATTACTGCTCTGCTGGATCTCTCGGCCCTGGAGTCAGGGGCTTCAGAGCTTACCCCGGAGCGCTTTGACCTTGTGGAGCTTGTGGAGATCGTGGCCGGACGTCTCTTGATTGATATTCCGGACATAGATTTTGAACTTCAGTATGAACTGCCTGAGCATAGAAGCTTTGTGTCTGCAGATAAAAAACGGATGGAGCAGGTTTTAGATAATCTGATCGTGAACGCCCGAAAGAATGTGCGTCCGGGGGGCATTGTGAAGCTGTCGCTGACAAAAGAAAACGGGCTGCTGCATTTTTCAGTCTATAATCAGGGTCCCGCCATCCCACAGGAGAATCTGCAGAAGATCTGGACAAAGTTTTACCGGGAGAGGAATTCCACATACAGTGGTTCCGGACTGGGCCTTGCGATTGTGTCACAGATTTTGAACATGCATGGACTGCCCTACGGGGTGGAAAATCTTTCAGATGGTGTGCAATTCTATTTTTCGATCCCCGTTGTCTCTTCAGCAACTGCATAGTCCTATAGATAGGTTCCTTAACGGGAGCCTTTTTTAATTGGAAATTTTACACCGTCTTCACAGAGACATTGCAACGGCTTCAATTCTTTTTCTTATGATTATTACAGAATTAATCACAGTAACTTTTGAGAAGGGAGGTAACTTTTTATGACATTACTAGGTCTTGCATGGTACTGGTGGCTGGTGATAGTAATCGCTCTGGCAGTCCTCATTCCCGTTAAGCTTAAGTTTATGAGATGGTGGGGGAAGAGGCAGCGAGAAAAGAAAAAGGAGCAGCAGGAGAAATGGGGGGATGAAGAGTGATTGAAGTAAAAGACCTGACATTCTCCTACGGGAAAGACAAAAAAGCCCTTCACGGCCTGAATTTCACTGTAGAAGATGGAGAAATATTTGGTTTTTTGGGACCTAACGGCTCCGGAAAATCAACGACACAAAAAATTCTGACAGGGATCTTAAAAGGGCATGGAGGCAAAGTATCTCTGTTCGGACAGGATATCACTTCCGTTCACAATCGGGAATTTTTCCAAAAAATTGGCGTTTTGTTTGAATTTCCTTATCTGTATTCCAATTTGAGCGCTGTGGATAACCTCAGATACTTCTCCGCCTTCTACCCCAAAGAACAGCTGCGTGACATCGGAGAGGTTTTAGAAAAGCTGGAGTTCAAATCTGATTTTATAAAAAAACCGGTTTCCTCCTATTCAAAGGGGATGCGGCAGCGGGCGAGCATGGCAAGGGCGCTGATCAGCAATCCGAGACTGCTTTTTCTTGACGAGCCCACCAGCGGGCTTGACCCATCCGGAGCTGTTCTGTTCCGCAGAATCATTGAGGAAGAACGCCGGAAAGGGACAACTGTATTTCTGACCACCCATAACATGCTGGACGCAGATCTGCTGTGCGACCGCGTAGCCTTTCTGTCAAGCGGAGAAATCGTGGCATTGGATACCCCAAGGAATCTGAAAGAGAAAAACAGCAATCGCCACATTAGGATTGACTATCTTTATCAGGGAAAACGGGAAGAAAAAGTAATTGACATCCATGAACTGGAGGCAGGCATGTCCTTTTTGCATGATGAGATTATCAGTATTCATTCCCAGGAACCGACGCTGGAAGATATGTTTATTCAATACACAGGGAGGGGATTATCTTGATGAAATATTTTCGTACGCTGCTCGGGAAAGACATCCGGCTTATGAGGTCAGGCAGATTTTTTCTTGTGTCCCTGGGGTTTTTAATTTTATATACCTTTTATGTAAACTTTGGATATGTCAGATTCATGGATACTCAGATATATAATGTGTATTTGTACGATCCCGCAGGTACACAGGAGAGAACTTCGGCGCTGGTTCGGCGTGTATCCTCGAAGGAAGCGTTTGACAGGGCCTTGTACCAGGATGCCAACAGCGTAGGCATCAACGCCGCTGCTGGGGATATACAGATTGTACTTTACGGGGGAACAGAAAAGGCTGACCGCCATAGGGCTGACTACGCCCTGTCTCTCTTGCAGCCGGCGGCCCCTTATACTGCGGGGGATGTTGGACTTTATACACCGGAAGAGAAAGCAAGAAGAGAGATTACCTGTGAACTGTTGTTTTTTGAAATCTCTGCGGTCGGATTTTTAGGGATCGCTGCTGTACTCTTCAAGGAGAAGGGGATGGGCGTCATACGTGTCCATGCCGTTCTTCCTTTACAGGAAAATCTGTTTCTCTTGTCAAAGCTGATACTGTTTCTGCTGTCTGATCTTGTTTTTGCCGTATTGCTTACTATACTCAATCTTGGAGTTTCAGCTGCAATGCCGATATTGCCCGCAATCCTTTTTCAAACGGCGCTCTTGTCGCTGATTATGGCATTGACAGGTCTGGTCTGCGCCCTGCTGCTGAAAGACTTCCGGCAATTTACTCTGGTCTATCTGCTGATAGCCATATTTGCTGCAACCCCGGTGTTTCTTTCCGCAAATACGGCGGTAAAGCTGGATTGGATTGGGCTTCATCCATTCTATCACATATACATGGGACTGAAAAACGCTTATTTTGGCATCTCTGCATCCAGTCCTTTCTACTATTGGGGCATTGCTTCAATGATTGCAGTACTGTATGCCGGCGTGCATCAGTTATTTCGCAGAGAAATGGGAAAGGAGGCGGCATGAATATGAAGGGTTTGTGCTATCAGCTGAAAAGTGTGCGGAAGGACAAGTTTTGTCTGATGACCTTCCTTTTGCCAATCCTTGCTGCTGCGGCTCTGCATTACGTGGGTTCCATCGCCCTTACCTCCCTGGGGGAGCTTCAGTTCGGAATATTGAGGGATGATATGCCGGAAGAAACCGCTGCATGGCTGGAGGGATATGGTACAGTGACAGCTTATCCGTCCCTTGAGGAACTGATAAATGGAATTAGGGAACCGTCTACAAATCTGATAGGAGTGGAGGCGGACGGGAATGGCATCCAAACAATATGTGCCGGCGACGAGCTGGATATCTTTCGCCAGACTGCTGACACGCTTCCTGCTCTGTATGAACAGCGGAATGCATCCAGGCGGGCAGAGGTTCAGATTTTGGAGCGCCCTGGTGTGATGGCAGGGCTTCAGGATATGTTTATCACAGTTACACTGATTATAGCTATGTTTATGGGATGTACTTATAATGCAATGAACATGGTTTCTGAAAAGGAGGACGGAGTGGCCTTAATAAACGAGATCTTACCTATCACCCGAAGCCAGTATATTCTGCAGAAGATTATCGTTGGCTTTCTCTGTGGGTGTTTGTCCTCAATCCTTACAGCCTGTATCTGCTTTCGGCTATCCTTGCAGAATGCCGTCCTCATGCTGATATTGATTCTGCTCTCTTCTTTTGTGGCAGCACTTATCGGTCTGTTTGTAGGCAGACTTTCCAGGGATTTGATGATGGGTGTGGTATATATCAAAGTTATTATGCTGCTGTTTATGGCTGTTCCGATTCTCTGCTTTCTCGTAGGAGTCAGCCATCCGTTTCTCTCTGCTGTATGCTACCTGATTCCCTCCCAGGCGGCTTTTGAGGGCATTATGGACTTGACAGCCGGCAGTACGGCCCTGGTAACAAAGGATATTTTCATTCTTCTGTTTCATTGTGCAGGATGGTTCCTGCTTTATATAGAGATTTCCCTGCGAAGGAAAAAGCACGCATGAAACCAGCAGCAGCCTCCCAAAAAAAATTCTGGAGCTGATTCGGCTGCTCTATATAGTATAATGAGAGATATCTACTTGAAGTTCTTCCGTAAAATGTTTATAATAGGTAAAATTGTATCTATTCATAGGGCCGCATAAAAAGGACAGCTGCTCCTGATTGATACAAGACAATTAAAAAACGAGAGGAAGAAAATGAGAAAACTAGCCTTAAACGATGAAATATTACTAAATATAGAGAAGCCGGCCCGTTATATTGGAAACGAGGTCAACTCGGTGATGAAGGAGAAAGACAAGGTGGATATCCGTTTCGCCATGTGTTTCCCCGACGTGTACGAGATTGGCATGTCCCATTTGGGTATCCAGATCCTTTATGATATGTTTAACCAGAGAGAGGATACCTGGTGTGAGCGTGTCTATTCCCCCTGGCCGGATCTGGATCAGGTACTGCGTGAGGAGAAAATCCCTCTTTTTGCTCTGGAATCCCAGGATGCTGTGAAAGATTTTGATTTCCTGGGGCTGACGCTGCAGTATGAAATGTGCTACACCAACGTTCTCCAGATCCTGGATCTAAGCCAGATTCCCCTGCTTTCCAAAGAGAGAACAGAGGACATGCCCATTGTCATAGGAGGAGGCCCCTGCGCCTATAATCCGGAGCCTCTGGCGGACTTTTTTGATTTGTTCTATATCGGCGAAGGAGAAACAGTATACAATCAGCTGCTTGATGTCTATAAAGAAAACAAACGCTCGGGCGGAGGCAGAAGAGAATTTTTAGAAAAGGCGGCAGGGATTCCGGGCATCTATGTGCCTGGCTTTTACCGGGTGGAATACCACGAGGACGGAACTATCGCATCCTTTGCTCCTACCTGTGAATGTGCGCCTCTGAAGGTGGAAAAACAGGTGGTTATGGATGTGACAGATACGTATTATCCAAAGGCCCCTGTGGTACCTTTTATTAAAGCTACACAGGATCGGGTAACTCTGGAGATCCAGAGAGGCTGCATCCGCGGATGCCGTTTCTGCCAGGCAGGAATGCTGTACCGTCCCACAAGAGAGAGAAAGCTGGAGTACCTGAAACAGGCAGCAAAGGATATGCTGGTGAATACCGGGCACGAGGAGATTTCATTGAGTTCACTAAGCTCCAGTGATTATTCTCAGCTGCCGGAACTCATCCAGTTTTTAATAGAGGAATTTGACAAGAAAGGCGTCAATATTTCGCTGCCCTCCCTTCGCATTGATGCCTTTTCTCTGGATGTTATGAGCAAAGTTCAGGATATCAGAAAGAGCAGCCTCACGTTTGCACCGGAGGCAGGCACACAGAGGCTTAGGGATGTGATTAACAAAGGCCTCACCGAGCAGGATATCCTGGAAGGAGCGGGCAGTGCCTTTGAAGGGGGATGGACCAGAGTAAAGCTGTATTTCATGCTGGGACTGCCCACGGAAACAGAGGAGGATATGAGAGGAATTGCCGAGCTGGCAGAAAAAATAGCCCGGAGATATTACGAGATTCCAAAGGAGCAGCGCCATGGAAAGTGCCAGATTGTAGTAAGCACTTCCTTTTTTGTGCCAAAGCCCTTTACCCCCTTCCAGTGGGCTCCTATGTTTACAAAAGAACAGTTTCTTGATAAAGCCAGATTTGTAAAAGAAGCCATCAGAGCCCAGCTGAACCAAAAGAGCATTAAGTATAACTGGCATGAGGCAGATGTTACGGTACTGGAAGGCATTTTGGCCCGGGGGGATCGGAGGATCGGACCTGTGATCCGGAAGGCCTATGAGAACGGAAGCCTTTTTGATTCCTGGTCAGAGTACTTCAGACCCCAGGCCTGGGAGCAGGCTTTTAAGGATCTGGGAGTAGATCCGGATTTTTATACCATGAGGGAGCGGGATGTCACAGAGATTCTGCCCTGGGATTTTATAGATATCGGTGTGACCAAAAAGTTTTTGATTCGGGAATGGAACCGTGCAAAAGAGGAAGAGATAACGCCTAACTGCAGGCAGCAGTGTTCCGGCTGCGGTGCGGGAAGATACAAAGGAGGTGTCTGTCTTGAAGGTTAGAGTGAAATTTGCAAAAGAAGGATCCATGAAGTTTATCGGACATCTGGATATCATGCGGTATTTTCAGAAGGCTATCCGCAGAGCAGGGATTGACATTGCTTTTTCAGAGGGCTTCAGTCCCCATATGATTATGTCCTTTGCCGCACCCTTGGGGGTTGGCATCACAAGCACCGGAGAGTACTTCGATATGGAAGTAAATACTGCGACAAACTCAGAGGATATGAAAAAGCGCCTGAACGCCGCTATGGTGGAAGGCATGAGGATCTTAAGTATAAAAAAGGTAGATGACGGCAAAGCCAGCAAAGCTATGTCCCTGGTGGCCGCCGCGGATTATCTGGTAACTTTCCGTCCCGGTCAGGAAAAGCTGAGGGATATGTTTCTGGAGCATTTGGCTGACTTTTACAGTCAGGAACAGCTGCTCATCTGGAAAAAAACCAAAAAAAGCGAAAAGGAAATTGATATCCGGCCTTTTATCTATGAGATGCGAAGAGAAGGGGAAAGTATCTTTTTGAAACTGGCAGCAGGAAGCGCGAATAATACAAAACCAGAACTGGTGATGGAAGCTTTTGCCGGCTATCTGTCAGTTTCTGTTTTGGAGTATGCCTTTGAGGTCCATCGGCTCGAAACCTACGGAGAGATTCAGGCGGAAGGCCGGCCGGTATTCGTATCGCTGGAAGGACTGGGAGAAGAAATTGAGTAAGCTGATTATTACAAAGATGCAGATACATTCCCAGGAGAGGACAGTTACCGCACTTGTGGAAGAGGGAAAGGTGCTGGAACTGCGGCTCTCATCTCTGGAACAGGAAGCCTTGCTTGGCAGCATTTATATTGGAAAGGTAAAAAATGTATCTCCCAATATTGATGCGGCTTTTGTGGAGCTTTCCCCGGGGGTGACAGGCTATCTGCCCTTATCAAAAGAAGTTCCTTACTTTACAAATCCGAAAAAAGACAATATTGTAAAAGCCGGAGATGAAGTTCTTGTGCAGGTAAACCGGGAGCCTTTAAAATCCAAGGCCTATAACCTGACATCCAATCTTAGCTTTACCGGCAAATACCTGGTACTCACCAGCCAGCGCCGCCAGCTCAGCCTCTCCTCTAAGCTGAACGGGGAAGACCGGGAGCGTCTGAGAAAATGGCTGGCGCCCTGTATGGAGGCGGAATTCGGCCTGATTGTCCGCACAAACAGCGGTGAGGCCGAGAAGCAGGAGATACTGGCAGAACTGGAATACCTGAAAAAGCGTTGGAGGCGGGTGCTTGATATCTGCAAAACAAGGACCTGCTATAGTCTGCTGGAAAAAGCCAGCCCGTTTTATATTCAGGCTGTGCGGGATGTCTACGGGGATACCCTGGAGGAGATTGTCACTGATCTTCCGGCTATTTTAGCTGAGCTTGGGGAGTATCTGGGAGAGTATCAGAAGGAAGATGCCGAAAAGCTCAGACTCTACGAGGACAGGCTGCTCTCACTTCACAAGCTCTATTCTCTGGAGCGCGCTTTGGATAATGCGGCAAAAGAAAAAGTATGGCTTCCAAGCGGAGGGTTTTTAATGATCCAGCAGACAGAAGCTTTTGTGGCAGTGGATGTAAATACCGGAAAATATACAGGTAAGAAAAAGCAGCAGGAAACTTACCGCAAAATTAACCTTGAGGCAGCCCGTGAGATTGCGGCACAGCTGCGGCTGAGGAATCTCTCAGGTATTATTCTGATTGATTTTATTAACCTGGAGCGAAAGGAACATCAGGAAGAGCTGCTGAATGTTTTAAAAAAATATCTCCGCAGAGATCCGGTTCACACGGTACTTGTGGATATGACGAAGCTTAACATCGTTGAAGTAACCAGAAAAAAAGTAAGAAAATCACTGGCGGAAGAAATAGGAGGGAAATAATATGCTGAAATTTGCACATTTTAATTTTAATGTACTGAATCTGGAAAAGAGCCTTTCCTTTTACAAGGAAGCTCTGGGGCTTACGCCTGTCAGAACGAAAGATGCGGAGGATGGTTCCTTTACACTGGTCTATCTGGGTGATCAGACCACCGATTTTACCCTGGAGCTTACCTGGCTGAAAGATCGGACAGAGGCATACAACCTTGGAGAGTGTGAATTCCATCTTGCCTTTGAGACAGACGATTATGAAGGATTCCATAAGAGACATAAAGAGATGGGATGCATTGTGTTTGAAAATGAGGCTATGGGTATCTATTTTATCACGGATCCGGATGGCTACTGGATCGAGATTGTACCGTCCAAATAGGGAAATTGCGTATGGATAAAAGAAAATTAAGACCTTATCACGGCCTGCTGTTTTTTGCAGTGGTGATGTTCTCTTTTTACTTTATTATGGCTCCTCTGCAGATGCAGTTTGGCATGTACGGGCTTGCAATGACTGAACTGCTCCTTCTGGCAATGGCCATTGTCTGCGTAAAACTATGCAGGGCTGATTTCAAAGAAATATTTCCCGTAGGCAGAGTCAGGTTTTCCAAGGCGGCAGGAACCATTCTTCTCTGGCTGGCTTCTTTTCTCACAGTAATGGTACTCACATTAATCATTACATGGTTTTTTCCTGATGAGATGCTGGGGGTAAGCCAAGGGCTAAGCTCCGTGATCAGTTCCGTACCCTTTGCGGTTGGATTTCTGTTTACGGTAGTGATGCCTGCCGTGTGTGAAGAGGCAGTGCACCGGGGAGTCATTCTTCACAGTATGCTTCCGCTGAAGAAAAAGTGGCTTATTGTACTTATTATGGGAATTCTGTTTGGCATCTTTCACACGAGCATATGGAGATTCGTGCCCACCGCGCTTCTGGGAGCCGCCTTGTCCTATGTCATGCTGGAGACGGAAAATATGGTATATCCCGCCATTTTTCACGGGGTAAATAACTACGTACCACTGGCCATCTCCTCCTATTCTGCAAAAATACTGGAACGAGCAGGGAGTGATCTGTCGCAGACCAGTCTGAATACTGTACCGGTGGCGAGCATCGGCGTCTATCTGGTTATGGCCTGCTGTGTGCCTTTTGCTGCTTACGGTGGTAATCATCTGCTCCACTATAGGGAGGAAGGATACAGGAGCACCTTTTTTCCTAAAAAAAGACAGGGATTGATTATCACAGTGCTGATTGTATCAACCGTACTGATTTTAGCGGCAGGATTTGCGCTTTTACTCTACGGAATTTTATTTGATTCTCAGTTTCATGATCTCTTAAGGCAGAATATGTAAACTGCTGGAAATTTGAAGGAAAAAACAGTTGACGGACACAATATCTTGTGCTATTATAATACGGATGCCGCACAAAGAGGTCAGAAGCGTTGCTTTCTGAGTAATTCAACAGGAAGGCAGCCACCATATTTGGCGAGTAATGATAATAGGAGGTGCCATATGTACGCAATTATTGCAACAGGTGGTAAACAGTACAAAGTAGCCGAAGGCGATATCATTAGAGTAGAAAAGCTTGGTGTAGAAGCTGGAGAGACTGTTACATTTGATGATGTACTTGCAGTAAACAACGACGGGTTAAAGGTTGGCGCAGATGTTGCTGATGCCAGTGTTACCGCATCTGTAGTTGAGAACGGTAAAGCGAAAAAAGTTATCGTTTACAAGTATAAGAGAAAATCTGGTTATCACAAAAAGAACGGTCACAGACAGCAGTTCACAAAAGTGAAAATCGAAAAAATTAATGCTTAATTCCTGACAGGCGATTATGATTACGGTTATTGTATATCAAAGGTCAGACGGTGAGTATATAGGATTTGAAACCAGTGGACATGCAGACTACGCCGATGAGGGATATGATATTATCTGCGCGGCGGTTTCAGCCCTTACTGTAAACGCTGTGAATTCCATGGAAACCTTTACGGAGGATGAATTCGGGGGAGAGCAGAGGGATGGGTACTTAAAATGTATGATTACTGGTCCTGTCAGTACTACAGCAGCATTACTATTAAAATCAATGGTTCTTGGATTAGAAATGATTCAGGAAAACTACGGCAAAGAATACATTCATTTGATATTCAAGGAGGTGTAAGGACATGTTAAAGATGAACCTTCAAATTTTCGCTCATAAAAAAGGAGTTGGTTCTACCAAGAACGGCAGAGATTCCGAATCTAAGCGTTTAGGTGCGAAAAGAGCTGACGGCCAATTCGTTAAAGCTGGCAATATTCTTTACAGACAGCGCGGAACTAAGATTCACCCGGGTGTGAATGTGGGACGCGGAGGAGACGATACATTATTTGCATTAGTGGATGGTGTTGTTCGTTTTGAAAGAAAAGGAAGAGATAAGAAACAGGTTTCTATCGTTCCTGTATCAGCAGAATAATAAGTCACGTATAACATGGAACCATGCAATCATCTAATGTGTTGCATGGTTTTTATGTTATTGATCATACTTATAATATGCAGTAAAAAGATTGTGATTGAACTAGAAGAAAGAAAAAAACAGGTGAATTATGTTTGCAGACAGAGCTAAAATATATATCAGATCCGGAAAAGGCGGAGACGGCCATGTAAGCTTCCGCAGGGAGCTTTATGTTCCCAACGGAGGGCCGGACGGAGGAGACGGAGGAAAAGGCGGAGATGTCATATTTGAAGTTGACGAGGGCCTGAATACCTTAGGAGACTACCGTCACAAAAGAAAATATGCCGCCCAGGATGGTGAGGAGGGCGGCAAAAGAAGGTGCCACGGAGGCAACGGACAGGATATTGTGCTGAAAGTACCGGAAGGTACGGTAATCAAGGAAGCCCAGAGTGGAAAAGTAATTGCAGATATGTCGGGGGAAAACTGCCGTCAGGTTGTATTACGAGGCGGCAGAGGCGGCAAAGGGAATCAGCATTATGCCACGGCCACTATGCAGGTGCCCAAATATGCACAGCCCGGACAGGCAGCCCAGGAACTGGACGTAATTTTGGAACTGAAGGTAATTGCAGATGTAGGGCTGGTGGGATTCCCGAACGTAGGAAAATCCACGTTTCTCTCCAGAGTGACCAATGCACGTCCCAAAATTGCCAATTACCACTTTACTACTCTGAATCCCAATCTGGGGGTGGTAGATCTGGAAGGCACGGACGGTTTCGTCATTGCAGATATCCCCGGATTAATTGAAGGCGCTTCTGAGGGGCTGGGACTGGGACACCAGTTTCTTCGCCATATAGAGCGCACCAGAGTCATTATTCATATGGTAGACGCAGCTTCTACAGAGGGAAGAGATCCTATTGAGGATATTCACAAAATCAACAAAGAGCTGGAGGCTTACAATCCGGAGATTGCAAAACGTCCCCAGGTAATCGCCGCTAATAAAATTGATGCCTTATACCAGGAGGGGGAAGATCCCGTAGAAGCTATCAGAAAAGAATTTGAGCCCAAAGGTGTCCGTGTATTTGCGATCTCGGCAGTAAGCGGGCAGGGTGTGAAGGAGCTGCTTTATTATGTAAAGGAGCTGCTGGATCATACAGAGCTTGAGCCGATTGTGTTTGAACAGGAGTTCTTCCCTGAGGATGTTCTGATTGCGGAGAACCTTCCCTACACGGTAGTGAAGAGTGAGGAAGATCCCCATATCTTTATTGTGGAAGGACCTAAGATTGAGAAGATGCTGGGATATACGAATCTTGACTCTGAGAAGGGGTTTGCCTTCTTCCAGAAGTTCCTCAAAGAAGGAGGAATACTGGCAGATTTAGAGAAAGCCGGGATCGAAGAGGGAGATACCGTACGTATGTACGGATTTGATTTTGATTATTATAAATAGGAGGATTTATGACAAGTAAACAGAGAGCGTATTTAAAAGGGCTGGCCATGAATGTGGATCCCATTCTTCAGATCGGCAAGTCCAGCCTGACGCCGGAAAATACAAAATCCGTCGCGGAAGCACTGAACGCCAGAGAACTTATTAAAATTTCTGTGCTTCAGAACTGTATGGATGATCCAAAGGCCATGGCCCAGATTCTTGCGGAGAGAACAGGATCTCAGGTAGTTCAGGTGATTGGAAAAAAGATTGTGCTGTATAAGGAAGGAAAAAAAGATAAGAAAAAAATAGAACTTCCCAAATAAAAGCAGGCAGATACAGCACCTTACGAGGAAGACTATCATGAATCAGGAAAAAAAACGAATCGGAATCATGGGCGGAACCTTTGATCCCATACACATCGGCCACCTCATACTTGGTGAAACTGCCTATGAGCAGTTTCAGCTGGATAAGGTATGGTTTATGCCGGCAGGGAATCCCCCTCACAAGCAAAACCGTCAGGGCAGGGCTACGGACAGTGAGAGAGTCGATATGGTACGTCTGGCAATCGCCTCTAACCCCCATTTTGAGCTCTCTTTGATAGAAATGAACGAGGATGGGTATTCGTATACCTATCGAACGTTAGAGCGCCTGAAAAGCCAGTATCCGGATACTGCGTTTTATTTCATTCTGGGTGCAGATTCCCTCTTTGATTTTGATAAATGGCGGGAGCCTAAAAGAATCTGTGACGCCTGTACTGTGGTAGTTGCCACCAGAAATCATACCAGCCATCAGAAACTGGATGAAATCATGTGGAAACTGACTTATAAGTTTCAGGGCAGCTTTGTAAAACTGGATTCTATCAATATAGATGTATCATCAAAAATGCTCCGCTCCTGGGTAAAGGACGGCAGAACTACGAAGTATTATCTCACAGATAATGTGATGGACTATATCAGAGAACACAAGATTTATAAGGACAGTGAAGAGGTATGAACTACAACATCGAAAAAATGACCAAAATCTTAAAAAAAGATTTGGATGAGGAGCGCTTCCGGCATACCATGGGGGTAATGTACACCAGTGCAGGCCTGGCAATGGCCCATGGGGAAAATGTCCAGAAGGCACAGACAGCTGGTCTTCTGCATGACTGTGCCAAATGCATACCAAACAAGAAGAAGCTGAGACTGTGTAAAAAATACGGGATAAAAATAAATTCCTTTGAGATGCGGAATCCTTTTCTTCTCCACGCCAAGCTGGGCGCATTTTTAGCCAAAGAGAAATACCAGATAAAAGACAGCGGGATTCTTTCTGCCATCAGGTATCATACCACAGGAAAGCCGGAAATGAATACGCTGGAGAAGATTGTTTATATTGCAGACTACATTGAACCTATGCGATGCAAGGCACAGCACCTCAGTCAGATACGCAGACTTGCATTTAGAGATCTGGATGAGTGTATGTACGAGATATTAAAGGATACACTAGCTTATCTGGAAGGCAATTCCGGAGAAATTGATACAGCTACCAAAGAGGCCTTTAACTACTACGAGAGATTACACAATGAACGACATAGAGAGGAAACGGCAAATGAATCAGAGTAAAAAAATGGCACGTCTTGCCTGCGATGCCCTGGAGGATAAAAAGGCAATTGATATAAAAGTGATCGATATTGAAAAAATTACCACACTGGCAGATTACTTTATCATCACCAGCGGATCCAACCGCAACCAGGTGCAGGCAATGGCTGACAACGTGGAAGAATTCCTGGGAAAAGCAGGATATGAACCAAAGCAGATAGAGGGATACCAGAACGCAAATTGGATTTTAATGGATTACGGGGATATTGTGCTTCATATTTTCGATGAAGAGAACAGGCTTTTCTACGATCTGGAAAGAATCTGGAGAGACGGGACTTGTATCTCTGCGAGTGAATTAGAATAGAAATTGAGTGCGGCAATGTGAGCTGGGACGGCTTGCTTTGCCGTGTTTTTTTGCAATAATTGGGATTTAATGGTGCAGCATTTGGACTTCGGCTCAAGGTATTTCTGGACGGCAGGTGTAGGTGGTAAGGGGACGGTGAGAGAAATCCCGCGGCGGCGGGCTGGTTCGGGCGGGAGGGAGGGCTTGGGTTCCGGGGACACCTCCGTCCTGAAGAGAGTCTAAGACAAAACCGGAATCCCCTCCGGAGCACCGTTCGTATGGTCAAAGAATGCTTTATGTGCATTCTCTGCCCATTCTCACTTTTTTTCGGCCCGGACTGCCGAAAAAATCTCCTGCGTGAATCCCGGTTTTGCCTAAGACTCTCTATTCACTCCTGCGGAACCGCCCCCTGGCCTGGCCCTGTCCCCCCGGTGCTCCCTTCTATATCCGTCCGTCTGCAACGCTTTGCTCGCCGACTACATAACCCCGAACTTCACATACACAAAACTATCACTCTGCACTTATAGTATCCACCACCGACATCCCCCGGATTTTCCTTGCGGGGCCACGCACAGCCAGAATCGCAGACCCTGCGATTACCAGTATGATCACCAGCAGAGAACCAACCGGTACATACCAGGCATCTCCCCATCGGTAAGTGACAAGTCTCTCAAATAGAAGCTTGTTTATAGGAAGACCTATGAGACAGCCAAAGAAAATGCCGAAGAGGGCGTAGGTTGCTGCCTCGGCTGATATCATTCGTATCAGCTGCCTGTCACTCATTCCGATGGCCCGCATGGCGCCATACTGACGGAGGCGGGCGGATACACTCATGGCAATGCTGTTAATGATATAGAATACAGAGATTAAGGCGATTACAGCCAGAAATCCGTAGATGAACAGGGAAAAGGAATAATATGCCCCCATGGTTTCACTGTTCTTTATACGCTGGTCTGAGAAGATAACCGAATCTCCGGCATCAGCGCGCATCTGTGCCACATCATTATCTGTTACTTTGGAATTAAACTGTACATCTATGATTGTATAATTGCTCTCACCTGTTAACTGCTGAAATAATTTTTGGGAGCAAATTACAGTTTCAACCCCTGGTTCTCTGCTAAAAGGGCTGTCGGACAGAATTCCAGACACCTTAACATTCACCGGCTGTCCCTCAGAGTAGGAATCCATGGTAATTGTACTCCCCAGGTTCAGAGGATTTTCTTTGTGAAAAACAGTGAGTACCGAGCTGCCATTCTCTGTATCATCGATTGTCCCCTCAAGGAGCATATCCTCTGCCCACTGGAACTGATATGTTTCGTAGGAGATAAGGTTGACACTTTTTGTCTGTCCATGTATCTTTACCGGGATATTATAGGCAAAGCTTCTGCCGTACACCTTCTCTACAAAGGGAAGGACCGCATATGATTCAGCGAGATCCGGAGCGATTGCACAGGTATTGTCAGGACTGAGCACCGACAGATCCGGGGAATAGGGCTTCAGCGGTGTGATAGCATGATTCATAAAATCTACTGCTGAGCGGAAGGACAGAAACAGAATAATACTGAAAGCAAAGGAGCCAATCATAAGGATAAAATTCTTCCTGCTCCCTTTTGCATGATGGATTCCCAAAGCAGTATCCACCTGAAAAAATGTGGTTGATGCCGCTTTACGCGCCGCCTGGATGGTGCCGGCATTTCCCGATACAGCCGCCACAGGGGAAACTCTGGATGCCTTTTTGGCAGGCGAACCGGCCGCAAGCAGGACAGTGATAAGGCCAATCAGTACACCGGATATCAGGCCCAGCCAGCTAATCCCGAAATCCGGCATCTCCCCAAATATGCTTGGACTTAAGAACTCCAGCAGTGCGCACAAAAGCCATATGACAGCAGTACCCGCGGCGATCCCCAGCGGGATGGCCGTTTTACACCAGCTAAGTGCTTCCCTTCGTACAAATCGTATCACTTGCTTCTGAGTTGCACCCAGACAGCGCATCATGCCGAAAAATTCCGTTCTCTGTACGACATTGCTGTTCAGACTTCCAGCAATCATCAGAGTGCCTGCAATGGCAACCAAGACAGCCAGGACACCTGCAGTAAGATATAGCTGCATCATATAGGGATCTTTGCTCTGGAGCATCAGTGCCAGAAGCTTTGTATTCTGTGTGACTTGCTGGTCTGACAGCTGCAGCTGTGCCTGAATATCAGACAGTGCCTTTTGGATGCTGCAGTAGGGGGTGAATGTAACATAAAAGATTCCTTCATACGTTTCTGAGGACTCAGCAGACAGCAGTGTACGGAATGCTTCTGTATTTAAAAATATGCCGAAAGCATCTTTTTCAGTAAGCATAGACGTATCTCCTGTAAATCCGCATACCGTTAATTCTATAGATTCCCCCCGGGGAACGGTCAGCCATATAGTATCGCCTGTTTTAAGCCCCAGCTGTTCTTTTACGCTTTTTGTAAAAACAGCAGAGTGTGTATCCTTTGGAAATTCCCCTTCCTCCAGCTCCATTCCCGGAAACATAGAAAGCAATTCCTCATCGAACCCGCAGATAACCGCATCATTCCCCTGAAGCTGATACCCCTCATCCAAGCGGTAATTGAGAACATCATACCAAGCGGATGCCTTTATCTCAGGCCGTGAGGCTATGATGCCAGCTTGTTCACCGGTGATTTCTTTAAAGCCGGCATGCCAGCCCCCATCACTCTTTTGAGACTGCAGCTTCTGGGCCCGCATTTCCATATCTGCCATGCCGAAGATTACGGTAACCAGAAATACTGCGAGTATAATGCAGATTCTGGTCATTCTGCTCTGTTTGCGGTGCACCTTAGCGGAAATAGGGATTAAGTCCAGATAATGTCTCATACTTTCATACCCCCCAGTTCACTGAGAATACCGTCTGTGACACGCAGAACACGGTCGACAGAGGATGTAAGATTGATATTATGAGTTATCATAAGAACCGTCTGCTGATAATGCCTGGATGCTTTACAGAGAAGATCCATGACATCCTGGCTGTTTTTGGAGTCCAGATTCCCGGTAGGCTCATCAGCCAGTACCAGCATGGGTTTCGCAATCAACGCACGTCCTATGGCTACGCGCTGCTGTTGTCCCCCTGACAGCTGACTGGGAAGATGCGTACGGCGATCTGTCAGACCTAATACCTCCAGGATTTCGTCTGTCTGCTCCCGGTTTGGTTTCTTATTGTCCAACAGAAGCGGAAATATAATATTCTGCTCCACATTCAGCTCTGAGATGAGGTGAAAGGACTGAAAAATAAAACCAATGTGGCGGCGGCGGAACACCGTACGTTTTGTTTCCTTCATTGAATATAAATCTTCCCCATTGAGATAAATATGACCGGACGTGGGAGTGTCCAGGCCCCCGATGCAGTTCAGGAGAGTACTCTTTCCGGAACCGGATTCCCCTACAACCGCAGTAAATTCTCCCTTTTCCACAGTAAAGGATACGTCTTGCAGCGCTTTGACCTGTGTATCACCTTTTCCATATACTTTGCAGAGATTTTGAGTACGCAATATTTCCATGTAATTATACCTCCTTGTTATTCTACCCTGACAGCATAGCAGGATCACCTTACATACAGATGAATTCCAGCTTACGGTTCTGTAAGAAAAGAAATAATAAAGGTGGTTCCTTTGCCCGGAGTGCTCTGAAGAGAAAGAATCCCCCCCTGGCCTTCAATAATAGACTTTGCCAGAGGCAGCCCCAAACCTATCCCCTGTGTATGGGCGGAAGATTTACTGCGGTAGAATCGTTTAAAAATATGGTGAATATCTTCCGGAAGGATCCCGCTGCCGTTATCTGCAACAGACAGCCGAAGCATTGCCAAAGACCGCTCCCAGGCAATCTCAATGGTTCCTCCGGCTTCGGTATGGTCCAGAGCGTTTTTCACCAGATTGCCGATGGCTTCACCGGTCCATTCCAGGTCACACAGAATCTGCTCTCCGGGATCACCGTTTATCAGGATCTGTTTCTCTTCCTGTTTTGCTCTTGTAATCAATTCTGCAATTCCCCGGGAAACCAGTTCAGAAACTGTACAGAGTTTTTGCTCAAAACGAATATTTCCGGCATCCAGCCGCATAACCTTCAGCAGAGAGAGAATGAGCTGTTCCATGCGTGCGAGGGATATCAGAGATTTCCCGGAAAATTCCTCTACTAACGGGGGATTGTCCGGCTCATCCAGAATAATTTCTGCATACATATTCAGGGCAGCCAGGGGAGTCTTCAATTGATGAGAGATATCAGATATCATATCTTTTAAGAATTCCTTTGCTTTCTGTTCAGATTCGCTTTTGGACTGTAAAGCCATGGCCAGCTCATCCACAGATGCAAACAGCTGATACAGCGTACCTGTTTCGTTCCTGGGCAGATGACGTGCGAAGCTCCCCTCCGCAAATTCTGCAATTCTGCCGGCCGCCTTCTGATACAGAAGTTCCCGTCGGTGAAGAAAGAAAGCGGAGACGCCCATCAGAATCCCCCCGAATCCCAGACCTCCCAGAAGGGCGGCAGTCAGATATAGGACTGCCGCCCGACGGGCCGGGGGAAGAAGCCAAAAGGGAGTGCTGTCGGTACGCCCGCTTTTTTCAAGAAGCCGTACACCTTCCTCAGTAAGCTCGCTGTTTTTAAAGGCAGCAGCGGTAATGTCTTCCGATATACCCTGTTCCAGAAGATAGGAGGCGGCAGTCTGTTCCTGTCTGAGAAGAAGCTTTTTTGCCTCACGAGTCTGTATACCTGCACACAAAACGAAAAAGGCTAGCATCAGAGTGCAGAAGCAGGAGAGAAATAAAAAATAGCAGCGGGATTGCTTTTCATGCAGAAAGCTCATAGCGTTACTCCTTCCATTGGTATCCGAATCCCCGGACAGTCAGAAGATGTTCGGGGTGTGAGGGATCGTTTTCCAGTTTTTCACGCAGGCGGCGCACATATACAGATAAAGTATTATCGTCCACAAAGCTTCCGTTGCCGTCCCATAGAAGGTCCAGGATAGAGCTGCGGGTCAGGATGCGGCCGCTGTTTCTTACTAAAAGACATAAGAGCCGGTACTCAGCACTGGTCAATTCCAGGGGACTTCCGGACAGGAAAACCTTGCTTTGGAGAAGATCAACGGACACTTTGCCAGAGACGAGCAGGCTGTCCCCTATTTCTTTCTTCCTCCCGCTGCGCCTGAGAAGAGCCCGGATACGGGAGCACAGTTCTCCCAGACGGAAGGGTTTGGTAATATAATCATCTCCTCCGATGTCCAGTCCCCGTATCACAGAGGTCTCCTCATCTGCAGCAGTGAGGTATATGATAGGGATGGGGTTCCCCTTTCGGCGTACTTGTTCACAGATTTCGAATCCTGTTCCATCCGGAAGCGTAACATCAAGAAGAAGCAGGTCATAGTCGTTGGGGACAGATAAAAGCACTTTTGCCTCCCGGATCGTCCGGACAACATCCAACTGAAATCCATTCTTTTTCAAGGCATATTGCAAGCCATCGATCAGACTGATATCATCTTCTAAAAGAAGCAGCTTATACATAAGTTTCCTCCTGTAAATACATGTTTATAGTGTATTGTACCAAGCCGCTAGCGCGGCGGCTAGCCCTAAGTACGTGAAACTATCACTTTTTTCAAAAAAAGTAGCAGTTTTTGAATATATTTTGTATGGTTGAGTTACCCCTAACGCAACCGTAAACACATACCAAAAACCGCTATGTCTACTTTACCATGGTTCTTCAAACTCAACAACTACATATCAGAAAATTTTTACTGTCCGCCTCCTGATGCGGGGTGCTTTTTTTGTTTCCTGCCATCATATTTCACTAAGGAGGTTCCATTATGGACAATTATTTAAAACAGTTTCGTGAGATGCTCTCTCCGTGGCCGTAACGGCCATATAGTCAAGTCTTATTCCACTTACCAGGAATTTGACCATATATTTATGATAATCGAAAAGAATGGCGTGAACATAAATTTATAAAAAATCATCAATATAACTATAAAAATATTAATTAAAAAGGAGTTGTAAATAATATGCTAAAATAGTATACTTAATTTAACATAAATTTTATATCTGATTTTCGATTATCCGCATAAATACTATACTTTCAACCATTTTGAAGTATAGAAAACTATTCATTTTACCACGAATTTACCACGATTGAATGAGCCTTGATATGACACAAAAACAACATGGGAGATAGCACAAATATCTGTGTATCTCCCGTTTTTTCATTCATGTAATATGATTACTTTACTCTGATTTCAAATTTCAAGATTGCTTTCATCATTTCTGTATGAATTTGACCTTTTAATTCTTCATCAACCTGCATAGTAATTTTACCACTTTCAGAGTGGTAAAACGGACGCAAGCATAATTTACAAATATAAGCGTCATAAAACTTTAAAATCTCTCTTATAGCATTTTCATTTCCAGCAGACGCTTTACATATTACTTCTAGTGTGGGATAGCCATATTCTTTTTTCATTGGTTCAATTCCTCTCTTTCAATAGTGCTTTTAACTTCTTCAATCCATTACTTCTTCTGTGATAAATAGCAGAACGTGATACATGATATAATTCTGCAATTTCTTGGTCGCTCATGCTTTGAAAATAGCGTAATAGTATTACATCACGCTCTTTACTTGATAACTTATATAAAGCAACAGCAAGTTTTTCATTTGATATTTGAATTGTGAAATTCAAGACTTCAAAAGAAATGTAATCGCAAAAATGTTTATCATCAGTTCTACATTCTAGATTTTTAGTATCTGATAATTCACAGAATAAAACTTCACGCTTGGAACGTCTTGCAAACTGTCTGTTTCTGCTTTTTACTGTGCATTTAATAACAGTCATCATCAAAGCATTAAACTGTATTCTAACGATATGCTCGAGAGAAGATGTGTTCATAATCTCACCTCCTTTCCGCATACGCTGAAATATATAAACGGAAATACCGTCTATACCTTTGGGATATAGAAAAAAGGTAATAAAAAAGCCCACACAAAACATATAGTTTGCATGAGCTAAGACATAAAAATATTCAGTTGTAGTAGTGTGTGCTTCGCTACTTAGTTGTAGATTTTTTTGTAAAATGCTTAAGGTACTTCATAGAGCAATTTCCATTAAAATCATTTTCCATTCTAACTTTTTTCTTTTGGGAAATGATATAAATACATATCTTCAATTACATAAACGCTTTTTAAATAAAACTAAGGATAAGATATAAAATAGTATCGTTAAACCTATACACCATGCTAAAGCGGTAATAAATAGTTGAGTATCCAATGTATTTCCTAAAAAAGCATTTCGCATAGTGTCTATAATTGAAGTCATAGGTTGATATTCTGCAAATACTTTTAAAATTGAGGGTAATGTTTCGGTTGGTACAAACCCAGAACTTAAATAAGGTAGTATGATTGCTAATGCAGATAATGAACTTGCACCCTCTGCACTATTTGTTATGACCCCTACCATAACTGCCAACCATGATAACACAGACATTATTCCAACTAATAATATGAGTACAATTCCTATGTCTATTATATGAATTGACGGACGAAAGCCAAGCAATATTGCTATCAATACAACAACAACAGTACTTATAATACTTCTTATGAAAGCCTCTAAAATATGACCGTTCAATATTGAAATTTTATTGATAGGTAATGTATTAAACCTTGTAACAATGCCACTTGTTACATCTTTATTTACCATAATAGCGGTCGTAGAAGAACCTTGAGCAATGCATTGTAATAAAATTCCCGGAACGATAAAATCTACATAAGAAATACCCTCAATCTGAATAAGATTGCCGAAAAGAGAAATAAATAGTAACATCATTAGTGCAGGTAGAATAATACTGGTTAAAAAAGTATCTGGGTTTCTTTTCGATAAAAGTAAACAACGTCCTGCCATTGTAAAAGTATCATTATATCTTTTAGTCTTTGACTTCATTTGATTTTCCCTCACTTTCTTCAATCATTGATAAGAACACATCTTCTAAGGTAGGTGCAAGTTCTTTAAAGTTTTGAATAGAAATTTCACTCGTATATAACATATAGAATATTTTAGACAATGTATCTGCTTTTCCGTCAGTAAACACAATAATGCTATATTCTTCTGGGGTTATGGAAACTTTATAATCTTTCATCAACAATATAGCTTTCTCAAATTCTTCTGAATTTTCAAATGTAAATTGTACTTCTCCTTGTGGGAGATATGCTTTTAATTCTTCTGGCGTTCCCTCTGCGATGATTTTTCCATTATCCAATATGCCGATTATATCTGCCAGTTGTTCTGCTTCTTCTAAATATTGAGTAGTTAGAAAAATCGTTACACCAGACTTGTTTAAATCTCTAATTATATTCCACATACTATGACGACTTTGTGGGTCTAATCCAGTCGTTGGTTCATCTAAAAAAATAACTTTAGGATTTCCGATCAAGCTCATTGCTATATCTAGTTTTCGCTTCATTCCACCAGAATAAGTAGATACAATACGATTTGAAGCCTTTGCTAATTCAAAATATTCTAACAAATTATCAGCCGTTTCCTCTGGCTTTGATAAGTGACGTAATTTTCCCATAATAATGAGATTTTCTTTTCCTGTCAAACATTCGTCAACAGCGGAAAACTGCCCTGTCAAACTAATCACTTCATGTACTTTCTGCGGATTATCAAAAACATTATATCCCTCAATTTGAACCGTACCATTATCTGCTTTGATTTGCGTTGTTAATATACGAATAGTTGTTGTTTTTCCAGCACCGTTTGACCCTAATAAAGTATAAATAGTGCCTTTAGGTACAGAGAAAGTTACATTACTCAATACCTCTTTATCTTTATACTTTTTCTGCAATGCCGATACGCATATTGAATACTTAACTTCTTCCATGATAACATCTCCTTTATATTATAATACCAAACAAATGTATGTATGTATGTTTTTTAAATTGCCTATATCTAGGCAATTTATTTGTAACTATTCAAAATATGGTAATGCTGTTATCTTTTCGCTTATTTCTTCATTCAATAAAGGCAGACCCATATTTTCAAGCATTTCTTTTATGCAATGAAATCTGTTTTGTAACTCTTCTCTATTAGCTGGAAAGATAGACGGTATTAACCAAATATCCATTAACACTAAAAATTCTGCAAGTTCTTTTTTATATTGTGTTTTAATAGACCCGTCATTTATTCCTTCTTCTATAAATAATTCCCAATATGGACATAAACGACGACGGTTTGTTTCAATCATACGAGCTAATACATGAGGGTTTTTCAACATGGGAATAGCTTGTTTCGTCAATTCTATCTGTTTCTCATCAGATTGATTTAATATGATTGCCATTCTCATTTTTTGAAGTCCATTTAAATCTGTTCGAGCTTTTACTTTCTCAAAAGGATTATTGTTAAAAAACATCTTATCTCCCAGAGCGTCCATAATTTCTTCTTTGGACTTAAAATGATGATAGATTGCTCCTTTGCTTAATCCGCCCAATTCATCAACAATATCTTGAATTGTTGTTTTATCATATCCTTTTTCAAGAAACAAGCGTTGAGATACGTCTAATATTTTCTCAACAGTTATTTCAGGATATTTATTTCTCGCCATACATACACCTCTTTTACATTCGTTCTGTATGTTTATTATATGTCATCATAAAATGATTGTCAACACTTTCATACCATTCGTATGTAAGTAACATTTACTTTTATCATGACTTTTTTACAATCTTCCAGTTACTATCCTTATGTAGCACAAGCTCATACTGCGATACTTGCGTTGCTATTGCCTGATTTATCACAAATCAGATTTTATCCCTTTCTTCCTCTTGATTGCCCACAACAGAAAAGAAAAAGCCCTGTCAAGAGCCTTGCCACCATTGGTGGTGCTTTGCACTCTTTACTGGGCTTTTTCTTTGCTGTATTTTCCATTCAAGAGGAAGAAAATTACTCGTCCTCATCATCGAAATGGTTATTTTTTAATACTTCTCGCAACAGTTCCATATCCTCTTTTGAGTTCGGGTTTATCATTTTCACGACTTGATAAGGCGTTTTATACTTATGTCCTTCAATACTTTCCCCGAACATATCCATGCTGTATAAATCATCATAGCGGTCTAACAGTTTTTGGAATTTCAAATGCTGGATAAATTCTTTGATTGGGTAAAGGTCGGACGCTTCAATACTTGTTCCGTTGATGTAGTCGGTAATGTATTCCCGTAACTTTTCTAACTCATATTCCAGCCATTCTTCCTCGCTGTCAAAGAAGTTGTCATAATGTCCATGTTTCAGTTCTGCATTTAGACGTTCTTCTGCTCTTAAAAACTGACAGACTTCCTTTTCAGATTGATTGATATACTTCCATTCTCCCGACAACAATTCATTCGGCGTTACGTCCAGCACTTCCATTATCTTTTCCAGCGTTTCATAAGCAGGATAGTTCAACCCTCTTTCAATCTTGGAAAGGCTCTGCATATTGATACCGATTTTGTCCGCAAGTTCCTGTTGTTTCATTCCCCTAAATTTTCTTATGGTCTGTATATTATTTCCTAAATGGCTTATTTTCATTGCATAACCCTCCATATCTCGTTATATCTTCGCCACTATAAGTCTATCATGCTTAATATGATTTGTAAAGGCAAAAAAAGATATTGACAAATAAGCATATAAGAATTACTATGTTCTTGTAAATGAATAAGCACAATAGAATGAAATACAAAAATATTCAAAAAGAAATACCTATCAGATTAAACCCGTAGATATGAATATCGGTTGAAATGGAACTTGTTAGAAAAGGCAAAACAGGACTTGCTGACAAAGTATTTCTGACACGGTGGCGGAAGCCTCTCAGGCTTACCGCCATGACACCTTGTGTCAAGGGGAAGAAATGCTTTGTCGGCTGGCGAGCCTGAGAGGCTTGACTGTGCCCCCGTTATCTAACAGGGGGGCACTATTTCACAAAAGACAAGTCAAAAACCATACAACCCCAAAGCTGTAAGGAGTAATGAGGAGTTTTAAGAAGATAGTAACTTCACATTCTTTTGAATAGTGGTTTACAGGTATTTCAAGGCTATTGTGGGATTGGAGGAATACAATGAACAATTTAGAATTTGCACTTGAAATGAAAAACAAACGTCTTGCAAGCGGTCTTTCACAAGGAGAACTTGCAAGTCTTACCCATGTATCAAGATATAGTATCAACCGCTTTGAGAACGGAAAAGCCAACGCTAGCAAGGAAACACAAAATATTATCCTGCGTTGTCTGAATTACTATATCTGCGATAAGCCTTTTTATCTGCTCGTTGATTATCTGTCTGTCCGTTTTCCAACGACTGACGCATTGGAAGTTATCCGAAAGGTGCTTGGCATGAAAGCAGATTATTTTATCCATTATGACTATGGGTATTATGGCTATAAAGAACATTATGCCTACGGGGAAATCAAGGTTATGGCTTCTGATGATGAACACATGGGCGTATTCTTGGAATTAAAAGGAGCAGGCTCACGCAACATGGAATATGTCTTACAGGCACAGAACAGGGATTGGTATTCATTCTTAAACCGCTGTCTTGACTGTGGCGGTGTTATCCGACGTTTTGACTTGGCAATCAATGATATGTGCGGTCTGCTGGATATTCCTGTTTTGTCTGAAAAATACAAAAATGGCGGTGCGGATTGTCGCTGTAAAAACTATGAAAATGTACAAGGTGGAAAATTAAGCGGGAAAAACCGCAATTTAGCAAGTACCCTTTATATCGGTTCAAAGGCAAGCACAAAATATTTCTGCTTATATGAAAAGCAAAAGGAACAGGCAACGAAAAAGAAACATACCGATATTATCAACCGTTTTGAAATTCGTCTGCGTGATAAAAAGGCAGTACAGGCAGTTGAGGAATTGTTATTGACATATAACCCTCATGGGCTAGTGTTTTACCTCATTACTGATTTTGTGCAATTTCCCGACTATCCGTTGTGGGAGATATTCATTTCCCATGACAGTTTACCTTTTGAAATGAACCCCGTACCTGTCAATATGGAACGCACTCTGCAATGGCTGGAAAGACAGGTCATGCCGTCTATTGTGATGATAGAGGAAATCGACAGGCTGACAGGCTCAAACTACATGAAAATGATTGATGAATGTACCCACCTTTCCGAAAAACAGGAAATGCTTGTGGAACAGATGTGTACGGATATAGCAGATGTAATCGAAAGTGAGGGGGTGTTTTATGAGTAATGCACAGGATATTCCCGTATGGGAAAAATATACCCTTACCATTGAAGAAGCGTCAAAGTATTTCCGTATTGGAGAAAACAAGTTAAGACGATTGGCAGAGGAAAACAAGAACGCTGGCTGGCTCATTATGAATGGCAACCGCATACAGATTAAACGCCGACAATTTGAAAAGGTCATTGACAAATTGGACGCTAACTAGTGCAAATGAGCCTTGTATGTGTTATGATGAACACAAGTCATATCAAGGCTCTTTCCAACAAGGAAAGGAGCAGACACCATGAAAGAAAAAAGACGGGATAACAAAGGTCGTATCCTGCATACTGGAGAGAGCCAACGAACAGACGGAAAATACTTATATAAATATGTAGACGCATTTGGAAACACAAAATATGTGTATGCTTGGAGATTGACACCCACAGACCCGACACCAAAGGGAAAACGGGTAAAACCCTCACTTCGAGAACTGGAACAACAGATAAGACGGGATATTGAGGACGGTATCGACAGCACAGGCAAGAAAATGACGCTTTGCCAACTCTACGCCAAACAGAACGCACAGAGGGCAAATGTGAAGAAAAGCACACAGAAACAACGGGAACAGCTCATGCGGTTATTGAAAGAGGACAAGTTAGGTGCTAGGAGCATTGATACAATCAAACCCTCTGACGCTAAAGAATGGGCGTTACGCATGAAAGACAAAGGCTTTTCCTATAACACCATTAACAACCATAAACGCTCGTTAAAAGCGTCATTCTATATCGCCATACAAGACGATTGTGTAAGGAAGAACCCTTTTGATTTCAAGTTGAGTGAAGTCCTAGAAAATGATACCAAAGAGAAAGTCGCATTGACAGAGGAACAGGAACAAGCCTTATTGTCATTTATTAAGACGGATAACGTGTATCACAAGCATTATGATGATGTGCTGATATTATTAAAAACAGGACTTCGTATCTCGGAACTGTGCGGACTGACAGTAGCCGATATTGATTTCAAGAATGAAGTTGTGATTATCGACCACCAGTTATTAAAGAGCAAGGAACAAGGCTATTATATTGAAACGCCTAAGACAAAAAGCGGAACAAGGCAAGTGCCATTAAGCAGAGAAACAATACAGGCATTTCAACGGGTTATGAAGAAACGCCCAAAGGCAGAACCATTTGTGATAGACGGACGGGGCAACTTTCTATTTGTCAATCATAAAGGCAAGCCCAAAGTTGCGATTGATTATAACGCCTTATTCGTCCGTATGGTAAAGAAATACAACAAGCACCATAAGGATAACCCTTTGCCACGTATCACACCGCATACACTACGCCATACATTCTGCACAAGACTGGCAAGCAAGAACATGAACCCGAAAGATTTACAGTATATCATGGGACATTCAAACATCAGTATCACAATGAACTGGTACGCTCATGCGTCCATAGATACCGCAAAATCAGAGGTTCAGCGTCTAATCGCATAAGAAGTATTTACCACGATTTTAACCACGCTTGATAGCGAAAATATAAGAAGATAGACCTAGATATGTGAGGTTTACCACAAAAGCAAAATGCCCGTAGAGCCTATAAAATAAGGCTTTGCGGACATTTAAGAAGATATAAAAAGATAGTCAAAAAGGCATATATAATTTATCAATAAAATTTACACATAATAATATCTACAATCGAGATATCTGAATTAATAAGAAGCAAAGCAAATCTGGTGCGATTCCAGAACGTAATCGCTGTGTTGGGTGTGGTTTCCCTAAGTCAGAAGCTGTTCAGATAGGTGTGTTTTGTTTGTAGATGTTTATAGTTAAATATCGTTAAGTAGACATCTGGAGACAGGTGTCTTTTTTAATTAAATGAAAAGGAGGTATAGTCCAATGGGAAAATAGTAAGTTACTGTAACCGATAATATAAGCGAAACTTGGGAGGGAACAAAATGAGAAGTAAAATAGTTAAAGTTGTTTGTGCTATGGTGATGGCTGCTATGCTTTTAGGCAGCTATTCAAACTATGCCTATGCAACAGAAACGGGTGGAGATAGTTCTATAAATACAGAAGAGGATGCAACAGAATTTAAAAATGAGGACACTAGATATATAAATGTAGGTCTACAAGATGCACCAGAAGGATATATTCCTGGAGGAGAAGAAATTACAGATAATAAGGAGGAAGAGGCAGGGGCTATTGATAAAAAAGAATTAGCAGCTCTTGAAGATGAAAAAACCTCAGATGACTGTGTAGCAATACCTAATACTGAGGATGTAGGACAAGCAGGGAAAACTCCAAATAATTCTCCTGCTTTGCTGGAGGCAACGTTATCCGGAACGTGGATAGAAGATGATGGAAGGTTGTGGTATAGACATGATGATGGCAGCTATTCGAGGAGCAAATGGGAAATGATTGATGATTATTGGTATTATTTTGATGCTTCTGGATGGATGAAAACAGGCTGGTTAGAATGGGATAATAAGACATATTATTTAAGTTCTGATAAAGATGATGAAGATTGGCCATATGGAGCTACTTTGATAGGTCGGTGGTATATTGGCAGTTTAAATGCTGAGAGAAGCACCTGGCCGGCTTATTGTTTTTTGGATGACGGCAGTATGTTGCATAATGGCTGGAATCTTTATTATGGTGAATGGAGCTATTATTATAGTGACGGACATGCACGGAGAACCGGGTGGTTTAAAGACAGTGGTAAATGGTATTATATTAAAGAAGACGGAGATTCTTGGCCGATAGCGGTGGAAAATGATTGGAGAAAGGTTGATGGAAGCTGGTATTATTTTGAAAGCGGCTGTGCAATGGTAACCGGCTGGAAGATAATCGGAAAAACGTGGTACTTTTTTAATAGTAGCGGAATCATGTTGACCGGCTGGCAAAAGTATGGAGATTCCTGGTATTATCTTGGGCCCGCCAATGATGGTGCCATGAGAATCGGCTGGTTCAAAGTAGGCGATACATGGTACTATTCTAATGATATTGGAGAAATGAAAACCGGGTGGGTAAAGGATGGAAAGTACTGGTACTACATGAATGATAGCGGTGCGATGAAAACGGGCTGGCTGAAATCAGGAAATACATGGTATTTTTTAAAGAGCAATGGAATGATGGCTACTGGCTGGCTTAAAGATGGCTCCCATTGGTATTATATGGGGGATGAAGATGACGGAGCTATGAAGATAGGTTGGTTTAATGTGGGAAACAAAAGATATTATACTGATAGCAACGGTTTCATGCTTACAGGATGGCAGCAGATTAATAATAGAAAATACTATTTTGAAGACACGGGCTCTATGGTAACAGGTTGGAAGGTTGTAGATGGCAAAAGGAGATACTTTATGTCATTTTCATTAACAGATCCAACCAGATTTGGGGCATTAGCAAAAGATGCTTGTTGGGTTAATGAAGAAGAAAGATATTATATTTTTAATGATGATGGAACAGTAAATGAGTCTAAAAGATTCAATGAATCTAAAACGATGGCACATGATTTTTTAACTTGGGATGCTGAGCCCGTACATGCTGATATTATTATGAAATTAACAGAAGATAGAAACAAAATAAACAATAAATTCTATTACCCATATAGAGAGGTTGTATATCTATATATGTATATAATAGAGACTGCAGATAAGCCAAATATAAGTATGTCATTTGTAAGACATAATGTGAATGGTGAAGGGGAAGCAAATTTTGTATCCTATAAAAACCTTGATTCGATCTTGCCAGGAGGTTATATGATTGGTATTTGTGGATACAATACACAACTCTGCTCTTATCCGGAAGACGACAGTGTATTATTTGAAATGGCATACATAATAGGCCATCCTTCATATGCAGTAATCCCATCTCCTGTCCCAGGAATAGATGGTTATTCATCATATAAAGATGGAGATATTTATATATCAATTCAGTAGGAGGTATAATTATGAAAAAGAAAGTGATAATCTCTATAGTCTCTATTATATTTGTGATTGCATTGGGAACAACTATTTATGCACAATCAGCATATCCAGACGATAACTTATTTTATAGCATAGGCAAATTATTTACCACTCAAAAAAATAGTCCAAAAACAAGAGGCTCTGAAAAAATATATGCGAAAGGTAAAGATATTACGATTACGTGGGATGAGGTTAATGAAATTAAGGAGCGTATGGATTTAGCAGAGCTGAAAGATTCTGAGGATAACGCATATAAGTATGTATTGCAAAGAAAAGTGCTGCTTAATGCAGCTGAAAAAGCAGGCTACAAAGTAACTGATCAAGAAGTTGAGGAGACCATTGAAACATATAAGAAAAATATTAATGAAGCAACTAATAAGGAAGAGTTTGACGCTTTGATAGAAGGGGCTGGTGGAGAAACAAAATATTGGGAGTCATTAAAAAGCACTACACGTACCACCCTTATGATTTCAAAATATCTAACCGATAAACAAAAAGAATTTAGCGGCAATCAAGAAAATAATACAAAAGTAACTATAGGCGGAAATGGAGACTTAAATGATCCTTGGGAGGACGAAAAGGGAAAAATTATACAAAAACTAATTGCCGAACAAGATATTAAAATAATAAAAGAATAATTACATTCTACGTATCGCAACCTCTGGTCTATAAATGGAAAGCATGGCTCCTGCTTGATGAAGAAGCATATAAGCAAAAGAGGAATCCTCCTGGCTGCTATTCTAAAGTCATATCCTTTTCCTTGACAATTTTTGTAAAATATAATACTATAATTTATAGTTATTTATGACAGCGAAAATGATGTCAAGATAGAAAGGATGGTGTTATGGCAGCAATCGATTTAATTGTATTGGGGATGGTGAAAAAGGAGCCTTTAAGTGCCTATGATATTCAAAAATTAGTGGAGTACCGCAATATATCCCGGTGGGTAAAGATTAGTACACCTTCGATCTATAAAAAAGTGATTCAATTGGAGAAGAAGGGATACATTGAAAGTGAGATGGTAAAAGAGGGAAATATGGCGGAAAAAGCTGTATACTCATTAACAGAAAAGGGTGAAAAAGAATTTGAAAAATTAATGCTGGAGATTTCCGAACAGCCGATTCGCATATTTCTGGATTTCAATGCTGTTATAGTTAATTTGGACAGTCTTTCCCCTGAAAACCAGCAGAAATGTCTGCAACGGATTGAACAAAATGCAATGCTATTGAAATTGTATCTGGAAGATAACATTCATTCCAAAGAACAGATGCCTGAGATTCCGGAGACAGGTAAGGCGGTTTTGCAGCAGCAGTATCAATTGGCCCAGTCCATCCAAGCCTGGGTTCATTCAATAAAAGCAGACACGGAAAATAGAAGCTGAATAAGAAAATTTACATCTGCATATTTTAATGGTATACTTTACTATATGGTGAACGCTGTATATCCGTACGGAGGATATGTACGGCAGCACCGTCAGCAAAAGAAGAGCAGTAGAAAGAGGTAGGCAGATGTTAAGTATACTTATGCAGGTATTAGTAGGTTTGATTGCAGGATACATTGCTTCCCGTATTATGAAGCTTAAGGGAGGCGTGGTAAAGTATATTGCAATCGGTGTTGTGGGATCTATTCTAGGAAATCTTTTAATTTCTTTAATTGGCTTTTACGCCATTGGTTTCTTTGCAAAGATAATTGTATCCATCGCAGGAGCCTGCCTGCTGATCTCTATCAGCAGAAGAATTTTATAATCAGGAGTGTTAAGTGAAAGCCACCGGTCTCCCGGTGGCTTTTGTACCTCCCCGTAAAGCCACTGTATGTAGGAATACATTTTTCGTCATAATTTTTCTAATGAGGAGAGAATGCTTTCTTTTAACTGCAGCAGTTCATCCAGATTTTCTTTTTTGATAGCAGACTTAACCGTGATGACAGGTTCCAGTAGTTCTATCTGCTTTAATTCCCCCAGGAGTGAACGCATTTGCCTGGCAGAGGCCGGAGCCCAGGAACCATTTTCTATAAGTGCCATGGTACGGTTTTGCAAGTTCAGAGCCTTCATATCATGCAGCAGATTCAGCATTGCCGGGTAAATTCCTCCGTTATAAGTGGGAGCGGCCAGTACCAGGTGACTGCAGCGGAAGGCTTCTGCGATCAGCGTGGATATATGGGTAGTAGAAATGTCATAGACAGCAATATTTTTAACTCCTGCTTCCGCCAGACTGGAGGCAAGGATATTTACAGCATTTTCAGTATCCCCGTACATAGAACCATAAATCAGGGCGACTGCATGTTCCTCTGGTTCATATCGGCTCCAAAGGCGGTATTTATCCAAAAAATAATCAAGATTGGTGCGCCACACAGGACCGTGCAGGGGACATATCATGCGCAGTTCCATATCAGTCAATTTTTTCAGAGCTGCCTGTACCTGCGCTCCGTATTTCCCTACTATATTCCCGTAATACCGTCTGGCGTCCGGCAGCCAGTCACGGGCGAAATCCACTTCATCATTGAACAAATTTCCGTTCAGGGCCCCAAAACTTCCAAAGGCATCTGCGGAGAATAGAAGCTTTTCTTTTTGCTCGTATGTCATCATAACCTCCGGCCAGTGAACCATCGGAGCAAAACAGAACCTAAGTGTATGTGTCCCCAGGGAGAGGGTAGTACCTTCTTTGATCACAAGGGTCCTTCCATCCAGATTGAGATCATAGAACTGTCGGATGAATGCAAAGGTTTTCGCGTTGCCCACTAGTTTCATTTCAGGAAAGTGCAGCAGCAATTCTTCAATTCCCGCGCAGTGGTCTGGTTCCATATGGTTGATTACCAGATAATTCAGAGAGCGCCCCCTGAGAACATAATGAATATTTTCCAGGAACTGGCGGGTAACAGAGGAATCAACCGTATCGATAAGCGCTGTTTTTTCATCCGATATCAAATATGAGTTGTAGGTAATACCCCGGGAGATGGGAAACAAGTTTTCAAACAAAGCCAGCCTCCGGTCATATCCGCCTACCCAAGTAACCGCATCTGTAATTTTTCTGGTACAATACATGGTTTAAACCCCTTTCTAGAGACATATTAGATATTCATATGATTAGTTATGTCTAACCAACATATAGAATACACTTTTTTTCTTAAAATAGCAAGATATAGATCAAAAATACCAGGCTTTGCTTATTCCTGAATGTTAAGGAATGAAAAGCCTGGTATTTGAATTCGTGGTCAAAGTTATCTTAAAAAACGGAACACACCAATTACCTTCCCCATAATCTGGAGATCACCCTCAACAATTATCGGATCCATATAATCATTCTCAGGCTGAAGACGGTAATGGCCATTTTCTTTATAAAAGGTTTTCACTGTAGCAGAGTCTTCGATCAAAGCTACGACCATATCTCCATTCTGTGCCGTGGGCTGCTTTGAGACCAGGACATAATCTCCGTTCAGAATCCCTGCATTCACCATACTTTCCCCATCAACATGAAGTAAGAAAGTGTCCGTGTTGGGCATATATTCCGAAGGGATAGGAAAATAATTCTCAACGTTCTCCACAGCCAGAATCGGCTGACCGGCAGCTACTTTACCTACGATAGGAACATTCACAACCTCGCGTCTCACAAGATTAAAAGAGTCGTCAATTATCTCGATAGCACGGGGTTTTGTGGGGTCTCTTCGTATGTAGCCGTTCTTCTCCAATGTCTCCAGGTGGGAGTGGACAGAAGAAGTTGATTTTAAATGAACTGCCTCACAGATTTCGCGGACTGCAGGGGGGAATCCTCTGTTTAATATTTCGCTTTTTATGTATTCTAAAATTTCGGACTGCTTTTTGCTGATTTTGCCGTATGCCATAACCAAACCTCCAGGAATTTTTTCTTATTCAAATAACACGCAGAGGGTAATTCTCTGCCCTCTGAAGCATGTAGAATCAAATATCTTCAGACTTTATTTCTTAATTATCATATCACAAAGAAGAAGAGAATGCAAACAAATATTCGGAATATCTGTTCGGATTTCGACAAAAACCATTGACAAACGCATGTTCGGATTGTATAATTAAAAACATGAATAAGAACAAATGTTTGCGAACATATTTTCGGGAGGCGTAGATATGAATAGAAGAGTGAAGACGTTTTTTGTTGTATTGGCATTGATTCTTGTATCCGGCGGCATCTTTTCCGGAAAGTTTGCTTTGACCGCCAACGCAGGAACAGAGACGGAAGAAAGGTATAAGTATTATACCAGCATCGAGATCGAAAAAGGTGACAGTCTCTGGAGCATAGCCGAGGAATATATGACAGAAGAATATGATTCAAAGGATGAGTATATCAATGAAGTTATGAATATAAATCATCTGGCAACAGATAAGATTTTTGAGGGAAGTTATCTGTGTATTCCATATTATTCCGCAGAGGTAAAATAAGGTTGCTAAAAAATTGGGCACTGATTCCATCAGTGTCCAATTTGCTGTCATGGAGAGATTTTTCTAATGTCCGTATAATTATTCTTGAAATCACAGGAAAAGTAGGTTATACTGAAAGTGTCAATCTATTCGCCAAACACGAGTTTTTCGAATAGATATAGATACATAAGTATACATAATACTATTATTGTAAACCTAAGCATATCATTCGGTTGTTTTCACTATATATTTTATAAGGAGGTATTTTCTATTGAAACAAGAAAAAATGACTTACAGAGAATTGACGGATACAGAAAACATCTTAAAGCTCCGAGAAGTTCTTCACACTTTGCCTGACTTTACACGGGATTTCTTTCGATCCATCAGTACAACCACAACAACCAAAACAAGAATTTCGTATGCTTACGATATCCGCATATTTTTTCAGTTTCTGCTCGATGAAAACCCTGCTTTCAAAAATATGAAAATGACAGAATTTCAATTGGAGGTATTAGACCAAATCAAGGCCATTGATATTGAGGAATATTTAGAATATTTGAAGGCATACCGGGATCATGATAATCTGGACCAGATTGTTACCAATGGTGAACGGGGGCTGAAAAGAAAAATATCTGCTTTGAGAAGTTTTTATGCGTATTATTATAAAATGGAAATGATTCAGACAAATCCTACTGTTTTAGTAGATATTCCCAAAATACATGATAAAACAATTACCCGCCTGGATGCAGACGAGGTGGCACTTCTGCTTGACTATATCGAACATGCAGGGGATACACTTTCCGGTCAGAAAAAGGCATATTATGAAAAGACAAAAACCAGAGACCTGGCTTTAGTGACGCTATTACTTGGAACAGGAATCCGGGTATCGGAATGTGTCGGACTGGATATAGAGGATGTGGATTTTAAAAATAATGGTATCAAAGTAGTACGTAAAGGCGGAAATGAAATGATAATATACTTTGGGCCTGAAGTCGAGAAAGCATTAAAGTCCTATCTTGAGGAGAGGTCACATATTACGCCTCTTCCCGGACATGAACACGCACTCTTCTATTCTACTCAAAAAAAGCGTATGGGAGTAAAGGCGGTTGAAAATCTGGTGAAAAAGTATGCCCAGCAGGTTACTACCACCAAGCATATAACCCCTCATAAGCTTAGAAGTACTTATGGAACTGCTCTTTACCAGGAAACCGGTGATATTTATTTGGTTGCTGATGTGCTTGGACATAAAGATGTGAATACCACAAAGAAGCATTATGCGGCAATGGATGATGCAAGGCGGAGAAAGGCGGCCACTGCGGTTAAATTAAGAGAGAGCTAGCTCATACTAGTTTAAAAGCGGCCAAACGCCTCATTTCCATAGAATGAAGCGTTTGGCCGCATCTGTGTTCTTTAAAAATACTCTTTGCTAAGGGCATCAATCTCTTCTGTCACTGTCTCATATACCCCTGGATATGTACTTCCCGGGCCTCCCATGGTCAGACAGGGGATGAGATATCTGGTGCCCGCAGCCGCAAAGAGCTCTTTAAGCCCATTGCGGATTTTCTCCCGGGACCAGTCCTCCATGTCGTATTTACCATTGTCCAGGCCGGCCATAACTGTAATCCTTCCCCCGTATTCCTTCAATATTTCCGGAATATTATTTTCATATACCGGTCCCTGGATCACATCAATGCCCATCCGGATCATACTGGGGATTAGATTGGCTATATAAGAGTCAGAGTGATGGATAATGATTTCTACCCCATTTTCCTTCCAAAAGCCATAAATCCTCTTGTAAGCCGGCTCTATAAACTCCTCAAACATCTCCGGCGACAGAAAGGAGGTTCTCTGGCTTCCCCAGTCATCGTGATGGAAAAGAGCGTCCGGATGAAGGTGGGATACAATCTCCTCTGCGGCCGCTATCTCCCAGTCAGCGATAAAGTCGATGAGTGCATGCATCTCCTCCGGTTCCTCATAGAAATTGATCATAGTGTCTTCCATACCCATGAAATAGTGAAGCTTCTCCAGCACTCCGTTGTATACACTGGCCGTGACAAAATATTCCCTGCGGTCTATCCGGGCCGCGGCCTCTATATAAGGGAGCCATTGTTCCTCTGTAAACTTAGTAGGGCAGGGTTTAATTATCTCCCGCCACTTTGTAATGTCCTTCAGGAGCTTATCCTCCCCCTCACAGAGGGGAAACTGTCCGGGTGTATTCTTTGGATAAGTAACTTTCACACCCCAGCCGTTAGTACCCGTCTCTCCCGGCTGGAGATCACATCCGGCGTAAACGCCGATGGGATCCCGGACAAGCCCCAGATAACTATATTGATTAACAAAGCGATCCGGGCTGCCGCCACGTATGGTTTCTCTGGCATTTTCTTTTATTGTCAGCATTTTATTCTCCTGCTATCTATAATTTCCGTATTTAATCAGTGCTTCGAACATGGCATCTTACGACTTACGCTTTTACACCCTCTTTGGACTCTTTCACATACCGGTAAATCTTAGAGACGATTACACACACAGTGAACACGATTCCCAGATAAGAAACAGCTTTCATAACAATGTTCATCAGCACTCCGAAGGTTCCGAAGTTGGAGAATACAAAAGCGCCGATACATACCACTGCCACCACAAGCTTATACCACTTGCTGTCCTCCCGCTGAATGTTGGAAGAGGCCACCCATGCCATTCCTGTTGCTGTGGTGTAAGTGGCAAGCACCACGATAATACCGTAAAATGCATAAAACACACTGCCCAGACGCTGTCCCAGAATCAAAAGAGGAATATCCGTACCGCCTACAACGGAAGCGTTTAACACAAACGCAAGAAATACAAAGGTCTGGCACAAAACTGTGGCAAACTGTCCCAGAACATTTCCCCATACCAGTTCCTTCTGGTGGTCTGCCCTTGTGGACACGTTGGCGCTGTACGCGCTCATGTTCAATACCACATAGGTAAAATTCAGCACTGCGCTGAAAATAAGGCTTCCGGACATGCTGAGTCCGCTCTTTTCTCTGATCAGCATATCACCGGTACTGAAGCTGTCCGTGGGATTGATGTAGCTGTAAACACAGATCACCACCACTGCCAACAGGATGATCGGGGCAATATTTCCCAGAATAGCCGTCAGTTTTTTCATACCAAGCAGGGCGGTGGCCATAACGGCAATCAGCATGATTACTGTACCAATTCGTGTATCCAGTCCAAATGCCTGGTTCATGGAGGATGCACCGCCTGCGATCATACTGCCCACCATCAAGAAGAATGTCAGCGTATTAAACCAATTAATGGCAAGTCCCAGATATTTTCCGCAATAATGGCGATACATCATATCCATGCTGGCCAGTTTGTACTTGCGGCAATCCCTGGAAACGACTGCGATGCACAACAGAATCAGCAGCGCGGAAATAATGATCCCTACAGCCCCGGGAAGTCCATGGGGTGCCCAGAACTGCAGCACCTCTGAACCAGTGGCAAAACCAGCTCCGATACCAAAGGACACATAGGAACCCGCCAGAATTAACAGCGTCTTCATCGAAAAGCTTTTCTCATTACTCATTCTCTTTCACCTTCTCTTTCATTATAAATAATGTCTGTTCCATTAAAGTCCCCCCAGTTATGTCCTATTTTACAGATTCAGAGCTGTATCATAGGCCTGCCTTACCGCGGTGCGGATCAGTCCGGGCTCATAGCAATCTCCGATCCAGGCGAAGTCAATGATCGTATCCCGCAGAGTCTCCACAGTCTCCTCATTGGGTGCAATTCCCGTTGCCGCAATGACTGTATCTGCCTTCAGTGTAATTTGATTTCCGTCTTTATCCTGACAGATCATGCCTTCATCCGTAATCTCCATGCATCTTGTGTTCAATCTGACTTCCACATGATTCTTCTCAATATTCGTCCATAATGCATCCATCTGCATGGCGCCTGTGCCCGGATACGGGGTGTTGGGACCGGAAGCCAGGGCGCCGGACATCTCTACGATAGTGGCCTTTTTCCCGGCCAGTGCAAGTCCAATGGCACACTCTGCTCCGGCAAAGCCTCCGCCGAGCACAAGAACATTCTCTCCTACCTCTGGCTCTCTGTCGTAAAAGTCTACGATCTGAATTGCTTTTTCAATGCCTTTGATGGGTGGAATAATGGGGTGTCCGCCAACTGCCGCGATCACCACATCCGGCATAAGCTCCTCCACTAGTTCAGGCGTCACTTCTGTATTCAGCCGCACCTCAATGGCTTTCCTTGCCACCATGCGCTCCAGATACTCCCGGTAACTCTGAATCCGTTTTTTAAAGGATTCTTTTTCAATAATCCGCATAAGTCCTCCCAGGAAGCCCTTTTTTTCACAGAGGATTACCTCATGGCCACGATCTGCAGCTATGATGGCCGCCTCCATCCCAGCCGGTCCGCCGCCTGCGATCAATACTTTCTTTTTTTCTGTAGGCAGAGGCATAAACTTATAGTCGCTATCCCGTCCGATCTGGGGATTTACAGAACAGTGCAGAGGCAGGTTATAATATCCTCCGGTGAGACAGGCAATGCAGCGCAGACAGGGACGTATCTCATCCACTTTTCCGTGCATGGCCTTTTTCGGAAGATCCGGATCTGCGATCAGAGCCCTGGCCAGCACGACATAGTCAACCATACCGTCTTTGATCCATTTTTCCATAACCGCAGGCTCCGTAATGGCTCCTACTGTTCCCACGGGAATATGTAAATGGTTCTTGATTTCTGCAGCAGCCCGTATATTGTGACCCTCATCTACATCAAACCAGCTTGGAGTAGACAAAACGGTAGAATCATGAAAATGCAGGGATCCGCAGGACACCTGGATCATATCTGCACCATGCTCCTCCAGCATTTTACAGTACTCAATGCTTTCCTCCAGCTGATATCCCTCTGTCATGCCTTCTTTCCAGGAGATTCTTGCCTCAATCAGGAAATTTGGACCGCAGTATTCCCGGATCTTGTCAATGACCATCATGGTTATACGGGCCCGGTTTTCCAGGCTACCGCCAAATTCATCTGTCCGGTGATTCAGTACCGGAGATAAAAACTGGGACAAAAGCCATCCATGACCTGCGTGCACCAGCACGGAATCAAAACCGCAGTGTTTTGCCCGTAGGGCCGCTTTACCATAGCTGTCTACCACCTCTTCAATAACATTTTTGGGCATTTCTATAATCTGATGTCTGTGGATGCCATTGCCATCCCCCTGGTCAAACTCATCAATCATGTCGCTGGGACCATAGTTAATGCGGTTATCGTCATGGAAGTGCATTCCCGCATGGAGCAGCTCCATGGATGCATGGGCTCCCTGAGAGCGGATGGCCCCTGCAATGTCATAAAACCCGGCCTCACTTCTCACATCATAGGCCTTTACCTTGTAGCTCCAGTCCACGCATCCCGTCTCATGTACCACCACATCCCCCAGACACACCATGGCTGCCCCTCCCTGGGCACGGCGCTTTAAGAAGTCCACGTTCTTCACATTGTTGTGGTTCAGGTCCGTCAATTCCTTCATACCTGTAGGGGAACCGAAGATTCTGTTTTTGAAGGTGGTCTTTTTCACCTTCATGGGACTAAATAGATTTGGGAAATACTTATTCATTACTTTGCCCTCCTTTTATGATGCTTTTTTTATATTGTTTTCTTTTTAAAACCCTCTTTTTCTGTATGCTTCTCTCAACTGACCCAAGCCCTGTGCCAGAAGGCTCCTGGCACAGCCAATATTCATCCGCATAAAACCGCTTCCTCCCCTGCCGAACCATCTCCCTGCATCCAGGGCCAGACCTGCCTCCCGCAACCAGAAATGCTCCAGTGCATCATCATTCAGATGAAGTTTTCTGCAGTCCAGCCACAGCAGATACGTGGCATCCGGCTTCTGGCATGTGATTTTCGGCATCCATTTACCCAGATACCTGTCTACAAAGAGATAATTCTCCCACAGATAAGCGAGAAGCTGTTCTAAATATTCCTCACACTCCGGGTCAGAATAGGCTACATCAAAGGCGGTTACGCCAAAGGCATTGGGTATATTTACCCTTCGGTCCATCTCCTTCACAAAAGCTTCCCGCAGCGCCTCATCAGGTATCAAAATAGCGGATATCTGCAAACCTGCAATGTTGAACGTTTTGGACGGGGCCATGGCAGTCACGCTGATACGCTCATATTCCTTTCCCAAACCGGCCAGAGAATAGAAACGTTTGTGCTGGTAAGTAAGATCAGAGTGGATCTCATCAATGGCCACAATCACCTCATTATGTATGCAGATATCTCCGATACGCTTCAGTTCTTCCCTGTCCAGAACCCGGGATACGGGGTTTAACGGATGACATAAAAGCAACAGCTTATTTCCAGGATCAGCGGCCAGCTGTTCCAGCTCCTCAAAATTAATTCCCCATTTTTCCCCGTCAAAGACAAGAGGATTTTCTACCAGCTTTCTGCCATTGTTCACCACACTGTCCTGGAAGGGATAATATACGGGAGGCTGCACGATGACCCCTTCTCCGGGCCGAGTAAAAGCTGCCACCATAGCACTTAAGGCCGGTACAATGCCATTACTGAAGGTCACCCACTCCGGCTTCGCCTTCCACCCATTTCTCTTCTCCTGCCACCTGGCCGCCAGTCCCTGAGCCTTGACGGATATGTCGCTGTAACCGTAGATAGGATGGGCTGCCCGCTTGCAGACGGCCTCCACAATCGGACGGGGACAGGGAAAGTCTGTGTCTGCCACCCAGAAAGGCAGCGCCTGAGGGTTTCCAGGAAATTCTTCTTCCATCCCATCCCATTTATGACTCAATGTACCATGCCTGTCTAAAACTTTGTCAAAATCATATTTCATATGAGAACACCTCCTTTATGTTATATGCCATTTATCTTTAATATTATTTATTGTTAATAACATTAACTATATAATATAAAAATAAAGCTGAAAAAGCAATCATATTTTTCATTAAAAAACTACCAAAAATGCATATTGCATTTTGTGCAAATTTGTATATTCCTCTTTTTGTTTTTTTGCTTTACAATTAAGCTATTAAATAGTTTATATGGAGAACCCTTTATGAAAAAAGAACATTTTGAGAAAGTCCGTCAGGCCTTGGACACCTTCGACGAAGGATATGATTATGCATATGAATACGATTCTATGCTCCACGATTACAACGGCTTTATCCTCTACCAGGCCGAATCCCAGTTTATCCGCAAGGTAGGTGATGAGCCGGGCATCACGATTACAGAGCTCAGTGTGTTTTTCGATAAGACCAAGAGTGCCTGCTCCCAGCTAATGTACCGCATGAAAAAGAAGAACCTCCTAAAACAAGTGCGTAACGAACATAATAACCGAGAGTATAATCTCTATCTGACAGACAAAGGCCAGCAGCTCTATCAGTTCCACAAAATTTTTGAGGACGGCTGTTACCGCCGCACTGCGGAAATGCTCAGCTCTTTTACTATGGAGGAATTGGAGACCTATATAAAAATCCAGAAGAAAATGAACGAAGCATTTCTTCTGGACGTAAATGAGAGCAAAGAACGGAATATCCGGTAAATGGTAAGTTTTCTGTTTTCCCACAGATATATCCGCAGGGCATCCAGCCATTCTTCGCCGCAGGTAAATGCGGCGATTGGCACGTCAGCGGGGACAATTTGCACCAGCCCGCCACGTCATCGGTATCCAAAGAGAGATTCCGTTTAATACACAAGGCCCCTAGTTCTGTTGTATGCACTTTGTCTAAGTTTTTCAGTAATTCATTGCTTAATTTGATTCCACCCATTACGCTCCTGCTTCAAGCCTTTCAAAAAAAGGATTATCCTATGTCAAAACTTTCTGAATGAAAGTTGCTGTAATATCTGCCTTGTGCAGCAGTAAATTTCAGCACACAATAATCCGGATCTGTCACACCTTGGGGATAATACATCGTATCACCTTCACGCCAAATCATCTGTTTCGTATCAGCATCCTCCAGCACCTCCATTGTGCCAACCAGCATAACACCTCTATAAAACCGTTTATCGCAAAAATAAATACTGGCGTTTGGATTTTTCAGATACTGAACTACCCTCATAGATGATGTGTTCGTTGTAAACCAAAACTCTTTTATCCCTGTCCTTTTCCGAGGTGGAAGCATGGCCTTCATATTGGGGAATCCTTCTTCAGAGATAGAAGCAATATAAGAAACACTTTGTTTTTCGATCAGATTACCTATTGTCTTTTCTGGATTTTTCATCATAATAAATCCCTCCTGTTTTTATTCCATTTTAGCAGGGAGAAGTCTGCCTGTACATTACACACTTTTTTAATACTACAAATTATTCTGATACATTTTCAAGGATTAAAATATCATGCTTATCTTTATCTCTTAAATCATAGCCTGAATGAAAAATTTTTTGCCCCTTTAAAGAAATACATGGAATTGTCTTTCCTTCAAAATCAGCGTTACCAAAAAGGTCTTTTTCAAACTCATACCAACCACCTTCTAAATCTGCTTGTTTTGCAGTTCCGTCTTCATTCAAGACAAATGGATGTATATCTAAATATCCATATTTGGGGCTATATAGCTCTATTCTTACAGGTTTCCAATCAGTATCTACGTCGTATCCACACTCTAAAAGCAAATTTAACAATTTTTCTGTATATTGTGAATCAAAATTTATATCAATATCTCTATGAACTCTTGTTTGTTTTCCCGCTAATATATCAACGCCCCAGCCACCGTCAATCCAATAAGTAATTCCTGCATTTTCCAATAGATCAATAACAGTCAGCAAATCTTCTTTTGTTGTCGCTTCTTTTCTACTCATACGTTTTCTCCCCTAAAATGCCGATTTGTCAAGCACGCCTTTTCCGCACAAGGCGTCATAATTCTTATTTTTCTTTTACGGCAGTCCATACCTCTACAAGTCCATCTTTCCCATAGTATTCCAGATCAGGCGCACCGGATTTCATTCTGCCGGTAAGATAGCCCTTGTTGAGCGGACGAGCCTGAATTTGTGATGTTTGAGGAAACAAAGGTGGCCGGGATCCGGGGAACGACTTCTCTGGCTGATAACCGTCTCCCCGGATTGTGGGAAGAATTCATGTGTCGCCATAAAGACCTATTTATGGCGGCCGGCGCAGGGTATGGCATTTGCGAGACACAGCAGACCACTTATACTGAAGACGGCGATGTGTTGTTTGCAACTATGGTGGGAAGCCCTGTGCATGATTTTGAAAGTCTGCCGACATTCTTGTCTTTGGAACAAAAAGTTTTACAGGCGGGGAAATACGCCGTTTTCACCCACCGGGGCACCCTTGCAAACCTGTTTAAAACATATCAATATATTTTTGGAACATGGCTTCAAACAACAAAAGTGGTACTGGACGACCGTGAGGACTTTGAGGTTTATGAGCGCGAGGTGCTGTCCTTCGACGCCCCCGATAATGAAGTTAAAATTTATATACCAGTAAAATGAGAAAGGAACACTGCCGGCAATTATAAGAATTGATAGAATTCATTGACGTAATGCAGGACATCATAAATGATTATACTCCCGGCTGAAAATAAAATGCCTTCAGCGCCTGCCCGATAAACAGCGTAGAGCCTTCTCCGTATACTGCATCCAGGTTTTCCTGCATTTTTGTATTGGTTATATAGTTTTCAGCCATATCCAGCATAAACTTGGTTACATCGTCCATCTGATACAGCTGCCTGCAGACAAAGTCCATTTCTCCCACAAGTTCCTTTACCTCAAATGTATTCACATCCTGGCCGGTTTTATCCGCTAGTTTTCTGGTTACCTGCTCCAGCCTGTTTCCATAAGCATCTAATATTTTTGAATTCTTGGGGTTTGCGGACGCTTTGAGAGCGCTTTCTTTATCTCCATACCATTCCACTACTTTAGCAAAGTTTTTCTGCGCCTGCCGGGAGGAGGCGCTTTCCAGGAATTGTTTCTTAAACTGTTCCATACTGCCATACTCTTTTTTGAAAATCTCCTGCTGCTCTTCTGTCATGTTTGTTTCCATACTGCGGTACATATGCTCAAGTTCGGCCTTGCTGAAAACTTCAAAGTTCATCTTGTTATCTCCTTTCAAAATTTCCCCGATGCTGGCGATAATTCGTTCCAGTCTTTCCTTTTTCAGTACCAGCATTCTTTTTTGACGGTATAATAATTCCTTTTTATCAAGATCAGGATTTTCTAAGATCTCCTTGATTTGCTTCAGAGGCAAATCAAGTTCCCGTAAAAAGAGTATCTGCTGTAATTTTTCCAGAGTTTTATCGTCATAAAACCGGTATCCCGCCTCACTGAGCACGGTGGGCTTCAGTAAGTCAATCTCATCGTAATAGTGAAGCGTGCGCACGCTGATACCTGTCAGGTTTGATACCTCTTTTACAGTCCTCATATTCTTCTCCTCCTGTTCCTGATACCTTAATCTTAGCCTATGACGCAGCGTGAGAGTCAACAGTTTTTTAGCAGGGCTTTAATCTGCTATTCTAACCGCAGATAAAGAAACAGCACAAATTCTTTCTCCGTATACTCCACCTCCATATTTCCCCCGTAACGTTTTGCAATTTCCCGTATATTTTCCAACCCATATCCATGTCCCGCTTCTTTTTTATCCGACACGATCTTTCCATGAGAGCTTATCATCCGATTCTCTTTGCTGTTGGCAATTCTCAGACTAAAATATCCCTTCTTTGTCCTGGCCTGAAGATACACCTTCCTTTGGCCCGGATCCTGAATTTTACTGACAGCTTCCAGAGCATTGTCCAGTGCATTAGAAAATATGGTGCAGAGTTCCAGGGAGGTTACCTCCATCACCTGGTTTATTTCCAGATTGAAGTGAACATCAGCCTGCAGCATCTTTAATTTTTCCCATCGATGATTCAGAACGGCATTTAATGCCCGGTCACTGCAGAACTGATTCCCTGTGCCGGCCGGCAGACTGCTGCCGAACTGTTCCAGATACTCTCCTGCACCCCTGATATCCCCCTGTTCCAGACAGCTCTTAATGATCTGGAAGTGGTTATTCATGTCATGGCGCAGCCTCCGGACACTCTCCTGCTGTTCTTCCAGCGAGCGGTAGTACTCTTCTTTCAGCCCTTCTATCTGCAGCGTTTGCCTGTTTTTTACATTCTCAATCACGGGCTGCAGCAGATACAGGATCCCTATGATTGAACTAATTCCGCTGATTACTATGACGAGGGTTCTATAAGAAGCGTAAAATAAACCGGGGCTGTTATAGAACTCAGCTGCAGTTTCCGCATCAAAAGGAGGAAATATAATAACAGTCACCATAGATAGAAATGATATTGTACAGATTACAGATATAATCAGCCAAATCCTTCCTGACATGTAGCGTTTGATTTCCTCTAATCGTTTTTTAAAACCGTAGTACAGTAACGCCCAAGTCAATACTCTCAGTAGATCCAAAAAAAAGCTGGCAGCAAAACAGAGCAGATAATCCACCCCTGCAAGATCATTGCTGTTCTGTTGGAAGAGCAGCATAAAATTAGTTTTAAAGGAATACACCGGATTATTGTACAACAGATAATTCAGCCCCAGAATCAGAGGGTAAAAGATTAGTACCGCTGAGATTCTGTTGATTAGTTCTCCCCTGGTGCAGATCAGCACGATAAACAAAAAAGCAGCCAGCATTCCCAGTACATTTGTGGCATCTGTATCGTATATGGGCAGAATAAGCAAAAACATGCACCAGACCAGAAACAAGAATCTGAGCTTTTTTCTGTATTCCACCAAGAGACCGGAAAGTCTGTACAAAAAGAAAGAAGAGATAAGGTTCATACACATTGACATGATCCATAATACAATTACATAACCTCTGGCCATAACCCCTCCTACTGCTGCAGAAGAAATCTGGCAAATGCACCCGATAACTCCTGGGAATATTTTTTGCTCACCGGGATACTATCTTTCCCTATCAGCACCTGGTTGGGACGCACTTCATCTGCATAAGCCAGATTCACCACATATCGCTGATGGGTGCGGACAAAACAGCCGGGGAGCTGCTTTTGCACCTCTCCCAGCTTTCCGTAAAACTCCAGCTGCCCATTTACCGTATATAAAACAATCTTTCTCAGCTGGCTGCAAAGATACCTGATTTCCCGCACCGGAACCTTGCTCAGGCAGCTGCCCTGCTGCACCGGCAGGCACCGCTGACGGTCCATCTCCAGCCGTTTTACAGCCTCATCCAGCACAAGTGTAATCTTCTCTCTGGCGTAAGGCTTTACGATATAATTTAATGCGCCCACCTCGTAGCCATGGAAAACATAATCCTCATAGCCAGTGACAAATATCAGAACAGCTTCCCTGGAAAAGTGCCGGATCCTCCGTGCTGTTTCTACGCCGTCCATCCCGCTCATCTGAATGTCCAGGAAAATAATGTCTGTCCCATAGGGGTCCTGCTGTACCTTCCGAAGCAGGCATTCGCCGTCCTCATATTCCTCTACTCTATACTCTTGTCCTAAAAGCTGAAAATAGGATTCTGCTATCCTTCTCAGCATCGTCCTCTGCTGCTTCTCGTCATCACAAATTCCCACTGTAACCATACAGCCACCTTCCCCTTGTCATTCCTCTTTTCCTGCCGCTTCCCTTATGCCCACCAGATGCTGGAACTTTCGGTCTGCCGCTCTGTATACCAGATAAATATAACCAAAAATCAGACAGATGGCAAGGAGTATCACACCTATGGCTCTGGTTTCTGCAGATGTTATGATGCCGTCGTTCTGCCAATAGATAAGAAACATGTAGAAGAGGGAAACAGCAACCCCCATAAAATAAGGGAAGAAGAAGATCTTACGCAGCTGGCTGCGGATGCAGAACCTGATATAAGTATGGCTGGCTCCCAGGCGCTGCAGATCCACAAACACCTGCTTGTAATTTATTCCAATAGAGACCCCTCTGGTATAGGCAATGACACCCACAGCGGTCAGACATACAATGGCAATATACACAAACAGCATAATATACACCGACATATTTTTCAGCATATCCTGAGCAAGAAGGACTTTGAATTGGGGATAATATCTCCAGCTGGTGCTCAGCATACTGTTCTCAGGATCCATTTTCAGGCTGCCCTCTCCCGGAGGATATTCTTCATCCATAAAGTAGGGTATCCCCTGGCTCTCATATCTGTATTTTACATAGTTATTGTACCCGGCGTATACCGACGCAGCCTTCGATGTGCGGAGAATTATCTGCTTTTTCAGGGCAGATGCAAACGCATAGGTTTCCTTCCAGTTATCCACATCAAAGACAGCTGTCACGTATTTATTTTCTGGCTTCAGACGGCTGCTGTAATTGTCAAATTCCTGATCGTTCAGTACATAAAAGATGTTTCCCAAATCATTCACCAAAGAGGCATCAAACAATACATTTCCCCCATAAGTCAGTGCCTGTGAGTTCCCGGTAGAGGGGTCTGTAAGAAGCAGGCGTTTCTCTCCCTTTGTATGTTTATATGCCCTTTTCACCCCAATCCCGTAGCTCCCTGCAGGTATCTTAACTTCACTGCCCGTTATTCTTGATATGTCGCCAGCCTTCAGAAACATGGCGCTTGCCTCACGCTCTATATAAGTTTCCGTAATACGGCCATCTTTGTCATAAATCTCCTCAGTTCCGTCTACAATTAATTCCCAAACCTCCAGCTCCCGATAATTCTTCACCTCAGTCTGATACGTATCCGCCAGCTTTTGGATCTCCTCCTCTGTGATCTGCTGCTCCCCGGCAGGATAGGTAAACAGGCAATCCACAGGCATATTTTTAATTACCTCCTGATTTTGGGTCCATATGCCCGGCACATAGATGACGGCGAAGAGTCCCCCAAAGACCAATAAGACAATCACACAGATATTTCTCACAGTTTGACGTCCCATAAAGCGCATCATACTGATAGAAATAATATTTTTATAGTACCTCTGCGGATTGCGGCCTTTCTTCCCATGGACCACCAGATAGACGGCTGTCATGTAAACACCCGCCACAGCCAGAAGATAGGTAAGACCCCAAAGCGCCGGCGGCCTCCGGGAGAACAGAATTTTGAATATGTCATATCCAAAATACCCCAGCAGAAATCCCAGAATCACCAGTCCGATTCCCACTCCACCGTACCATCCTTTCACATCCCGGACAGGCTCTGATTTTCTGTGATCATTCAGAATCTCCATAATATTGCTTCTTTTCAGGAAAGCAACGGCCTGGATGAAGCAGCATACAGTTACTGCGGCAGCAAAAGCGGCTCCCACTCCCAGACCTATGGGGGCAAATTGGTAACGCATCTCCCTGGTGTCCACAATCAGCAGCTGGAATAATCCCCACACACCTCTGGAAACAGGGATACCCAATGCCAGCCCCAAAAGTGAGGAGGATGCAGTTACCATACCGATATCCGTAAACAGCACAGACCGCAGCTGACGTTTCCGAGCCCCTATGGCCATAAAAATACCCATCTCTCTGGATTTATATTTTAAAAACAGCGAAGATGCGTATACCGTGAAGATTCCGCAGCCTAAAATAGCAGCCGCAAAGATCATAGTCCCCATTTTTCTGCTGTCCCCCCCTTGGGGAAGAAAGTTCTGTACTGTCGGGCTGAAATAAATCATGGCATAGGACGTAATAAGGGAAACAGAGAGAAGAATACAGAAAGTCAGCAGAAGGTAGTTCTTACGGTTATACCTGCGCAGCTTTCCATATATTTTATTCAGAGTCATGGCTTTCTCCTCCCACTTCCCGGATAACCCCCAGCAGGGCATCCATAAATTCCCGTCTGTTTCCCTCATTCCTTACTTCTCTAAAGATACAGCCGTCCTTCAGTACAATAACTCTGTCGCAGAAGCTGGCCACATAGCTGTCATGGGTAACCATAAAGATCGTAGCCTGCAGCTGTTCCCTGGCCGTCTGGAAAGCGTCGATCACTGCCTGGCAGGATTTGCTGTCCAGATTGCCGGTTGGTTCGTCAGCCAAAATAACGGAGGGATGATTCATCAATGCTCTGGCAACTGCGGTTCTCTGCTTCTCTCCCCCTGAAATCTCCGCAGGATATTTCTCCATAATCCTCTCAATCCCAAAAATTGCACACAGCTGCCTGGCCCGGTTCTCCATCTGCAGCGCCTGACTGCCTTTAATCACCTGGGGTACGCAGATATTTTCTAAGACCGTCAGACCGTCAAAGAGCATAAAATCCTGAAATACGAACCCCAGCTTTTCATTGCGCACCTTGGACAGTTCCTCTTCCTTCAGACTTCTGATATTCTGCTCACCCAAAAGAACCTCTCCCCGCTCAAAGGGGATAAAACAGGAAATGCAGTTGAGCAGCGTAGTTTTTCCTGATCCTGACTGCCCCATGATTGCTGCAATCTCTCCCTCCTTAATTTCAAATGACACATCCTTTAATACAGGATATACCGTCTTTCCTGAGGTATAAGACTTGTATAGATGACTTACCTTAAGCATACATAACCCTCTCTTTCTCCTCGTTTTCTTTATGAAACAGAGTTTAACAAATCTTTTTGTCTGAGACTATAAGGGCAGATGTAAGACTTGAACCGTATTTTGTAATACAAAACCTATTTGAGAAATACAATGTCCTATTGCCGGTTTTTGTGATATAATCCTTTATATGACTGGCGATATGAACGAGGGGCCGACAATGCAGAGATCAGGCATTCGTCCTATGCCAACGTATAATCCACATATGGGGGGACACATGAGAATAACAAAAAAAATAAAGACAATCATCACGTTCTTTCTGCTGCTGTTGATCCTCTTAGGTTCTGTGCAGCGCAACACGCTTTCTGTGCAGGCCGAAGCTGCTGTGCCGGAAAAAAAGGTTATTAAAGTAGCATTTCCTTATATTAAAGGCCTGAGTGAGACGGATGAAAAGGGAAATCACCAGGGACTAGTGGTGGATTACCTGAATGAGATTGCCAAGTATACCAATTGGGAATATGAATATATCACCGGGGAGTCTGAGGCGTTGATTACAGACTTTATGAATGGGGAATATGACTTGCTGGGGGGAACCTTTTATTCTCCGGATTTGGAAACATATTTTTCCTACCCTGATTATACGATGGGGAGCAACCGGGCGGTACTCTTCTGCCGCAAAGATAATCTTGATCTCAGAACGTATGATCTCAGCACACTAAACGGCAAAACCATTGGCGTATACGAAAAAGCAGATGAAAAGATTCGCAGGCTGCAGGAGTTTTTGAACTTTAACGGCCTGGAATGTCAGCTGAAGTATTATAAACAGAAGGATATGATGAATGATACGCTTTATCACCATCTGGAAAATGGAGAGGTTGACCTGCTGCTGGGAAACGATCTGGAAGACATTCAGAATTTTCGTGTGATTGCAACCTTTGAGGCACAGCCCTATTATATCTCAGTGGCCCATGGAGAACAGGAGATCATGGATGAACTGAATATGGCCCTGCGTCACATCCTGGAGGGAGATCCGGATTTTGCGGAGAAACACTACGCACTGCATTTTCCTGAACAGCGCACTGCAGATATTCAATATGACCCGGAAGAAGTGGAATATATTAAAAATGCCGGTAAAATCAGAGTCGCAGCGGTTAAGGACTGGCACCCTTACTTCTGTATTGACGGGGACAAGCAGCACCATAATGGTATTATACCAGACGTCCTGGATGAGATCTCTGAATCCTCTGGGCTGGAATTTACCTATTGCTTTGCAGACACTTATACAGATGCCATTCAGATGGTACAGGAGGGAAATGCAGATATTCTGGGATGGTTTCTGGATGCCGAGGACGCTGCCCGGGAACAGGGGCTGGCTCTTACCAAGCCTTTTATCTCTATGAACAATATGATTGTGAAAAATAATTCGGTGAGCTATCCTTCCGGCAATCTTACGGGAGCTGTTCTGGAAGGCCGGGTTCTCCCCGATGATGTGCAGGCTGAAAATATGGTATATTATGCCACCACAGAGGCAAGTGTAAAGGCTGTCAATCAGGGGGAGGCTGATTTTGTCTATGGACTTGCCACCTCTTTGGAAACAGAACTGCAAAAGCCCAGTTACAGAAATATTACGCCGGTTACCTTTTACAACACCAGTACGCCGGTTTCATTTGCTATGGTGCGTCCGGTGGACCCGGAGCTGCTGAGTATTCTGAACAAGGGGATCAGTGACATCCAGGAGGAAGAAATGGATGCTATTACGGGACGTAATTTTGTCTCCGGAAGCTATGTACCCGTGACCCTGAAGGAATTGATTTATGAAAATCCTATGGCAGCTGTCTTGATTGTGGCTGCTTTCCTTCTTCTGATCCTTTTGATTGTTGTATTAATTGCCAGATCCAGAGTGAAAAGTACGGTGCTGCAGGCAGAGCTAAGGCGTGCGGAGGCTGAAAGCAAAGCCAAGGGAGACTTCCTATCCAGAATGAGCCATGAGATACGGACTCCTATGAATGCCATCGCGGGTCTCGTGGATCTTACCTGTATGAAAGAGGGGCTCTCCGGTGAAGTAAAGGGGAACCTTGAGAAGATACGTTCCTCTACAAAGTATCTTCTGGCTCTCCTCAATGATATTCTTGATATGTCTAGGCTGGACGGGGGCATGCTTACCATTGCCTCTGAGCCCTTCTCACTGGAACACCTGTTAAGTGAGGCAGAAGAAATGACCAGGATACAAACCCAGCAAAAAAACCAGGAATTCATCTTCCAGACAGATATTACACACAGCAGAGTGACGGGAGATCCCATCCGCCTCCGGCAGGTACTCACCAATCTTCTTTCCAATGCAGGCAAATTCACTCCCCCCAGGGGAAGCATCACATTAAAGGTAAAAGAAGAGGCATTTGAGAACGGCAGGGCAGTGTATCGATTTTCTGTCACCGATACAGGGGACGGGATAGCCCCTGAATTCCAGAAGCAGATCTTCGGTGTCTTTGAACAGTTAGGCACCAGCAGCTCCAAAAGCGAGGGCACCGGCCTTGGGCTTCCTATAAGCCAGAATATCGTAAAGCTGATGGGAGGGGAATTAGAGGTAAATAGTACCCCGAAAAAGGGAACAGAATTTTTCTTCACCTTAAGTCTTCCGGTAGGGGCACCCGAAGAGACGAATAACCCCCAAAAAGAACCTGTCTCCCAAGAGGCCTTTAGAGGAAAGAGGATTCTTCTTGCGGAGGATAATGATTTAAATGCAGAGATTGCCGAAGAGCTTTTAAAGATGAAGGGGATACGTTCTGAGAGGGCCTGTGACGGCCAGGAAGCGGTTTTCATGTTTGAAAGCCACAGTGCAGGGTATTATGATTTGATTCTGATGGATCTGCAGATGCCTGTAAAAAATGGTCTGGAGGCCGCCAGGGAAATCCGCAGCAGTCCATTATCCGGAGGAAGCACGGTTCCCATCTTAGCCATGACAGCCAATACTTTTCAGGAGGATATGGACGCAGCGGCAAAGGCGGGAATGAATGGATTTATCACAAAGCCCGTTGACTCCAATTATATGTACGAAATCTTAAGTGAATATTTGTAGCCACGGAAAGGAGGAATTGCTCTCAGACAGCAATTCCTCCTCCGCTGCTTATATAGCCTATCCCCAGAATTCCTTTTACGATACTCCACAGTCCGTTCAATATCCCGTTGTCCATAAGGGTCAGCGGACGGCTGAGGACCCCTGTCATCAGCAATACAATGAGGATCAGCGGCATATACCGTCCGGCCCTCTGGTAATAGTACTGTACCCTGGGAAAAAGCTCCCGCAGTACATTGGAGCCGTCCAGCGGCGGAATGGGAATCAGATTAAAGACGCCCAGTCCCACATTAATAACAGCCAGATAATAAGACAGGTAATAGAAATAGGCAAATATCCCTGTGGGCATCCCTCCAAAGATGCGTACTATGAGACCAAATATAAACATTGAAACAAATGCCATAAGAAAGTTCATGACAGGACCCGCAAGAGCCACTTGGATCATCCCTTTGCGGGGATCTTTATAATACCGGGGACAGACGCGGACGGGTTTCGCCCACCCCATGTGAAACAACAGAAGACACAAGGTTCCCATAAGGTCCAGATGCTTGAGCGGGTTTACAGACAGCCTTCCATCCTGTTTAGGCGTGGGATCTCCCAAACGGTAGGAGACGTAGCCATGGGCAAACTCATGGGCTGTAATCGCCAGTAAAACTGCTGGAACCGTATAGATTAACTGTTGAAGAATCTGAAAATAATAGCTTGAATACAACATAGCACACTCTCCTGTTTTTTCTTAGACATTCTGCCCTCTCAAGCATGATTTTGGGGCAGATGTACGGTATTTGCCGTACATTAAAGTTATAATATAAAGATATCGTGAGATAGTCAATGTAAATTCTATGAAGAAACCATAAAATTAAAATACCATGCAAACTGCATGGTATTTTAAACATTAATCGTCTTCCGGTGTTAATTCACACAGGCACTGAAGCAGATGCAGCAATTTCTCCATACCGCATCGGATTTCTCTCAGTTCCTCCTGAGGCTGCTGCTGAATGTACGGGTCATACTTTTCAGAGACAGCCTGCTCGATTTCCTGAACCATGCGGATGCCGGAGGCCGTCAGGGTAAGCTTTACCACACGTTCATCCAGCGTGTCTCTGCAGCGGGCAATATATCCGTCCTTTTCCAGCCGTTTGCACATGGACGAGGCATTGCCGCTGGCCAGTCCGATGGTCTTGCCGATAGTGCCCACCGTCTGCTCTTCCGTATGATGGAGTTCCAGAAGGATCCGGATCTGAATCATAGTCAGCCCTGTATCGTCAATGATAGGCTTAAAAAGCTTTCCCATATATCCGGTGATGGATCGGGTATAGTCCCATATTTCATTTCTCAAATCAATGCTGTTCATCAGACTGCCCTCCTTTCTCTGACTGACATACATACAAGCCATTAGCGGGGATCTGGAATATAATTCCATGGCGAAACGTAGGTTCCGTTTACACTGACGCCAAAATGAAGATGATACCCGGTGGCCACTCCCGTCTGCCCTACGTATCCAATGACGTCACCAGCTGAAACCTTAGTTCCTTTTTTCGCGCTGGAAGCCCGGCTCTCCATGTGCATATAGATTGTATGTAATCCGTTTCCGTGATCGATTTCTACATAATTTCCCATCTGATAGTGAGAAGAAGCATTTACGATCGTTCCACTTGCAGCAGCCAAAATCAGTGAATTTTTAGGGGCAGCCAAATCTACGCCCTGGTGATATGAACTTGCGCCGCTGGTTGGCTTGTCCCTGTACCCAAAATCACTGGACACCCTTGTGTACGCCGGGCAGGGCCAAAGCATAACGGAGGATACATAATGGCCGTCTGCTCCCACGTACTTATCTCCGATCCACTGTTTCACAGCCATAGCGCCGGAGCTTGTAAGGTAGCAGTCGTCAACCCAGCACCCGGAAGCCATAGCACCGGAGGCGTAAAAGTAATATTTATATTTTCCAATGGTCTGCCATCCGGTCTGCATAGCCCCGCTGCCGTTTAAATAATACCAGGTACTGCCAAGCTTCAGCCAGCCCGTAGCCATAGCGCCGCTGCCGTTTAAATAATACCATGTGCTGCCAAGCTTCAGCCAGCCGGTGGCCATCTTTCCGTCCTCTTTTAAATAATACCAAGTCTTGCCCAGAAGAAGCCAGCCCGTCACTATCTGCCCGTCGCTGTCGTAATAATACCAGGTTCCATCCTCTGCATACCACCCTGTCACCATGGCTCCGTTCTCTTTAAACGTATAATTCTTTCCGGAAACTACAGCTTTTCCGGTCTGGGCGGATCCGTTGGGAGTCAGATAATACCAGATCCCTTCAAGCTTTATCCAATCCGTTTTCATAGCCCCGCTGCTGTCAAGATAATACAGGTCAGCGCCTGACTTAATCCATCCGGTCTGCATAGCCCCGCTGCCGTTTAAATAATACCAGGTCTTGCCGTCCAGAAACCATCCGGTCTGCATGGCCCCGCTGCCGTTTAAATAATACCAGGTACTGCCAAGCTTCAGCCAGCCGGTCTGCATAGCCCCGCTGCCGTCGAGATAATACCAGGTGCTGCCAAGCTTCAGCCAGCCGGTCTGCATTAGTCCGCTGCTGTTAAAATAGTACCAGGTATTGCCAACCTGAACCCAGCCGGTCTGCATCATACCGCTGCCGTTAAGATAATACCAGGCTTTCCCCTGCCGGAACCAGCCGGTCTGCATAGCCCCGCTGCCGTTGAGATAATACCAGTACTTCCCGTCCAAAAGCCAGCCCGTGGCCATACTTCCGTCCGCTTTCAGGTAATACCAGTGAGTGCCGGATTTAATCCAGCCCGTGGCCATCTCTCCCCTGTCGGAAAGATAATACCAGGTATTTCCAATCTTCTGCCAGCCTGTGGCGGCACCGCCGTCCGGCCGGAGATAATACCAGACTCCCTGGAAAAGATGCCACCCTCCGGATAGCATGGCTCCATTGTCTTTAAATAGGTATGTGGTATTGCCTACAACTGCCTTGCCTACAGCCATCTGACCGCTGCTGTTAAGGTAATACCAGGTCTTGCCCAACTGAAGCCAGCCCGTTTTGGCAGTCCCATTGGTATTCAGGTAATACCAGCTGCCGTCTGTATCCAGAAACCATCCTACAGCCATACTCCCGTCCTTGTTAAAAAAATAGAGAGAACCGCCCAGTTCTAATTTTCCCACAGCCATTTTTCCGTCGCTGTAGAAATAATACCAGTGGCTGCCAATAAATTTCCAGTCTGTCACAGAAACGCCGGACTGAAGGTAATACCACTCCCCCTCAAAGATATGCCAGCTGCTGCTGTCGGTCCGAAGATGTCCCTTTATGGGATCAAAATAATAAAGTGTTTGCTCTATCTTTGTAAGCCCAAGACTCAGACTCCCGTCTTCCTGCAGATAATACCGCAGACTGCCTTCGGTGAGCCAGCCGGTGGCTTTGGTCCCGTCCTCCCGGTAAAAGTACCAGATACCATCTTCCTCTGCCCATCCTTTTTTGGTTGTTTGCGCATCCTCATCGGGAGGTACCACCTCCTGGGGAGGGGCTTTCGGCGCCTCTGCAGCAGTCTTGGATTCTGCCTGAAATTCTCCGCCGATGGTTTCCTCAGAGGCTTCTTTTTCCTGTGAATCATGAGGCGCGGGGGAGGATTCCCCGTCCCCAGCTGCATTATCCTCCTCTCCGGATATTTCTTCCGAAAGCGAAGGCTCTTCCCCGGGCGCTGTCTGTTCCTCTGCTTTCCCTGGAACCTCCCCGTAAACCGGTGATATAGCTGAGAAAGTAAGACTGACAACCAGTCCGTACAGTAATAGTTTCTTACGCTTCATTTCTCTGTCTCCTTCTTTTACTCAAAGGTCTTATCATCCAGCAGTATCGTAAAAGGTCCGTCATTGATGAGTGAAACCTTCATTTCTGCACCAAATTCCCCTGTCTGCACAGGGATTCCTGTTTCCCTGATCTTCTGGATCATATATTCATAGAGTCTGTTCGCCTCTTTTGGCTCCCCGCACTCTGTAAAGCTGGGACGGTTTCCTTTTTTACAGTTGGCATAGAGCGTGAACTGGGAGACCAAAAGTATCTGGCCGCCCACATCCTTCAGGGATAGATTGGTCTTACCGTTTTCATCCTCAAAAATGCGCAGCCCGGTCATCTTCTTAATAAACCGGTCCGCAACAGCAGGGGTATCCTCCCTGCCGATGCCTGCAAATACAAGAAACCCCTGTTCGATACAGCCGATGCAGGTATCGCCTACCGTCACAAAAGCTTCTTTTACCCGTTGAATTACTAATTTCATAGCTGTGTTATTTCTCCTCTTTCATTTTTTCCTCTCTCCTGCCTTTTGCCGTTTCCGGACAGGGAACAGGCTGAAGGGTAGCTTCATCGATACAGTCCATCTCCATGTAAGATGCCTCATCCGGAGGAAGCGACTTTTCGGTGAGCTTTTTACTCCTCCAGGACTTAAATGCCGCGTATATCACTGCCATAACAGGTACCCCGATAAACATGCCCAGAATGCCGAAAACGCCCCCAAACAGCAGGATAGCAACGATTACCATAAAACTGGACAAACCTGTGGATTCTCCGAGAATCTTTGGACCCAGGATATTTCCGTCAAACTGCTGCAGGATCAGAATAAAGATAATAAAATATAAACACTGCATAGGATTGACCAGCAGAATCAGGAATGCACAGGGCACGGCTCCCAGATATGGTCCGAAGAAAGGAATCACATTGGTGATTCCCACAATCACACTTACCAGGATAGCGTAAGGGGTGCCGATAAGGCTGGTGCCGATATAACACAGGATTCCAATTATAAAAGAGTCAATAATTTTCCCGCTGATAAAGCCTCCGAATGTCTTATGCACAAAACGAAGATTAGAAATCATATGATTGGCCTTATCCAGAGGTAATATGGAATACAAAAACATCTTCCCCTGGCCGATAAATCCCTCTTTGTCCGCAATCAGATAGACAGAGATAATAGCGCCGATTAAAATATTTTTCAGAAATATTAACACATCAAAAATCCCGGAAGATAGCTGCTGGAGCAGATCTTTCAGCTGGGGCAGAAGATCCTGGGTCAGCCATACCTCTGCCTTGGAGGAAAGGCGGGTAAACATATCAAATGCCGTGGCCTCTAAATCCGGATTGTCTTCCAGAAGTCTTTCGATCCAGTGTTCAATATTTTGAATATACCTGGGGGAGTTATTGATGATATTAATAATACTGTCAATGATAGACGGCACAATCATAGCAATCAGGGTATAAATAATGGTCCCCGCAAAAATCAAAGCCAGAAACACACAGACATAGCGGATGACTCTCTGCTTTCTCCTGTTCAGGCTGATCTTTTTCCTTTCCAGGGGTTCAAAGATGCACTTGTGCTCCAAAAAGTTTACAATAGGGCTTAACAGATAGGCTATGACGGCCCCGCAGATAACAGGCATCATAATGTTTTTGATAATATGAATCCCATGAAGCAGAGTATTCATATGAAAGATTCCAAAATAAAAAAGCAAACTTGCACATATTACAAGAAATGCGGTAATTCCCCAATGAAGATATTTATTGTCCCAACGAAATTTCATAACAGCCTCCAATTGATAATAATCCCCGGGAGTAAAAACACTTCCCGCAGACGCTAAAAGTATATCACAAATTTATGACTTTGTGTTGCAAAAATGTAAAAAATGTATTTCTTTTTTCTGTCGGGTAAGATATAATACTTATGGCTAATTGGAGGAAAAGAGATGAAATTACAACAATTATTGAGTTATACAAGAAAAGCAGTGGATGAATACCAGCTTATAGATCCGGGAGATAAAATTGCAGTAGGAATTTCCGGGGGAAAGGACAGTCTGACCATGCTCTATGCGCTCCACGGTCTGAAGCGTTTTTACCCCAATTCATTTACGATAGAGGCAGTCACCGTAGATTTGGGCCACCCTGGGTTCTCCACAGAACCTATGGCAAATCTCTGCAGAGAGCTTGAGGTTCCTTATACAGTGGTACCCACTCAGATTGCACAGATTATATTCGATGAGAGAAAGGAGAGCAACCCCTGTTCCCTCTGCGCCAAGATGAGAAAAGGAGCATTGAATGAAGCTGCAAAAAAACTGGGATGCAACAAAGTGGCTTATGCCCATCATAAAGATGATATTGTTGAGACAATGCTGCTGTCGTTGATTTTTGAGGGAAGATTTCATTCTTTCTCTCCCAGAACTTATCTGGATCGTATGGATCTAACGGTCATCCGTCCCCTGATGTTTGTGGATGAAGCGGATGTCATCGGATTCTGGAATAAGTACCGTCTGCCTGTGGAAAAGAGTCCCTGCCCGGTGGACGGCTATACAAAAAGACAATATGCCAAAGAACTGGTGAAGACATTGAGTAAGGAACATCCGGGAGCAAAGGAACGAATGTTTACCGCTGTTTTAAACGGCAATATACAGGGTTGGCCACAGCGGATGCCCCGCATAAGATGAAAGAAGAGACGGTTATCATCCCGTCTCTTCTTTCATCTTAGCTTTACTTTTTCTGATGCGCGTTTTTAACTTCAATCGCTTTCTTGATTAACTCCACACAGCCCTCCATTCCAAGGACCCCGCTGTCCAGACACATATGGTAGCCATTGGCATCTCCCCATTTTTTGCTGGTGTAATAATTATAGTAGCTGGATCTTTGTTTGTCTGTCTTGTGGATCTTATCTTTGGCAGCCGCATCCGTGAGCTCATATTTTTTTGCAATTCTTCGGATTCTCTTATCCAGATCCGCATGGATAAAGACACTCAGGCAGCCCGGATAATCAGACAGTGCATAATCTGCGCAGCGGCCTACCATGACACAGGATTCTTCTTCCGCAATCTTTTTAATCGTCTCGAACTGAGCGAGGAAGACTTTATGGTTAATGGGCATATCCGTAAATGCGGCTGATGAATAGCCAAAGGAATATGTATCCATTACCAGAGAGTAGAGAAAACTGTTTGTAGGTTTCTCATCATGATTCTGAAACAATTCCTGGCATAAACCGCTGTCCTTGGAAGCTCTGTCCAGCAGTTCACTGTCATAATATTTAATGCCCAGCTCTTCTGCTAACCGCTGTCCGATTGCTCTTCCGCCGCTGCCATACTGGCGCCCGATTGTAATTACTGTGTTTGCCATAAGCACACACTCCTTTCCTGTCATTTCCCTCCGTGTACCGACAAGTTTTCCAAGGTTAGTACACTAGTAATCTATATATATTATATCGCATTTTATGCAAAATGTATATACATTATCTCAATCTATCCAGAATTTCAGAAAAGTATTCAGGTAGAGGGGCTGTAAACTCCATATATTCAGAAGAAACGGGGTGCAGAAAGCCCAATATCATTGCGTGCAGTGTCTGGCCCCGGAGACCAGGAAAGGGGCATTTTTTAGGACCATATACATCATCTCCCAAAAGAGGATGGCGTATGCTGCTCATATGCACACGTATCTGATGGGTGCGCCCGGTCTCCAGCCGGCATTCGATGTATGTGAACGAACCAAAGCGCTCCAGTACCCGGTAATGGGTAACTGCCGGCTTACCGTTTTTCTGGGTAACTGCCATTTTTTTTCTCTCGGTGGGATGCCGGCCGATATCTCCGGTTACTGTGCCCTCATCCTCCTTTAGGTTGCCGTGAACAATGGCCCGGTATCTTCTGGTAATGGAGTGGTCCTTTAGCTGCATGGCCAGGCTTTGATGGGCACGATCTGTTTTGCACACCACAAGAGCCCCCGTTGTATTCATATCGATTCTGTGAACGATACCCGGACGGAGAACCCCGTTAATCCCGGACAGCTGACCCTGACAGTGAAAAAGGAGTGCATTCACCAGTGTATGGGAGTAATGTCCTGCACTGGGGTGCACTACCATACCTTTGGGCTTGTCCACAACCAAAAGTTCACTGTCTTCATAGAGAATCGACAGCGGGATGTTTTCCGGCTGAATGTCAGGCTCCTTCTGGTCTGGTATCTCTATCGTGATCGTATCCTCGGGCTGGATTTTATAGTTTGCTTTTAAAGGCTGTTCATTTGCCAGAACACAGCCCTCCTTAATGACTTTTTGTATATAAGACCGGGAATACCCGGGAAGCAGAAGGGAAAGATATTTGTCAACCCGCTCTCCTGCCTCGAATTCCTCTACTTTATAGTTATACTTTTCCATGGACGGTTTACCGCTCCCTTTTCTTTAAAAACTGGAAGTCTTCTTCTTTGTAATAAAAAATCACATAGATGAAAAACAGCACGGCAGAGACTGTCACATAGATATCTGCCACATTAAATACCGGAAAATTAATCAGTGAGATATAGACGAAGTCTACCACATAATTTAAACGTACCCGATCCAGTACATTGCCCACAGCTCCTGCAGTAACTGTTACGGCCAATATATGCATAGGCAGGTAATGTCTGGTCTTGGGCATTTTCCAGTATGCAGCTGTGGCCGCCAGGAAAAACACTGCGGCGATCAGTACAAAGATCCACTGCTGGTTTTGAAGAATGCCAAAAGCAGCCCCACGGTTTTCTAGATAATGAAGCGTGAGGACACCGGGAATCAGATCAATATCCCTCTGCCCGGCCAAATGCTCCACTGCAAGGGCCTTGGTCCACTGATCCAGCCCCACCAGAAGCAAAAGGGCAGCAAACCCGGCCAAGATAGCCTGTATTCTAATTTTTTTCTGATGTTCCATAACAATTTGTCCTTTCCTAAACAGCGTCGATTACGGTAATCGCATCCAGAAGCTCCTCATCTGTAACCGAGGTGTCTATCACAGCATGCCCCATCCTGTCCATCAGTATAAACTTTATCCGGCCGTGCTCCATTTTTTTATCGGATTTTGTTGCGGAAAGCACCTCCTCAGGGGAGAGTCCGCCGACTCTTACCGGAAGGCCGAAAGCTCTTAAATCCTTTTGCATCTTTGCAAATTCTTCTACTGTAATGTATCCCTTCTGAAAGGACAGGTAGGCGGATGCTACCATTCCAAGGGCCACACACTGGCCGTGCAGGATGGAAAAGTTCTTAAGTTTTTCTACGGCGTGCCCTATGGTATGTCCCATATTCAAGACAGCCCGCTCTCCTTTTTCCGTAGGATCGTTTTCCACTACTGTTTTTTTAATGACACAGCTGCGGTAAATCATCTCTGTTAAGACCTCAGGGACTCTCTTTAAAATCTCTTCTCTGTGAAATACCGTCCAGGCATAATAGGAGTAATCCCGAATCAGGCCGTGCTTTAAAATTTCACCCATTCCGCAGGAGAACTGCTCCTCGGAAAGACTCAAAAGGGCAGAGACATTCATATACACCATCACCGGCTGATGGAATGCCCCCACCATATTCTTATATTGATCGAAGTCCACTCCTGTTTTCCCGCCGATGCTGCTGTCTACCTGAGCAAGAAGGGTGGTTGGAACCTGTACAAACGCTATTCCTCTTAAGTAGGTGGCTGCTGCATAACCGGTCATATCGCCCACCACACCGCCGCCTAACGCCAGCAGAAGATCTTTTCGGTCATAGTGATTTTCAATCAGATGTTTATATATTTTCTGAATCTGAACCAGCGTCTTATTCTCTTCCCCTGCCGGGATGATATGGGCAGTAACCTCAAAGCCGCTGTCTCTCAGCCCTTTGGCAGTTTCCTCCAGATACAAAGGTGCAACATTACTGTCTGTTACAATACATATCTTTTGAAAACTCTTCCCCAATGCCAGCAGCTTCTCCGGAAGCTTCTGTAAGCTTTTCTCAAAGTAAATAGAGTACGCAAATTCACCCTTCCGCTGTACTTTTAATTCCTGATACATGCTCTTGTCTCCTATCTGTATCGGTACAGGCAGATACTGTACCTGTTCTTTTTCGTCTGCTTCAATACCCGGGAATACTGAAATTTCCCCATTCCCCGCACGGAAATAATATCTTCTTCTTTTAGCTGATAGCCGTTGGAAACCACCATTTTCCCATTTACAAATACTTTTCCGGTTTCAATGAAGGGGAGCATCTGGCTTCTGGATGTGTGAAAAGCCAGTGCCAGAACTGCGTCCAGACGCACAGATGCCACAGTACCTGTAATTTCTTCCCGTTTTCTCTCCGGAAGGCCGGACAGGTCCGGAATCTTCCGGGCTGTCACACCTGTATTCCTGATTCTGCACAGTTCCCCGGAAATAAATTCCGTAAGTGATCTGTGGCAGAACAAATAAGCCTCCTTTTCATCCACCAGAATGTCACCCAGCTTACTTCTCTGGATGCCGAGATTGACAGCTGCTCCCAGGTAATCCCTGTGTGTGAGCGGTTCCGCGTATCTCTTTGCAAGAGGACGGATGCAAAGACAGTCCATTGGGTATTCCCATCCATTCCCCAGGCAGATGCCCCGGACTGTCCCTTCAGAGGGACGCAATACATAAGAAAGAGCATCAGGGATGAATGCTGCCATCTGACGCTCTGCTAATTCATACCCACCGCAGGTCTTCAGAGTTACCCCCAGTTCCCGGTAGTTAATATGATTTACCATATGTAGTTCGTTCAAATCCAGGAAATCAGAAAATGTTACAACATCTCTCTGATAAGCATTCTGACATAATTCCCGGATTCGCTTTATGAATTGTTCTTCTTTTTCCATAGATTATCCTTAGAACTCGGTGCGGATTGACGGAAAGTCAAATGCACCGCTTAAGATTTCCTGAAAATCGCCGGTAATATCCACATCAGCAGGTGTTAAAATAAAGATGTAGCTGGATACCTTCTGAAGACTGCCGTTGATGGCATAACAGGATCCGGAAGTAAAGTCAATAATTCTCTGGGCCACTTCCACGTCCAGTCCCTCCAGATTTAATACCACGGTACATCCTGCCAGCAGAGTATCCGCGATTTCCCTGGTGTCCTCCATTGACGTTGGCTTAATCACACAAACCTCCATTGCACTTGATACTTTTTTAGTATTACGCATAGGCGTAACCTTAGATGAAGCTGCCTTAGGCTGCTTGGCAGGCCTTGCACTGCTGGGAGCAGCAGTTGCCGCTTTCTCTGCTTTGGCCGCTTTTTTGGCTTTATGAAAAGAGGTTACCGGTGCCGGGTCATCATAGAACTCATCGTCATCTTCTTCCTCCAGCTTCTTTAAGAAACGTTTTCTTGGCTTCTCCTCTTCGAAGTCGTCTGCATCATCAAAAAATTCATCATCGTCGTAATCATCATTTAATTTGATTGCATCTAAAAACTTATCTAAAACGCCCATTATTTAATCTCCATTCTTTTATACTGCTGCGTAATTACGCTCACCAAAGATGCCTGTCCCTACACGGACCAAGGTAGCCCCTTCTTCAATCGCCACCTCATAATCTCCTGTCATACCCATGCTCAGGACATCCATAGTAACATTATTCATGTTTTCCCCTTTGATGTCAACACTTAAATTCTTTAATTTCCTGAAAATTTCCCTGTTATCTTCTGGATCTTCAACGTACGGCGCTATCGTCATAAGTCCTTTTACGGCAATATTTTGCAGTTTTGCCACTTCCTGTATAAGGGGAAGTGTCTCTTCAACAGAAACTCCGAACTTGCTCTCTTCCCCGGCTACGTTTACCTCAATAAGCACCGGCATAACCAGCCCTTTTTTCTCAGCCTCGTGATGAATGGTCTCGGCCAGTCTGAGGGAATCCACAGAGTGAATGAGACATGCTTTATCGATGATGTACTTCACCTTATTTCTCTGGAGATGACCAATCAAATGCCAGTGCAGATCCTTGGGAAGCGCCTCGTATTTAGATGTCAGCTCCTGCACCTTATTCTCTCCAAAATCTTTTACGCCAAGGGGAAGCAGTTCCTCGATAAGGCCTGCAGGTTTTGTCTTGCTGACTGCTATAAGGGTAACCTCACTCCTGTCTCTGCCCGCTTTTTGGCAAGCTCTTTGTACTTTCTCTTCTACTGCTTTATAGTTCTCTTTTACATCCATGGTATCATCTCCTAATATAAAATATCTTCTTCTTTCACAGAATTGCCGTTCAGTACAATATGATCAAACTGGGCAATTCCATAGGAAGTATCTTTATCTACAATACAGTACTCATCGTTCTGATCCAGAACAGAGATTTTGCGGAAGACGGCGTATCCTTTATTCATACTGTATACACCTTCCAGTTCTGCAGTCTCGCCAATGACATAATTCTGGCTGGAATCCTGCTTTACGATGACATCCCCCTTTTTGAAATCAGACGTTTCTACATAGTAGCTGCCGTCTTTTAGCTCATAGAGGGTGGTACTGATAAACTCTGTGGTAGTCTTTCCGCCTTTTCCTTCTCTGCGGACCAGGAAGCCCGCTTCCTGCTGGTTGTCCCCCTGGGTTTTAAATTCCTCCGGAATGAGGTAGAATTCCTTGCTGACTACAGAGGACATGGGTATTTTTAACCCGGTCTTTGTGTTGGTTACCAGCTCTATCTCTAGAAAGCGATCCGAGGCATAGCGCACCATGCCGTTGCTCAGATCGATTTGTCCGTATTTTCCGTCTTTTTTTTCCACTATGGAAAAGCTTCCCACCTGAGTGGCTCCATCCTTCAGAAACTTGACCTTAATGGCCGTCCTGTCTGCCAGCTCTGCGGCCTGTTTGTCGGTCAGCGGAATCATAAGGGTCCAGTTTTCATCTGTGACCAGCTTGTACACCGGTTCCCCTGCCTTTACCTGGGAATCTGAGAGCAGATGATTCTGCTGGTAGGACATCTGGCTGAAGCTGTCCCCTGACACGTCCTCAGGAGTTAAACTCTCGTACCCGTCCGTGGAATACAGGACTACCCCGTCATAAGGGGCATTGTATATGGTCTGTGTGCCAAAGGTTGCGGACACAGAACCCGTATCCTCCCCCGAGGCCCCTATACCTGCGGATTGAAGAATGGTTCCCTCAATCTCATATTTCAGGCTGTATACGTCGTGAAAAGTATCTGAGCTGAAATTGTTGGCAAATTTGGCAAGCTGTGATCTGATTTTTTCCAGATCTTCCTCATTCAGCTCCATATCCGCAGACTGTGTCTTAGTATCTCCAACCGAGTATATTGTGCCTGCCTTACGTACTTTACTTCCTTCTCTGGCATAGTAGGTGACATAGCCGGGGCTGTCTGCCGTTACCACTTCCTCTGTTCGAAGAGCCAGTGCCGTGTAGGTCTGATTCTTAGCCAGGGGACCTGCTGTCACCTGGTATGAGGTGACGTGGGTGGAGGTGACATAGAGAAGAACCGTGATCAGCATATAGATAAAAAGTGCACCGAAAATCAAAGTGCCTATATTTAGCGTAAGCAGCTTTTTTGCGCTTGTAATAATCTTTTTCAGTGTTTCAAGTATTTTATTTCTGACTGACAAATTGATAGTCTCCTTCTGTCTGGTACAATACTTTTACATCAGTTAACATTGTACCATTTTCCAACTTTAAGTACAACATGGAATTTCGAAAGAAAAAAATGGTATGAAATGTGTTTTTCTGGTAAAAATATAGGATAAAGAATAAGGAGGTAGTCATTATGCGTTCAAAAGGAATCGACTATACAATACTTGTAATTGCAATTATCGGTGCAGTGAACTGGGGGTTAATCGGATTCTTCCGCTTTGACCTGGTTGCATTTTTATTTGGAAATATGTCCTGGATTTCAAGGATTATTTATGCTGTCGTAGGACTCTGCGGATTATACTTAATCAGCCTCTTCGGCAGAATCGGCAATATGGGCCAGGAATAAAAAAACAAAGGACTGTCGCAGGTTTTTGCAGCAGTCCTTTGTTTTTTATTATGTGTATTATAATGATACAATAATCTTATCCTTCAAATCTTCTGGCAGTTCGTCGGCATCTTTAGAAACGCTCAGGGTAAACGTAATAGAAAACTCTTTGCCAATGGCTTCAATCTGTCTGATTGTACCGGCGATGTCACCATCCTCCATCTGTTCTAATTTTGAAATATTCAGAAAGCTGTCCAGATACATTTCCTCCAGATCGTGATCCTGTGAAATAATACCGCAGATAAAACCTACAAACTCATCAGGATTCTTAAGTGGAAAGGTAGATACATCAATTAACCTTACTTTATTATTCAGCTCGTACATGTGCTTTACATTCTTGTCCAGATATACCACGCTGCCGTTGGCTGATTTGATCGTTTTATTTACCCTGTCCAATAGTTCTTTTGTCTTTCCTTTTCCCTTTTTGCCTACAATTAATTGAACCATCGCAATTTCCTCCTTGAACCTACGTAATATGTATTTATGCCAAAATGTTAGTTCTGTTAGGTACAATTATAGTGTATTTAAACAAAAAAAACAATGGCAAATCTGAAATTTTATGAAAATTTACGAATTTATTTTCTGGAGCAGAGAAGTCATCTGATCATATAAAATAGTTTTCGTTTTGGCATTCAGCACGATGGAAATGTATGGCTTTCCATAGGCATTCTGGGATACAATGGCCAGACACGCACCTGCCTGACTGGTGGTTCCTGTTTTGCCGCCCAGGATCGTCACATCCTTAGGAGTTGAAATCTCTCCGGTAAGATATTTATCGGTGGCCTCTAGGGCAATCCGCCCTTTCTCTCCGTTGGCCTTTTGGTACGTAAGGGTATAGGAACTCATCTGGGATATGGCGGTGAATTCTTTGTAGGTAATCGCTTCATTGAGCATTAGGTAAATATCATACGCAGTCGTATAGTGGTCCGGATCGTGGAGTCCGTGAGGGTTTACAAAATGCGTTCCGGTGGCCCCGAGACGCAGAGCCTCCTCGTTCATCATCTGTACAAACGCGTCCACACTGCCCCCTACCTGACGGGCAATGGCCATGGCCGCGTCATTACCGGAATACACAAGGAGCCCGTGAAGAAGCTCATCCATAGAAACCTTATCTCCTGCTCTAAAGCCGCAGAGCTGTGCCCCTTCTTCCAGTGTGACGTCTTCCTCTTCAATGGTAACAACATCATTCATATTGCCGTGCTCCAGCGCCAGTATGGCAGTCATCAGCTTCGTAATGCTGGCAGGATATGTCTTCTCAAACATGGACTGGGAAAACATCACTTGTTTTCCATCCACATCCAGCAAAGCGGATCGCTCGCTGTTTTGAGGCGTGATTCCCTCCAAAGATATATCTCCCGATGCCACACATAGGTTATAGGCCATTCCCTCAGCCACCTGTGCAGTGTCATCTCCGGATTTTCCGAATACTTCTGTCTGCAGGCTGTAGGGGAGTACCTCATCCAGCGCTCTGTCCTTTTGAAACATCATGATACTTAACGCACCGGCCAATACCACGATCACCAGGAAAAGACTTAAAAATATAGTCCGGCGCACTTTGCGCCTTCGCAGCTCCCTGCGGGATCTTTTTCTGTTTTTATCTGTACATTTCACGCCAGTCTAACTCTCCTCTGTCCAAAGACTTAATCAGTAATTCCGCTGAAGCCAGATTGGTGGCCAGTGGTATGTTGTGAGTGTCACAAAGGTGGAAAATACGGTTGACATCCGGGTCATGCCGTTTCGGAGCCACGGGGTCTCTCAGGAAAATAATGAGATCCATCTGATTTTGCTCAATCAGCGTGCCAAGCTGCTGTTCTCCCCCCAGGTGTCCGGCGATAAATTTGTGAACCGGCAAATTAGATGCCTCTTCGATCAGACGGCCGGTAGTGCCTGTGGCATACAGCGTATGCCTGCTCAAAATGCCCCTGTAAGCTATGCAGAAATTCTGCATCAGTTTTTTCTTTGAATCATGCGCGATAAGTCCTATATTCATGATATTTGACCTCCTATATATGTTTTACTTTTTTGCAGTCCTACGTTTAAAACCAAGCCCATACCAATATACAGACTGACAATGGAAGTCAGTCCATAGCTTACAAACGGCAAAGGGGTCCCGGTGTTGGGCATCAGGCCGGTAGCCACACAGATATTGATAAAGCTCTGCAGGCCGATAACGGAGCCCACCCCGCAGCAAATCAGCTTACCCGACAGGTCCTTGGCCCTTCGTCCCACGAATACACATTCAAAGATAATAAGCAGCAGCAGTCCTACAATGCAGCAGCAGCCGATAAAGCCCAGTTCTTCCCCAGCTACGGCAAAGATAAAGTCTGTCTGTATCTGGGAAACGAAATTTCCTTTGTTGGCAGAGGAGACCTCGTTGTTGTCCAGGCCCTTCCCGGTCAGCTGACCGGATCCAATGGCAATCTTAGAGTTTTCCTGCTGTGCAATATCATCTGCGTACTCTTCATTTTCAGGATACAGCCACGACATAATACGATCTCTTTGATAATCCTTGAGCAGTTTTTGGTCCGGCTGTACAACAATGGTCAGAAAAATAACAGCCAGAGGTATGGTGATGAGCAGAGCACCGCCGATTATCTTATAGCTTAGCCCTCCAATATACAATAGAATACAAAAAAGTATAACAACCGTAATTGTATTTTTCAAGTCAGGCTGAATAAGAATAAGGACAAGGGGCACAGCGAGAAGTATTAATGACTGCACCAGCGTCCGAAACGTATTCAAGTCATCCTCGTGTTCCATAAAGTATTTTGCAAAGAACATAATTAAAAGAATCTTCGAGAGCTCCGTGGGCTGAAAGCGGATGAATCCAAGGTCAATCCAGCGGGTTGCTCCTCCGGCGGAACTGCCGAAAAGCCGTACGGCCAGAAGCATAATAATATTCCCGAAATAAATGATCCAGTAAAAATTCAGGATCCAGCTAAAATCCATCAGGGAAAGAATCAGCATCACGGCAAGCCCCATTGCCACTCCCATTACCTGGCGGCTCTGCAGTGAATGCTGGGCACTTCCCACAAGGAGAATACCCACTCCGCTGATGGCAATCAGCCATAGAACTAATCTGAAGTTGTAATCTTTTAATTTGTATTGTTTTAACATGTAGTCACCTTAGTATTTTATATCAATTTCCTGTTTCGCATCCCGTTCTGCTGAGCAGAAAGTGGAATCCGGGCCGACAGGGCAGAGGGATTCCTGGTAAACTTAATCTCTACTCTCTCATCATCTATATTGAAATATTTACTGACGGCCTGAATCATATCGTTTTTTATCATTATCATCATTTGTGGAGTACAGTCAATTCTTTCTGAAACCAGTAAAAGCTTCAGCCTGTCTTTAGCAACGGCGCTGGAACGCTTATTTCTTGATAATAGAAACAATGAAATGTCCTCCTTTATTTACTTTTTAAAGAAACTGCCCAGGCGTCGGAATACACCCTTTTTCACTTCAAAGTCCAGAAGAGGCACTTCCTCCCCCTGGATACGCCTGCAGATATTAGAGAACGCCTGACCGGACAAAGATTCCTTGCCGCAAAGCGGCTCTCCCTGATTGGTGGCTATGACCACTTCCTCATCATCCGGCACAGCCCCTAAAAGAGACACTGCCAGAATATCCGTGACGTCATCTATGGACATCATTTCCCCTCTCTTTATCATATCCGGACGAAGGCGGTTGATAATAAGCTGGATATCTTCCATCTCATTCGCCTCCAAAAGCCCTATAATTCTGTCCGCGTCCCGAATGGCAGAAACCTCCGGCGTTGTCACAACAATGGCGCGGTCAGCGCCCGCTATGGCATTCTTAAAGCCTTGTTCGATGCCGGCGGGGCAGTCCAGTATGATATAATCAAATTCCTTGGAAAGCTCCTGGGTCAGCTTTATCATCTGTTCCGGTGTCACTGCCGTCTTATCTCTTGTCTGGGCGGAAGGCAGCAGATAAAGGCTGCCGTACTGCTTATCTTTAATGAGAGCCTGCTTCAATCTGCAGTTTCCCTCTATCACATCGATAAGATTATAAACAATACGGTTTTCCAGTCCCAGAACCACATCCAGATTACGCAGGCCGATGTCTGTATCCACGACAACTACCTTTTTATCCAACTGTGCAAGGCCGGTGCCAATATTGGCAACAACAGTGGTTTTCCCGACCCCTCCTTTGCCTGATGTGACGACAATTATTTCACTCATATACCATCCTCCTACTATACTATCCCTTTTTCTGTCATCTTATGGTACATTTAAAATAATTTAATTCCCAACGTATTTTAATCGGTCTGAGATGTACCCACATAGCTTGATGCAGTACCTGTCAGTAGTGAAGCTTCATCCTGCAAGTCAAATTTGTAGCTTATAACTTCTCTTGCCACAGATGCCGCATTTGCCGAAGAATAACCGTTGGCAATACGGACCGCAAGGGCAAGCTGAGGTTCCTCTACTGGTGCATATCCAATGAAAAGACCATGGCTGGGTCTTGACTTGCTCTGCTGAGCTGTACCTGTTTTTCCGGCAACACTGTAGTTCATGCCGTTAAAGGCTTCATTATTCTGTACCACCTGACGCATGCCGGCATGAATGGTATTCCACTCGCTGTCTTTCAGGTCGATGGTACTCTGTACTTCCGGTGTAAAGTCTTCGATTACATTCCCGTCGGAATCGGTTACTTTATCCAGCAAAGATATATTATAGCTGGTGCCGCTGTTGGCTATTGTCGTTACATAGCGGGCCAGCTGAGAGGTTGTATAGTTATGAGTACCCTGACCGATATAGGAGGGCACCGCATTTTTATCGGAAATCTGAGGGGATGCCTCAGAAATCTCGATCCCGGAATTCTTATCCAGGTCAAACAGTGAAGCGTACTGTTCCAGTTTTTCAAGGCCAAGGCTTTCCGAGAAGTTTTCTTCACTGTCCAGCCCCAGACGATATCCCACTTCATCAAAGAATACGTTACAGGACTCTTTAATCGCCGACTGCAGTCCCAGCCAGCCGTGGCCCCCGTGGTTCCAGCATCGGATGCTGTAGCCTGCTTTGTTAAATATTCCGGTACAGTCCACACCGAAGTCATCGGTGATAATCCCCTCTTCCAGTCCCGCTACAGCTGTTACAATCTTAAAGGTAGAACCAGGCGCTGTGCGCTGCTGGGTGGCTTTGTTGTAGAACGGCTGCGAAAGGTCCGCGGCCAGCGCATTGTAGTACGCAGTATCCATCTGGTTGGCCAGCCGGTTATTGTCATAGCCTGGGTAAGTAACACAGGCGAGTATCTCACCCGTGTTGGGGTCCGTTGCCACAAGAGAACCGGAACAGGGATCCAGAGCCAGCTGCGACGGTTTAATCTCCAGATTATTGATTTTGCTTTTCATAAAGTCATACGCTGTAAGCCTTCCGGAGATCAGCGCCTCGTAATCGCCGTCATCGGTGGAAAGCACTCCCTGATCATACAGTATCGTGCAGACCTGTCTGCCGGAGATAGTATCTGACTGAAGCATGTATTTATACAGCAGTTTGCTGAAGGCGGTATCCTTTGCCAAAGCTTCCTCCAGATATGCAGCCAGCGCCTGATACACTTCGCTGGAATCCAGGTAGGCGCCTTCGGTAGAAATTTTGGAAATGTCAATCCAGTTCTGACTTGCCGCATACGTAAGATATTCCTGAAGACTGATGGACTCATCGGTGGTCCAGGCAATGTAGGTGGCGTCGGTCTTGTCTATGGCATCCTCAGACAAGATCCCTGTTTTTGTCATCAGCAGCTCATTGACAATGTAGCTGATATATTCCTGCATCTCTTTATCCAGATCTTTGTAGGCTGCCGGTGCTTCCCCGGTCAGTTCCTGACGGATGGATTCAAAGACAGATGCCTGCTTTTCCTCGAAACGGGCGTAGAGTTCCTGTTCGGTCTCGGAAGCCCCCTCCTCTGTGAAATGCCCGATGTCTATTACGCTGTTATTGATCAGTGCAAAGTAGACATCGTAGATAGGAATAGGGATGGTTGCCGTGTCATCTACATTGGTGCGGTCAAAATCCTTTATATTCTGAATCATGGAGGAGACAATTCCTGCGATATGCTGTTCCAGCACTTTATAAGCGGCAATCTGCAGTTCTTTGTCAATGGTGAGATACACATCCTTGCCGGACTGCGGGTCTACCACAGAGTCATCGTCTGTCTTCAGAACCTTTCCCAGATTATCCACATAAACCTTTCTGGAGCCGTTGGTGCCCTGAAGGTAAGTCTCCATATACTGCTCAATCCCGGTTTTTCCGATAATTGAAGTACTATTATAATTATCGCTCTCCTTCTTCAGCTCGTCCAGCTCTTCGGTTGAAGCTTTGCCGGTATAGCCTATGATAGGTGCAAAGTAAATACTGTCTTCATACGCACGGATTGTGTCCTGGGCTATGTCAATCCCCTGCAGCCTGTCTTTGTTCTCCATAATTATGGCTACCGTATTTTCATTCACGTTGCTGGCAATGGTAACAGGAACATATCTCCGGAAACTGTTGGTAGAAAGCGCGTAGCGTATGGTCACTATGTCCAGTGTCTCCTGAGGTGTAAAGCTTTCAGGCAGCGAGAACTTTGTCAGCTCATCGGAAGTATACGGCTTTTTCGCATCTGTCAGGGCAAACCGCTCATTGCCCGAGAGATAAGCCATAATCTCATTGGGGGTAGCCTCTTCCTCTGCTTTTTTCAAATCGTTAATGGAGGCATGGCCGTACACATCGGCGCGGAACCGCTGGAGAGAGGTTCCTGTGACGTCAAAGGCATATTCTCCGTTTTCATCTAATATAATATGGAAATCATGGTCAATGGAATTCTCATTCGCCTGCAGAATCTGAAGGACTTCATAAGCCACGCTGTTCAGGGTGAGATTTTTCTCCCGGGTGCTGTCATACGTTCCGTTGTCTTCCAGGGTTATGGAATAGGAAAGCTTATTTGATGCCAGGACATTGCCGTTTCGATCATAGATATTGCCGCGGGTGGCATTCAAAGTCAGCTCTTTGGTAGTTCTCAGGTTAAAGTTTTCTGCATATTCCTGCCCGCTGAGAATCTGCAGCTGAAACAGCCGCTGAATCAGGATACAAAACATACCGGCAAAGACAATCATCAGGACGGTGGTTCTGTGGACAGATATTTTTTTCAGAAAGTTTTTTATTTTCTTAACCAAGTTGAATCTCTCTCTTTCATTTCCAGTTCCACTAATTTGTGGTTGATTTTATACAGGATACGGTAGAATACCAAAGTGATTAAAATGGTATATACCATTTCCGGTATCATAATTCGTCTCAGATAGTAAAAAAAGTCAAGACGTCCCCGCAGCAGAAACTGCAGGCAGTAAACCATAATATTATAGCCAATATCGCAGATGGCAATCAATATCATGGGTACTTTGATATCTTCGTCGTAGTAAATTTTGTAACAGAATCCTGTAATATAACCGGCCGTCATATAGACCAGTGCATAGAAGCCCAGCAGGTTTCCATAGAACATATCGATCATCAGGCCGCAGACAAATCCTGTCCACAGCCCGGTCTTTTTTCCTCTCATAAATCCGAACGAAACGGTAAGAATCAAAAGAAGATTGGGGGCAATAGAGCCGATAGAAAGACTTTGGAAAACCGTAGATTGTAGAATAAAGCTGACAATAATCAGCAGCAATATTACGATTCTTCGTCTCATATCAGGACTCCCCTTTCTGCTGTTTCAGATCGGTAATCACAAGAACCTCCTGTATATGTGCAAAATCCACTGCCGGAATCAATGTTCCTGTGTACGTCAGGTGGTTGGAGTCTTCCTCCAGCTCACTGATATATCCGATGAGGATTCCTTTTAAGAACTTATCGCTGATCTGGGATGTGACAATCTTGTCCCCCACCTGGACTTTTCCCTCTTCATCCCGCAGCTGGATAAATCCCAGCTTCCCGGAATCCATAAGCTTTAAATTGCCGGTAACCGTACAGGTATCCGAGGTCGTGGCCACCTGGGCGCTGACATTGCTGGAATCATCAATAATGGAGCGTACCGTTGACCAGTTGGAACCCGTCTCTGTGACAATCCCCACAAGACCGCCGATGGTAATTACATTCATATCCTTTTTGATCCCGTCATCGCTTCCCTTATTAATCACAAAGGTATCGTACCAGTTCCCCGGATCTTTGGAGATTACCTCAGCAGCTACTTTATCATATTCTGCATACTGCTGATCCAGATCATAGAGCTTCTGCAGCCGCTCCAGCTCATACTGGTTCTGGATCAGCTGACTGTTTTCTGTGGTGAGCTCCTCTACCTTTTCCTGAAGCTTTTTGTTTTCTTTTACCAGCCTGCTCTTTTTCTGAAAGCCGTCCTGTACACCGGACAGCAGATTCCCCACCTCATTGAGTCCGTTCTGGAAGGGAACAATGATATATCCGGCCACTCTTTTCACCGGGCCGGTGGGAAGTTTTGCCGTAAAGGTAAGAAGCATCAGACTGATACATACCAGTGACATGATAACAATTAAATGTTTGCTTTTTATTTTAATACTGCGTTTCTTCTTCATGCTAAAACCTCTATTATTATTTTGCCCATTTCTGTAAAGAGCGGCTGTTAATGATCTCCTTGACTCCGCAGATGGTGCACAGATCATAAAGACCCGAAAGATGGATTTTATAACCGGTCACTCTCCGCAGATACCACTCAATATCCGGAATCCGGGTAGTCCCTCCTGTGAGATAAATCCCCTCTTCTATTATGGAGTGATAGATCTGAGGAGGTGTGCGTTCCAGAAAAAACTTAATCTCTTCCCCCACTGTCCGAATCAGATCGGTAATAGCCTCGTGCACGGCCTTAGAGGAGATTACTCCCTCTCTGGGAAGACCGGAAAGGCTGTCTATGCCCACTATCTTCCGGGCCTCTTTTTTATCCAGTCCCAGATAGCCCAGGGACAGCTTCAGACGTTTTGCTGTTCTTGTGCCGATATGTAGGTTATATTTGCGGCGCACTGTGTTGCAGATGGATTCATTCAGCTGTTTGCCGCCTATCTCTACAATCTTGCTTAAAATAACCCGTCCTTCTGCCACCACAGAAATCTCTGTGCTCTGGGCACCGATATTTACGACCATAGATCCTTTCGTGTGATTCAGGGGGATTCCGAGAGCAATCGCATCTGCTATAGATTTTTCTACCATACGCACATTGTTCTTCCGGCTGCCGCTGGCAATGGTATAGTAGGCTCTTTTTTCGATTTCAGACATGTCTGCAGGAACTGTAAGATAAAGTGTGTTGCCCAGCAAAGAGGCATGTTCTGCCCGCTGCAGCAGTGTCTGCAGTACAATTTCTGTGTGATTTATATTAGCGATCTTACCGAAAGACATGGGAGACTCAACGTAGATGTTGGAAGGCGCTTTTTCATACATTTCATAAGCGTCATCTCCCACAGCCAGCACTTGTTCCCCGTTTCTAATCGCAATCATGTTCTTTTCTTTCGTTATAGTGTCTTTCTGGGCGGAATAGATCTTAATCGTGCTCGTCCCCAGATCTACGCCAAAAGTTTTATGAATTGGCATACCATACTTCCCTTCTAGTATTTTTTAAGGATATCCCGTTCACAAAAGCTTATATACTGGCAGTCCCCGATTATAATATGATCTAACAGGTGAATGCCAATGATTTCTCCCGCTCCCCTTACTTTTTCTGTCAGTAAAATATCGTCCTCACTGGGCGTTGGATCACCGCTTGGATGATTGTGGATTAAAATAATATTGACAGCATGAAATTTAAGTGCTGCCAAAAATAATTCTCTGGGAGACACCAGCGAAGCGTTGACTGTCCCCTTCGATATGATTTCTTCACCCAACAGATGATTTTTGGTATCCAACATCATACACACCATGAGTTCCTGTTCTTCGTGACGCAGCTGTTCCATATAATAGTCTGCAATCGTACTGGGTGTACGGAAGGAAAGTCCCCTTTTGGCCGCCGCACTGGCAATACGTTTTGAAAGCTCCCCTATACATTTAATCTGCAGTGCCTTCACGGGGCCAACCCCTTTGAGATCCATCAGTTCTTCATGAGACAGCTGATGGATTCCTAAGAGACCCTCTTTATCTTTTGATAGACTTAATATCTTAGTTGCTAGTGATATAGATGAGATTCCCTGTGAGCCGGTTCGGATAAGAATTGCCAAGAGCTCTGCATCCGTAAGAGCGGCAGGACCTAAGCGCCTGCACTTTTCATAAGGCCTGTCCATAGGGGGAATCCCTTGTATTCCGGTTGCTTCCTGCATAGTTCCTCCTTACACTCTCTTCAAGTAAATGTCCGGAAGGAAACTGCCTGCTTTAAAGCAAATTTTATTGTATCACAGATCAAAAACAATGTATACGCCTTACTCTAAATTTCTGAATTTTTTAATAATCGCCTCTCCCACCTTCAGTCCGTCCATGGCTGCCGAAGTGATTCCGCCGGCATATCCGGCTCCCTCTCCGCAGGGATAGATTCCACGGAAATTACTCATAAATTCTTCGTTTCTGTCAATGCGTACCGGGGAGGAGGTTCGGCTTTCCACTCCGCTTAAGAGTGCGTCCGGCCTTGAAAATCCCGGTATCTTCCGTTCAAAAGCCAAAATTCCTGCTTCCAGAGAACTGCTGATACAGTCGGGATAGATATCCCTCAGATTTCCAAAGGTCCATGCCCCTTTTATCTGCGGATCTATGTCTCCCAGACAGCGGCTGGTCCTGGAATCTCTGAAATCCTGAAACAGCTGCACCGGAATTTTTCCCTGGCCCATGGTATAGGCAGCAGACTCTAAGCTTCTCTGAAATGCAACACCTGCCAGCGGATGGGAATCCCGGTAATCCTCCGGGGTAACTGTGACAATCATTGCGCTGTTGGCATTCCTGCCGTCTCTGGCATGATAGCTCATACCGTTCACCGCCAGATGGTTTTCCTCCGAAGAGGCATTCACCACATATCCTCCGGGACACATACAGAAGCTGTAGACTCCTCTGCCTGCAGAGAGCTGATGGGTCAATTTATAGCTTGCGGGGCCGAGATAGGGATTGTACTCTGTCCCATAGAGGGCCTTGTTTATCATCGTCTGGGGATGTTCTATGCGCACCCCCACGGCAAAGGACTTGGCATTCATCTGCAGTCCGTGTTCGTACAGCATAGAAAACGTGTCTCTTGCACTGTGTCCTACAGCAAGGACCAGCACCTCTGCCGGTATCCATTCTCCGTGGTTCACCTCTATGCCGGCAAGACAGCCGTCCTCAGCCGAAAAACCGGTCAGCTGGGAAGAAAAACGAAATTCTCCCCCCATATCCTCAATCATTCTTCGGATATTTTGTACAATAGTAATCAGAAGATCTGTACCCAGGTGAGGTTTTTGCAGATAGAGGATTTCACTGGGAGCTCCGGCCTCTACAAATAGTTCCAGCACCTTCTGGTTTCTTCCCAGAGGATCCTTCACCAGCGTATTGAGCTTTCCGTCGGAAAAGGTTCCCGCACCGCCTTCCCCGAACTGTACGTTGGACTGTGCATCCAATTCTCCCGTATTCCAGAAGGCTGTTACCTTTTCCAGACGCCGGCCGGCCTCCTCTCCCCGCTCCAGAATCAGAGGACAGTATCCATGCTTTGCCAGAAGATATCCGCAGTAAAGTCCTGCAGGCCCGCTGCCTGCGATTACCGGTCTGCTCCTGAGAGGAAGCGTACCGCAGGGGGGCACCTCATACCGGGTTCTTTTAGTTAACGTAATATTTTTATTGTCAACCTTTTGGAGGATTTTATGCTCTTTTTTTACTTTTACATCAATGGTATATACGTACTGCAGCTGCTCCTTTTTCCTGGCATCCACAGACTGCTTCCGGATGGTATAAGAAAGGATCTGATCCGGACTGATTTTTAACAGCTTTGCTGCCTTTTTTATAAGCTCCTGCTCAGTATGAGGGACGGGAAGCTTCAGCTGGCGTATCTCTATCATGAACTCTCCTTTCTCAGCGCTTCGGCCGCAGCTCTGCCTGCCAGGGCACCGCTGGTCCATGCCCACTGAAGATTATATCCGCCGCAGGCCCCGTCTATGTCTGCAAGTTCGCCGCAGATATAAAGTCCCGGATATTCCTTTGCTTCCATGCTTTCGGGATGCAGCTGTCTGGTATCTACGCCGCCGGAACAGACCTGCGCCTGCTCCAGAGAAGCGGCGCCGGTTGGAAGAAGGAGATACTCTTTAATGCGGGAAACCAGTTCCTCCAAAGTCGGTGATCCGTCCATAAGCACTTCAATGAGCTTTCTGGGAAACAGGCCGGTAAGGGATTCCTTCCGTGTCTTATAAGGACAGTCCTCCTGCCGTTTCCTGAGAAAGCCCTCCAGCTGTTTTTTAGAAAAATCAGGGAAGAAATCCAGGAGCAGTTCCGGGGTCTGTCCTTCCTGCAATAGCCGGACCGCGTAGCGGCTCAGCTGAAAGACAGGGATGCCGGATACACCGTAATCGGTCAGCTGAAGTTCCCCTGTCTCACTGAGAAAATTCTCTCCGTTGGCCCGTAAAACCACCCGGCCCTCCACACGCACTCCGGACCATCTGGAAAATAATTTCCGGTAATCGGAAGATTTAGTCCTGCAGCGCAGGGGAACCAGAGCAGGGAGAGGCGGTATCAGACGCAGTCCCAGCTTTTCCGCCAGAGAGTAGCCGCTGCCGTCCGCTCCCTCAATCCCCGAAGCGCTGGATCCGCATGCGAGTATTACCTTGCGGCATGGATAACTCCATCCCTCTGTAACCGCCAGATATCCATCCTCAGCCGGAAGGACAGCGGTTACGTTCTCTCTGGTTTTACATTTGACCTTCAGATATCGGGCTTCCATCTCCAGCACCTCAAGAACGCTGGAGGCCTGAAGGCTTGCCGGATAGATCCAGCCGTTTTTATTCTTTGTGTAGATTCCCAGCTGTGAGAAAAACCGGATCGTATCTCCCACTGAAAAATGAGATAACGCCATATCGGCAAATTCCGGGCAGGTTCCTCTGTAAGCTCTGGGATTTTGATGAATGTTGGTCATATTACACCTGCCGTTGCCGGTCGCCAGAAGCTTTTTCCCCAGCCTGTCGTTATGCTCCAGAAGGGTAACCTTTGCCCCCATCCGGGCTGCCGTAACAGCCGCCATCAGGCCGGAGGCTCCTCCCCCAATCACAACAACGGATGACTCAGCATGCTTGCTTTTGCTCAAAGTGTTTTTCTCCTTTCTATGGGCTTTCAATAAAAGGAATCTAGAACAGGTTCTCAGGCAGTGAGACTACGCCTGCCTCAAGAAGCTTCTGAACGGACATAAGAATTCCCAATTTTGCGTGCGGCCAGGTAAGTCCCCCCTGAAAATAGACGGAATACGGAGGCTTTATGGGACCATCCGCACTGAGTTCTATGGAAGAACCCTGTACAAATGCTCCGGCAGCCATTATCACATCGCTGTCGTAGCCGGGCATGGCCCAGGGTTCCGGATCCACATAGCTGTCTACCGGGGCAGCTGCCTGGATTCCTTTGCAGAAACCGATGACTCCCTCCGGCTTATGGAAGGTAATTGCCTGGATTATATCATGGCGGCTTTCACTGCCGTTTGGGAGGACATCAAAGCCCAGCTGCTCGTAAAGGTTTGCCGCGAACACTGCGCCTTTCAGTGCGCCTGCCACAACCGTAGGTGCGAGAAAAAAGCCCTGATAAAAGGGCTGGTTTACCCCCAATGTAGCCCCTACTTCCTTTCCCAGCCCGGGAGAGGTGAGGCGGTAGGCCGCATTCTCCACATATTCTTCCTTTCCTGCTATATACCCACCAATAGGAGCAAGTCCCCCTCCCGGATTCTTGATCAGGGAACCCACTATTAGATCTGCCCCCACGTCAGAAGGTTCTATTGCCTCCACAAATTCTCCGTAGCAGTTGTCTACCATACAGATAATATCCGGTTTCATTGATTTGATAAAAGCAATCAGCTCCCCGATTGCCTTCACGGAGAAGGAAGGGCGGGTCTGATAACCTTTGGAGCGCTGAATGGTTGCCAGCTTAGTCCTGCTGTTTATGGCAGCCCGAATGGCTTCATAGTCAAAACTGCCGTCCGGGAGAAGCTCTGTCTGCCGGTAGCTGACCCCGTATTCGGCCAGAGACCCTTTGGAAGGACGGATCCCGATTACCTCTTCGAGCGTGTCATAAGGCTTTCCCACAGGAGACAAAAGTTCATCCCCGGGCCGCAGATTGCCGGAGAGGGCCACGGCCAGAGCATGGGTGCCGCAGGCAATCTGCGGGCGCACCAAAGCCGATTCTGTGTGAAAGGTATCTGCATAGACAGCCTCCAGGGTATCTCTTCCCAGATCATTATACCCGTAACCGCTGGAAGCGTAGAGACAGGCCTCGCTGACCCGATTTTTCTGCATGGCGTGTATTACCTTCATCTGATTATACTCTGCCACCTCGTCTATGCCTGCAAACCGTTCCTTTAGGAGCGCTTCCGTCCTCTGTCCGAACCTCCGGACTTGCGGGGAGATTCCCAGTTTCTCATATATTTCTTCTATTTCTTGTTTCATGGTCTTTTCCAAATTCCTTTCTCTTCGCATACTGAAAGCATATATTCCAGTATCTTATCCTCTCTTCCGCCGAAGGCTTCCTTTTCCAGCCATATTACGTCCCGCTCCCGCCGGAACCAGGTAAGCTGCCGCTTGGCAAAATGCCTGGTATCCCGTTTCAGAGTATAGACAGCCTCCTCAAGACTGCATGTGCCGTCCAGGTATGACAGGAGTTCTTTATAGCCCAGCCCTTGCATGGAGACCATATCTTTCGTATATCCCATACGGTGGAGTGCTTTCACTTCCTCCAGAAGGCCGCGTTCCATCATCTGATCGATACGCTGTTCTATTTTTTGATAAAGGCGGTCTCTCTCCTCATTCAGGACAAAATAGGCATATTGATAAGGTGACTCCTTCTGCCGTTCCTGTTCATTGTGCGCCGATATGGGCAGGCCGGTCTTCTCGTAGTACTCCAGCGCCCGGATAACCCGCTTTCTGTTGTTAGGATGTATAGAAGCCCCGGAAGCCGGATCTGCCTGGCACAGACAGCTGTGAAGATACTCATTGCCCCGCTCGTCAGCAAGAGCTTCCAGCCTGCGGCGGCATGCGGTATCGTCATCATTTTCTGTAAAGTCTATCCCTTTCACCACAGACTGGATATAAAATCCAGTTCCTCCGGTGAGAACAGGCAGTCTTCCCCTTTCGTAGATATCCTCCATGGCCTCTAACGCCATGGTCTGAAATCTTACTACATTAAAATCCTCGGAGGGTTCCAGCACATCAATAAGATGGTGGGGAATTCCCTCCATCTCATCCGGATGTATCTTGGCGGATCCAATGTCCATATACCGGTAAACCTGCATAGAATCTGCAGATATAATTTCTCCATTTACAGCTTTCGCCAGTGAGAGGGAAAGCTTCGTCTTTCCCACGGCTGTGGGGCCTGTGAGAACAATCAGCGGTTTCTTCAATCTTTTCACCTACACGATTCGTTTAAATTTCTTTTCCAGTTCATATTTGGTCATGGCAATAATCGTCGGCCTTCCGTGAGGACAGTGATACGGATTATCCAGAGTCAGCAGTTCCTCAATTAGCCGATCCGCTTCGCTGCAGGATAACGTCTGGTTTCCTTTTACAGCTGCTTTGCATGCCATAGTTGCCAGCCGGTGGGTCAGAAGTTCCAGAGAGGAACGCTTGGTGTCTCCCTCCAAATGATCTAAAAGTTCCAGGAAAAGCTCCGCATCTGCCACACCGTAAAGATTCGACGGAACAGCCCGGATACTGTAGCCTCTCCCCCCAAAGGATTCAATCTCAAAACCGAAGGAGGCAAAAACCTCCATATTAGCCCGCAGGAGTTCCTCCTCCTGGATGCTCAGCTCTATGATAAGGGGCGGACTCAGGTACTGGGAATGGATCTCCTTATTCTGCAAATCCTTCATAATGCGCTCATACAGCACCTTTTCGTGAGCCGCATGCTGATCAATAATATAGAATTTATTGTCATACTCTACCAGCCAGTACGTATCAAATAACTGTCCGATGATACGGTGCCGGGACCTGGCAGACGGCGACAGCAGCTTCTCCTCAAATAATTCCAGCTGTTGGGAAGCTTCCCCGTGATCTTTCTTCCCGGCCTCTCCTCTTTCGGCAGTCTCCAGGGATATCCCAGCTTCCTCCGGAGCGGTCTGCGGCTGTACAGGCAGCGGCGGCTTCTGTTCCCGGGGTACCCTGGGTCTTTCCTCTGTGCTCCCTGTCTGAGGGCGGACAGCTGCATATACCGTGTTTTCCCGGACGTGCTTTGCCGGATGTACTGTTTTTGCTGTCTCTTCGGGCGGCTGCACCGCTGTTTGGGCGGCTATCCTCTGTTTTTCAAAGGGCTCCGGAATGGAGCTCTGGGGCGGAGGCAATTCCTTTTTCTCTCTGGAGCGGTCAAAACTCACCTCGGGGATAAGCTCTTTGTGCGTAAGCTGTTCCAGCAGTGCCTGATATACAGCCTGATACACCTCCTGCCCACTGCTGAAGCGGACCTCCATCTTTGTGGGATGTACATTTACATCCAGATCTTCGCCCTCCATAGTCAGATGAAGAGAGACAAACGGATATTTATGCTGCATGAGAAATGGCTTATAGGCGTCTTCTATAGCTTTCATTATAATCTTACTTTTCACGTAGCGGCCATTGACATAATAATTTTCAAAATTCCTGTTTCCTCTGGAGACAGAAGGCTTTCCCATATATCCCTGAATGGCAAGACCGTTCCTCTCCCATTGAATCTCCATAAGCTCCCTGGTAATGTCTCTCCCGTAGATGTGATAGATCACATCTTTTAGATTATTATTTCCTGAAGTGTGTAATTTTGTCTGTCCGTTGCTAATATACTTAAAAGAGATGTCACTGTGGGACAAAGCCAGCTGTTCCATAAAGCTGCTGACATAGTTGGCTTCTGTCACAGGGCTTTTCAGAAATTTGGCCCGTACGGGAGTGTTGAAAAAAAGGTTGCGCACTAAAAAGGTGGTTCCGTTGGGCGCCCCAATCTCCTCCAGCGCTTTTTCCTCTCCCCCCTCAATGACATACCGGGTTCCTGTCAGCTCCCGGACCGTTTTGGTGATTAATTCAACCTGTGAGACAGCAGCAATGCTGGACAAAGCTTCCCCCCGGAATCCCAGGGAGGATATGCGGGTCAAATCCTCTGCCGATGCAATCTTGCTGGTGGCATGACGCAGAAAAGCAAGGGGCACCTGTTCTTTTTCCATACCCGATCCATTATCTGTGATTCGGATAAAAGAAATGCCCCCTTCTTTTATTTCCACAGTTACAGCGGTGGCCCCTGCATCAATGGCATTCTCCACCAGTTCCTTTACTACCGAGGCAGGACGCTCCACGACCTCCCCGGCAGCGATTTTGTCAATCGTACTCTTATCCAGTACTGCTATTTTTCTCAAAGTATCACCACCGATTCTTTAATTTTGTCTGCAGCCGGTAGATGGTATTCAGGGCATCAATCGGCGTCAGGTTTCCAACATCTATGTTCTTCAATTCTTCCAAAATATCATTGTCCTGTACCGTATCCAGAAGAGAGATCTGATCCAGCTCCATCTGGTCATAGGTAACCTGTGCTTTTTTTCTGGTTCCCCTGGTCAGGGCAGAGTCCGCTGCAATCTCCTTGACCGCAGAAGTTATATCCGCATCGCTGAGCTCTTCAACCAGTTCCTTTGCCCGTTCAATCACGGTTTCCGGGACACCCGCAAGCTTAGCCACCTGAATGCCATAGCTTTTGTCCGCGCCGCCCTTTACAATTTTGCGGAGGAATACAATATCGTCCCCCTTCTCTTTTACGGCAATGCAGTAATTGTTTACCCCGGATAGCTTTCCTTCCAGCTCCGTCAATTCATGGTAATGGGTTGCAAATAATGTTTTTGCCCCCAGAAGTTTTGGATTGCTGATATGTTCAATCACAGCCCATGCAATGCTGAGTCCGTCAAAGGTACTGGTGCCCCGCCCGATTTCATCCAGAATCAGCAGGCTTTTGGGTGTTGCATTTCTCAGTATATTGGCAACCTCTGTCATCTCAACCATGAACGTACTCTGTCCGCTTGCCAGATCGTCAGATGCTCCCACTCTTGTAAAGATGCGGTCCACAATTCCTATGTTTGCTTCCTTCGCCGGAACAAAGCAGCCCACCTGTGCCATGAGCACAATCAAGGCTGTCTGCCGCATATACGTAGATTTTCCGGCCATGTTGGGGCCTGTGATTACGGACACTCTGTTCTTATTGTTATCCAGATACGTGTCATTGGGAATAAACATATCATTGGAGATCATTTTCTCCACCACCGGATGGCGCCCTCCTTTGATATCTACAATTCCTTTGGTATTAATCTTTGGCCTTATATACTGATTCCTCTGCGCCACTACAGAAAGAGACGCGAAAACGTCCAGACGCGCAATGGCCTTGGCCGTCTTCTGAATCCGCAGCACTTCTTTTGCAATGGTTTCCCGCACCTGGGCAAACAGCTCATACTCCAGAGCGAATAACTTATCCTCCGCACCTAAGATCGTATCTTCCAGCTCTTTCAGCTCCGGTGTGATAAAACGTTCCGCATTGGTCAGTGTCTGCTTTCTTGTATAAGTGTCAGGTACCATAGAAAGAAAAGAATTCGTCACTTCCAGGTAGTAACCGAAAACTTTATTGTATTTCACCTTGAGATTTTTGATGCCGGTGCTCTCCCGCTCCTTTGTCTCCAGCTCTGCCAGCATACTTTTTCCTTCCGTCTTTGCACGGCGGAACTTGTCTACCTCATCGTTGTATCCTTCTTTTATAATGCCTCCCTCTTTCATAGCCAAAGGAGGTTCTTCCAAAACAGCGCGGTCAATGAGCTGAAAGAGGTCCTGGAGATCGTCCATTTCCTCCCTGACAGAAACCAGTTCCGCACAGGAGAACTCTCCTAAAATCTGCCTGATATAAGGGAGCATTTGAAGGGAGGATTTAAACGCTATGAGATCCCTGGGGTTAGCTGACTGGTAGCTGACACGGCTTACCAGACGCTCCAAATCGTAAACTGGTCCGAGATATTCCCGTATCTCCTCCCTGGAGATGGCCTTCTCATTCAGTTCCCCGATGGCGTCCAGGCGCCGGTTGATGGATTCCTCTTCAATCAGAGGCTGCTCTACAAAGCTTCTGAGCATTCTGGCTCCCATAGCGGTTTTTGTCTTGTCCAGCACCCATAGAAGAGAACCTCTTTTCTGCTTTTCCCGAAGTGTTTCCACCAGTTCCAGATTTCTCCGGCTGGAACTGTCTATGAGCATAAAGCAGTCTGTAATATAGGGGGTTATGGTAGTCATATGGGAGAGCGAAGTCTTCTGCGTCTCTGTAAGATACTGAAACAGAGCACCCGCTGCAATTACTCCGCAGTCATAATCCTTTAACCCCAGCCCTTCCAGAGATTTTACCTGAAAATGCTCCAGGAGAGCACGTCTGCACAATTCGTCGTCAAAATACCAGTTATCCAGTGAGTATACGGTGATTCCCAGACGGTTCCGCATATCCTGTATATCAATCCCGCACATATAAAATGGTTCATTGCAGATGATTTCTGCCGGGGAAAACTTATTGATCTCGTCCAAAAGCTTTCGGGATTTATTTACCTCTGTGAGGAAGCAATCCCCTGTAGTGACATCCGCCACGGCAATTCCAAAGATTTCGTCAATATAGACCAGGGACATGATATAATTGTTCTTTGTCTCGTCCAGGGCCTGGGTATTCAGAGTCGTACCGGGGGTGACTACCCGCACGACTTCCCTCTTTACCATACCCTTTGCCTGTTTGGGGTCCTCCACCTGTTCACAGATTGCCGCTTTATATCCCTTTTCAATGAGACGGTTTATATACGTCTCCGCAGCATGAAAAGGAACTCCGCACATGGGAGCCCGCTCTTCCATTCCACAGTCCTTGCCTGTCAGGGTAAGTTCCAGTTCTCTGGAAACCGTCAGTGCATCGTCAAAGAACATCTCATAGAAATCACCCAGACGGTAGAATAAGATACAGTCCGGATATTCATCCTTTGTCTTTAAATAATGTTGCATCATTGGTGATAATTTATCTCTGTTAATTTCCATTCCCTTTATCCTTCGTCTTTTATTGCTGTCCCCATATAGTAAAAACCTTTGCATTCGTCCAGCGAAACTCTGCATAATTTTCCTATCATAGAGGCATCCCCCGGAAAATGTACCAGCAGATTATTTCCCATCCGCCCTGTCACCAGAGAATTGTCATGTTCATTCACTTCTTCCACTAGAACCTCCTGTACCGTTCCGGTAAGCCGTGAAGAGGTCTCCCTTGAGATTTCCTGCACTTCTTTCAGCAGACGGTCGAAGCGCTCCTTTACTACCTCCTCCGGAACCTGGTCCTCCATAACAGCCGCCGGAGTTCCAGTTCTTTTGGAATAGATAAAAGTGAAAGCACTGTCATACCTTACTCTTCTGATAACATCCAGCGTTTCCAGAAAATCTTCTTCTGTCTCCTGGGGAAAGCCTACGATAATATCTGTGGTCAGGGATATATCGGGAACAGCGGCTCTGATTTTATCCACTAATTGTAGGTATCTCTCTTTTGTATAATGCCGGTTCATCTTTTCCAGAATCCGGCTGCTGCCGGACTGGAGCGGCAGATGGAGATGAGGACAAATTTTTTTGCTCTCTTTCATAACCTGGATCAATTCATCTGAGAGATCCTTTGGATGAGAAGTCATAAAGCGGATCCGCTGAATTCCCTCAACCTTTTCAATCTCCCGGAGAAGTGCGGCAAAGGTCATAGGCGTTTCCAGTGTCTTCCCATAGGAGTTCACATTCTGCCCTAAAAGCATGATTTCTGCCACCCCATCAGCAGCGAGTGCTTCGATTTCCCGTATAATATCTCTTGGGTTCCTGCTTCTCTCACGTCCCCGGACATAGGGTACTATGCAGTAGCTGCAGAAGTTATTGCAGCCAAACATGATATTGACACCTGATTTGAAGGGATATTTCCGTTCACTGGGCAGATCTTCTACAATCTGATCCGTATCCTTCCAGATATCAATCACCATTCGATTGGAATCCAGAGCCGTGGCAATCAATTCCGGGAATTTGTAAATGTTATGGGTTCCGAAAATAAGGTCCACAAAGGAATAGCTTTTCTTCAATTTTTCAACCACGTGGGGTTCCTGCATCATGCAGCCGCAGAGGGCGATCATCATATGAGGGTTCTTTTTTTTCAGACTGTGGAGATAACCCAGACGGCCATAGACTCTCTGATTGGCATTCTCCCGGACGGTACAGGTGTTGTAAATAACGAAATCCGCCTGTTCCGAATCCGCCTGCTCATATCCGATCTCCTCCAGAACCCCCACAAGCTTTTCAGAATCCCTGGCATTCATCTGACAGCCAAAAGTATTCACGCAAAAAGTCAGGGGGCGCCCCAGCTTTTTGGAAGCTTCCCCAATTTTCTTTTTGGCTGCTGCCATATAATAATACTGTCTTTGAGGTTCTTCCAGGGGGGCTTCCCCTGTAATATCTATTGTATCCATAGAAATATTTGACATAATAATTTCCTTTCTTTCGTGTTCATCAGCAATTATACCAACCATATCTTGTATTTTCAAGACATTTTCAAAACCGCAAGAGGAACGGAACGGATTTCGGCATAGGTCTCGGCTTGATAATCCGCCGACAGGGGAAAGGAAGCCTCGTCCGGTACGGTTTCTATGGTGATTGCGGGCTTCTGAAAGGTTTCAGAATAGTAATTTACGGAGTTTCCCCCGCTGATTACGGATAAGAATTCTTCTTCCTTTTTGCCGAGTGCGTAATGGCAGATTTTCTGCAGCTGGCGGGCCAGGCGGAAACTTTTCTGGTTGTACAGAAAGGGCATAGCATTTCTGTAGTAGTAAATCAGTCTTCCCCTGGAATGAAAGTCCAGATAGGCCACGGTTTCATAGCTGTGAAAAAGTTCAATGAGAGCTTTCGTCTCATTCTCACTCCCGGGATAATCTTCAGGCTGCTGCTGAACGTAGGATTTGCAGGGGAAATTTCTGTTAATGTCTACGCACCTGGCGTTGTATTTCCAAACACTCCAGTCAATCTCTTTCATCCGCATGCTGTGCCGCAGCACCGGATGGCGGATCCCGGAAAATCCCTGAAGGGCTGTTTCATAGCCATCCGGATTCACCAGGGGCACAAAACAAATAGAATAGGTATTACAGAGTTTATGTACGTCATAGATATCGTATAATAAGGTACGCTTCTCATAGGCCTCGCTGTACTCTTCTATCATGCGGACCAAAACAGCCGGATTCACACACTCTCTTCCGTGGATACCGGCTGTACATATGAGAACCTGTTCTCCCAAGCCCAGCCGTATCATAGGAATCGGGCGATTGTCATGACTGAGTCCTATATTCCGGAAAATAAGAAAATCTGAGTAGGCGGCAGCCAGAAGTTCCATAGCATCGTATAGTTCGTCATATGTATAGTGCTTGTCTAAAGAAATCATAAAAAGCCTCCTCTGCATACTTTAACGTACGGCATTCTGCCGTGCGCCTGCCCGCAGAACATGTAAAGAATGTCCGCAGACAAATGTTTCCACTAAAGTATATGAAGAGGAGGTTTCTTTTATGACACCTATGGACGTATCTGTCCGTTTCCATAGATGATATATTTGGTTGTGGTCAGCGCCAGAAGACCCATGGGGCCCCTGGCGTGCAGTTTCTGTGTGCTGATGCCAATCTCAGCTCCATAACCGAACTCAAAGCCATCTGTAAAACGAGTGGAGGCATTCACATACACCGCGGCCGCATCTATTTCATCCAGGAATTTCTGCGCATGTGCATAATCATTTGTGATGATAGCCTCTGAATGCTTGGTATTGTACTTATTTATATGGGCAATGGCCTCATCCAGAGAGTCTACAATCTTTACGGACAGGATATAATCCAGATATTCCCTGCCCCAGTCATCCGGTTGTGCAGGCACCGCGCCAGGCAGAAGAGAGAGCGCCCGTTCATCGGCGCGCAATTCAACTTCATGGGTCCGGGCCAGGCGGGCTGCCAGAAGAGGGAGAAAAGCTTTGGCCGCTCTGCCGTGCACCAGAAGGGATTCACAGGCATTGCAGACACCAACTCTCTGCGTTTTGGCATTCGTGACAATATCCGCCGCCATAGAGAGGTCAGCAGACTCATCTACATAGATATGACAGTTCCCGGTACCTGTCTCGATCACAGGAATGGTGCTTTCATTTACCACGGTGCGAATCAGACCTGCACCTCCCCGGGGAATCAGCACATCCACATATTGATTCAGCTTCATGAAGGCCGCCGCCGTCTCTCTGGAAGTATCTGTAATCAGAGATAATGCATCCGGAGTGACTCCGCAGGACTCCAGGCTTCTGCGGATACAGGCTACAATAGCCTGATTGGATTCTATGGCATCGCTTCCGCCCTTTAATATGGCCGCATTTCCGGTTTTGAAGCAAAGTCCGAAGGCATCTGCCGTAACATTAGGTCTTGCCTCATAGATAATGCCCACAACCCCCAGAGGAACTCTTTTCTGTCCGATGAGCAGACCATTGGGACGCTTTTTCATTCCCAGTACTTCCCCCACAGGGTCATCCAGCTTTGCCAGCTGGTACAGCCCCTCAGCCATACCCTGAATCCGCTCCCCGGTCAGTGTCAGACGATCCAGGAGCCCTTCCGGCATTCCCTTTTCTTTTCCCCTGGCCACATCAGCCGCATTGGCTTTCAGAATAATATCTGTATATGTACGTAGATCATCAGCTGCTTTTACAAGCACTTCATTTTTAACTGATGTCTCCAGGCCCCGCAGCATGATTTCTGCGTCCCTGGCTTTTCTTCCTATCTGTTCCAGCATTGTGTTCGCCATAGTTCTTTCCCCCTGCTTACTGCTATTCTATGATCTCTTTTTCCGTCACCAGTTTATCCGGAAGGATATCCGTCTCTTCGTAAGGTGCTTCGGGCACCAGCTGGAAATCAAAAGCCACTGCAACAGTGGGATGTTTGGTGTGCCTGCTGAGATACCGGTCATAGAATCCCTGTCCGTACCCCACCCGGTGGCGCGCCCGGTCAAAGGCAACTCCCGGGACTATCATCAGAGCGTCCTCCCACTCCACGGCTTCCCCTCTGGCTGGTTCCGGAATCTGAAAATATCCTGGTTCCAGCTGTTCAAAGGAGTCCAGCTGGTAAAAAATCATATCCTTGCCGTGTACTTTCGGTACCGCCACCTTTTTCCCCATTTCCCAGGCATGGGTGATAAGCTCTTTTGTGGAAACCTCATGATTGTAGTCTGCATACGCATAGATACAGGAGGCTTCTTGGAATTCAGGGAGCAAAAACAGCTTCTCCATAATCAAATGGCTGTCTGCCAGTACCTGTTCCTCTGTCGCTTCACTTCTCTTCTTAAATATCTCTTTTCTAATGACCTTTTTTGCTTCCATACTTTTCCCCCAGATTAACGACGCTTCCGTCTTTTTCTACCAAATCAATTGAATCAAGCTGAGATCTGAGATTCATCCGCACCAGTGCGATATACTCCTGGCGAAGCTTAGCCTGTTCTTCCCTCTCAGCATCCGTGAGGCCTTCTGCTTTGGCCTTTCTTGCCAGTTCATTGATTCGGTTTAGTTTCATTGGATCCATAGTTTACTGTGTTCTCCTTTTACAATAATTTTTCTATATAGTCTATCAGATAAAATTCTTCTTTGGCATTGGCCAGAAATAAGGTGCCGTGATTGCGGCCAGATATTATCTTGTGAATAATATGGAAATCCTTTCCATTGGCGATCACCATATCCGCCCCCGCACTGGTTGCTATGGTAGCGGCGGAAAGCTTCGTGGCCATCCCTCCGGTCCCCACATTGCTTCCGGTGCTGGATTTGCCCATACCCAGTAAGGTATCATCAATGGTCTCAACCACCTCGATAAAACGTGCATTAGGATTTGCATTGGGATCATCGGTAAATAAACCGTCAATATCTGAGAGCAAAATCAGAAGATCCGCTCCGATCAGAGCCGCAACTACGGCAGAGAGATTGTCGTTATCCCCGAATTCAATTTCATAGGTAGAGATAGTATCATTCTCGTTGACAATAGGGATTGCCCCCATGTGCAGCAGTTCCTTAAACGTATTCTTGGCATTCTGGCGGTTCAGGTTATCCACCATAGTGTTCTTTGTCATTAGCACCTGGGCCGCGGTTTGGTTATACTCAGAAAAAAGCTTCTGATAGATCATCATCAGACGGGCCTGCCCAATCGCTGCACATGCCTGCTTTTCCGATACAGAATTGGGCTTTCTGTCAATGCCCATTACCCGGCTGCCCACAGCGATTGCACCGGAAGAGACGAGCACAATGTCCTTCCCCTGATTGTGAAGATCGCTTAATTCCCTTACCAAAATTTCCATCTTTGTGAGATTCAGTCTCCCCGTCTCTGCATGGGTCAGAGAGGAGGAACCTATCTTAATCACAATTCTTTTTTTATCTTTTAAACGTTCACGTATATTCATAGCTTTTCTCCCTGTAAAGTCATATCGCTCTTATATTACAACATTTTTTTCTGTTCGTCCAGAGGAGCGCGGTCTAGACCGGAGTACAGAGAGAAGACCCGGTTCAGCTGGAGTAATTCTCCAAAAAACTGTATAGTTCGTCCACTGTTGGGATGGTCTTTCCTTCTTTAATTTCTGCCTGGAGCTCTTGTGGGAGACTGTCTGTGGCTATGTCTGTGTATTCGTAAACCGTCTCGCCGTCCTCCAGATATACGGTTACGGAATTATCAGTATCTTTGATAAGAAAATTCTTCTCTTCCTCCTGACTCTGTCTTAAAACTATATGGTCAGAAGAATAGCTTACCACCTGAAATTGCTGCTGATCCAGCTTTCCGGTAGCTGCATCGTAGATTTCAAAGGTATACAGGGCATCCTTTCTGGGAAAGCTCCCGGACGCATCCGTCTCCTGGGCATTCAGCCTGTCTACGGTGCGGTTCAGGACCATCAGCCTGTCTTTGAGAGAACTGACCTGGTAATTTGTATAGAATCCTGCACTTAGAAAGAATACGGCAATAAAAATGCCGATACTATAGTATGCTTTACGCATGAGATATCACTCCTTTTTGACTATAGTATCGACCAGATTTTGCTAATTATTCAGCTGCGTCTATTCTGCGTCCAGATTCTCGTCCACCTCTGAAGGAGCGGGCTGCTCTGTACCGGTTCCGTCATTGATTTCTACATTGGCTGCTTCTGTATCCTGTACAATACATACCCATGTTTTTCCGGTATTCAGCGTAATCTCGTTTCCGGATGCGTCATAATAACGGGTGGGACCCCATTCATTGCCATTTTTCGTCCAGGTCACATCTATGGCCTGCCCGTTGGTAATATACTTGCCGCTGCCCCCGGATAAGGTATCCACATTCAGATAAGAACCATCCGGGTAATATTCCCAGGGAGAATACTCAATAAGAATATTCTTGTAGGCTAATTGTTCCCCGGTCAGCTCATCAATCTGCGGTTCCCCATACTGGAAACGGTAGTAAAGACCGTCATCCTGGTGATACTCAAACCAGGGGTCATTAACCTTATAGTGCAGTCTCACATAAGCTGCAGGGGATGCGTTCTCCAGAGAAACAGTCTCACCTACCTTGGCAAACTGGTAGTGTCCTGTATAATCAGAAGAATACTCCTGCGTATATCCGTTAATCTCTATTCCTTTTTGAAGGCCCTCAAAACTTGTATAGGCATTGTGGGGAGCTTTTCTGTCTTTTGTCCGGTAATACACCTGGCTTCCATAACCCGATAGTCCGCTTAAGTTGTTGACATTTTCCAGGTCCAGATACGGCAGGGCATACGCTGCCTGACCGTAGTGGGCATAAATGGCATCAAACTCCAGGGCATAATATATATAATAATCCCGGCAGCTTCTGACAGAGCCTATTTTGGTGAGGTTGTCGTAGTCCTCGAAGATCCCCATCAAACGGGTGATTCCTCCCTCTACAGGCGCCTCGTATACTACTCCGGCATTGGCTATTCCTGCCTGGGGAACAGCTTTTTTGATATTGTTAAGCATTACGGCAACCGGCCGCCTTGTACCGATGGCTTCAGAAACGTATTCTCCGGTCAGGTAACTCTTTACCATACCGTCTGGAATCTGTTCCTTGTCAGGCACTTCTGCTTCAACAATTTCTTCCGGCTCCTCCTCCTGTACAGGTTCTTCTTCCTTTACCTCCGGTTCCTTCGGCTCTTCCTTCTTGCCGCATCCAAACAGCACTGCTGATGCAAGAACACAGGCCAAAACCACCTTATAACGCTTCATGTGACTTCCTCCATTTATCTTTTGATTTGTAAACCGGACAGGATTGCTTCCTGCTTTTCTTCCATTACAGCTGCTTCCCCGGGGGTCATATGATCATATCCCAAAAGGTGCAGCATACTGTGAGCAATCAGAAAGGCAAACTCCCGAAGCTGGGTATGTCCGTAGGCCTCTGCCTGCTCCTTCATACGGGGAACAGATATCATGATATCTCCCAGCATAAGCTCCCCCGTATCGGGATTAAAGCAGTCATCTCCCATGGCTTCAATTATACCATAGTCTGCCGGAGATGAAAATGGGATCATGGGAAAAGACAGAACATCTGTCTCCTTATCCAGTCCTCTGAACTCCCGGTTTACCCGGCGAATCTCTTCCTCGCCGGTGAGAACCAGGCCGATCTCCGCCTCATAGGGACACACTTCCCGGTCGAGAGCTGCCTCTGCAACCTGCCTGGCAATCGTCTCAAAATCAAAAGAAATTTCCTGTTCCTGTTCATTTTCTATTGTTAATGTCATACGCTTATCCTCTGTCCTTTATCTCTCCCGTTCTCTGCGGGTATTCTTTTGTGGCTTCTGCCTTTTCTCATACGTATCATAGGCCTGTACAATCTTCTGCACCAGCGGGTGGCGAACCACATCCTTGCTGGTCAGCTGGGAAAAGGAAATACCCTCAACCTTTTTCAGCACCTGCAGGGCCACATCCAGCCCTGAACGGGCTCCGCTGGGGAGATCCTTCTGGGAGAGATCTCCTGTGACAATTACTTTCGACCCAAATCCAATACGGGTCAAAAACATCTTCATCTGCGCAGGCGTGGTATTCTGTGCTTCGTCCAGAATTATAAAGGCATTGTCCAGGGTTCGCCCCCGCATATATGCCAGAGGAGCCACTTCAATCAACCCTTTTTCCATATTCTTGGCAAAGCTTTCCGCCCCCATAATCTGATACAGAGCATCGTAGAGGGGGCGCAGATAAGGATCTACCTTGCTCTGCAGATCTCCCGGCAAAAAGCCCAGCTTCTCCCCGGCTTCGATGGCCGGCCGGGTAAGAATGATGCGGCTCACTTCATTGTTCCGGAAGGCTGTAATGGCCATGGCCATGGCCAGATATGTCTTGCCGGTACCTGCAGGACCCAGTCCGAATACAATCATATTCTTCCGAATCTGATCCACATACTGTTTCTGCCCCAAGGTCTTAGGCTTGATAGGGCGTCCGTTTATGGTATGGCAGATACAGTCTCTGTCGATCTCTACAACATTCTGCTCCTTCTCCTCAAAAGAAAGAGATAAGGTATAGTTTACCTGTTGTTCCGTAATAGTATTCCCTCTCCTGGAAAGCTCTGTGAGCTGCTCGAATACCTTTTTCGCCTGTCTGGTATTCTGTTCCTTTCCAAGAATCTTAAGATTGCCGTCCCTTGAGATAACGGTTACATTCAGGGTCTTTTCTATCTTTTTTACATACTCATCAAATTGTCCGAATACGTTTCTTTCATGGTCGATGGGTATTTCCATCAGGGTTTCAACGATATTACTCATCCGTCTCTGCTGTCCTTTCTTCTGCTTCCGGAGGCGCCACCACTTCTGTGGGAGCTTCCTTTCCTATCTTTTCTATCACTTCGATGGATCCTTTCGAAATACAGGAAGTGGAATTTATCTCTATTTTAACACGATTGTCACAAATTTCTACCCCTTTTTCAGATAATTTATCCAGAAAAGAGGTAAGCTTCCTCTGGGCCTTCTTGGTGGCTTCTGCCTTGGTATAGGTTAAGGTTTCCGGCGTATATTCATAGTCCGTAATGGTTCCGTAACTGATGGGGAGGTAAAAATTTTCCGTAAGCTTCACTCTGTCCGTGGATGATACGCTGTGGTAATCCGTAAACGGGGCACGCCCTCTGGTAGAAAAATAAGTGTCCATAATCTGCAGTATATAGTGCTTTTTTGTCTTTCCTGTATAAACCCTTTTATCGTAGGACAGCGGAAACTCCTGGTAATACTGGTACTGCGTCCGCACATAGATATCGGCATCGGAATGCACATACTCTCTCTGGGCCGTCTCTCCGCTGTCATCTTTTATATCCAGCCGTCCCAATACAAGAATATCTCCTTCTTTGCACACATCCCCTTTTGCCATCTGGGGAGTTCCCTGCCGGGTTACCATTGAGACGATGGTTCCTCCCTTTTCAGCCACAAGGTCACAGGGAGAGGTGTCTGCCGCCTCTTCCTCCACATACCGGTCTGTATTTTCCTGCACATGGAGAATCAGCCGTGTCCCCTGTATCTTGGTAGACACCCAGATAATATCCGGAAATTCCTTTCGTATCTGGGCTGATATCCAGGCGCAGTCAAGTTTTCTTTTGGCAATTCCGTGATGGACATCCAGCTCATCGAGATAGAGGAGAATGGACTGGGTACTGTTGGACAGGTTCCCATCCACATGTATATTCCAGATATATAAAGACATACTGTAAAGCAGGAACAGGCAGAGAGCAATCCCAATAAAAAAGGCCTTTCTCTTTTTGTTTTTGTAAAAAAAGAAAGGCAGTCCATATTTTCCCTTAATCATGATTCTGGTCTTTGTTTTTTTGCAAAGCGGCTTTAGCTGATAAAAGCCCTGAATCGTTATATTCATTTCATAGTAATTCTCCACATGAGTCAGATCCCAGATGGGAATATTATGATTGGCACACAGATTTAAAAAGCGTTCCGGTTCCTTGCTCATCAATCGGATATGCAGATAACCCTTTCCGTAATATTTCCATTTTTTCAAATATCATACCTCCGTTTATTCGTGATATACGTGAAGAATACAACCCTGTATCTTCATTTCTTCGCTGGTATAATACTCTATTTTCAGGTTTCTTCCCTCCACCCGGATTTTCCCTTTTTTTGTCTGAACCAGGATCCCCCAGTCTTCATATTCCAAAATGCTTTTATAATTTTCTATGTATAGCTCTGAACTTCCCACAATAGTAACCACCACATCGCGGTAAGCCAAGTCCCTTGGAATCTGCAGAGTGTTCACTATGTCGCCGGCTAATTTTTTAGGCTTCTTATGCTTCACAAAAAGCCTCCCTTGTGGTTATTATTCTCTAATATATGTATCCTCCAGGAAAATAATTCCAAACCAAAGGATTTGATTGTAGCCGATGGTGTAATCCATCTCAAAACGCTCTGCCAGCTCGGTCACCACGATTCCATGGCTCTCCACACAGGGGTGCATCTGCTCCGGAAAACGGCAGGGGCTGTCGGGATAGGCACACTCGTCACAGATGTCACAGGATTCTGTGGACAGTGCCATGCAGTGGATTCCCTGACCTTTGATAAAGGCTTCTATCCGGGCAACAATATCCTCGTGTTCCCTCCTGGTGCCCAGAGTTTCCTCCATATTCATAATATCAGAGACCTCAGCCACTGTGGAAAAGAAAAAACACTGAGGATAGGACAAGCACCGTTCCCGGCACTCTTCCAGAGTACCTACACCGGGAGGGCAGGCCCAGGTAGTTCCATATCGCTGGCATTCCTGCTGGCATATCGTCCGGATTCTGGGAGAAAATACCAGCTCCTCTGTGGGGATAAACACGTATTGATAGATGGGAAACTGACTGATAAAAGTCTCAAATGCTTCCATATTCATTGTATAAGAATCTCCTTCCATTTTACCTTAAGGCTATTGTATCTGAATTGTCATAAAACTGCAAGAACCGGTAGCTCTGAGACTTTTCCTGTGGTAAAATAATGGTACTGTTCACATGTCACTGTCCCGCGGGTTGCTTTGCACAGTAAAATACACTTACTACTATTACAGCTTTGGAGGAATAGATAATGGAAATTCACTGGACAATGCTCTTTGCTCTGGAAGCCGCAGGCACGATTGCCTTTGCCTCTTCCGGCGCCATGGTGGCTATAGAAAAGAATCTGGATCTTTTGGGGATTATTGTACTTGGAGTCATAACTGCAGTAGGCGGAGGGATGATAAGGGATATTACCATTGGCAATATCCCTCCCAGCCTGTTCCGCAATCCCGTATATGTATGGATGTCCCTGATCACAGTACTCCTGCTCTTTCTGGTTATCCGTTTTCATCCCAGAATTATGGAGGGCAGATACCGCTCCACTTACGAAAAGGTTATGAATATCTTTGATGCGGTAGGTCTGGGCGCGTTCACTGTCGTAGGCATTAACACAGCCATAGAAGCCGGATACGGCGACTATCGGTTTCTGGCGGCTTTTCTGGGCGTTGTCACCGGTGTCGGAGGGGGAATGCTGCGGGACATTATGGCAAACCAGACACCCTATGTACTCCGGAAACATTTCTATGCCTGTGCTTCTATTATCGGCGCTGTCTGCTATATCTTTTTACGGGAACTCATTCCCGGAAACAGTGCCATGCTGCTGTGTGCTTTTATTGTGGTTATAATCCGTCTTCTGGCAACCAGATACCGCTGGAATCTGCCCAGAGCTTCAGGAAAAAATAAAGACAGAAGATAAGGTGCCGTGTGCCAGGCTGTTTTCTATCCGCGCTGCCAGATCCCGGCTCAGCTGCATAAAATACCGGGACATGCCGGGGATATCTGTCCCCCGGGTGATAATCTTAATGATGCCTGCCGTCTTTCTCTCCACCTGCTTAGGCAAGTCTCCCGAGAAATAGCGTTCTATCTCTTCTTCGTGCTTCTCATAAAGAACTGGTTCATATAAAGGGCAGTCTGCAAGAAAACAGCCAATGGCATTGATAAGCACCAGCTCACTTATATTTCCCATATAAGGTGCCCTGTTTCGTTCCTCCTGCTGCCTCACCAGATGTTCTGTTCCTTCAGGGGAAAACAAAGTAAGAAACTTCTGTTCCAGTAAAAGGTTTCCCAGATACTCATAAACCAAATCGATTCCCTGCTGCCTGTAATCCAGAAACAGTGGCGGGTAGTCCAGTGTGAGCAGGTGGTCCTGGGGGCAAAACCGGGCATCGTACCTGAGAAAAAACTGGGGCATACCCTTTTGAACCGTGTCTCTGTAATTAGCGCATCCGTAAAAGAAGAAATTCTCCATCAGCTTCTCATAAAGTTCCTTTGTCCGCCATACTTTATGAATAACCGCCTCATAGCCGGCTTCATAAGCTGCTCTGGCCGTTAGTTGATGTTCTGCGGCCAAAGAATTGGGAGAAGAATGTTCCAGTTCCTCGATACAATAAATGACCGCTTCCATCAGGCTTCGGGCAGTTTCATAGGGCACAGAGCTGCTCTCCTTGCTGGTGTATTTGTCAATCAGATACGAAACCACAGGCAACACTTCCTCTGCTGTATATGTCATAGTACTCCTTTCATGGGCTATCGCCAGGCCAGCTCCTTCAGAGCCTCAAGATACAGTTCACTGTCCCACCGTTCTTCCTCGCTGAACCCTTCATATTCACCGCTGCCGCCTGAAGCCAGATACCCATCGTACCCATAGCGTATTGCCCGTGCGAACCGCTCCAGACAGGTAGATTCCAGGTATTCCAGGTCTCCGAAGCAGATGTTCTCAAAGGTGTCCTTCATAAATTCCAGCAATTCGTCATCTGACAGTTTCTCCAGAGACTCGTTCTTAAAGCGGTAAAAGATATCCTGAAGCCTGGCCAGGGTGCTTCCATAGGTATCGGAAGTAATGTAGGAAGAGTCGCAGAAGGTATAGATAAGCTTATCCAGGATCCCGCCGCCCAGTTCCACCCTCTGATAGGCTTTGAGGCTCTTATTTCTGCACTGGATCAGCTCCTTTGCCTCTTCTGCTGAAAGAGACAGGCCGAAAGACTGGGTTTGCTTGTTGCAGTCCAGAATCAGGCGCGTCTCCTCTTCCTGCTTCTGCACCTGCCATAGGGCGAATATATTCTCTGTCACAGTATCACTCCTTTCTGTAGGTGGAGCTAATTATACGGCCCGGCAAGAGGGATTGCAAGACTTGAAAAAAAGCCTGTTTTGTGGTAATATAATACTTAGAAAAGAGGCAGAACCGTATGGTTTCTGCCTCTCATTTTGTATTCAGCCCTGCAGCAAACAATTTTTTCATGCCGGTGTCACAGATTTTTAACCACTTCCAGAATCTCCTCTGGGGACCGTCCATAATACCACATCCCATCGATCACGGCATTGGGCGCTGTTCTGCAGCGCTTCAGACAGTTTTGCGTCCTGAGATAAATGCTTCCGTCTTTGGAAACACCATTTTTTCCGATCTGGAGCTCTTTTTTAAGTATGGCAAGGAGTTCTTTCCCGCCCTTTCTGTGGCATCGTTCTCCCGTGCAGATAAGGATTTCATGGGAGTAGGGGATCTCTTTCAGGGAAGGGGAGAGACGAAGCAGCACTCGGATAAAGGACAGCTTGACTCCAGCAGCCTTTGCTGCACGCTCGCTCAGCCAGACAGGGATACTGCCATAGGCCTCTTGAAGCTCCCAGAGCATTTCTTTTATTGTATTCTGCTCTCCTCTGTTTTCCAGACTGCTGTAATACTCCAGAATCTCATCAAGCTGCTGTTCTGTCTCATGTTTGATTTCCTTCATTTTTATTCTCCTGTCATTGTCCGGCAAAAGCCGGCAAGTACTCTGTTGGATATCATCCTTCAGAGATAGCTTGCCCTGAATTTTAAAGTATATGCCCCGGGACCGTTCGAACAGGAAACTAGGATCAGAGTATTATTTTTGCTTTATGGGATAGCAGACCTCTGTGACCAATTCTTCCGGATTCTGCGTCTGTGCCGGACTTACATGATAGATGCAAAAAGAAGGCCCGCTGATCTCATATCCGTTGTCACACAGCCATTTGGCGACAGCTTCATTTACTTCTGTGATTTTTTCGTAGCTGCCCTGATAAGTGGCGGATGCAATTTCAAAAGCATCCACTGTTTTGAATTTCACATGTTCGGTATCTTTATAGGTCCCCTTTACCTGAAGCTGTATTTCTACATCCACCTCTCCGTCACTGAATCCTTCGTCGTGAAACAGGGCAAGGCCGCAGCAGGGCTCTTCTTCCTGGAGATTCATGGCTGCAGTCTCCTTGTATAAGGTATTCCACAAAATATGTTCCTGATGATACGCAGGTATTACCATTCTCACGCTTGCTACATATCTTTTCGGCATTATTTTTTTTGTCACATCATAATTCATCATAAGTTCATCCTTTCCCAGCCTCCTAATGGCTGTATCAAGGAGCTGCAGACGGCGCTTTGCCTCTTCCGCCTGTTCCTGCACTTCCAGCTGCTTTATCTCCAGATATTGCTTCAGCGCCTCTGGATCATGGTAATTCTTCAGCAGCTCTGCGATGGCAGTAAGGCCAAATCCCATATCCTTCAGTGCGGCAATCCGTCCGGCCACAGGAAGCTGTGTCTCGCTGTAATAGCGATAACCGGTAAAAGGGTCTGTACTGGCAGGAATTAAAAGGCCTATCTGATCGTAATGGCGCAGCATCCGTATACTTATCCTTGACAGTTTTGAAAAATCTCCTATTTTCAGCATGTTTCTACCTCCACATATATGTGTTTTTGAGCTCACTGTCAGTATAGAGTATAACACTGTGAGAGAGTCAACTGGAAATAACATCAATGTTATCATTCGTTGATAGACATTAATTCAAAAAAGAACTACAATGTAGGAAAAATGAAAGGCATGATAAATATGAAAAATATGATTGGAACCAATCTAAATAGATTAAGAAAACTGCATCAATATACCCAGGAGGAGGTTGCGGAAATGCTCTCCGTCTCCAGACAGTCAGTGGCCAAATGGGAATCGGGGGAATCTATGCCTGATATGATAAGCTGTGCAAAACTGGCGGAAATATTCGGAGTCACAATTGATAACCTCGTTCACCATTCGGAAGAAGACTCCGGCCTTGTGATTCCCATGAAAGGAAAATATTTTTTCGGAGCTGTCACAGTGGGGGAGAGAGGCCAAATCGTAATACCCAAAAAAGCCAGAGAAATCTTTCATATCCACCCGGAAGATCAACTCTTAATACTGGGCGATGAAGAGCGGGGACTGGGCATTGTCCATCAGAGAGAGCTGATGAAATTCGTGGGCAGGATGGGGGTTGCGTGCAGCGATATCACAGAGGAGGAAACATAGATGGGAAAAGTAGTATATTTTTGTATTCCAGCTTACGGACATACCAACCCCACCATAGCAGTTGTGCGGGGGCTGGTAAAACGGGGACACGAGGTATGGTATTATTCTTTTGCACCTTTCCGGGAAAAAATTGAGGATACAGGAGCCCATTTTATCCCCTGTGATCATGCTTTGCCCGAGCTGAAGTCCTCCGACGAAAAAAAGATCGGAAAAGATTTTGCTGCCCTTATCGAGATGGTCGCCGACACTACTATAGCTCTGAATGAACAAGTCTGCCGGGAGCTCACCCATATAGCTCCTGACTGTATTGTAACTGATTCCCTGTGTTTCTGGGGAAAATTGTTTGCCAGGAAGCTTGCCGTTCCCTGGGTGTGCTCTACCACAACCTTTGCCTTCAATGAACATACAGCCAAACTGATGAAGGGAACTCTGCCGGAAACCCTGCGCCTGCTGACCGGAATGCCCCGGATCAACCGGAAAATCTCCCAGCTGCGCCGGAATGGATTCCCCATTGAGAATTTTATCTCCATCATACAGAACGACAACCATACAGACACCATTGTCTATACCTCAAAAGAATTCCAGCCCATGGCAGAACTCTTTTCCCAACGGTATGCCTTTGTGGGACCTTCCATTGACCATATCTCCGTCCCTCCCGACAGCAGAACACGACAGCGTGTCTATATCTCCTTAGGTACCGTGAATAACAGGAACCGGCGATTCTATCAAAACTGTATTGAGGCGTTTCGCAAAGAAAATCTGGACATAGTGATGTCTGTGGGCGAAAAAACAGATATCTCCTCTTTTTACCAGGTTCCGGAACACTTCCATATTTTTCGGAGCGTAGATCAGATCCGGGTTCTGCAGAATACCGATGTCTTTATTACCCACTGCGGCATGAACAGCGTAAACGAGAGTCTGTACTACGGAGTCCCTATGGTGCTCTTCCCGCAGCAGGAGGAACAGCGCCTTGTGGCAGCCCAGGCTGCCGCTGCCGGGGCCGGCATTCTTCTGAAACACTCCCGTTCTGAAGATCTGAAAAGCGCTGTCCGGGAAGTGCTTGGCAATGACCGGTTCAAAGTCTGTGCCCAAAAACTGGCAGACAGCTTCTCCCGGGCAGGAGGGGCTGCAAAAGCAGCAGATGCCGTATGCGAAGTGATGAACCGGTCCCGTTAATCCTGTCACCTTATATGTACTGCTTCTCTTCCTCCGGGTCTTTTTCCAGGATAGAAAAAGCAATATTCGTTGCATGATCGGCCACACGCTCCAGGCCGGTCACCAGATCCGTGAAAATAATACCCGCCATGGGAGAACAGGTTCCCTTCGCCATCCGCCTTACATGGTTCTCCTGCAGCTCCCGCTCCATATGATCAATGCTGTCCTCAAGCTCCAGAATATCGGGAAGATTCCTGGGATCCAAAGAAGTAAACATTTCCATAGACTTTTCCAGAATCTCCATGGCCTTCCCGTGCATTACCAGAATTTCCTTCTCCCCCTTCTCGGTAAATGTAATGCCGTCTTCTCTGCATTTTACCGCCGCATCTGCAATATTTTCCGCATGGTCGCCAATCCGTTCAATATCGCTGACCACATGAAACAATCCTCCGATCCGCTCAGCATCTGCCACCGGCAGCTGAAGCTGATTGATGCGCACCAGATAATCCGTAATTTCCCGGCTTAAAAAGTCTATCTGTTTTTCTGTCTCATACACCTGGCTTATCTTGTCCTCATTCCCATCAAAGAAAGCTTCCATGGATAGGCTCAGATTCCCCTTGGTAAGGGCGGCCATCCGCTCAATTTCCTGTGTTGTCTCTACCACGGCAGTAGACGGGGAAAAGATGTTCTGCTTTCCAATATAAAGGAGCTGGTACCCTTCACTCTCCTTATCCTCACCAGGAATCAGCCGTTTTGTCAGCTTCACAAACTGCGTGGAGAGAGGCAAAAACAAAAGTGTCTGAAAGGTCTTATAAAAGGTATCTGCATTTGCCACACACCTTCCCACATCGGAGCCCGAAATTTTCAGAATAAAGGGTTCAAAATACTGCATGCCAAAGACAAGCAGCCCCCCGATAATAATCATGCCGAAGACATTAAATAATACATGAATGAGAGCCGCCCTCTGGGCATCTTTTTTCGCTTCCAGACAGGCCAGGACCGCCGGCGTACAGGAGCCGATATTACAGCCTAAAATTACATAAAAACATACTGGGAGTCCCACTAGTCCCTGGCTTGCCATCAGCAGCAGAATACTTACCGTTACAGAAGAGCTCTGCACAATCACAGTCAGAACAGTGCCAAGCAGAATCCCAAGCAGCGGATTATCAAGGCTGCCAAGGACCTGCAGTACCGTCTGATACTGTCTAAGTCCTGCCATAGCATCCTTCATCATACTGATCCCCATAAACAGTGCCCCGAATCCCAGAATAACTTCCCCTATTTTTTTTACCATGGGTTTTCTGCCGAACATCATAAATACGGCGCCTACAAACAAGATAAATGGGGCAACCCCTGTGAGATTAAAAGCAACCAGCTGAGAAGTGATAGTTGTACCGATATTTGCGCCAAAGATGATTCCCACAGACTGAGCAAGCGACATGATTCCGGCGTTGACAAAGCTGACAACCATAACCGTAGTTGCTCCTGAGGACTGGATAATTGCAGTAAAAAGTGCGCCAAAAAAAACCGCTATCATTTTATTCTTGGTCATGGCCTCCAGTATATTCCTTAGTTTTGCCCCGGCTGCCTTCTGCAGCCCCTGGCTCATAAAATTCATACCAAATAAAAACAGACCAAGTCCGCCTAATAACGTCAAAAGTAATTCCATCATTTTCTCCTTAGTTTTAACAAGAATTGCCGCATTTCACAGCTCCTGACCAGGTATTATAATCCGGAACAGCGGCTGTGAAGTACGGCCGGCATACAGCCGGAGGTTCACCTTGGAATCCAGGCACCTCCGGCATTAAAATAATAACGGCTTTTTCCGATCTGTAACCAACCGGCAGCCATCGCTCCGCTTCCTTTCAGGTAATACCAGGTACTTCCCAGCTTCAGCCAGCCCGTGGCCATCGCTCCGCTTCCCTTCAGGTAATACCAGGTGTTCCCAAGCTTCAGCCAGCCCGTGGCCATCGCTCCGCTTCCCTTCAGGTAATACCAGGTGTTCCCAAGCTTCAGCCAGCCCGTGGCCATCGCTCCGCTCTCCTTCAGATAATACCAGGTGTTCCCAAGCTTCAGCCAGCCCGTGGCCATTGCTCCGCTCTCCTTCAGATAATACCAGGTGTTTCCGAGCCTCAGCCAGCCCGTGGCCATTGCTCCGCTCTCCTTCAGATAATACCAGGTGTTTCCGAGCCTCAGCCACCCGGTTTGCCTGTAGCCGTGATTATTAAAATAATACCATCTGTTTTCAATCAGCACCCAGCGGGAAATGGGATACGTGCCGTCGGCATACACATACCTCCATCCCTCACTGTTTTGTACCCATCCTTCTTTTCTTTCAGGAGGCGGAACCACGGTTTTTTCAGAAATACTCACAGTAAAATAACAGTATATATTTTCACTGTAAGAAACTTTTATGGTTTGACTGCCTGTGCGGGAAGAGTCGAAGCCTGAAATTCCATACTGGGAATCATTCAGGCCTATGACTGTATTATCAGCCAAAACTGCCTGTACTGCCATCCCTGATGTATCCAGCTGTTCCCCTGTCTCATATTGCCTTTTGGCCGGAGGAATACAGGTAATCCTCACCACTGGATTCTCCGTGGGATCCGGTGTGTCTGTGCCGGAAGGCTCCTCCAGTTTCTTTGTTTTCAAAAAAGCACCGGGATAATTGGTATATGCTATATAGATATATTCATTATCTGTATGAAGAGCAACCTCAGGATAAGAGGCGGTATCTACTGAACGATCCACCGCGCCTCCAAAGGGTTCCCATACCGCATCCTTATACCGATACACCGAGACTTTGTAGCTCTCACCAGAGGAAGCCTGCATAACTGCCGCATACGGAATCCCTCCGGCCACCGTCAAATCACAGGCGATTCCACGTGCTGTCATTGCAAAATCACCTGCCGCAGACCAGTTTCCTTCAGAAAACCGGTATGCCTGAAGTGTCTGTCCGTCGTCGCCGTCAATAGCCGCACAGAGGTAAACCGATTCTTCCTCCCCCGGAGAGACCGCAAAGATACTGGATACAGCTTCTGGAGCCGGCAGTTCTTCTATAGATGCATCACCTGCTATTTTATATACAGAAATCTGGTTGTCCGGAAAAGAGCGGGCCGCCAGATATGCAGTGTCACCCTCCGCTTGTATGGATGGATTATATCTCTCCCCCAGACTTACAGAGGTAACCTCTCTGCTGTCCGGCTGAAATCTTATAAGCTTCAGATCCGGGGTTGCCTCCAGAGTATCCGTATAGGAGATGTATAGACTGTCTCCGGCGGCAGCGGCCTGGTAGTCTCTGTTATATACGTTAGACGCTAATGGTATGGTCTCCCAACTGCCATTTACGAACATAGCAGCAAAAAGGGTGCTGCTCCCGTCCCTCTGGCTGGTATACAATATGCAGGGGATATCCCTGTAAAATAACAGCCGTTCGCTTCCGGCGGCCGCCGCCGGAAGCCCGGGAGCGACTTTGCTCCAGCTGCTATTATTCCAATGGGACAGATACACAGTTTCTCCATCGTCGTGAACAGCATAGATATCATTGGAGGAATGAATAGCGGCAGAGAACTGGGAGGTGAAAGCGAAATCTGTATCCAGGCCGCAGGTGTCCCACAGTTCCAGGTCCCCCAGGTCCCCGAATTCAACGTCAAAGGTAATGTTCTCTCCCCCTCCGGCACTCACATTTTTTATTACAATTCCTGAATTGCTTCCATCCGAAAAGCTTATTATACTTTCTTCCGGCGTATTGTCTGCAATGGTTCTTGTAAAATCCGCAGATCCAAAGGACGTGCGGTTTATCTCCGGAGCCGCAGACAGGAAAGACTGACTGAGATCTTTGGAACAATTCTGTTCATCCGTCACCCCCGGCCGAAAAATGTAGACACCATCTTCCCTGGAAGCATAATTCGTCAGACCTGCAACCTTGGTATTTATGCGGTAGATAATCAGCCCGCTTCCCGGAATCTTAATATCCAAAGGCTTGCTGCTGAAATCATAAACCGGCTTTTTCCTGTATTCTACTACAAAAAATTCGTTGGAGGAAAGAGGGGATTTCAGAATATATGCATGAGTTCCTTCTGCATTCGTCTGGGTATCCAAAGTCAATCCCTTTGCAGATTCTGTAATGGTATCTATTTGCGTCCATCCGGCAACAGACTGGCGCAGGTAAGCAAGTGGGTACTGAAGATATATGGAAGAGCTTGCCATAAGATCCCAGGTCCCTACTGGGCTGTCATCTGCCGCACCGTCTCTGTATAAGTCGGGAAATCCTATGGAGTGCAGAAATTCGTGGCAGATAACGCCCTCCCTGCTTATGCTGTCTTCAAATACACTGTATCCGTTCAGCATATTGTAAGAAAAGACTTCCTTTCCTCCGATGGTCCCGCTGCCGTCGTAATTAGCCTTGTGGGAATAAAAAGGGCTCCCCCGATCATCGGAAAAGGGCTTATCTGCCACTATAACCAGATTGTCCACCGTTCCGTCCCCATCATAATCCAGAGTCTCGGATGTCTGGATCTGATCTATCACATAATCGACCAGAGAATATTCATCAGAAGCTGACTCCGGCGGAACCACATAAGGGGTAAAAGAGACGCCGTCATACTGGGGAAAAATATTATGTACCTGAAATTGTCCGTAAGAAATCTCTGTAAGGTAACTGGAGAGAGAGGTTCCGTATCCTGGATCCTCCCACAGTTTAAATATTTCTTCGCCTTTATCTTTTACAAAATTCTTTGCTGTGAGGGGTTCAAACTGTACAAAAACCACTAAATTGGCAAATTCTCTGACTTCCTCCTTCCGGGAAGCGGCTGATGTACAGACAGGCGGCAGCAGACTGCCTGACAGCAATGCAAGTATCAGCAGACAGACTGCTGTTTTCGTTTTCGTTTTCATAACTAACCTCCTGTCTGAATAACGCCTTTCTGACAGCCTTTATAATTTATTCTGTCAGGCATCGTCCTCATGACCTAATCACTTGCGCCGGATGAAGCGGATGCCGCCGCAGTGCTCGCCGCAATAGCAGCTAACAGCGCCGCTTCCTGAGCAGCAACCATGGAAATGGTTCCGCTTATTGCTGCTGTATTCAAAGCTTTAGGTTCCTCTGTGGTATATTCATCTGCAACCAGCATTCCGGCATACATCACACGCTGCTTCGCTCCAATGCCAAAAGCCCCAAATCCTTTCTGGGTCTTCAGATAATCGTTCACTTCCGCAACCTCTGAAGCTACCAGCTCTGTTCCGGCATCCAAAAGCGCCAGTACTCCCAGAGTAGGCAGCTCATACCCTGTTCCGTATTTGCAGCCAGCTGATTTGAGTTTTTCAAAAAGCTCTATAGATTTGCGGCATTTTCCCCCGGGACTCCCCTCTCCAAGAGTCAGTACATGACTGAGGGACTGAACGGCATTTCCGGAGAAGAAATGTTCCTTAAGTACTTTGTAACATTCTTCCATTTCCTCTACAGCCAGTCTTTCATCCTTATTTGACAGGGCAAGCAGTACCGCCATACTGCTGTCCTCCCCGGAAGTCAATAGAGGATGTTCTTTTTTCATAAGGTCATAGATGCGCCGGGTACGCCGGGCCACCTCACTATATTCCTCCGGCTGGACCATATCAGCCGTAATAATCGCTGTGACAGGCAGATATGCGGAGGAATAAAACTCATTTTTTAACTCCCCGTAAGCACTCAAGGAGTTTTTAAGCCTCCTCTCAGGGCTCGCATCTGCCGCCAGCAGAGATATAATCGCTAACCTGGACATACCCCGAAAATTTGAGAAGGGTCCTGTCTCCTGTTTTAACAGCTTTTTGCATTCCTCCATCCGCTCAATATTGACGGACATGTTTCTGCCGGTAAAAATACTTGCGGACAGGGGGTACATGTAGCTGTTCTCCCAGCTGAAACGGCTCCTGATTTCATTTCTGTTCTGTACAAATAATTCGCATCTGCTCTTCATTGCCTGATTCATATGAGTTCTCCTATTCCCGTTCTCTGAAATCACTTCCCGGCATTACCGCCCAATACTCAATAGCATAGATTCCAAAAAAGTGGGGATCATTTTATTTACATGGATTTAACATTGTTTTTACAATTCATTATACAAGATAACGGCATCAATTTCACTAGTTTTGACACAGTAAACTATAAATATTTTATTTTCTCTCTTCCCAAACAGGGGCTGCCGCACTAATTTAGTGCCGCAGCCCCTGTACATTACTTCCCTTGGCCGGGTATAAAAGCCAGCATTTTGACTACATTTACCGATTCTCACAAAAATCCGCAATTTTTTGTCCTGTGGGAGTACAGCAGAGTCCTCCGTACGTTCCTTTCAGACACACAGGGAGTTGTCCACCCACGCGGTTCATTGTTTCTATGGTCTCATCCAGCGGAATCTGTACAGAAAAACCACATAAAACCAGATTGGCTGTAGAAACCGCATTGGATACGGCCATAGCATTCCGGGCATTGCAGGGCTCATATCCAACTGATACGGCGTCACAGATTAGACCTAATATGTTCTGCAGCGTTACAGTCGCCGCCATGTATGCCTGGCTGGCGCTTCCTCCCATCAATTCTACCACACCCGCGGAAGCCATAGCACTTGCTGAACCGCACTCCGCCTGACATCCTGCTACCTCCCCTCCGAAAGTAGCCTGATGGGCAACAAAGATACCAACGCTTCCGGCAGCAAACATTGCTTTCGCTATTTCCTCTTCACTCAGTTTCATATGGTCTCCCAGATAGACAACTGCCGCCGGAAGAATTCCCACCGAGCCAACCGTGGGGGATGCCACAACCGCACCGGGGCGCTCTACTTCCACCGATTCCAGAACTCCGACTGCCACGCATACAATGTCATTTAACACCCCAATGTCTGCCATCTTAATCTTCTTCTCTTGGATCTTCCGATACATATGTGCAGCTTGTATGGGATAAAGTCCGCCCACCTTTTCATCCGTAATGGTTTCTATTCCTCTCTTTACAGATTCCCTCATGACTCTGACAATATTTTTCATAATATCCATAACCTTTTCACGGGTATAACCGCTGCGGGCCATCTCATAAGCGATTCCCAGCTCGCCGGCACTGTCAATGTTATGTGCCTTCCCATATTCCAGCGCTTCCGCCGCTGTTTTAAAGGGTATATTGTCATACTGGAAACGGGACAAAACGGGAAGTACATGTTCGGCATACCGTACACAGGCAACACCTTCCAGCCTGGAAAATGCATGCAGCTTCTCCTCACCCAGCTCTGCTCTGGTCTCCAGATAAAGAATTCTTCTGTCCTCTCCCGTGCTCTCTTTTATTCTGCATTCATCCTCAATAATTTCCGCCGCCTGTTTCTCAATCTCATTATTCTGCGCATCTTTTTCCAGATAGAGAAAAAGTGTGTTAAAGTCACCTTTTATACAGATGGGACATTGGTCAATCTCTACAATCTCAATGGCTCCCCCGCCAATGGATGTGGTGCCCAGAGTCATCTTGTCTCCATTTTCTCCTGTCAATTCCAAATAGGCATAATTCGGCTGTTTATTCTCTTTCGGCTCTTTCACAAACTGAATCTCTACCCCTCTCTCACGGGCAATCTCCAGTGCATCTGTCATGTCCTCGCTGTCTATTTCAATTCCCAGCAGTCCGGCTGTAAATCCTCTGTCTGACCACTGTAATTTATAATAGGCGGCATACGAACTGTTGGGGTCAAATGAAATTCTCGCCTGCCGTATATTCCCTCTCAGCAGCATGCGGGCAGTAGCCCCAATTCGGTACGGACCTGCAGTATGCGAACTTGACGTACCTACCATAATGGGCCCAAACACCTCATTAAAAATACTTCCATAATATGTATCCATGTTATCCTCCTTTTAAGATCTTACGTATATTTACAACTTTATAAATCCACTATAGAGTCAGTACCGCCACATGTCAATAATTATCCCCCAAACCCTTCTGCTTTTGTCAAATCAACCAGAAAACAGCAAAAGGGATAACAGGCTCTTTGACCTGTTATCCCTTTTGCTCATACAAAACCTCTATGCACTACCGAACAGTATTGTTTCGCGCTACTCAGCCTGGGTAATCATAATATCACCGTCATCGCAATTAACCACAATTTTATTCTTTGCGCTGTTGTTTGTTCTGATACGTTTTTCATCGTTACCACCAACAGACATTTCAGGGTATCCCGGGAGTTCTATGTTTCCATACTCTGTTTCCAGTTCGAATTCATAAGTCTCTGTTTTTCCCAGAAGGCCCAGTCTTACGTTGCCGTACTCGTTGTCAATCCGTATAGCCTTTGCACTGCATCTGTCTGCGGAGAAGTCTCCGTCGTCCAGTTCTGCTTCCAGCCTCTGACTTTTCACTTTACCCAGTTCGCACTTTCCATATTCATTATAAAGTATTGCAGCAGCGGCGTCCAGAGATTTTATTTTCAAAGTTCCGTCATCCATATTGATTTTAAGCTTCTCCCCCTGAACATTTCCCAGATCCACCTGCCCGTAATCATTTGTAATCTCCATGGTTTCTGCTTTCAATTGTTCTGCCCGGATGTCCCCGTCATTATTTTCTAATCTAATCTTCGTAAAATATTTTTCTGCGGGTACATATAATGTCACATAATAATGCGAAAGAGCGGCATCGATATCTCCTATGGAGAAAAAGTTAAAACCAATGAATCCACCGGCTGTTCTTTCTTTAAAACTTAGCTTCTGGTTCTTCACCTCCAGCGCAGGCTTTGGTTCACTGCCGTCAAGGCGGTACTCGATATAATAACCGTCAGAGGGAATAATCTCCAGATCTGCATATTGTATGGTGATGTCTATGGTTGAGAATTCATCTAATTTCATTTTTTCCTGAATATAAGGTGAGTCGGCTCCACTTTCATTTGCTGTGTGGATTCCGGATTTGTCAATATAGAATCCCGGGCGCCCTCCCAGCAGTAATCCAAGTATAAGTAAGACTGCACCGGCGCCAATACAGATAAACGAAGCCAGATATACTTTATTTTTCACTTTCATGTTTTTTCCCCTTCCTTGCTATCTTTCCAAATAATCCTGTCATTCCATTTAAAAATCGCCTGCTCAGCCATAAGCATCCTTTTACCACCCAGAATCCGATTCCAATGGCAATCAGACTCAAACCGGTGCTTGCCAGTCCGTTAATTGGTGATGTAAAAAGCAGCCACAAACTGCCGCCCAACAGAGGTATCGCAGATAACGCCAAGGCAACCGCTGTGACAATCAGTGCAAACAGGATACAGAAAATTACCAGTACAAAGGATAAGGCAAGAACCCCTGCCGCAAAAGCCAGTGGAAGGCCGATTGGTGCGGCGAAAACAGCTAAGATGCCCACCCAAACTGCAGAAACCCCCCGTTTCACACTTTTCTGTGATTCCATGGCATTTTGGACTGCCAGCGAACGGATAATTTCATCGGCAGCAGTATCAGGGCTTCCCAGATCTTCAATGGCCTGACCCTCCTGTTCAGGTCCGGCTTCTGCAAAATATTCCTCAAAATATTCTATAGCTTTGTCGAAGTCTTCTTTTGGAAGTCTGCGCAGATTATGCCGCATCTGCCTCATATATTCTTCTTTATTCACACTCTTCTCCTCCTTCAACAATTTTATCAATCTCACTTTTATACAGTTCCCACTCTCTCAAAAGGACTTGATACTGAGACTTGCCTTCTTCCGTGATTTGGTAGTATTTGCGGTTGCGTCCCTGATGCTGCTCATCATAGACAGTCAGACAGCGGTTTTCCTGCAGTCTGCGCAGAACAGGGTACAATGTGGAGTCCTTAGTATTCGAGACAGTTTTTATAATCTGACTGATTTGGTAACCATAAGCATCTTCTTTTGCCACAACAGCCAGCACAAGCAGATCGAACATTGGTGCATTTAATGGAAAAATCATAATACTCTCCTTTCCTATATGCTTTTTATATGTATATTATATTCCGTATAATATGTATTGTCAACATATATATTTTGATTTACTATATCTTTGTGCTTTTTAACCGCAGCCTCCGTATTCCACTTTCTAGTCCATTAACACTACTATAATTTGGTTCCCGGAACATTAAAAAAGGAATAACAAGTATCAAATCCTTGTTATTCCTCTCGCACACTCTGCCTATTCATTCAAAAGCTTACACAAATCTTCTATTGAGACATCCATTCGAACAGAAGTTTCTTCCATGGTCAAGCCTGAATCAAGAAAACGGGTTACTACCATTTTCATACATTCCCCAACTTCAATCATATGTCCGTCTAAATCATAGAATCTCACGACACGCTGTCCCCAGCCGCACTCTATCACATCACTCACATACTCCAGATTAGAATATTGCTCTAACCGTTTCAGAAAACAATCGAATTGTTCCTCTTCAAAACAAAGTTCTATGTTATTGGGTCTTTGTATTATTCTGTCTTTTGGCAGCTGTACCAGCCAGTCAAATTCCTCCTGCAAAGATAATCCGCAGGTAAATGAAATATTCTTGCCGTAATCCTGATCTACCTGCAGTCCAAATAAATCCTCATAAAATTTTCTGGACGCATTTATATCATGCACGGCAATCACAGTGCTCATATACTTCATGCTGTTGTCCTCCTTGATTTTTTTCCAGTTTACCATAAATTTAGGCTTGATTTATAGGAAATAAACGACATAAATCTTCCAGATTACTCCAGCATTATCTGCACAGCTTCCCTGGGAGTTACAGAATGGAATTTTTTAAAGTCTGCGATAAAGTGGGATTGATCCGTATATCCGTATCGGCAGACAATATTCATATAGTCAATATTTCGGGAGGAAACCATCTCCTGCCAGACTGACTGATAACGGACCAGATTCATTAACTGCTTGGGAGTTGTACCCACTGTGTCCAGAAAAATCCTCTGTACCTGGCGTTCGCTGTAGCAGAGGTGCCGAGACAGCTGTTTTAAGGTACCAGTTCCTCTCTGCCTCAAAATATAATCCACACCATTAAAAAAAGGAGGCGAAATGTCGGCCAGCCGCATCAGGTTTTTGATGTATGCTTCGGCAATCAGCATTCGCCCGCAAAACGAAGGCTCCTCAAATATTTTTTCACACAGCTCCTCTATAGACGGGAACATATCCCCTGGGGGCAGCGCTTGATTTAAAGTTCCTGCCATGGGAAACCTGCTAATGCAATTCATAGCCCACATCGGAAACCGTACCGCGAAAATAGAAATCTCTTTCTCCTGCTCATCCCAGCTGTCAAGGCCGGGGCGATTGTTTAAGCCTAAAAAAATATGCCTTATCCGTCCTGTTGAATGATTTTTAATAAGCATCAAGTCAAAACATGTATCAGGAATAATCAGAATATGGCCATAGATGGAGGACTCGTTAGGGTTGAAGCTGCATGCGGAGCCCCAAAAGCAGCGGATATATGGCTGTAATAAAGGAGAAGGCGCAATGTTGACATATGTTTTATCCTCAGTAAAAGGGACGGCGGTTGCAGATCTATATCTGGTGTGAAAGTCAATCTTGCTCATCCTATTCCTCCGTTCGCACTTAGGCACGCTATTTATGATATGGTTCGTGATTCATGATCCGAAAACTCCGGTAAATCTGTTCCAGCAAAATCATACGCATAAGCTGGTGTGGAAAGGTCAGACTGGAGAAACTAAGTTTTTCATCTGCTCGTTTTAACACAGCATCACTCAGTCCAAGAGAACCGCCGATAATAAAAGTAATGTGGCTGCATCCCTGCACCCCAAGTTTTTCCAGCTTTTGAGACAAAGCCACCGAATCAGGCATATCTCCGTCGATGGCCAGAGCGATGACATAGGAGTCATCCCTGAGACACTTTAGTATTCTCTCCCCCTCTACTGTTCTAATTTGAGCCTCCAGAGCCTCACTCGCTCTGTCCGGGGTTTTTTCATCCGCCACCTGAAGGATCTCCAGACGGCAGTAGCGGCTTAGTCGTTTCGAATATTCATCAATACCCGCCGTCAGATACTTTTCCTTTATTTTACCAACACATACGACAGTAATTTTCATAATAACTCCTTTGGGGACAGGCCAGTTTGAATTTGGGACAGGCCATAACGAATTTGGGACATGTTCTTTTTAGAAAGAACACGTCCCCTTTTTTATTTATTTTTTTGAAAGGAACTCGTGGATTCCTTTGGCGCCTGCTTTTCCGGCTCCCATTGCCAGGATTACGGTTGCAGCTCCGGTTACAGCATCTCCGCCGGCAAATACGCCTTCTTTGGAGGTCTGGCCATACTCCTCGTCTGCTATGATACATTTCCTTTTGTTTACATCCAGACCGATGGTGGTGGATGAGATCAACGGGTTAGGTGAGGTACCTAAGGACATGATTACAGTGTCTACTTCCATTTCGAATTCAGATCCAGGGATTTCTACGGGACGTCTTCTGCCGGAAGCATCCGGTTCTCCCAGCTCCATGCGGATACATTTCATTCCTTTTACCCAGCCGTCTTCATCTGCAAAGATTTCTAAAGGATTGGTGAGGAGATCCATGATAATGCCCTCCTCTTTTGCATGGTGCACTTCTTCTACTCTGGCAGGAAGCTCTGCTTCACTTCTGCGGTATACAATATGTACTTCTGCTCCCAGTCTTTTCGCTGTTCTGGCAGCATCCATGGCTACGTTGCCGCCGCCGATCACTGCTACTTTTTTGCCTGTTTTGATGGGGGTGTCATAGTCATCCCTAAACGCTTTCATCAGATTGCTTCTTGTCAGATATTCGTTGGCGGAAAATACTCCGCTGGAGATTTCTCCTGGGATGCCCATGAACATGGGAAGTCCGGCACCGGAACCGATAAATACAGCTTCAAAGCCTTCGTTCTGCAGCAATTCATCTATGGTCGTTGATTTTCCGATTACTACATCGGTTTCAATCTTTACTCCTAAAGATTTTACATTTTCCACTTCTACTGCCACTACCTTGTCTTTTGGAAGACGGAATTCAGGAATTCCGTATACCAAAACACCGCCCGGCTGGTGAAGGGCCTCGAAAATGGTTACATCGTAGCCTAATTTAGCCAGGTCTCCTGCACAGGTAAGACCTGCAGGACCGGAACCGATGACAGCAACTTTATGTCCGTTGGAAGGCATGGGCGGCTCTGGCTTTACGCCATTCTCTTTGGCCCAGTCAGCCACAAAACGCTCCAATTTTCCGATGGAAACCGGTTCGCCCTTTACTCCGCGGATACAGACACCTTCACACTGGCTTTCCTGAGGACATACACGTCCGCAGACTGCCGGAAGAGAACTGGATTTGCCGATTACCTTATAAGCCTCAGCAAAATTGCCCTCTTTTACTTCTTTGATGAATCCGGGAATGTCAATGGAAACCGGACATCCGGATATACATTTAGCATTTTTACAGTTAATGCAGCGGGAAGCTTCTTCCATGGCTTCCTCTTTATTATAACCCAGGCATACTTCTTCAAAATTCGTTGCCCTGACCTGGGGATCTTGTTCTCTTACGGGTACTTTTGTTAATTTGTCAGCCATTATTTATCACCTCCACAATGTCCGCATCCGCCGTGATGGGTATCCCCCTCGCGAAGCTTTAATAAAGCACGGCCCTCTTCTGTTTTGTACATCGCCTGTCTCTTCATTGCCTGTGCCCAGTCAATGAGATGGCCGTCGAATTCAGGTCCGTCTACACATGCAAACTTAATCTCATCTCCAACAACAACACGACAGGCGCCGCACATACCGGTACCATCTACCATAATAGGGTTCATGCTGACAATTGTAGGGATATTTAATTTTTTAGTGGTTAAACAGCAGAATTTCATCATAATCATAGGACCGATAGCTACACAGACATCATACTGTTTTCCTTCTGCGGTGAGATCCTCAATCACCTTTGTAACCATACCGTGACGTCCGTAGGAACCGTCATCTGTCGTCACGTATAAGTTTCCTGCCACTGCTTCCATTTCTTTTTCAAGGATTACCAAATCTTTTGTCTTGGCGCCCACAATGACATCTACGTCTACGCCATGTTCATGAAGCCATTTGACCTGGGGATACACCGGTGCGGTGCCAACGCCTCCTGCAACAAACAGCATTTTTTTCTTCTTCAGTTCTTCAATATCTTCATGGATAAATTCTGAAGGCTGTCCCAGCGGACCAACTACATCGATAAAAGAGTCGCCTGTTTTCAAATGAGACATTCTTTCAGTTGATGCGCCCACCGGCTGAAATACGATTGTAATAGTGCCAGCTTCTTTGTCGTAGTCGCAGATAGTCAGAGGAATTCTCTCTCCCACTTCATCAATTCTAACAATCAGAAACTGTCCGGGCTCACAGTGCTTAGCAATTCTCGGAGCCTCAACCTGCATGAGAAAAATATTCCCTGCAAGGTTTTCTGCGTGTAGTATCTTGTACATAGTTCCCTCCTAAAAAATATGTATTCATTATTACATAAATAACGTGTATCACTGTCTAGTATAAGGCAAAATGCCCAAAATATCAACGTTATTTTTTTACCAATCTAGTAAACTACGTAGGTTTCGCTGGCTACATTGCTCACTTTACCATCCTCATCCACTAAAATTACCGAAAAAATATTTTCCCCCTCCTGCATAGATACAGGTCCCCGGTATCTTTTGCTGGAGGTTGTAGGAGTTTCATTAAAAGCATAGTAGGCAGTACAGCCTTCTGGTACTGTCACTTTAATAGTATCTGTGATCTCAAATTCCCCTGAAGTAGGTGTAATCTCAGGTGTCCCAGGTCCCACCAGCGTAATGGTATAATTCTGTGTGACGATTTCGCTGGGAATCCCTTTCTCATTGTAGGCAATTACATTTAATACCGTACTGCCCTCAGGGAGTTCAATACTGCCGCTGTACGGTCTGCTGGTCTTATCCGGGATACTTCCGTCTGTTGTGTAATAGATGGTATCTGAATCCTCCGAGGGATAGAGATTCAGCTTTAATTTCTTTTTGTAGGTACCGGATTCATCGCTGAATTTTGGTACCTCACAGACATAAGACGCGTATTTCTCCAGAATCTTTTCCTCCGTGCAGTTATCCATGAGTGCCTTGATTTCTTCCGTTTTATCCAATGCCTCATAGAGCCGCAGAAGCTGTCCGTAGGCGTTGACACTGGTGGGATGATTTTTCACAGCTGATTCCAGGATGGGAAGCGCTGTGCCGGTATCACCCTGAGCAGTAAAGATTTCCGCCAGCAGAAGATTTGCCTCCACACTGTCAGGATTCAGAGAAAGAGCCCTGTCTGCATATGTTAAAGCTTTATCAAAGTTCTTGTTAGAAAGCTCGGATTCTGCCTGGGCCAGCTGATAATCAAAGGAATTATAGTTCTTTCTGTTAATGATAAAAGCAATCAATGCCAGGAGCAGTACACAGATAACAAATCCCAGAACAGTAGTATGTACTTTCTTCTTTTTTTCCTCTGCTTTTCTTCGGGCCTCTTCCTGTTCCTGTTTTCTTCTTATCTCTTCGGGGTCTGGAATGCTTTTTTTAATCTGATGCTGCTGCATCAGAGTTTCAAGTGTTGAATAATCGGGAACCCATTGTACTTCCTGTCCGCAGACAGGACAATACAGGGTGCCATCCTGCATATTCGCTCCGCACTTTGAGCATTTCATAGTTTAATACCTCATTTCTTTTATTTGCAATGATCCTTTTACAAGCACTCTTCAATGTATCGTTCAAATTCTTCCATGCTCATCAGCACTTTTCTGGGTTTGGTGCCTTCCTCTTCGCCAACTACTCCGGCGTCGCACAGCTGTCCCATAATTCTTGCAGCGCGGTTGAAACCGATTTTAAACATGCGCTGGAGCATACCGATAGAAGCCTTATCTTTTTCTATAATAAATTTGCCTGCGTCTATAAAATAATCGTCCAGATCCCTGCCCCCCTCAGAGGCCCCTGCAGAAGAGGCGGTCTGTGCCTGGTTGATTTTTTCTTCGATTTCCGCATTATATTGAATTCCATGGTTCTGCTCCGATAAAAAGCGGACAACCTCTCCCACTTCCGGGTCTGAGACAAAAGCCCCCTGTACTCTGGCCGGCTTTTGATATCCCTGGGGATAAAAAAGCATATCTCCTTTTCCCAGCAGCTTTTCCGCTCCATTCATATCCAATATCGTCCTGGAATCCACGCCGGAGGAGACTGAAAAGGCAATCCGGGAAGGCATATTTGCCTTAATAAGACCGGTTATTACATTCACAGAAGGGCGCTGAGTCGCTATAATCAGATGGATACCGGCCGCCCTGGCAAGCTGAGCCAGACGGCAGATAGCATCCTCCACCTCGCCCGGAGCAACCATCATCAGATCCGCAAGCTCGTCCACAATAATAATAATCTGAGGGAGAGGCTTCGGCTTAGTTTCATCCTCAATGTCCTTGATAGCAGCCACTTTTTTATTGTAGCCCTTTAAGTCCCTGACATTATATTCCGCAAATTTGTTGTAGCGTTCCGTCATCTCGGCAACCGCCCAGTTCAGAGCACCCGCTGCCTTCTTCGGATCCGTAACAACAGGGATAAACAGATGGGGAATTCCATTGTATACACTCAATTCCACCACTTTGGGGTCTATCATAATCAGCTTCACCTCTTCCGGATCTGCTTTATAGAGAATACTCATAATCAGTGTATTAATGCAGACCGATTTGCCGGATCCTGTGGCTCCCGCAATGAGGAGGTGCGGCATCTTGGCAATATCTGTAATTACAGGCTGGCCCGCGATATCCTTGCCTGCGGCAAAGGTTAGTTTTGATTCCGCCTTTCTGAAGGCGTCTGTGTCTATCAGATCCCTGAGCATAACTACACTGTTCTTTTCATTGGGTATTTCAATTCCCACGGCAGCTTTTCCGGGAATAGGTGCCTCTATTCGAATATCTGTGGCTGCGAGGTTCAGCTTAATGTCGTCTGTCAGTCCCACAATCTTGCTGACCTTTACCCCCTGTTCCGGCTGAAGTTCATATCTGGTAACGGTTGGCCCGCAGCTGACATTGGTAACCGTAACTTCAACCCCAAAACTTTTTAAAGTATCCTCAAGCTTTCTGGCCGTTTCTCTCAGATGTAAATCCGAGTCGCCTCCCGCTCCCCGGCTGCCTTTTTTCAGAAGAGTAACCGGGGGAAACTCATAGGCGTGGGTCTCAGCTGCAGTATGCGTTGCAATCTCGTCCTTAATATTGCTGATGCCGCTCTCGATTTCTTCCTTGGTAGAACGCGGATTCCTGGAGACTGTATTTTCTTTGGACGGCTCCTCCGAAGCTGCTTCTACCGGGGGATCGGAGCGGTGGATCTCAAAGGTTTCCTCACGGGACTCTTCCCCGGAGGGTTCCGGAACATGGACTGACTCCGCCATATCAACTGAGGTTCCGGCTGATTTTCTTTTCCGTCTGGCCGGCTTTTCTTTAACCGGCTGTTCTTCTGGAGCCCCAGCAGGTGCCAGATTAGCATCCACCAAAGTATCTTTCGCCCTGCGGGAACGCCTGCCATCCCCCTGTTCCTCTCTGGATGCCGCAGCCGTTCTCTGGGCTTTTCTGGTCTTCCGCTCGCTTTGGGCTGTCTGGTATACCCGGCTTCCCCCTTTTTTCAAAAAGGAAAAAAAGGAACGCTGTGTGATTAGAATCAATGAGATGATGAGGGCTATGATAAGGATTACATAAGCGCCTGCAATCCCGAACGCCATACTGCTTATATTGCAAAGCAGTCCCCCTAACACTCCTCCCCCGGTTTTATATTTTGACGAGGTTTCATAATATTCTAAAATTGTTGTACCTTTTAGATACCCCTCTGTGAACAACTGCATTAAACCGCAGGCTGCCAGGAAAAACAGGATGCTGCCTATCAGCTTCCTGCGCGCCAGCTTGTTCTGTCTGTTGGATATGAAAAAAGCAATTGCCAGAAACAAATAAATTGGAAATATATAAGACATGAGACCAAAGATCCCAAAGAAAAAGGCACTGATCCCATTGCCAACCACGCCTCCAATTCCAAAATTACTGATGAGCAGGATGATTGACAGAGCAAGGATTACCAGCAGGAATATTTCTCCATAAAGCAAGTTCTCAGAAGCAGTTTTCCTGCCGGCAGTCTTCTTTTTTGTTGTTCTCTTTTTCGCTGTGGCCATTCGGGCTCCCCTCCCTTATTGTTTTACGCAATTACAAAGCAAAATGACATACGATCGCCACAATACCCATGAAAAAGCAATAGATAGAAAAATACCGGAACTTTTTCTTCTGCACCATAACAAGCATGGTTTTGATACAGATATACCCTACGATACCCGCAATTACTGTACCTCCGATATAAGTCAGCATCATCTCCCAGCCAATATCCAGGCCCGGGATATCTTTAAATTCCAGAATTGCCGCTCCGAGAACAGCCGGAATAGACATCAAAAAAGAATATTTTACGGCAAACTTGCGGTTAAACCCACAGAGAAGGCAGGCTACAATCGTGGTACCTGAACGGGATACCCCGGGGAATGTTGCCAGACCCTGACAAGCGCCTATCGCCAGTGCGTGCCAGTAGCTCACATCCTTGGGAATTTTCTGTCCGGCTTTAAAATAATCTACTACAAGCAAAAGAACGCCTGTCACCATAAGGCCGATTCCCGGAGCCAGAAGCGTTGCGGCAGCCGCTGTTACAACTTCTTTCATAAGCAGGCCTATGACACCCGTGGGGATAGTGGAAACGAGAATCAAAAGAATCATTTTCCGGTAATTGTTGGAGATGATTTTTTTATACCGTCTGGCGTCTCCTTCTTTTTTGTTATGTACCATTGTCTTGGCATTCTGAATAATGTCATAGACAATTCTGCAGAATTCCAGAATCAGACGGGCAATGTCTTTGCGAAACGCAACCAAGATTGCGATCAGCGTTCCTACATGGAGCATTACGTCATATAAGATTCCAGTTTCGGTATTGATCTTTAATATATTTTCAAATATAGCCAGATGTCCGGAACTGCTGATGGGCAAAAATTCCGCGACACCCTGTATTACTCCCATGAGCAGGGCTTCTAGTATCGTCATTGTACAATTCCTTTTCTTTTGTATTTAAGCAACTGTGCTCAATCCGATATTATAGCATAATTTCCGGTTTTGCACAATTAGTAATTCGTGTAAACAGTCTCAGACCGGGGGAGTTTCCAGATAATTCCACCCCGCTCCCGGCCTGAGGAAAAGTTACTGCTGTTTGGATTCCTCAATCAGCTGATAGAGCTTTTTCAGTGCCTGGCTGATGCCGCCCACTTCATCAATGAGACCTTCCCTGACTGCTTCTGTCCCCTCCAGCATTGTTCCCACATCTTTCACCAACTGGGTAGTGTCCAGCATCAGGGTTTCTATTCTCTCCTGCTTCATGTTTGAGTGGGCAGAGATAAATCCGGTGATTCTGTCCTGTATCTTTTCCATGTTCTTATAAGATTGCATCACGCCGATAAACATACCGTTAGTCCGAACCGGATGTATGACCATAGTAGCACTTGGCACGATAAAGGAATAGTCTGCGGATACGGCCATAGGCACCCCTATAGAATGTCCCCCGCCCAGAACAAGAGATACGGTGGGTTTGCTTAGGGATGCAATCATTTCCGCGATGGCAAGACCTGCCTCCACATCCCCCCCTACTGTATTCAAAAGGATAAGAAGACCGTCAATATCCTGATTGTCCTCGACCATAGCAAGCCTGGGAAGTACATGTTCATACTTCGTGGTTTTGCTGTTATTGGACAGGGATTCATGTCCCTCAATCTCCCCGATAATTGAAAGAAGATGGATTCTGTGATCTTCGTTATTCTCGTTGAGAATTACCTGGCCGAATTCCTGAATCTGCTCATTCTGTGCCGCGGTTTTGTCTAATTCTTTCTGTTTATTTGCATCTGTATTATTATTCATAGCTGCCTCCTTTTTTGCAGATAGTATGTGTGAAAGGAGGACAAAAAATACGGGAAAGCGTTCCGAAAATGTACCGGAAAACTTTCCCCGCTTTTTCTCTTAATTATATTACAGCAGTTCTTTACTCATCCCAATTGTGATATACATACTGTACATCATCATCGTCCTCCAGAAGGTCCAGCGTCTTCTGCAGATTTTTAACAGCTTCCTCATCTGTAAGTTCTACATAGGTCTGTGGAATCATCGTGACCTCTGCTTCAATCATGGGAATGTTCATAGCCTCAAGAGCTTCTCTGACCGCCGTAAATGAATCCGGATCTGTGAGGATCTCATAGCTGTCATCTTCCTCCTGGAAGTCTTCCGCGCCGGCGTCAAGGGCTGCCATCATCAGATCATCCGCGTCCATCTCACATTCCTCTTTGTCGATGATGATCTGTCCCTTTTTATCAAACATAAAAGACACACAGCCGGGAGTGCCGATGCTTCCGTTTCCCTTGGTAAACGCACTCCTCACATTTCCCGCTGTGCGGTTTTTATTGTCTGTCAGAGTATCTACGATAATAGCAATTCCATTCGGACCGTATCCCTCGTATGTAATATACTCGTAATTATCGGCATTGGAATCTCCGGCTGCTTTTTTGATACCCCTGTCAATGGTATCGTTGGGCATGTTATTGGCTTTGGCTTTCGCGATAACATCTCTGAGCTTACTGTTATTGGCCGGATCCGGCCCTCCCTCTTTTACCGCTACCACGATTTCTCTCCCGATAACCGTAAAGATTTTTCCTTTCTTGGCATCGTTCTTTTCTTTCTTATGCTTTATGTTTGCAAATTTTGAATGTCCTGACATGCTTCTTCTCCTTCTTTTTCTTCTTGTAATTTTTTTACACGGACTTTTTGAACCGTATTATTTAATACGGACAGGATTTCGAAGGAATACCCTTTTCCCTGTACCTCTCTGTCCTCTTCTATATTGGGAATATGTCCCAGAATAGAAGTTAAATAGCCATTTAGTGTTTCATACTCTTCTTCCTCAAAATCTATTCCCAGCACTTCCCCGACCTGTTCCAAAGGTGTAAGGCCATCCATGATCAGAGTATTATCATGCTGCGTCTGTATGAAATTATCGTCTTCATCGTATTCATCGAGTATATTTCCCACAATTTCTTCCAGAATATCCTCCATGGCTACCAAGCCGGAGGTTTGTCCATATTCATCCACAACGATTACCATATGCACCTTTTTAGCCTGCATATGCTTAAAGAGCAGATTAATATTTCTTGTTTCGGGAATAAATACAGCGGGACGAATGAGATGGGAAATCTCTTTCAGCTGCTCATTCCCATTATGGTGATAGGTCAGCTGCTTCATGGCATCCTTCAGATGAAGAATCCCCTGAATATTATCAATATCTCCGGAATACACCGGATATCTGGAATTGCTTTTTTCCAGCATAACGCCGATCGCTTCATCCAATGTCAATTCCTCATCCAGGCTGTTAATATTCTTCCGGTGAGTCATAATATCCTTTGCCTCGGTATCGCTGAATTCCATAATATTCTGGATCATCTCTGCTTCGCCTTCTTCTATGACCCCCTGCTCGTGTGCCTCGCCCACAATGGAAATAATCTCTTCTTCCGTAAGGTCGTCAGAGACTTTATTGGGATCAATGCCGAAGATCCGGACCACCAGATTGGATAATTTTGTTATGACAAAGGTAAACGGACGGCAAAGCCTCATGGCCAGCCGTACAAAACCGACATAGCGGTAAGCATACTTCTCAGGATGATAACTGAAGATTTTTTTAAAGGAAAGGATTCCAATACCCAACAATAAAATCAGGATAACCAGAATTACAAGTATAACAGAAATCACTGATAAAACGGAAACTGATATGTATTGGTCCAGTGCATACCCTCTGAAAAGACGGATGAGATATGGGGTAAAGCCGCGCACGCCCAGATATCCTGCCAGAATACTGAAAAGTGTTGCAATTATCTGGAGCGTGTTGACAAATCCCGTGGGATTCTCCAGCATCTTCAGCAGATATCCTGCCTTTGTATCCCCGTCATCCGCCTTTTTCTCCAGTTCGCTTTCACTCACCCTCTGTATGGCGGCTCCAAATCCATATAAAATACCGTTAATAATGATAAATAAAACAAAAATTATGCAGGCCCATAAAGGGCTGCTACTCCCATCGTCCATGAAAAGCTCCTTTATTTTCCAAATTTCTCATTTGTCATTAAAAATATATCATTTTCATTTACGTTCGTCAAGATTACGCCTGTATGTAGGAAGATCCAGACTAATGCAAAGTGCCTGATTCACTTTCATAAGGATATCCTGATCCAGATGGCAGACCTTATCTTTTAATCTCCTTTTATCGATTGTGCGCAGCTGTTCCAGTAAAATAACGGAATCCTTTACAATGGCATAAGATGCTGCATCAATTTCAATATGAGTCGGTAATTTGGCTTTATTCATCTTGGATGTAATGGCGGCGCAGATTACTGTGGGGCTGTGCTTATTGCCCACATCGTTCTGTATGATTAAGACCGGGCGGATTCCTCCTTGTTCGCTGCCCACCACCGGCCTTAAATCAGCGTAAAATATATCACCACGTTTTATAACCACACAATTCACACTCCGATTCTTATTGCCGGGCATCGCATACAGCGGCCCGGCAATTATGTTATAGCCATAGTATTGCCATCTTCCTCATGTGTATTCAAACTGTATGTAATTTTTGCTAATCAATCTTCTTCAAAATAGTCGGTCTGTTCTGCAATCTCTCCATTCTTTATATATACCCGGGGAACCCGTTTGTTAATTTCTGTTACAAATTCATAATTAAACCGCCCGCAGAGATCTCCCAGTTCATCGGCAGTAATCGTCATCTCTTCATCTGTTCCCAGAAGAGTTACCGGATCTAGTTCCTGTACATTGGGGATCCTGGTGACATCCACCATAAACTGATCCATACAGATCCTGCCCAGGATAGGTGCCTTCTGGCCCCGTATTAAGACATGGCCCTTGTTGGAGAGGAAGCGGGCGTAACCGTCTGCATACCCTACCGGAATCGTGGCTATCTTTGTCTCCCAGTCTGTTTTAAAGGTTCCTCCCAGGCTGACCGCCACATCGGCCGGCACAGTCTTAATGAAAGCAATATGACTTTTTAAAGACATTACAGGCTTCAGAGAAACGATATCTCTTTCTACCTTGCTGGAAGGATAGAGGCCGTAAAGGGCAATGCCGGTTCGGGCAAGATCCAGATTAGCCTCCGGTACACGGATCAAAGATGCGCTGTTGGAACAATGCTTAAGCGGAATATGAATGCCCGACTTTTCCGCCAGTTCCAGGAAGTTAAGATAGCGATCCAGCTGTACATAAGCAGGACGCTTGCTTGTTTCGTCTGCTCTGGTAAATTGGGAATACAGGCCTTCCACTTTGATATTGGGCAGAAGCTGAATACTTTGGATTAATTTAATGCTTTCTGCGGTATCTGAAAAACCTGTGTTGGTCATACCTGTGTCAACGGAAAGGTGCACCTTGATTATTTTTCCTGCCTTCTGCCCCGCTTCCGACAGTTCCTGTGCCATATCCAGCTTAAAAACGGTGGGGCGGATATCATAGGCTGCAATTGTATCGTAATGCTCCCGGAAAGAATAGCCCAGAAGCAGTATAGGATTGTCAATGCCGTTTTTCCGGAGACTGACGGCTTCCTCCACTGTGGCCACTCCAAATCCCCATAGGTAGTCCAGATCTTTTATATGACGGGCAATGGGAACCGCTCCGTGCCCGTAGGCGTCAGCCTTCAGGACAGCCATAAGTTTGGTGTCCATATGTATATTGCGTTTCAGATTTTCCATATTGTGAATGATTGCATCAAGATCGACAGAAGCGTAGATACGGCTGTATTTTTTCATATTTTTATCCTCTTTCTCTCAAAATAGGAGCCAGTCCCCGGATAATATCCCGGGCCAGCAGACTATAGGATCCAAGCTTTTCTTTTGCAATATCTCCTGCTCTTCCATGGATATAAACCCCAAGAGGAGCAGCTTTTTCCGCCGGCAGGCCCTGGGCCAGCAGACCGGCAATCACGCCGGTAAGGACATCTCCCGCTCCCGCAGTGGCCATTCCCTCGTTGCCGGTCAGGTTCAGATAGCAGGCACCGTCCGGTAGGCAGGTCACTGTTCTGGCATCCTTACAGACACAGATTAGGTTTTTGGATCGCCCGTAAGCCTGTACATTTTTAGGAAATTCTTTTTTTAGGGCAGATACCGTGGTGTGGAGCAGCCGGGCCATCTCTCCCATATGAGGCGTAATCACACAGGGGCCGCTTCTTTTCGCCAGAAGTTCTTCCTGTGTGCTCAGCAGATTCAGACAGTCTGCGTCCAGTACCATAGGTTTTCTGCAATTTGCCAGAATCCAGGCAATCATATCCAAAAGCATAGGATCTTTGCCTATGCCCGGTCCAATGGCTATTACATCTGCCCACTGAACTGCCTCACTGACAGCCTGGGGATTCCAGTCCGCCTCGCCATATACAGAGAGCATTGCCTCAGGGAGCTGCGTCTGCAGTATAATTCTGTTTTCTTCCCGTGTATGTATTCTGACCATACCTGCCCCTGTTGCCAGACAGGCATTGGAAGCCAGAAAAGCAGCACCGCTCATTCCTTTGGTCCCTGCGATCATCAGCACTTTGCCAAAGTTCCCCTTATTCCCGGAGGGCTGCCGTTTCGGAAGAAGGCCAAGCTCGCTCTCATCCATACAGGAATAATACTTTCTTGTATCCCCAATATCCATCAGCTGTATTCCGATATCGGCGACTGCCAGCTCTCCTGCATACTCAGCTCCGGGGTAGAAATACAGCCCTGCTTTTGGGAAGGCAAAGGTTACTGTTTTATCCGCCCTCACCGCTGTTCCCATAATTTCCCCTGTGTTTCCATGGATTCCTGAGGGTATATCAACGGAAATCACCCTTGCAGATGCAGCGTTTATGGATGTAATAACATCATTATAACTCCCGCTTACCTTTCTGGAAAGACCAACCCCAAAAATTGCATCTACTATAGTAGTATATTCATCCCACGCCGGGTTATTAACAAATGGTACCCTGTAATTTTTTGCTATGTCTATTTGTATGCGCATTTCCTCTGTCCAGCGGTCTTTATTACCCACTAAAAATATTTCAGCTGTAACTCCTCTGTTGTGAAGAATTCTGGCCATTGCCACCCCGTCTGCCCCATTATTGCCGGACCCGCATACAAGCAAAATCCGATCTTTAGAAAAAAGCGGTTCCCTGATTTCTTCCACTGTACACAGGGCCGCCCGCTCCATCAATACAAGGGACGGAATCCCCATATCCTTTATCGTGTGGGCATCCAGGGCTTTCATCTGTTCGCTGGTTACTGCGTAATGCATAGATCCCCCTCCTCCTTGTTCGAAAAATTAGCAGCGGAAGCTCCGCTGCTAATTTCTCAATTTATTGTTGATGTTCATTCACATATCTGTTCAAATTATAGGACAGCCGCATCAGGCTTTCCGACAAGTGCACATTTTCTACAATCACATTTTCCGGTAAAGTGAGATCCAGGTGGGCAAAATTCCATATCGCCTTTATATTATTAGCCACCAATAAGTCAGCCATCTCTGCGGCTTTGTTTTTCGGCAGTGTCAGGGCGGCTATCTGTACACTATTGTTCTTTAAAAACTCCTCCAGATCACTTATCATCTTAATCTCAATTCCACGGACAGATACTCCTGCCAGTACGGGATTGACGTCAAACAGTCCAACTACCTTAAAACCTCTTTTTTCAAACTGAACATAATTAGCCAGCGCCTGTCCCAGATTGCCGGCTCCCAATATAATCATATGATGCACATGGTCTAATCCTAAAATTTTACCGATCTCCGTGTACAGGTACTGTACATTGTATCCATACCCCTGCTGACCGAAACCGCCGAAATTATTAAGATCTTGTCTGATCTGAGATGCTGTCACCCGCATCTTCTCGCTTAGTTCATTGGAAGAGATTCGCTCTACTCCGTCTTCCATTAGTTCACCCAAATATCGGTAATAGCGAGGTAGTCTGCTTATCACTGCCCTAGAAATCCCCTTAGCGTCCAAAAACTTACCCTCCTATTCTATTCTTGGTTTTATTATATATAACCGTTAAAATAATGTCAAATGATTATTGGATTTTTTCGGTTGTCAAATTTTGTTTTTTCGTTATAATAGGTATAGGAAACGGAGGAAGTGTTATGATACTAGCTTGTCAGGAAATAAATAAGACATTTGGAAGTATGCATTTGATAAAAAATGCTTCTTTTCACATAGAGGAAAGAGAAAAGGCTGCTTTGATCGGCATTAACGGCGCCGGAAAAACTACACTGCTGAAAATAATTATGGGGGAGATGCCTTCGGACTCAGGGGAAGTAATCCTGGCGAAAGGCAAATCCATAGGTTATCTTGCCCAGCATCAGGAACTGGACGGGGACTACAGTATCTATAATGTGCTCCTGGAGGTAAAACAGCATATTCTGGACATGGAAAAAAAGCTGCGTTCCATTGAAGCTGAAATGAAGCATACCGCCGGCAGTGAACTGGATCGTCTCATGGAGGCGTACTCCCGTCTCTCCCATGAATTCGAGCTGGTGAACGGATATGCCTATAAAAGCCAGATTACCGGGGTACTGAAAGGACTGGGATTTTCGGAGGAAGACTTTGAAAAACCGGTCTCTACCCTGTCCGGAGGCCAGAAAACCAGGGTTGCTCTGGGAAAGCTGCTGCTGTCCGAGCCTGATATTATTCTTCTGGATGAGCCCACCAACCACCTGGATATGGAGTCTATCACCTGGCTGGAGTCCTATCTGCTGAATTATCCCGGGGCAGTTCTGATTGTCTCCCACGACCGGTACTTCCTGGATCGGGTAGTTACAAAAGTAGTGGAGATTGACTTTGGGAAGGTGACCACCTTCCTGGGAAACTATTCTGCCTACGGAGAAAAGAAAGCCATGATACGCAATGCCGAGTACCAGGCCTATCTCAATCAGCAAAAAGAGATAAAGCACCAGGAAGAAGTCATCACCAAGCTAAAACAGTTTAACCGGGAAAAATCAATCCGGCGTGCGGAGAGCCGTGAAAAGATGCTGGAAAAAATCGAAGTTCTGGAGAAGCCCCAGGAAGCCGCAGACCAGATGCGGATACAGCTGGAACCCCAGATCGTCAGTGGAAATGATGTACTGGAGGTAGAACATCTCGGTAAATCCTTTGACTCTCTGCATCTGTTTGAAGATTTGAATTTTTCAATAAAGCGGGGAGAACGGGTGGCTGTTATAGGAAACAACGGTACCGGCAAAACTACCATTTTAAAAATCTTAAACGGACTGATTCCTCCGGATACCGGAGTCTTCCATCTGGGCAGCAAGGTACACGTGGGGTATTATGATCAGGAACACCACGTACTACACATGGAAAAAACCATTTTTCAGGAAATATCCGATGACTATCCCCGGCTGACTAACACACAGATCCGCAATGTGCTTGCCGCCTTTTTATTTACAGGGGATGATGTATTCAAACAGATCCAGTCCCTAAGCGGCGGGGAGCGGGGAAGGGTCTCCCTGGCTAAGCTTATGCTCTCAGAAGCCAATTTTATTATCCTGGATGAGCCCACCAACCATCTGGATATTATGTCCAAAGAGATCCTGGAGCAGGCATTGTGCGGATATACAGGCACTGTACTCTATGTCTCTCATGACCGTTATTTTATTAACCAAACTGCCACAAGGATCCTGGAGCTGACGAACCACAGTCTGGTGAATTATATTGGAAATTACGATTATTATCTGGAAAAACGGGACGAGCTCACCCAGATCTATGCGCCCGGAGAGGAGCCGAAGACTGCACAACGATCCGCAGCTTCACCTACCAAGACAGATTGGCAGCAGCAGAAAGAGGAGCAGGCCAGGAGAAGAAAACGGGAGAATGATCTAAAAAAGGTGGAAGCGGAAATCGAAAAGCTGGAAGACAGAGAGAAAGAAATTGACTGCGAGATGGAGAAAGAAGAGGTTGCCACGGACGTGGCCCAATGTGTGAAACTCAGCAATGAAAAGGCTGAAATTTCCCTGCAGCTGGAATCTCTCTATGAAAAATGGGAGGAGCTGGCCTAACAGTAAAAGAAAGGCGAGAGGACATTCTGTCATTGATAGACTGCCCTCTCGCCTTTTATATATTTTATTTACAGATTTTCTTTCACTGCCAGGATGAATTCACGGCTGTTTAGTACCGTTGGATTTTCTATGGTAGTAATCAGAGCAAGATCCTTTGTCATCTTTCCGCTCTCGATGGTTGCTATAGTAGCTGTCTCCAGTTTATCGGCGAAAGCCATCAGTTCCTGATTGCCGTCCAGTTCTCCTCTTTTTCTCAGAGCTCCTGTCCAGGCAAAGATTGTTGCCACAGAGTTGGTGGAAGTTTCCTCCCCCTTCAGATGTTTATAATAATGACGCTGTACCGTTCCGTGGGCAGCCTCGTATTCAAAGTATCCGTGAGGAGATACCAGGACTGAAGTCATCATGGCCAGAGAGCCAAAAGCTGAAGAAACCATATCACTCATTACATCACCGTCATAATTCTTGCAGGCCCAGATAAAACCGCCCTCTGCTTTCATAACACGGGCAACCGCATCGTCAATAAGTGTATAGAAGTATGTAATGCCTGCCGCCTCAAATCTTTCTTTGTATTCTTTTTCATATACTTCCTGGAATATATCCTTAAAGGTATGATCGTATTTTTTGGAAATGGTGTCCTTAGTGGCAAACCATAAATCCTGTTTTGTGTCAAGGGCATAGTTAAAACAACTCTTTGCAAAACTGCTGATGGACTCATCCAGATTATGCATACCCTGTGCAATTCCAGGGCCTGCAAAGTTATGCACCAATTCTCTCTTCTCCGTACCGTCCTCAGCTGTGTATACCAGTTCTACCTTACCGGGACCAGGAATCACCATTTCCGTATTTTTATATACATCCCCATATGCGTGTCGGGCCAGGGTAATGGGCTTTTTCCAGTTTCTGACACAGGGTTCAATCCCCTTTACTACAATAGGGGCACGGAATACAGTTCCGTCCAGCATGGCGCGGATCGTGCCGTTAGGACTTTTATACATCTCCTTGAGATGGTATTCATCCATACGTGCAGCATTCGGAGTGATTGTGGCACATTTGACCGCTACTTTATACTTCATGGTTGCTTCTGCGGCATCAATTGTTACCTGATCATTGGTCTCATTTCTGTATTCTAATCCCAGATCATAGTATTCTGTGTTTAAGTCAATAAAGGGGGACAGTAATTCGTCCTTGATCATCTGCCAGAGAATGCGGGTCATCTCGTCTCCGTCCATCTCCACTAAAGGTGTCGTCATCTGAATTTTGCTCATTTTTTACCTCCTGTTATTAAGTCATCATCTGCTTTTAATATGTCTTCCAGGTTATAATGTCCCAGATTCTCTATTGTGTTAATAATGTGCTGGGTAGCTACCTCTTCCGCCTTCCCGGCGTCCCTGGCACGCAGGGCATCCAGGATCTTGTGATGCTCTTCGTTTGTCTTTTTACAGCGGATTCTATTGGATATGGAAGCTTTTCTTACCTTCTGAACGTACTGGTGATAGTCTGAAAGGGTGTGTGCCAGGATCTTGCTGTTGGAAGCCTCATAAAGCAGCTCATGGAATCTTCCGTCAAGTTCAAATACCTGATCATAGTGTTCCTTCTGGGCATGATACTCGGACAGAAAAGCAGTCTCTTCCATAAGATCCAACTGCTCCTTTGTAATGCTTTGGGCCGCCCACCGGGCACAGAGCCCTTCCAGCTTGGCACGGATTCGATAAATATCCTGAATATCTTTCACGGTAATGCCAGTCACAAAAGCCCCTTTGTTGGGAACAATATGCACCAGTCCCTCCAGTTCCAGCTGGCGCAGTGCCTCCCGCACCGGTGTGCGGCTCACACCCAGCTCCCCTCCGATAGCGGCTTCTATCAGTTCATCTCCCTGCTGATATCTGCCGCTTAAAATATCATCTCTGATTTTTTGAAAAACTTTGCCTCGAAGTGACGATTTTTTTAATTCGCCTCCCGGGCCGTCATAGTCTGCCACAATTAGACCTCCTTGTTAATTCGTTCCCAGCGTAATTCCAAGCCGCTCACAAGTCTCTGCAATCACAGATGTAAGCTCATCATCGGTCAGTACCGTAACACGTCCGTCCTCATATTCTTTATCTACCCAGGCTTTTACCATTGCAACCAGTTCGCAGTTTTTGCTTACCTGCGCATCCCCCTTCAGACGGTAATGTGTATTAATCCAGTGGGCAATGCCTGCCAAACCTGAAGTGTTGGAGACTGCCACCTCTACCGGACGGTTCAGAAACTTTTCCGTGTCAAAAATATTATAGATCTCTTCATTTTTCAGAAGACCATCCGCATGGATCCCTGCCCTTGTAATATTAAATGCACGTCCCACAAAGGGAGTTCTGGAGGGCAGACGATAGCCAATTTCCTTTTCGTAGTAATCTGCCAGTTCCGTGATCACTGTAGTATCCATCCCGTCCAGGGTTCCCTTCAGCTGGGCATATTCAAAAACCATAGCTTCCAATGGCGTATTTCCTGTCCTCTCTCCGATGCCGAACAGGGAACAGTTCACTCCGCTTGCACCGTAGAGCCATGCTGTAGTAGAATTGCTCACTGCCTTATAAAAATCATTGTGTCCGTGCCATTCAATTAATTCTGAGGGAACTCCGGCGTGAGTCATAATGCCGTATATGATACCCTGCACAGAACGGGGAATTACTGCCCCTGCATAGTTTACACCATATCCCATAGTATCGCAACAGCGAACTTTAATGGGGATCTGATATTCTTTCATCAGTCTCATCAGTTCCAGGCAGAAGGGTATGACATAACCATAGATATCAGCCCTTGTAATATCCTCCAGATGACATCTTGGACTAACTCCAATCTCAAGGCATTCTTTGATGATGCTTAAGTAGTGTTCCATTGCCTGTTTTCTGGTCATCTTCATCTTATAAAAGATATGATAATCCGAACAGCTTACCAGAATCCCTGTCTCTTTTAATCCAATTTCTTTCACCAGTTCAAAATCTTTTTTATTTGCCCGGATCCAGCTGGTTACTTCCGGAAACTGATATCCTCTTTCCAGACATTTATAAACAGCATCCCTGTCCTTCTTGCTGTACAGGAAAAATTCACACTGGCGGATTTTCCCTTTGGGTCCCCCCAGTCTGTGAAAGTAGTCATACATAGTCACAATCTGCTCCGTGGAATAAGGAGCACGTGACTGCTGTCCGTCCCGAAAAGTAGTATCCGTAATCCAGATATCGTCCGGCATATGATGAGGAACAATGCGGTCATTAAATGCAATCTTAGGCACCTCGGTGTAGGGAAACAGGTTACGGAAAACATTAGGGGTCTCCACATCTACCAGAGGATACATATGCTCCTCAAGAGTTAATAAATTCGTATGTGGATCCATCTTTACAGGTCTGTTTTGCATGTTCTTTACTCCTTTTCTCATTTCTTTATTTTTGTATCATCGTATACAATCAAACAATTAAGATGATTGTATACGATGATACAATATTTGTCAATGCATTGCAGGAAATTTTAGGAAGCTAAAAAGTCATGAATTGAAAAGCTGCCCCATCCTTGAATGTTGTGGGTGTACCCGAGATCTCTTGCGGTCTCTTTCAGCCTGTATTTTATTTCCAGATTACTCATTGCCGGATATTTTTCCAGAAGCAGAGCAATTGCCCCGGATATCATTGGAGTGGACATGGAAGTTCCGCTCTTAACTGTGTAAGACCTTCTGTCTGGCTTGGAGGAACAGGAAATAATGCTGTTGCCCGGAGCTACGATATCCGGTTTGCAGATGCACTGACTAGTGGGGCCCCTTCCGGAAATCCCCTGATGGCGTGTCAGCATATCACTGGATCCCACGGTTATCACCTTTTTGCTGCTGCCCGGGGCAGTAATGGTTCCCGGATGAGGCCCCATGTTGCCTGCCGCGGTTACCACGATAAAGCCATCATCCCAGGCAGCCTCCACCCCTTCAATCAGGTCTTTATGTTCATCGTTTACTTTTTGTGTGGTGCCCACAGAGATGTTAATAATACGGATATTGTAATTTTCTCTGTTCTCCCTTATCCATTCCAGGGCTTTTAGTACATGAGCCTTGCTGCCGTTTCCATCCTGATCCAGCACCTTAAGTGCGATAAGATCACAGGCGGGCGCCACTCCGCAGTAACGCCCCTTAGAAGCTATGCCGGCTCCCCCGATGATGCCTGCCACATGAGTTCCGTGTCCATTATCATCGTAGGGGGTGCGGCGATGATGAATAAAATCTTTAAAAACAACAATTCTATCTTCAAAATCCACATGGGGAAAGATACCGGTATCCAGTATGGCTACCCCGATATGGCGTCCAGTCAGCTTATAATTAGTGTCCAATTGTATTGCCTCATTGTTTATGCTTACTTTAAGATATTCGCTGTCAGAAAAAAAGCCATTAGCCTACTTTAATTCTTTGCGACATAAAATGAAAGCAAGGAAACATTTAAGGAGATTTTATTGGCAGACATACGAGATATGATACTGGATCAGAATTATGGAGATTTCATCATCCCCAACCGTCAAGGATTTCTGGAAAATTACAGGGACTACGGTCCCCAGGTACTGAACAGGTATTACGGACTGATACACCACCCCTTAAACGGAAGATTTCTGGAGTATCTGAGCAGCTTTACCTATAACTTCACTCCAAAGCTTCTGACCCTCATGGATACGGTGAGTCTTGACGCCTCCGGAATCACAAGAGTACAAAACCAGCCGGCTCTGAATTTGAAAGGAAGCAATATGCTCATAGGATTTCTGGATACCGGGATCGACTACACCCATCCGGTATTTCGCAGAAGTGACGGGAGCAGCCGGATCTACGGTATCTGGGATCAGACAATCCAGACGGGGACACCCCCTGAGGGCCAGTACTATGGCACCGAATATACCAATGAGCAGATTAATGAAGCTTTGAGATCCGATTCTCCCTCTGCGCTGGTTCCTACGGAAGACACTAACGGTCACGGCACCTTTCTGGCCGGTGTGGCTGCAGGCTCTGCAATACCGGAAGAGGACTTTGTCGGTGCAGCTCCGGAAGCGGCTATTGCCATGGTGAAGTTAAAAGAGGCGAAGGATTATCTGAAGGAATTCTATTTTGCCACCGGTCCCGGTCCCTTTTATCAGGACACGGACATTATTCTGGGCATACGCTATCTCCTGTCACTGGCAGGCCGCCTGAACAGGGCTCTTGTAATCTGCATCGGTCTTGGAACGAATCAGGGATCTCATTCAGGGGAAACACCCCTGAACTCCGTACTGAGTTCTATTTCAGAAGAACGGGGCACCCATGCCGTTGTAGCTGCAGGCAATGAGGCGGGAAAGGCACATCATTATTATCAGTCCACAAATACAAATTGTTATCACGAGGCAGAAATCCTGGTAAAAGAAAATACCTCTGGTTTTACTATGGAACTGTGGGGTTCCCCCCTGGAAACATACTCCGTGGGGTTCGAAACTCCTCTTGGGGAGGTGGTTCCCAGAATTCCGGCCCGGATCCGGCTGACAGATACCATTGATTTTGTTCTGGAGAGGACTAAGATCTTTGTAAATTATGAAGGAATACAGACAATATCCGGGGGACAGATGATATTTATGCGTTTTACAGACCCCACACCGGGAGTATGGCGGTTAAGAGTTTACTGCAGTTCTGAGGGAACCGGAAACTTTCACATCTGGCTGCCTGTGTCAGGTTTTTCCGTTCCTGATGTGATCTTTCTTCAGCCAAACCCGGACACCACTTTGACTACCCCCTCGGCATCGGACCAGGTAATTACTCCCAGCACTTATAATGCCTATGACGGAAGCCTGTTTTTGAATTCCAGCAGAGGATACACCCGCCTGGGAGATATCAAGCCGGATATTGCGGCCCCGGGTGTCAATGTATTCGGTCCCCGTGCAGGAGGCGGTTTCACCACCATGACCGGGTCCTCGGTTGCATCTGCCATTACCTCGGGGGCAGTGGCTCTGATCGCTGAATGGGGAATCACCAACCCCAGCCAGGAACGGGTATTCAACAGCGAGGAGATAAAAACGCTACTGATCCGGGGAGCAAACCGCAGCCCCTCAAGGCTCTACCCAAATCGGGAGTGGGGATACGGAACCCTGGATGTCTATCAGATCTTTTCATCTTTTTCATCTATTCAGTAACACATACAGGCCCTGACACATAAGATGAAGTGTAATCAAACAAAAATAATGGAGGAACAAACATGAGCGATTTAGCTGCTACAAACTGTGGATGCGGATGCGAAGATACTTGTCAGGGAGGTTGCGGATGCGGTGACCGCGGATGTGGTGTACGTTCAGACTGTGGATGTGGCTTCGGCGGAAATTCCTGTGGTTCTCTTATCTGGATCCTGATCCTGCTTTGCTGCTGCGGCAACGGCGGCTTCGGCGGTGATTCCTGTGGATGCGGAAACGACAACAACTGCTGCTGGATTATCTTACTGCTTCTGTTCTGCGGAAACGGTTCTTTCTGCTAGTACCAGCCAATAAAAAAGCCGGGGAGTTTTCCCCGGCTATTTTCTTTTATACCGCCGGACGCCCTGATTTATCTGAGGCTCCTGCTTTCTCACTCCCTGTTCGGGAGAATTTTTTTTCTTTTTTGCACACTCCAGGTCAATTTCATACAGAGTGTTATCTTCTATAATAAGCTTTGTTTTGTGTGTATTCATAGATAGCTCCTTAATCCTTTATAGTTTATCTTATGTCATCTCCCAGTATCTGTCATATCTTAATAATGAAAAACATAGGCTTTAAAAAAAGTGAATTTTTATGAGTGAACAAAGCTCAGACAACAGGACGATTCTGGATCAGATGGTCTCCCAGGATCAAATACAGGTAATGAAAGCTGCACTTCCTTATGTTCCCCCTTCCGGGCAGCGTTTTCTGTCAGTTATGGCGAAAATGATGGAACTGCAGAATACCATTTCCCTCTTTTCCAAACCGCGGGGAGAGATGAGTATCTGTGCAGTGGAAAATGAAAAGGTAGAGCCTCTGGAAATGCTCCAGGATATCCGCCGGTTCTGCAACGGACCTACCCAGGAGCGGATCGACAGCCTTATCAACACTCTGGTCATGGTACAGATACTCGAACTGTCCCAGGATAACAACAACACATAAGGGAGGAATAAAAGATGGACAATAATGGAAACAATAAGGAAAATAATCAGAACAACAGTTGGATGAACCATCCCAATCTGTCAGGGATGGATCCGGCAAAACTGGCGATGCTCCAGTCCCTTGCGGAACAAGGCAGCCAGAAAGGACAAAATGATATTATGCCATTTCTCATGGCAGCAGCGTCCAAAAGTAAGTCCAGCGGGATGCAGTTCTCAAAAAATGAAATGGATACCATTATTGAGGTGCTGAAAATTGGCAAACCGCCGGCTGAGGTTGCAAAGATAGATCGTATGCTGCAGCTTATGAAAATGATGCGTTAATATTAAGGGGCAGGGAGGGGCAGACTTTTGCCCCTTTTTCTTGCATTTCAGGAAATGGGGTGCTATACTGAAAGACGCTGAAGTATCGTGTGTTCGAGACCTTCCACACGTTAAACAAAACTAAAGGAGAATCACTATGAAAAACAAAAACATAACCTTTCTCACACAGGCAGCCGTAATTGCTGCTGTGTACGTGGCTTTGACTATGCTCTTTGCCCCCATAAGCTTCGGACAGATACAGATACGTCTGGCAGAAGCGCTTACGATTCTGCCCCTGTTCACCCCCGCTGCGATTCCCGGATTATTCGTGGGCTGCCTTCTGGGAAATATCATGGGAGGAGGGATACTCCCGGATATAATTTTCGGAAGTCTGGCAACTCTGCTGGGAGCATTGGGCACCTATGGAGTGCGGCATTTCCGCCAGAAAATCCTGCTGGTGCTCCCACCCATTGCTGCCAATACATTGATCGTTCCCTTTATACTGAGGTATGGATACGGAATACATCTTCCCATTCTCTTTTTCATGGTAACTGTGGGCATGGGTGAGATCCTTTCCTGCGGGGTCCTCGGCGGAATTTTACTGGGAGTACTGAAGAAGAGGCGGCGTGTGATATTCAGGAACTTCTAAGCTCTGTGATTTATAACAATGGCTGTGTTCTGCGGCTTTCCAGCCTGCAGAACACAGCCATTTTCTATTATTTCTTAAAATTCTCCAGAATGCAGTCACGGAGTAAGATTAGCGCATTTACCACGGACTGTTCTCTTATTTTGCTTCGGTTGCCGTTAAAATGGAATTCCCGTACCTTGGTCTCACCCTTCAGACAGCAGGCAATAAATACAGTACCCACCGGTTTTTCGGGAGTTCCCCCATCTGGGCCTGCAATGCCGGTAACTGAAACTGCCACATCTGATCCTGTAGTAAAGTTGCCTCCTTTTGCCATTTCCTTTGCGCATTTGCTGCTGACAGCGCCGTGGGTCTTCAGTGTGCTCTTTTTTACCATAATGAACTTTTTCTTGGCAGAATTGGAGTAAGTGACAAACCCCTGCTTCAGAACATCCGACGCTCCCGGTACATTGACGATCCGTGCGGATAAAGCGCCCCCTGTACAGGATTCTACTGTGGTAAGCCGAAGATGCTGAGCCCGCAGCAGTTCAACTACCGCTTCCTCCAGTGATTTATTCTCATCTGTGGTGTATATGTTTTTGCCAAACCGCAGCTTCAATTCCCTGACTACCGGTTTGATCAATTGCTTGGCCTCCTTTTCGCTGGCGGCCTTGGCGGTTACCCGGATATGAACTTCCGCAGTCTTCGCATAGGTTGCTATGGTTGGATTCGTCTGAGCAGCAATGAGATCGCTGATATCGGTTTCTACCTTGCTCTCCCCGATCCCGCAGATTTTAACCATCTCCGAATAAATAATCTCAGGCTGTTTTTTTCTAAGATAAGGGTATACGGCTTCCTCAAACATGGGCTTCAGCTCATTGGGCGGACCGGGAAGCAAAATAGCAGTCTTTCCCCCGGATTCTATGATTAACCCGGGTGCTGTCCCGTTATGATTGTCCAGAACGGCTGCCCCCTGGGGAATCAGGGCCTGCTTCCAGTTGTTGGCTGTTATCTTGCTTTCCGGCTGGGACTTTATATAATTATCCATAAATGCCTGAATTCTTTCCCTGGTGTGAGGATCCTCCACCAGTTCCCTTCCCATTACCCTGGCTGTGATTTCTTTTGTCATATCATCCTTTGTGGGGCCCAGTCCTCCGCAGAGTATTACAATATCCGATCGGTCAATGGCCGTGGCAATGGCTGTGGTCATCCGCTCCTCATTGTCGCCAACCACTGTCTGATAATAAAGGGAAAGGCCAAGATTGGCACATTTCTCCGACAGATAGGCGGCATTCGTATTCACAATGTTTCCTAAAAGTATTTCTGTACCTACACAGACTAATTCTACAACCATACGTTCTCCTTTCGCAGCAGCTGCAGGTCCTTAATCCTGCATGCTGATTACCTGCCTGTTCTTCCATAAGTAATCTACCAGTGACACAACAGTGAGAATCAGCGCCAGGTAAATAAAAACAGTCTCTGCTATGTCAAAAACACCGCCCAGATCGGCAATCAGCAGGATTGTCATTATCATCTGGGATACTGTCTTAAATTTGCCCCAGTAGCTTGCGGCAATTACAATCCCATTGTCTGATGCAATAAGACGGAAGCCGCTGATAATGAATTCCCGGCTTATGATAATGATCACCAGCCATGCATGCAGCTTTCCTGTCTCCACAAAACAGATCAGTGCAGAACATACCAGCAATTTATCCGCAAGGGGATCCATAAATTTCCCGAAATTGGTGACCAGATTGTCCCTTCTGGCCAGATATCCATCCAGGGTATCTGTGAGACTGGCCACAACAAACAAAACAAGCGCGATCCACTTACCGGCGCTGCCCGCTGCATCTGTCAGCATAAAAAAGACAAAAAACGGGATCATTATGACACGAAGACAAGTCAGTTTATTCGGTGTATTCATCAGCTAATTCTCCTATCAAATCATATTCTAAGGCTCCGGTTACATGCACCAGTGCAAAATCTCCGGACATTAATTCTGTCTCTGTATTCACAAAAATATATCCGTCGATTCCCGGCGCGTCTGCATACGTACGTCCCACATATGCATTTTCATCAGCCACCTTGCCTTCAATCATCACCTCAAGCTCCATCCCAATTCTGGAATCTCCCTTATCCAGAGAAATCTCCTGCTGGAGTTCCATGAGCTCGGCCTTGCGCTCTTCTTTCACCTCTTCCGGAATCTGCCCGTCCATCTCTGCCGCAGGCGTGTCTTCTTCCGGGGAGTAAGTAAAGACTCCCAGCCGGTCAAACTCCATCTCATCCACAAATTCCATCAGTTCCTCATGCTGCTCCTGGGTTTCCCCCGGAAAGCCAGTGATCAGGGTGGTCCGCAGGACGATATCCGGTATCTCCCGGCGAAGAGTATTCACCATGGCGGTCAGCTGCTTTCTGGTCGTACGCCTGCCCATGCGTTTCAGTACAGCGTCATTGGCGTGCTGGATAGGAAGATCCAGATAATGACATATCTTTTTTTCTTCCTTCATGACCTGTATCAGTTCGGGATATATCTCCTCAGGATAGCAGTACTGAACCCGGATCCATCGGATTCCCTTAACTCTGCACAGGCGGCCCAGAAGGAGATGAAGTGACTTTTCTTTGTAAAGGTCAATTCCGTAGAGGGTAGTCTCCTGGGCTACCAGAATCAGTTCCTTTACCCCTTGCTCTGCCAGATATTCTGCCTGGCGGATCAGATGTTCCATAGGTATGCTTCGGTAGCGTCCCCTCAGTTTCGGAATAATGCAGTACGTACAGTGTTTGTCGCAGCCCTCCGCTATTTTCAGATACTCATAGTGGCCTCCGGTGGTCACCACACGGTTTGCATCCGCCAGGGGCAGGGAATTGATATCCTGAAATTCCAGGTATTTTTCACCGGCAAAGACTTTGTCAAGGGCTGTCACAATCTCTTTATAGCTGGTGGTGCCCAGAACAGCGTCTACCTCCGGAATCTCATCCGTTATTTCTTTTTGATACCGCTGGGCCAGACATCCGGTTACCAGAAGGGCCCTGCATTTGCCAACACTTCTGTACTCAGCCATCTCCAGAATGGTATCAATACTCTCCTGCTTGGCATCATGGATAAAACAGCAGGTATTAACGACTATTACATCCGCATCCTCCTCTGCATCCGTGATTTCATATCCCCGGGCAACCAAAAGCCCGAGCATCTCCTCGGAATCCACCAGATTTTTATCGCATCCCAGAGAGATGAATAAAACTTTTTTCACTACGTCAGTCTCCTTTTCTTTTTATGTATAAAAGGAGTGCCACCAGATACGCGCCACTCCTTTCTTGTTATTCTTCGCTCTCTTTTTTATCCAGCTCATCGTCAGAGACAATCTTAACTTTCCCTTTATAAAGCTCCTCAACAGCAATGGACAAAGGCTTTTTCCCCCGGGAACTCACAAGGGGATCTTCCCCGCCGATAATCTGTCTGGCTCTTTTGCTGGTGGCCAGGACTATGGAATACCTGCTGTTTACCAAAGGTGCCTCATCCGGTTCAAGCTCACTGTTTACTACCTGCATTAATTCTGAATAAGATGGATGTATCATATATCCTCATTCTCCTTTCATAAATACCTTTAATTCATTTCCAATCTGTTTTATCAGGGAAAGATTTTCACTGACTTTGTGGTGCTGACTCTGAATCACCTGATGCATTTCCTCTACGCATTGCTCCAATTCATCATTGATCAAAAGATAATCATATCTTTCCATGCCCTCTGCCTCCTCGGCAGCTCTCTGCAGCCTGGATCCAATGACCTCGGGGGTCTCTGTGCCCCGTCCCACCAGCCGTCTTTTCAGCTCCCCGGCACTGGGGGGGGCCACAAACAGAAGAAGAGCATCCGGAATCTTTTCCTTTACTTTTAAAGCTCCCTGGATTTCTATCTCCAGGATGACATCTCTGCCCGACTCCAGCTCCTTTTCCACGTAAGCCTTGGGGGTTCCGTAATAATTTCCCACATACTGCGCATATTCAATCAGGGCATCCTCTTTTATCAGTTGTTCAAATTCTTCCCTTGTTTTGAAAAAGTATTCCCGTCCGTCTTCTTCTCCCTCTCTGGGGGCTCTTGTTGTCGCTGAGACAGACAGCGCGTAATTCATGTATCTGTTCATCAGGGCCCGCATCAGTGTGCCCTTGCCGGCACCGGAGAATCCGGATACCACAACCAGTACTCCTTTTTTACTCATCATATTCCCCTTTGATCTCTCCCTCTCTGAAAGAGGAAAATCTTTTTGTAATAGTCTCCGGCTGCAGGGCAGAAAGCACAAGAATATCTTCCCCTGTCACAATGACAGACTTCGTCTTCCTTCCCTGTGTGGCGTCGACCGTTTTGCCGGCCTCCTTGGCGTTTTGTACCATACGCTTAATGGGAGCGGCATCGGGACTTACAACGGCAATTATCTTATCCGTATTTACAACATTCCCAAATCCAATGTTAATTAACTTTGCCAATGGTATCCCTCTCTGTTACTCAATATTCTGTATCTGTTCCCGGATTTTTTCAATCTCAGTTTTTAGATCAATGGCTATGTTGGAAGTTTCTAAATCATTTGCTTTGGAGAGAATCGTGTTTGCCTCTCTGTTCATCTCCTGGGCAATAAAATCCAGTTTTCTCCCTATGCCGTCTCCTTCCTGAAGCACATTTTTCATATTATTTACATGGCTTCTCAGGCGGACAGTCTCCTCATCCGTGCAGATTTTATCGGCGAACAATACCACTTCAGCGGCTATACGGCTGTCCTCAATCTGAGAATCGGCCAGCAGTTCTCTTGTGCGATCCTCCAGTTTGGCCCGATATTCCTTGAGTATCTCAGGAGCACGCTGTTCTACCAGATGAATTTTATCGTTCATTCCGTCTAACTTGGTAATAATGTCTTCTTTGAGATGTGCGCCCTCCTTTTTCCTCTCCTCCACAAAATGGCAGGCCGCCTGGGTAATTCCTTGTTCCAGAAAGCTCCACAGCTCCTTTTCATCCAGGGACTGCTCCTCCATAACGAACACTTCCGGATATTTCGACAGATGAGATACACAGATATCATCCTTCAGCTGAAACTCACTGCACATATCTCTGAGATATCCCAGGTACTCGGCGGCGATCTCCCGGTTGTACTTTATATTGACTCTTTTCTGGGTAAAGTCCTCATAAGTGATAAATACATCAACTTTTCCCCTCTGAATGTATTCTTTCAGGAGATTTCGGATAGAAGCCTCAAAAATGCTTAATTTCTTAGGCATCCGAAGGTTAATATCCAGGTATCTATGGTTCACGGACTTCATCTCTACGGTGAATTTTCTCTCTTCATCAGCGATCTCGGCACGGCCGAAGCCCGTCATACTTTTAATCATTTCATCCACTCTTTTCTGTTCCTGATTTGCCTCCCGGGCATAAACATACAAAATTATTATAAGTCATTACAAATCCCTAGTCAAATCCTTTTTCAAATGTATTTTGCCTGCAGGCGTTTTTTCTGCTATAATAACTCCAGAACGGAAAGGAGATATTTTATGGCATTCGACGGAATTACCATTGCAAATATAGTACATGAGTTAAATCAGACCATCACAGGGGGAAAGATCAACAAAATCGCCCAGCCGGAAGCGGATGAGCTTCTTCTTACGATTAAGAATCAGAGAGTGCAGCATCGGCTTCTCATCTCAGCCAGCGCCTCTCTTCCCCTGATTTATCTGACACAGAGCAATAAGCCCAGTCCCCTTACAGCACCGAATTTCTGCATGCTTCTGCGCAAGCACATTGGAAGCGGAAAAATCACTGCAGTGACCCAGCCGGGTCTGGAGCGGGTCATCCGGATAGAGATTGAGCATCTCAACGAGCTGGGGGATCTCTGCCGCAAAACTCTGGCAGTAGAAATCATGGGAAAGCACAGCAACATTATTTTCCTGGATGAGACGGACAGGATCCTTGACAGCATCAAACACGTATCCTCTCACATGAGTTCAGTCCGGGAAGTACTTCCCGGCAGAAATTATTTTATTCCGGAGACCCAGGAGAAAAAAAATCCTCTGAATATTTCAGAAGATGAATTTGCCAATTTTATATACAGCAAACCGCTTCCGGTCTCCAAAGCCCTCTATACCTCTCTCACCGGAATCAGCCCTGTAATGAGCGAAGAAATCTGCTGCAGGGCCTCTGTGGACGGCGGCGCTTCTGTCAGTTCTCTTTCAGAGGCTGAGAGGATCCATTTGTTCCATACATTTGAACGCCTCATGGATGATATCCGGCAGGGGAACTTTTGTCCTTCTATTATTTATGATGACGAGGCTCCTCTGGAATATGCCTCGGTTCCTCTTATGAAGTATGAGGGATACCGGACAGAGGCGTACGCTTCTATCTCCCAGGTGCTGGAGCATTATTATGCGGCAAAAAATATAATCACCAGGATTCGTCAGAAATCCGCGGAATTGCGAAAAGTGGTTCAGACTGCCCTGGAGAGGAACCGGAAGAAATTCGATCTGCAGACCAGACAGATGAAGGATACTGTAAAAAAAGACAAATATAAGGTATACGGGGAATTACTCAATACTTACGGATATAATCTGGAAGAGGGCTGCCGATCTTTTCAGGCATTGAATTACTACACCAATGAAGAAATCACCATCCCCCTGGATCCAACCATGACACCCCAGGAGAATGCTAAAAAATATTTTGACAGATATAATAAGCTGAAACGGACGGCTGAGGCACTGGAAGAACAGCTGAAGGATACACAAAGTGAGATCGAGCACCTGGAATCTATCAGCACTGCCCTGGATATTGCCAGAAAAGAAGAGGATCTGGTGCAGATTAAGGAAGAGCTTGTACAGTACGGATATATGAAAAGAAAAGGACCTGCAGGGAAAAAAGTAAGAGTGACTGCAAAGCCTCTCCATTATATTTCCTCTGACGGCTATCATATGTATGTAGGGAAAAATAATTATCAGAATGAAGAGCTGACCTTTAAATTTGCCGTGGGCAATGACTGGTGGTTTCATGCAAAGGGACAGCCTGGTTCCCACGTAATTGTTAAGACAAACGGGGACGAGCTGCCTGACCGCACCTTTGAGGAAGCCGGCCGGCTGGCTGCCTATTACTCCAAAGGAAGACAGGCTCCCAAGGTTGAAATTGACTATACTGAGAAAAAAAATGTGAAAAAGCCCGGCGGGGGAAAACCAGGCTTTGTCATCTATTATACCAACTACTCTCTCATGATTGAACCGGATATCTCCGGGATCCGTGAGGTAGTCTAGGCTCTCTTTTTCGGTGCAGTGAGATCATAGCTCTCCTGCACCATTCTTTTAATATCTTTATCCGGAACTGTTCCGTCCAATATGATAGAATTCCAGTGCATTTTATTCAGATGATACCCTGGGATTACGGAGGGAAAGGCCTCCCTCCAGAACTCTCTCCACTGGGGATCACATTTAACGTTCACCCAAATATGTCCTTCCCGCTGAAAGATCCAGGCAAATACCTTCTGGTTTTCTTTATGGCGCATTACGGTCCAGTTGGGATCCTCAAAGGGATAATCCTCATAAGAATTCTTAAGTTTAAGACAAAAGTTAATTACTTCTCTTCTGCTTCTCATATCTATATGCTCCTCTGCAGGCGTTTTGGCAAGTTCCCGGTAATTATCATAAGCAGACATGTGTCCCCTTGTTCTTAATTATATCACGCAGGAAGGTCAGGTGACAAACCTTTATTCCCCTGTACCGATAGCTTCCACAATACTCATCTTCGCCGCCTGCCTTAAAGGAATGACTGTGGCGGCAAGACAGACAAAAGCTGCGAGTACAGATGCCTCAGCAACGGCAGACAACGGGAGCTCCCGGAGGGAAAAGGAGCCTCCTGCAGCTCGGTAAATCACAAAGGTGCATAAAAGACCGGCCGCTGAACCTGTACCGGCAGCCAAGAGGCTGTAATACACCCCCTCCCACAGAAACGTCCTGTACAGGGATCCTGCGCTCATTCCCACCGCTCTCTGTATGCCGATTTCTGTGACCCGGGTGTGAATATTCGTATAAACAGTGTTGATTATATTTAGGATGCCGATAAGCCCGATAAAAATTATAAATCCCCAGCTGAGCAGCCGGATCTGCTGAAAGCTCTCTTCCAGCTGCCGGTCTGTGTTCCGGTAGGACAGCCAGGTACTTCCCGGGATCTGTCCGCAGAACCCCTTTAGTCTTTCTTCAAATGCAGTTTCTTCTGCCCGGGGAGTCAAAACAGGATATAGCTCCGTATATTGACTGCTTCCTGTTAATCGGTCGTAGGTCTTATCTGTCACAATCACCTGTACACCATTTTGAAACCCGTCGTTATTGACAGTAACACAACCGTCAGTCACTGCGGCAACTTCAAGATTATGGCCCTGAATTTCTATGGTATCCCCTTTTTGAATCTGTGTGCGGGCAAGTTCTCTGCCCTGGAATGATACAGGGATCGGGTTTTTAACTACACAGGCAGTCCCTTCCTGTATTTTGGTTTTCTTCTCTTCCGGCAGTTCCCCGGCAAGCTTCCAGATGCGCCCGGTATCTATGCCTGTGATCTGGAAGGTTTCCCCAGGCTGAAGAGAAAAATTCAATTCCAGAGGAATATCTCCATCGGCATCCTGCTGAAAGCAGCTGAATTTTGTAGCCTGAAGAAACTCAACAGCCGGATCAGCTTCCAGCTTTGCCGCCTCGTCGGGAGTAAAACCTGTGGATTTATTGGTGACAGAATAATCTCCCAGATGCATATCTCTCACCTCTCTTGATGTGTCAAGCAATCCTGTGAAGCTCTGAAGTGCAACAAAAACTGCGATACTCATTGCCAGGGACAGGACAGTAATAAAGGTTCTGGCAGGGTTGCGTCTCAGGTTCAGGCGTCCGTAAAAAGCCTCAAAGTGCTTTACCCGATTCTTTCTTCGTCTCCGTCTCCCAACCTTTGCAGATGTATTCCCTATGGCTGTGACCGGAGATACCCTTGCCGCATATGACGCAGCGGGAAGGGAGGCCAATAATGAGGACGCCAGGGTAATCAGAATACTGCCTGACACTGCCCACAGACTATTGTCTCCCGACTGGCGTACCAGAGAAAGCAATTCCTCCGGGGAGCCGGTTTGAAATGCCTCCGGGGATAAAATACTCAGCACACCTTCCAGAATCTCTCCAGAAGCAGCTACCCCGCCGGCAGTTCCCAGCGGAATCCCAATGGCACAGAGTATCAGGAGCTCCAGGGTGACAAGAAAGTAAAGCTGCCGGCGCTCTGTTCCTATCGCCCGCAGAACTCCATACTGGCTCATCCGCCGTGTCACTGTGATTTTCAGGATATTATAAATCACAAGACCGCTGGCAATCAGAACCAGAATACCAACCATCAGGGCAGAAAGCATTAAAAATGGGAATCCTTGGGCTTCTTCTGTCTCTTCCCCGTAAGGTACGCCAAGGGCGTTCAGGTAGATCCAGTTATACTGTATCTCTTCTTCCGGCATATGGATGGACTCCCCCAGAGATTCTATCTGTCCCTGAAAGTCATCCAGACTGCGCAGGCGGAGGTCCGCAGCGTACAGCTGGTATTTTTCCGGAAGTATTCTTTCTGCGGTTTTTTCTCCGGCTATTCCGGAAACAGTACCGCTGGCGTAACCAAGATAATTATTTTCAAGAATACCTGTGAGAAGGAAATCCTGCGTATATTCCCAGGGCAGCTGGTCATCATGGAGAAGGCTTAAGGAAAGCTTCAGAGAGACGGTATCTCCGATCTCTCCGGAAGCTCCCAACAGCTGCAGTGCATCCTCCGGCAGGGCAATCTCCAGAGGTCTCTCCGGCAGACGTCCCTTTTTCACTCTCTTTATTTGGGGATAAATGGACAAATCCTCCTCCAGATATTCTCTTAGCTGCAGACTTAGACCGCTGTTCCCCAGTCTGGCAGTTCCAAGGCTTTGCCAGCTTGCGGCAAATTCCAGCCGGCTGTCAGCAAACAGCCTTGCTTTTTCCTCCCGGGTAATCTGGTGAAAGGTTACATGCCTGTCTCCGTTCAGCACAGAGGCCTGATGAAGGCGCATAGCAGAAAGGATACCTATGGACTGGCAGATTACAGCAGTCATGAGAGAGGACATAATGACAGCAGCCAGGATAAGAAAGGAGGTAACCTTCTGAATCTTCAGTTCTCTCCATACCAGGGATGTGTAGGATTTCATAACCGCTCCACCTCCCTCAGGATTCCGTCCGACATAACAAACTGCCGCCCGGCCTGTTCTGCTATTTGAGGATCATGTGTAATAATCACAAGAGCCTTTTTCAGTTCTCTGTGGATGGTCAGCAAAAGTTCCATAACTTCCTTCCCGTTCCGGGAGTCCAGATTGCCTGTGGGTTCGTCGGCAAAGATAATTTCCGGCCTTGCACTCAGGGCTCTGGCAATAGCGGCCCGTTGTTTCTGCCCCCCTGAAAGCTGTCCCGGCAGGTGGTCCAGCCGGTTCTTTAACCCAAGAATTTCTATAAGATAAGATAAATATTCCTCATCTGGCTTCCGCCGATCCAAAAGCAGAGGCATCCGTATATTCTCCCGGACTGTCAGAACCGGAAGCAGATGGAACTGCTGAAAAACGAACCCCACTTTTTGGCGGCGGAGAGCAGACAGCTCTTTATCGCTGCCACTATGTATATTCCTGCCATCATAGGTTACGGTACCCTTTGTAGGGGTGTCCAGACCGCTGATGATATGCAGAAGGGTACTTTTTCCGCTGCCGGATGGTCCCATAATGGTTAAAAAATCCGATTCTCCTATGACCATGTCCGCCTGATCCAATGCAGTAATCCGGCCATCCCCTTTTCCGTAAATTTTTGAGACGCCGTTTACACAAATCTCCATAAAAACACTCTCCTTTCTGATAAAGAAGAGTGTACGATACAAATCTCAATTTTCTCTCAAACAGGTAGCATTGGGTAATTTCATAAATACCGCTGATGCCCTGGCACCGATACCGGTGTTATTCAGATATAATTTCCCCTCCATCTTTTCACACAAAATCTTGCTGATGTAGAGTCCCATACCATAATGCCTGGCCTCTTCCGCCCCCCTCTGGAAGGGACAGGGGCCGTTTTTAAGAATCTCTTCCGGATAGCCGGGACCGTCATCGGATACTGTCAGCGTCAGATAGGATCTTGATTCACTCAGGGAAATATGAATCCTGCGTTTTGCAAACCGGGCGGCGTTTCCAATCAGATTTTCTGCAATATGGGAAAAAAGATCGGTATCCAGGTATACCTGGCTCCATCCCTCCCCTTCCACATCACACTGCTGCTCCAAGGAAAGGATCTTTACCGTCTCCTTCAATTCCCTGATAAGGGTATCCACACGAGTTTCCCTGTACCGCACAGGCAGCTGTTCCAACTGCTGCACACTGCTCATAGCTTCTACATATTGTTCAATTCTGCGGGTATAAACCTCTATACGCCTGCGGGTCTCAGGATTCTGAGGATCCTGCGCAAGCAGTGTAAGAGACCCCTTCAAAACGGTTACAGGATTGCGCAGCTCATGGGAAAAGGCGGCGTTCAGATGTCTTCTGTCCTCGTTTTGTCTCCACATATCCCGTTTGTTCCTTAACAGTTCTTTCTGCATGGTTTCAAATGCCCGGCAGAGCTGCCCGAGTTCATCCCGGGAGGCTTCAGGCATTATAAAATCCAGGTCATTGGCGATTACTTTTTCTGCTCCGTATGTTAAATCGGCTATGGGCTTTTTTAATTTATACCGGTAAAACAGAATATCTGCCAGGACCAGCCCCCCGGTAAGAAACAAGGCAGGAAGCGCAAACTGCAGAAAGGACAGAAGCCTGGAGAGTCCATCCCCGGCTCCTGAGGCAGCGGGGGGCGAAAAGCGCATGGCTGTTTCAGGCCCTACTTCAAGTTCCAGGCTTGTATCAGACAGAGAGGAACGAAGATAAATACAGGAGCCAAAAGCAATCCCTCCTAAAAGGAGTCCTCCCAGCAGGCACCAGAAAGTAAGCCAGAAAAACGCCTGCTTCAGCCCCATACGTTTTATGCATTCCATTTATATCCGCACCCCCAGACGGTTCCTATCAGGTGTTCCAAGCCAAAGGCAGAGAGTTTCGTACGTATTTTCCGTATATGTTCCATTATGGTATCGCTGTTCCCGCCTCCGTCATATCCCCATATACATTCATACATCCGCTCCCTGTCAAATACCTGGCCTTCATGGGACGAGAGCAGCTGGATAATATCAAACTCCCGCCGGGAAAAATTCACAAATTCACTGCCCACAGTTACAGTTCTGGCTGTATAATCAACGGCAAGATCTCCGAAAAAGCGTACGTTGCCTGACGACTGCCTGCGCTGCTCTCTGCGCAGGTGTGCCTCCACTCTGGCCCCCAGTTCCTCCAGGTCAAAGGGCTTTACCACATAATCGTCCCCTCCGGCCTGAAATCCTTTAATTTTATCCTGGGATTCTACCCTGGCAGTAAGAAAAAGTATCGGACAGGCTACGTATTCCCGGATACGTTGGCATACGGACAGTCCGTCCAGTCCAGGCATAGTGATATCCAAAAGTATCAGGTCCGGCTCCCAGGAGACCTTGTTGAGCACCTGCTCTCCGTCTGCTGCAGTGATTGTCTGATAACCCTTCATCTGAAAATAGCTGCTTACAATCTCAACAATACCCGTTTCATCGTCCGCGATTAATATTTTGGGAGACATTTGCACAGCACCTCCTTTTTTCAACTATACCAGCTCTTTCTCAATATTTTCTCAAATTTTTCCCGTTGCGGGACTAACTACTCTAATGCATTCTTGATTTTCTTGTCCCTGTGAATGATACGGTCACTGCGGTTTGCATAAGAATAGCACCTGGCTTTCAGGAGGATTCTGCGGCCTTCCGGTGTCCTGGTATAGATTAGCTTGTAATTTCCAATGCTTGGGGCTACCGCTCGGTGGAACAGGGATGCCTCCTCCTTTGTTTTGGCAAACAGAGAGGGAACCGGAAACCACTGTTCTCCCCGCCGCCTCTGCCGCCTGTCATACAGCAGATACCTTTGGTTGTCCACAGCTCCCAGAAACTCTTGCAGACAGGAGGCAAAGATATCTTTTTCCCTGGCGGTTCCTCCCTTCAGCCAGGCATAAAAAAATATACCATCCTGCTCCTGCACCGCTACTTTTGTATCGGAAATAATATATCCGCCCTGAATCAGGGCTTTCTGAATCCCATTCCCCATAGACTGCAGACGTCTGCAGGGAGTAAAGATCCTGGCCAGCTTCCCCCCGTACCGGAGCAGGGCCATTAAACAGACAGCAGAACACAGAAGAAAAAATAACGCGTGAAGAGACGTTCCGCCCTGCTTTCTGGCGTAGAAATAAAAGACTGAGTTGCACGCTTCAATTAAAAGCCAGAGAAGCTGAGCCCCGATGATATTATAAAGCAAAAGACCAGGGGCAAGTTTCTCTTTCGGGATCCTGCATTCATCGGCGACTTCCGGCTTATCAAAGATTACCAGCGCTTTCTCCCATTTTTCTTTCAGACACTCTCTGTTCTTCGCCATCTGTCTCATGGTTTCGTTTATTCTTTCCACGCTTTCAGGGGTAAACGGTTCCTTGATTACAGTCAGCCGTTCGATACCATTTTCAATGGTATTTTCCGTATAGCTGATCCCCAAAAAACCTTCCATCCTGCGCTTCAGAGCAATATAATCCTGAGATTCCTCCGGACCTTCCAGACATACCAGATGCCAGATATTGCTTGTCTTTTCCGGATGGCCGGGCATCACCCGGACAGCCCGTCCCCGCATCTGGTTGCTCAGGACATAGGATCCTACGAAGCTGGCCAGTATCAGGGAATTAATACAGGGGGAATCCCATCCTTCTCCCAGTAAAGATTTGGTACCCACCAGCACCTGCATATATCCCTCTTCCAGAATTTTAGTCACGAGAAGCGTCGCCGTATGCTTTCTTCCGCCTATAACAACTTCTGTATATCCAAGAGTAGTTCCCTCTTTGTCTGTGAGTTCTTTTCCGGTTACGGTGATTTTTCCTCCCGTCTCTCTGGCTGCAAGCTCTTTTAAATAGGGAACTGCTTCCGAGGGAAGAATCACCATGCTGCCGCATAGAATGCCTAACCGCAGTTCTTGAGGAAGGTTTCTGCGGAGCATTTCAAAAATAGGCAGTACGCCTATATTGTCTGCTGCTTTCCCGGGATTTCCCAGAGCAGGTATATATTCTTTTCGGATATAATCCGTCAAAATCAGCAGCCTGAGCTCTCTGCCCAACGCCTGGTATTCCGAGATTACTATATCCTGTATACTGTTCAGCTTTCCCTTGCTGGTAATCAGCAGCTTCTCTATGGTTTGGTTCATAACCAGACCTACTTTTTTTCTCTCGATCAGCTTAGCTCTTTTCAAATCTTTTATCAGCTCTTCGCGATAGCCCTCCTCACAGGGATAGCTGTCTGTATCCTCATACAAAAAGCCCTGGAGCAGGATTTCCATCCAGTTGGGATTCATGCGGGGAAGGTGTGTTACCCCTAAGAGTTTCAGCCACTTCTGGGAATACGGAATACCCTTTTCCTGAAAAAAGATAAGAAGAGCGGAGAGGTACGGAGGATTCTCCAAAAGAGTATCCGCCCAGGCAGCGTAATCACCTATTCCCCGATGACCGGAAACGGCGCTTACAAACAGTTCGTCTGACATCAGCCGTTTTATAGTCTCATGTACCATTTTCCGAAAGTTTCGGACTGTTTTCTGCTCTTCCCTTGTGGGATAATTGAAATACACATAATCCTGGTGGGGGCAGAGACTCCCCTCTTTCACAAGTTCAGGCACAAGGATTTCTTCATCCACAGGACCGCACAGACGGCTGTAGCGTTCCCACTCCAATGGTGTGGAATCATAGGGCGGGGTTGCCGTCAGGGCAATCATGTAGACATCCTTCAGTTCCCTCACAAATTCCTCCAGAGCCTTCCACCATTCACTTCTGAGATGATGGCATTCATCGAGGCAGATGGTTTTTATTCCCCGATTTCTGACAGTCTCAAGCAAATTAAAATCTGCATAATCCAGAGAGTGTTCTTCTTCCTCCGCTCTTCCTTTCGTCACAGCACTGTATAAACTTTGGTATGTAATGGACGTGATCAGGCCTGGCGTTTGGAGCTGATTGGATAAAATTTCCGTATCATTCCCTCCTTTGCATAAAAAAGCCTCCCTCACACGCTCCAGCCATTGTTCCCGTATGACAATGGCCGGAGATAAAATCAGACAAGGCTCTCCCAGGCGGCGTATCAACTCAATACCAAGTGTCGTCTTGCCGGAACCCGGAGGTGCAACAATATGAATTTTACCGTCATTCCTATATAGTTCTGCAGATTCCAGAACCCGTCTCTGATACTTCCTCCAAGTTCCCTTGAATTCTAAAATATCCTCGTATACATTCATCATCCCCTGCTCCTCTACTGCCGTTCCCTGAGCGTCACATGAACTATATCGCCCGCCTGCTTGCCCAGTGCCGTTCGGATCTCCTTCCTCATGCCCAGAATATGTCCAGGCGTCTTCATGCGGACCAAACTGCCGTTATACTCCATACCGTCAAAGGCAGCACAGACCTTAACCCGCCCCTTGCCAAATTCTGCCCGGACATCAAAAGGGATGTCGATATAAGCACCGTCAATGTCGGGAACCTTTTTAATGACTGCGTCAAATTCATAAATCTTTTCATTCATTTTCCTTGAGATTCCTTTGGTTTATTTTTCATTATCATATACTATTCCCGGCAGCGGCGTCAAATAAACTTTGATATTATAAAAAGGGACAGGGCATCCCTCAAATGGGACACCCCGATCTTATTTTGGGACGTGTACTTTCTAGAAAGTACACGTCCCCCCCTCCGTTTTAAAGCTCAACTTCCATCCATTTTTTGCTGTGGAATCTCTTTGAAGCAAAATAAGCCCTCAGGAATTGATCTGCCAGCAGGGAGATCCAGGCTCCGTATATCCCAAGCCCTGCAGGAAAACACAGCAGATATGTCAGCAGAGGGCGAAAGACTGCGATATCCCAGAAGGAATATTTTGCCACATAGCGGGTATCTCCCGCTCCCCGGAGTACACCTGCGTAGATCATGCTCTGTGTCTGAAGAAATGTGCACACGGCTACAAATATAAGAATATTGCTGCCAAGTTCTATTACCTGGAACTCTCTTGAATAGATCAGCATAAGCAGACTTCGGCCGAAAAAGTAAATCAAGAATGCCGCCAGATCAAGAATGAGTCCGCCTCTTCTCCCTGCTTTGGCACTTATGAATGCCAGGTCTTTTCTTCCCTCTCCCAGCTTTTGACCGGTAAGCGCGGAGCTGGCTTTGCTCATTCCCTGGCTAAAGGAATAGTATACGTCGCACAGATTCATACAGATATAATGTGTGGCAAAAGCCACTGTACCCAGCCCTGCCACCATATACGAGTACAGAAACATTCCGATCCGCTCAAAGATCTGTTCGGCAAATGCACTGCTGCCCACCCTGAAAAAGGATTTTAGAATGATCGGATCCGGCCTCCAACCGCCGCTTCCCCACAGATACAGTTCTGTTTTCCTGCGGGACACAGACCGGAGGGATATCCCAAAAGATACCATACTTCCTATTACTGTTGCCAGCCCCGCTCCTCCGACACCCATTTCAGGAAAGAAGAAAAGTCCGTAGATAAGGAAAAGATTCAGAACCGTGTTAACCACATTACCGGACACATTGGCCCATAATATAATTTTTGTATCTCCCACTCCGGTCTGTGCGGCGTTAATGCCCACTGAGAGGCCGGTAAAAAACAGGGCCAGCATATTATATTTCCCGTATTCCACTGCCTCTCTGAGATATTCCTTATGCGCCCCGGCAGCTACAAGTATCTCTTTCAGAAAAATCATGGATACGAAAAGGATAACTGTGGACAAAAATACCGATAGCAGCATTCCCTGCTTCAGGCAAGTATTAAGTTCCTCTTTCTTCCCCTCGCCCTTTCTCCTGGCGGTTAAGGCAGTGATGGCAACCGCAAGAGAACGGCTGAAGCAGAGAATTATCATCCTTGGCTGACTTGTGATTCCTACCGCTGCCACCGCGTCTGTTCCCAGGGTTCCTACCATAATGAGATCCACTGAAGATATCATCATAATCAAAAGCCCCTCCAGAGCCGCTGGCCATGCAATCCTGAAAAACATTCCATACAAAGCCCTTTCCCGGGGAAGTTTGCCCTGTACCTTTATCCCTTTGACAAGACTGCCTAATCCAAATATATACTGCAACATTTTACTTATCCTCGATGTCTATTTTCTCTGCAGCCAGTATCTCTCTCAGATAATCAATGAATTCTCTGGCAATCTGGCTCAATTCGCCCCTCTCTCGTTTAATAAATCCAAAAGAGATTAATTCTTTTAAATCTGTAACCGGAATTGCGTGTATTGATGTTTTTTCATATTGCCCCTGCAGAAGGCTGCTACCCAAGTTACACAGATTAGTGTCTAACAGCATTTGTATCATAAGGTGATCGCTGTCCGTAACTATAACTTCCTGTTCACTGTTTACAGGTATAAAGTCCTCTTTCAGATGCCCCCTGTGGCTTCCAATGGAAAAAAAATCTTCTTTTGACTGTATGAATTTTAAGCTTTTCATTGTAGTAAAATCAACTGTTTTTTTGCCGTACAATGGATTTTGGGGACCGACAAAAAGCATGGGAGATGTTTTTGTAAGTTCTACAAACTCCAGCCGTTTTTTCTCGCAGACATGTTGGAATGCAGCTCTCTGTCTGTCCGATATGTATAAAAACCCCAGTTCAATAACATGTTTATGAAGATATCCCATGATTTCTTCTACATTCCCTTCCAGATACCGGCAACATAGCTCCTCCTGCTCTTTCATCGTGTAAAACCTGGTAAAGAGTGTGGCAAGTTTGGCACTTGGCACAGAAGCCACTTCGAGTGTTTTCGTTTGCCGGATGTTTGTAACCCCTGCAATTTTTTCTGTACTCATCAGAATCTCACAGGCATATTCATACACCTTTTTTCCCTCTGGAGTAAGGCTGACACCTCTATTTTCTCTGTTCAGAAGCTGAAGGTTCAGCTCTTCCTCCAAAGCCTTTATAATCTTGCTGACATGGGGCTGAGTCGTATATAAAGCGTCTGCCGCCTTTTTAAAGCTTCCCATATCTGCACTGACCACAAAATACTGAAACTGCTTCAGCTGCATTTTTTACCTCTCTCTGCCCTATATTCTGAAAATTCCTCAAAAAGACAGCAGGCCGCCTCATGGAAAGGACCGACTACTCTGACTTCCGGTTTCACCTTTTTACATACCTCCATACACCTCTCACACCGGTTAAGGAAGGGGCATCCCTCCGGAATCTCTAAAGGGCTTGGCGCTTCGCTCTCAATACTCTGAATTGCTCTGCAAAAATCCATATCGGGTGAAAATACTGCTCTCAGCAGAGCCTGGGTATAGGGATGCCGCGCGTCTGCAGCTACTGCCTCTCCCGGCATCAGCTCTACAATATTTCCAAGATACATAACTGCTACCCTGTGGGCAAAGGACTGTACCAAAGCCAGATCATGGCAGATAAAAATAATGGTCAGATTCTTCTCCCTCTGCAGTCTGACAAGAAGCTCAATAATATTTTTCTGTACGGATACATCAAGAGCAGATGTTGCCTCATCACACACCAATATCTCCGGTTCCAGAGACAAAGCCCTGGCAATTCCAATCCGCTGCCGCTGTCCCCCGCTCATATTGTGGGGATACCGGTACATAAAGTCCTCCGGCAAGTCCACCATCTGCAGCAGCCTGGCCGCCGCATCCTCCTTATGGGCTTTGGTAACCATCCGGAAATTCATCATAGGTTCTGTGAGTATATCTATAATTTTCATCTTGGGGTGAAAAGACGCCAGGGGATCCTGAAATACCATCTGTATATTTTTTCGGTTCTGCCTTAGAGCTTCTCCTTTCATAGAAGACAAGTCTTCTCCGTGGTATAACAGCTTTCCTGAAGTCGGTTTTTCCAGCTGCACAAGCATACGGGCGAAGGTAGATTTGCCGCATCCGCTCTCCCCCACAATTCCAAGAGTCTCTCCTTGCTTTACCTCCATAGAAATACCGCTGCAGGCAGTTAACGTCCTGTTTCCGGGAGCCGGATATTGTTTTGTCACCTGCAGACTCTGTAATATTACCGGATTGTCTTTATACAATACGCTTACCTCCCATCACAGGAACCGCGGACAGAAGTTCCCTGGTATAAGGGTGAGAAGGATGGCTGAGCACCTCTTCTCTGCTCCCTGCGTCTACAACTTCACCTGCTTTCATAACGATCAGGCGATCTGCCATATAGGCAGCTACCCCCAGATTATGAGTCACAATAATAATACCTGTACCATAGTGGCTGCGCAGTTCCATCATTTGTCTGACAATCTGCGCCTGAGTTGTAACATCCAGGGCACTGGTAGGCTCATCGGCCAGTAACAGTTCCGGCTGAAAGGTCATAGCCATGGCAATCCCAACTCTTTGGCGCATACCTCCGCTCAACTGAAACGGATAGCTTTTCATTATCGATTCTGGATTAGGAAGGCGCATGCGTTCCAGCATTCCGCTGGCCTGCTTCCAGGCCTCTTTATGGTCTGCTTCGCTGTGCTCTACAATATATTCTGTAAACTGTGAGCCAATCTTCCTGATAGGGTTCAAAGTTCCGCCGGAATCCTGAAATATCATGGCAATCTTTTTCCCGCGGACTTCTCTCCAGGTATCCTTTCCATACGTGCTGATATCCTCACCATGAAAAGTTATATTCCCTCCTAGGATTCTGCCGCAGGCCGGCAGTGCACCCAAAACAGCCCGTATCACCGTTGTTTTTCCGCTTCCGCTTTCTCCCACAATACTAATAATCTCAGAAGGCTCCATAGTCAAATGAAACCTATCCACAACCAGATGTTCACTGCCATAAGCCACTTGCAAATCATTAATCTTTAGCATTTCCCTTTTCCTTTTCTACTCGGCCAGTGCGATATCCTTGGTTAGCCAATAATAATCCATAGGGTACATAGAAACTCCTGTAACATTTGCAGACGAAATCAGATATGTGGTTTCATATCCGAAAAACACAGTGGCAGCATCGTCCATGATCAGCTGCTGAATCTCAATGGTCAGTTCCTTTCTCCTATTTTCGTCAAATTCCGCAGATAATTCCTCCAGAAGAGAATCAACTTTTTCATTGCTGTACCCGGCATAATTGTTATTTTTACTATTCTCATTAAATGTCATCCAGGACTCTCTCAGGTATTTTTCCGGATCTCCTGTATTTGCAACCAGTACATTCCAAATAAGAAGGTCATACTCCCCTGCTTCCTGCATGTCCAGAAGTGTTTCGTAGCTTACCGTATCTATCGTCACCCTGATACCGATATCTTTCAGGCTCGCCTGAGCTGCCTGGGCATAGATACCCAGCTCTGCCCTGCTGTCATAAATCACGAAATGAAGATCCAGATCTTCTCCGGAAGGAGTCTCTACATAGCCATCCCCGTCATTATCTCTATATCCACCCTCTTCCAAAAGGGCTTTTGCACCCTCGGGATCATAGGCATTCTCATCCGTTAATTCATCAAACCCAAAATCCAGAGAAGGAGGGACCGGGGCTTTGCCCGCAACCGCGCCTCCCTCCAGCAGCACATCACAGTAGGTCTGCCTGTCAAGTCCCCGGATTACGGCCTGTCTCAGGGTTTTATCTGACAGCGCCCTGTGCTGGTTCATAAATGCATGGGTGGAGCGCAAAGAGGATAATTCCTGGATCGTATAATCTTCACTGTTTTCAAAATCTACCAGATTCTCTACTTTCAGATTATAGGCAATGTCAATCTCCCCAGTCTGCAGCGCCATAGATCTGGTTGTCTGATCATCAATGCATTGAAAGGTAACCCTGTCCAGGGGAGCCTCCCCGCCCCAATAATATTCATTGCGTGTAACAACACAGGACTCTGTGGGGCTGAATGACTCCACTTTATAAGGTCCTGTGCAGACTGGTCCCTCCATGGCAAAGGAGTCTGTGTCAGCGGTAGTATCCACAATCAAAAACAGGGGATCCGCCAAACTTCCAGGTACTCCCTGAACCGGTGTTTCCGTGGTGATTAAAAGATTCTGACCATTTACTTCCATGCTTTTATAGGTGAAATAAGAACTGCTTGCCCGGTCATTCATTGAAAAAGTCCTCTCAAGAGAAGCCTTTACCAGTTCCGGAGTCATCTCCGTGCCATTGGAAAATGTTACACCCTCCCGAATCTTAAAAGTCCAGGTCAGTTTATCATCGCTTACATCCCATGATTCTGCCAGACAAGGGGTTAGTTCTCCCTCCTGGTCAAAAGCAGCCAGGGTTTCCCCAATTCCGTATCTCATAACAACCCAGCTGAAATACTGTTCCGTCGGTTCCAGGGTATCTGCAAAACTAGTTACACCGATGTTCAGTTCCCCTCCTTTTGCCAGGGAGACAGTTTCTTTCGTACTTTTATCTTCGGCTTCCTTTGAAGTACTGTCACCTCCGCATCCGGTGAACCCGGATACTGCCATAGCAGCCGCAAGTCCCACAGCGGCCAGCTTCCCATACCATTTTTTCATTATTTTTCTACCTCCAAATATAATCTATACTTGCTTCTGTCTGGGATCCAGAATATCTCTCAGACTGTCTCCCAGCATATTAAATACTACTACAACAATGACAATGGCCAGCCCCGGGTAAATCATCAGCCAGGGTGCCTTCGCAATATACGCTCTCCCCTCGTTCAGCATAAGCCCCCATTCCGGTGTGGGCGCCGTAGCTCCAAACCCCAGAAAGGAAAGTCCGGCCAGTTCAAGCATCATACTGCCGATGTCTGTGGCGGCTGTTACAGCCATGGTCGCAATCATATTAGGGAGCACATACCGCAATAGTATCCTTCCTGTTTTTGTCCCCGTTACTTTTGCCGCTTCTATGTATACACTGTTTTTTATCTTTAGCACCAGGCTTCTGGAAAGTCTGGCATACTTTGTCCAGGTTACTGCACTGATGGCAACGACTGCATTAAGCATACTCGGCCCCAATAGCCCTGCTATGGCGATAGCCAGCACCATTCCCGGAAAAGAAATCATCATATCCGCAATGCGCATAATTATTTCATCCGTAATGCCCCCAAAATAGCCTGCAAGTACCCCCAAAAAGGTCCCCACTGCAAAAACCACCATCACCAACATAAGTGTCATGCTTAAAGAAGCTCTGGTGCCATAGATTACCCGGGATAGTACATCTCTTCCCATTTTGTCCGCTCCCCAGGCATAGGAAGCTCCAGGTGCTCTCAAAGAGTCTGTCATTATAGGATCCAGCGGATCTTTCGGAGCAATCCACGGGGCAAATACAGCAACTCCGATAATTGCCAGGGCAAGTATGGAAAAGATAGTAAATTGTTTGTGGTGCTTTATAAAATTCCAGGTCTTTTTCACTGCAGTGCCTCCTTCAGTCTTGGATCCAGATGGTGATAAGATAAATCAACCAGCAGATTGATGGCCATATAAATAAGAGCAATCCACAAAACATAGCCCTGAACCAGAGGATAATCTCTGGAAGTAATGGCACTGACTGCCATATTTCCCATACCCGGCCAGGAGAAAATTAGTTCAACCACTGCCGTCCCTCCCAGCAGATTCCCCAAAGAAAGTCCCAGAAGAGTAACCAGGGGAAGCATTGCGTTGGGAAGTACATGCCGCCAGAGAATAGTCCTCTCTTTCATGCCGCGCATGCGTGCCCCTGTCACATAGTCCTGATGTAACTCTTCCAGCACAGCAATACGCACCTGCCTGGTATACTTTGCCGACATGGCAAAGGCAAGGGTAAATGCAGGCAGAAGCAGGTGTCTCCAGTCAGTGCCACCCCCTGCAACAGGCAGCCATCCAAGTTTTACTCCAAAAACGCTCAGCAGTATCAGTCCCAGCCAGAAATTTGGGATGGAGATGCCCAGAAAGGTAGTTCCCCGTACGATATAGTCAACAAATTTATTCTGATAATAAGCAGCGAAGATTCCTGCCGGGACCGATATCACCAGCATGATGGCCAGAGATGTCAGGGACAGTTTCAGTGTAGGCAAAAGGCAGGACATCAGTTTGTCAAAAACCGGTACCTTCATGGAATAAGACGTCCCCATGTCACCCTGAATGATATTTTTCAGCCAGGTTCCGTACTGTATCAGAAAGGGTTTATCCAGGCCCAGCTCCGCCCTTGTCTTTTCCAGCAGTTCCGGAGTAGGAACATTTCCGCATTCCGTCAGCATAATCTCAGCCGGATCACCGGGTGACAAATAAGTAAGTCCAAAGGTAAAATAGCTTATTCCAAAAAGGACTATCACAATCTGAATCAACCGTTTTACAATTTGTTTTCTGTTCACATCAGTTCCTCCTTCTGCCCGGTCGCCTTCATCTGTCAACGGCGGGTCTCATCAATACTTCATCAAGCACAGACATATTTTCTTTAAAAGAAAAAGATGCAGCCAAAATTAGCCGCATCTAACCACTGAAATATAAATCCGCCGCAGTCTGCGGCGTATGATTCACACAAATAGTTACTTATCGACCGTAAGCAATTACTTCAACTCAACAATATAAGCAGTTCTCCTGACTTAGGTTCATAGCTTTTCACACCTTCCCAGAGCATCCTCCAGTGGTATCTTTGTGAAAAGCTCCCCATCACAGTGGCGGGACCGTACCGGAATCGCACCGGTTTCTCTTTTCATCCTGTTAGGAACTTATATCTTTATTCATTTAACATGGTCAATTATACCATAAAAAGTATAAATGTCCAGAAAATAGGTATTCCAATTTGTTATAAGTCAAGTTCTGTATTTACTGGTTTAGCGCACCTTTCCACCACTTTCGCTCTCCCAAAAGTTTATTCAGAAGGAAGAACAGAAGGTACCCGACGCACCCGCCAAAGGTATTCATGATCAGATCATCCACATCCGCAGAACGCCCGATAAAATATTGTAATGTTTCAATCCCGAAGATAAACACCATTACACATAATGCTGTCTTCCACCATTTTCTTACGGAAGGGAATACCACGGGCAGAATAAATCCCAGGGGAACCAGCATAACTGCGTTCATAAATAATTGTTCTATCATTTTGGCAAACCCCATGAGATAGGTTTCTTTTACCCACACAAATGGGACAAGGTTTAAAAAATGATACCCCGGATGAAAGGTTATCCCTCCCATGAAAACAGTGACATAAAGAATACTCAGGATTACCCCGATGAAGCAATAGATAGAGAGATGCCGTACAACAGGTCTTTTTCCATATTTCTTTTTGTTATATATATAAGCCGGTAGATAAATCAGAAAGGATACAACGGCTGTTATTGGAAACACCATTAGAACGTAAAAAATAATCATAGGATATCCCTGCCTTCTTTCATTAGTACCTGTATCACAGGCCTGTATAGTTCAAGTGTACCAGGTGTACTAACATAAATAGTACACCTGGTACACTTGAACTATACACAATTTATTCTGCAGCGTCAAGAAAGCAGAGAAAATCTTAAGGATATATTCAGAAACTTCAGAATGTATTAAAATACTTTTATTATAATATATTTGTAAGCAGAACCCAATATTATGGATCTTTCATTTATCATATCCGCACGCAAATAGTTAAGACGTCTCCAGAGTAACTTGCTGATATAGAACCACCTATTTTTTCAATTAAGGCTTTCGATATAGACAAACCTAAACCTGTTGATTTTCGGGCATTATTCACTGTATAGAAACGGTCAAATAATCGTTCCACCTGCACTTCCGTTAAACCTTTCGCATGATTTGAAAATAAAAATTCACCATTTTCAGTCAGCGTGATGTTCAGATCTCCATCACTATATTTAACGGCATTGCTCAATACATTTCCCAAAATACGGGATAAAGCATACTCATTTCCCTTCCGCAATATTTTTTTATCTGGGATAGATATCTGTGGAACAATATGATTTTGCTTAAGAATGGAATAATATACGGATATACTATTCTCTAAAATCCCGTTTAGTGTTACTGTTTCCAGCACCATGTCCTCTGTATCTGATATTGCTAATGTATAATGAAACAATTCTTCCGTGAGCTGATTCAAAGCCCGTGTGCGGTTTTCTATTGCCAAAAGATACGTTTTCCCAGTCGGTGAACATTCTTCGTTTCTCAGCAATTTCAGATACCCATAAATTGCTGTCAGAGGTGTTCTGAGATCGTGAGATATATTAGTAATAGCTTCTTTTAGTTCCAAATCTCCATATTCATATTTCTGTCTGCTTTGGTATAAATATTTCAGCTGTGTATTAAGAGCGGAAGCTAATTCCTTCATGTCTTTATCGTGGCTGGATATTTGGATAATTGTATTTGTATCAGATTTTAACTTTTCCGCAAAAGAGATGCGGATTTCCCTTGCAGACTTTTTTAAATAGTAAATTTTAAGTCCCAATATTATAATAATAAGCACAAATCCAATCATTACATAATATATCCAGTCTCCCATACATAACTCCTCTTTACTTAATGTCTTTCTTCTGAAAGAATACCATACCAGTGATTGTTGCAATGCAGGAAATAGCTGCTAAACATAACATTTTTAAGTTTAAATCCCCAAACTGCATACTCATATACTGATATGCCTGGCCCGAGGGTAGATAATTAAATAAAAATCCCAACACAGTACGTTTTACCCCTGTATAATAATCTGGCAAAGAAAGCATAGAACCAATATATGCTTCTGTAAATAAAGACAAAAACGAAGCAACCACACAAATGGCAACTGATATTGCTTTGTTATGACACAGCATAGAAAAGAAAGTATAAATCGAACAATACGAAGTAATCAATAAAAAGGAACTGAAGATAATTTTTAAGGCTTGGCTGATTTCTATGCGTAATGAGCCCAGAAGAGGCGTCCCCGCAACAAGTATTACTAGAATATATATGAAACACATAAATGACACAGCTAAAATATTTGTAATTAAATTTGAAAGATACACTTTAAATCTTGCATGACCCACAATTATTTTATTTCTTATAGTGCCGTCACTATACTCTGTCCCTGCAAAGAAACTGACAAAAATTGCACTTATTATTCCTGTGATGAAAGCATAGACAAATAGTATATCATCCAAGTTCAGGTCTTCGCCTAGCATTACAGACGATTTATATTCTGTAAGCATTTTGAATATACCATAGAGGAGCATAAATAATGAACCAAACCAAAAAAGTTTGTTTTTCCATAAACGTACAATGTTGGCGTGTAAAAGATTATTCATTATGAGAACCTCCTATCAAATTAATATAATAGCTTTCCAGGCTTTCATCCAGCTCATGCATGGATAAAACCTGACAATTTTCTTTTTCTAAAGCTAATACCAAAACAGAAATCGGAATATCCCCATAAACATTTGCCTGTGTATCTGAAAGTATATCATATTCAAAGTTCATTATGTCTAAAACATAAGCAAGAACTGATGTCTCAGTCACTGTTACTTGTGTACATTTTCTGCAATTTGTTTCCACTTCCTTTGCTGTAATTTCTTTTAGCATAGTTCCATTGTCTATAAATCCATAGTGTGTTGCTAATCTTGACAATTCATCCAGGATATGACTTGAAATTATTACTGTAATTTGGCGTTCACGATTCAGCTTCAAAATAAGTTCTCTAATTTCAATAATACCCTGTGGATCTAACCCATTTATTGGCTCGTCTAACATAAGCATATCAGGGCTGCCTGCCAATGCAAGTGCAATTCCTAATCTTTGACGCATACCTAGAGAGAAATTTTTCGCTTTCTTTTTCCCTGTATTTTCTAATCCTACTAATTTGAGCAATTCTGGTATATCTGCAAAGGAAGGAAGTCCTAATATACGATATTGCTCCTTCAGATTATCCGCTGCAGTCATATCAAGATAAATAGATGGAGTTTCTACAACAGCACCTATTCTTCTTTGAACCTCTAAAATTCTCTTATCTGTATTTTGGGTTCCGTATAATGTGTAATTTCCAGATGTGGGTTTTTGAAGACCGCATATCAGTCTGATTACAGTGGTTTTACCAGCTCCATTTTTACCTACTAACCCGTAGATTGCCCCTTTGGGAACGTGCATAGAGAGATTGTTTAATGCTTTGAAGTGCCTATATTCTTTACACAAGTGATTCGTACTTAACACATATTCCATAGCCGTTCACCCTCCTTGGTTTGTTCTATATTTACTGTCATTCTATAAGAGAAGTGTTAAGAAACCTGTAAAGAAAAGTGCAAAGAAACTGTAAAGCTTTACGATTCTGCCATCTTAAAACCTATTCCCCATACTGCTTCGATATAATCTTTGCCGGTTACCTCCCGCAATTTCTTTCTTAAATTACTAACATGTACGCGCAGCGAACTCTCCATACAGTCCGGTGTGTCTTCACTGATGCGGTCGAGTATAACCGTTTTTGTAAGAATCTGTTTTGGATTTTCCATTAAAAGCTTTAATATCGCAAATTCTGTCTTCGTTAATTTTACATTGCGATTAGTAATTTGAACCTCATGCGTGTCCAAATATAAGGTAATATCAGCATAGTTCAATGTCTGAACAGGGTTACATTTTGAAGTATCCCTAAGCTGTACAATTATCCTTGCCAGCAATTCATCAATTTCAAAAGGCTTTGTGATATAATCGGCAGCTCCATTCAGCAAAAGAGCCACCTTATCTTTCACATCAGCTTTCGCACTCATAACAATTACAGGAATATTTACTATTTGGGATAACACTTCTTCACCAGATAATCCTGGCAGCATCAAATCTAATAAAATCAAATCGGGTTTACAATTTGACAAAAACAGCAAAGCTTCTGTGCCGGAATAGGCGTGATAAACTTTGTATCCTGCCTGTGTCAAAATATTATCCAACATATCATTAATGTGTACATCGTCATCTATAATCAAAATATGATTCACTACATTTACCTCTATTAATTTCTTAATTTTCTTATCGGCTATTCTATCATATTCCTATCTAACATCCAGTATTTTATAAAAATGACGCAGATAATGTCTCCACTACCTACGCCATTTTTCCAGTACTATTTCATCACTAAATTAATAATCTTCTTTGGTACATAAATTTCTTTTATAATATTTCCGGTTAACTTATCCGCAATTGCTTCTTTACCCGCTGCAATTGCTTCTTCCTTGGAGCTTTCCGCGTTGATGCTGATAACTGCCCTGGTTTTGCCGTTGATCTGCACAGGCACTTCGATTTCATCGTCCTTCATCGCATTCTCATCTGCCTTTGGCCATAAGGTGTGGAAGACGGAGTCTTTGTGGCCATATGCTTCCCAGAGTTCCTCTGTGAGATGGGGTGCAAAAGGAGCCAGAAGCTGAATAAACGTCTCGATGGTCTCTTTGTCAATGCCCCCTGTCTTTTTTGCCAGATCAATAAATTTATTATTGTACTCCATAAAGCCGGAGATAACGGTGTTCAGACTAAAGCTTTCCAGACGCTGGGTAATGTCATATACCAGCTTATGGCGCAGCTTTACCATTTCCTTTGTCTGAGCGATACCGGCTTCTCTGCTGTCCATGGCCAGTTTCCAGAAACGGTTCAGGAAACGGTATACACCGTCAATGCCCCTGTCATCCCATTCCGCGTCCAGTTCCGGGGGACCTACAAACAGTTCATACAGGCGGAGAGAGTCACAGCCGTAATCTCTGACCAAATCGTCCGGGGATACTACATTTCCTTTGGATTTGCTCATCTTAATTCCGTTCTTTCCGGTTATCATCCCCTGATTGAACAGCTTCTGGAATGGCTCATCAAAGTCAATAGCTCCAATGTCGTACAGGAATTTGGTGTAGAAACGTGAATACAGCAAGTGGAGCACTGCATGTTCTACGCCTCCGATATACATATCTACAGGAAGGTATTTATCTGCCTTTTCTTTGGAGACCAGTTCATTATCATTTTTATTATCTACATACCGCAGGAAATACCAGGAGGAACCAGCCCACTGAGGCATAGTATTCGTCTCTCTTTTGGCAGGAGCCCCGCATACAGGGCAGGTAGTATTCACCCACTCGTCAATAGCTGCCAGAGGCGATTCCCCGGTCCCTGTGGGTTCATAGGAATCCACCTCAGGCAGAGTCAGCGGCAGCTGGTCTTCCGGAACAGGAACATTCCCACAGTGAGGACAATGGATGATAGGAATCGGTTCTCCCCAATAACGCTGACGGGAAAATACCCAGTCACGCAGTTTGTAATTCACTGTTTTCTTCCCAATTCCCATATTTTCGATCATCACAGGAGCTTCCTGTTTCAGAACAGCGGATTCCATGCCATTCCATTCGCCGGAATTGATCATGGTTCCCGAAGCCTCTGTGTAAGCCTCTGTCATATGCTCGATTTCTTTGCCGTCTTTAGCAATAACCTGGACAATCGGAATATTGAATTTTGTTGCAAACTCAAAGTCACGGTCATCGTGGGCAGGTACGCACATAATGGCTCCGGTTCCGTAATCTGCAAGTACATAGTCAGAGAGCCAAATCGGAGTTTTCGCCCCGTTCAGGGGATTGACCGCATAGCTGCCTGTGAATACACCTGTCTTTTCTTTGTCCTGCAGACGATCCACGTTTGATTTCATAGAAGCATCGTAGATATATTTTTCAACCGCTTCCTTTGTCTCGGCAGTCGCAAGGGAAGCTGCCAGCTTGTGCTCCGGAGCCAGAACCATAAAAGTAGCGCCATGAAGGGTATCCGGTCTGGTGGTGTACACTGTAATTTTCTCTTCTCTTCCTTCAACGGGGAAGTCAACCTCCGCGCCATAGGATTTGCCAATCCAATCAGACTGCATCTTTTTAACCTTTTCCGGCCAGTCCAGTTTGTCCAAATCACTTAAAAGGCGATCCGCATATTTTGTAATCCGCAGCATCCACTGGCGGAGATTCTTTTTGGTAACGGTGGCGCCGCAGCGCTCACAGCATCCGTTGACAACCTCTTCATTCGCCAGTCCTGTCTTACAGGACGGGCACCAGTTGATAGGGAATTCCTTTTCATAAGCCAGACCTTCCTTAAACATTTTCACAAAAATCCACTGGGTCCATTTATAAAAATTGGGATCTGTGGTATTTACTTCCCTGTCCCAGTCGTAGATAGCAGCAATATCATTGATCTGCTTTTTGATATTCGCAACATTCTCTGCTGTGGATTTTGCGGGATGTACGCCCATCTTTATGGCATAATTCTCTGCGGGAAGTCCAAAAGCATCCCATCCCATGGGATGGATCAGATAGTATCCCTGCATCATTTTATAGCGGCTCCATACATCAGAGATCACGTAGCCTCTCCAATGCCCAACATGGAGGCCATTTCCGGAAGGATATGGGAACATATCCAGACAATAATATTTGGGCTTCTGGCCGTCATCCACGTTTACCGGTTTTTCTTCCCAGTTCTTTCTCCACTTCTGCTCAATTGCCTTATGATTATAAGGTGTAGCCATGTTTCTTTCCTCCTACATATATGTGATTTGGTACAAAAAACCCTCCCGTGTCTATGCCCTATAAGACCATAGAGACGAAAGGGTTAACATTCCGTGGTACCACTCTACTTCATCCCAAAGGGGATGCACTCGTTCTTCTGTAACGGGAAGTTCCCGCCCTGGCCTACTGAAAGTATATGTTCAGCCAGAGAACTCTGAGGCGAGTTGGGAGTTCTTCACTGCTGCCTTCCACCTGCCGGCAGCTCTCTGAAAGCTGAGAGACTCTTACTGCTCCTCTTCTGCGTTTTTGTCTTATTGACTAACTGTTATTCTACCCAGAACGGGAAAATTTGTCAAGGGGATGCAGGAAATTCCTGTTTTACTCCATGATTTGTATGGTAACCGTCGTGCCTTCTTCCCTGGAGGACGCATAGCTCATCTTCCATCTGTGCAGTTTGATTATATCATAACACAGGGCAATACCGAACCCATTGTCTTTGACTGTCTCCCCGGGCCACCGATGGTTTTTGTTCAGATATCTGAGATCCTCTTCCCCTATCTCTTCACCATCATTCCAGACAGTAATGTATTTGCCCTTTCCGGTGAGCTTCACCCGATCGCCTGCTCTCTTCCCATTGGAAATCAGATTTTGAAACAGACATTTTATTAGGTTCGGATCCCCGGTGACGGAAATAATGTCATTCTCTATCTCAAGTCCTTCATAGCTTTCTTTCAGCTCCTGAAATAAAGTATCTGCGTTTATCTCCAAACAGCGGATGTTGCCTTCTCTAAGGTTTCCCATGATCAAAAGTCTGTCCACCCGTTCGGCCAGCGTGCGGGCTTCTTTTACAATCTGCTGTCCTGCAAAAAAACGATCCTCCTCGCATATCTTTCCCATCTGCACATATTGCCCGTAGCCCTGGATAACGGTAAGCGGATTTCTCAGCTCATGGGCAATATGATTGACCGGTTTATAAATTTTTTTCATCGTTATATAGAGCATTGTACCAATAATGGCTGCAAGCATAAGACTGGCACAGGCAAGGCCGGCGAGACGCCATTTTTGTTCTTTGTATACCTGACTGATATCCTCCATGTAAATTATCTCATACGAATTGCCCCGAATCTCTTCTGTATCATGGAGCAGCACATATTTTCGGCCGCTGTATGTTACAATATCCGCGCTGTATGCAAACTTCAGATCGTCGGGAATATAATTTACAATACTCTTTCCGTCTGCAGAGACAGACATCCTGGCATTCCCTGTGTAATATCCTCTGCAGATATATTTTATCTGTTCATTGATATCCGCCGTATCCTCGAACTCTGAGATTGCATAGGCAAACCGCTGTTCACCCATAAGGGCCATCTCTATCCACCGCTCCAGGTCATTCTTAAACAGCACCTGAGACAGACAGAAAAGGCCTGTATTCAGTACCAACAAAAATAACAGGAAGGTAATCAGATAATTTTTTTTCCATAGCTGCATCTTATACCTCCAGACGGTATCCATACTTAAAGATAGTTTTTATCTGCTGTTCCAGCCCCAATTTTCTCCTGATGCGCTGAATATGTACGTCTACGGTTCTGTCGTCACCGAAGTAATCCCTTCCCCAGGCAAGATCTAGAAGCTGGGCTCTTGAGAGTGCTATATTTTTATTAACAATTAAAGCCTGCAGAAGCTGAAACTCCCTGTTAGTCAGCACCACCTCTGTTCCCCTTCGGTATACCATATGTTCTTCCAGGTTAACCTGAAGATCCTTCAGACAAAATAGTTTCTCTTCTTTATGAAATCTCCGCAAAACCACCTGCACCCGCGCAATCAGCTCTTCCATAGCAAATGGTTTTACCATATAGTCCTCTGCTCCGCTGTTCAGTCCGCGCACACGGTCAGGCACCTGATCCCTCGCGGTAACATAGATAACAGGCAGTCCCCCTATCTCTTTTATCACCTGAAAGCCATCCATGTCCGGCAGATTGACATCCAATAACACCAAATCTATCCTAACCCCGCCGTCCTGCACCAGCCGCACTCCTTCCCGCCCTGTGTAGGCCTGAAGGCAATGATGTCCTGTCATTGTCAGTGTCCGCCGGATTAATTCATTAATCCCTCTCTCGTCTTCTACAATTAATATTTCTGCCACATTGCTTACCTTTCCACGCCGTCTTTTTTCTTTTATTTGGGATGATCTGAGGTTTCGTAAGCCAATTCCCCGATCTTAATCAGATCTTCCAGGGATAAATCCGATACCTTCATCTGTGAAGCATCCAGCCCAAGGGCATCACAGTAATCTTTGATTACCTGTCCGCCTCCGTCAAAGGCGTAGACGTCGCTGATATACACCTCTAAAGTAAAGACTCCCTCTTTTGCATTCTCTGAAAGAAGGGGGTTGTCTCCCAAATCCTTTTTCAGCGTTAATGCCTCCTCATAATTTCTCATATCTCTGGTGATGTCTTTCATCGTAACCGTCTCGTAGTCCAATCCGTAACGGGTGCACACCTCTTTTACAATCTCCTGATCCTCTACCACCTCCCGGTACAAAGTGCTGTCATACCAGCCCCGATAATAGGGAATCTCCTCTTTCACGCCCTCGTTCAGCGATTCCGAAGCTTCTTCCGCCACTCTGCGCTCGGTAAGATTCTGGCCATACACAGCCAGGATCCCCGCTGTTCCAGTGACTCCCAGAGCTGCTGCCGCTGCAATAATAATTACCTTATGTTTTCTCCATCTTTCTTTCCTCATAAACAGTCCTCCTTGTATCCTATCTGTTTTTTTTCTTCAATTACAGTGTACGGAAGACATATTGCAGACTTATTACAGGAGAAGAAAAACATGCACTTAATTATCATTTTTCAGAACCTCCATGGATAATATCAGATAGATTCTGTTTTTAGGGTCATCCAAATCCATACATAGAAAACGTCGGATCCGCCTTAGCCGTTCCAAAAAAGTTGTCCGGTGAATAAAAAGGACTTCTGCAGCTCTGCTTGTATTACACTTTTCCCGGTAATACGTTTCCAGGGTCTGCAGGTAAAAGGTCTGGTTCTGCCTGTCATATTCCTTCATGCGCAGAAGACCTTCCGGCACCAGTTCCTTTGGGGAAAGACTGCCTGTGCAGTTGTAAATCATATAGTCCAGACTGTATTCATCAAAGACATAATACCATTTCGTAGGGTCTTTCTTTTCTCCCGCCTCAAGCGCTGCCATCGCCTGAAGATAAGAAGTTCTGATATTGCGGATTCCCTTGGCCGCCCTTCCTTTTCCGGTCTTCAGATAGTTCTCCCGAATAAAGATCCGCAATTGTTCCTCTGCCGAGTCCCTGTGACTGCCCAGCAGAGTTTGATTCACTATTGTTACCAGGCAGTCTTCATATTCCAGCGCATATGCATACTGAAATACATGCTCCACCTGTGTACACTGGCTCCCGACAAAGCGGTACTTTTTTTCCAGCTCTGTAATCTTCAAACAGTAAACCTGATAGCTATGATCCTCTTCCCATTGTAAAGAGTCCATTACATGCTGAAGACTCTCTCTGTGTGTTTCTATCCCTGTTATCATACGTATCAAGACAGCGGTCTTTTCCTCCTGGTTCTGACGCAGCTGCATATAGTTCTGGTCATAATACAGGCAGATATATTCTCCCAGGTATTCTAACAAAAAGCGGTCACTGTCACGAAACGGAACCCGGCTTTCCTGGAGATTGAGACCAAGCGTATAATTCCCCTCACACCGCACTCGGTAGCTGAGATTACGGTATGGCAGAAATTTACTTTGATACAGGAATGCCGAGCTGCTTCTCCATAATTTTTGAAATTCTTTCTCAAAACGAAAACTGCACATAACATCCTGGCTGACGGTATCCGTATCCTGCTCTTCTGATTCCAAACCAGTTATTGCTAAAAAACGGTAATTTTGATCACACAAAAACAAGGGATTTTCAAAAATCCCTCTGCATGCATCTATCATACTTTGTATACATTTCCGCTTATTGACACAGCTCTGTAATTTTTCTTCCCAGGCGTTGTATTTTTCAAAAATCTCCATAATGCGGTTCAGATATGCCTCTGTCCCCTGTCTGGCCGCTGCCAGGACAGTACCCTTCCGGGAGGCCTCAGAGAGAGAAAGTTCCTCCAGTCTGCCTGTATATAGCAGACAGCTTCCTTTTTTCAGCTCCGGCATCTGTTCCAGTGTTTCCTTTGAACCTATATACAAATATCCGGCTTCCAGAGAATGCTCTCCCTGGTACATACGTACCTTTGAGAGAAGAGGCTTTTTAAAGCCATCTCCTTCTATGAAGCCAATCAGCTTGCCTTCCAGCTCTTCCTTTATTATACATGCACTTAGTCTCATCCGTATTCTCACCTTATCTTATATCTTTCTCAATTATACTTCCTGATGCCAAAGCTTTCAACGTTTTTACTTTTCAATACTACAAATTGATGTGCCATTTATCAAAATCCGCTCTGTATTGCGGATAGAAAAAATAGTTAAAAGCTTCTACAATTATAATAAAAAACAGATAGGGAGGCAGCTGCATGAATGCAAAAGAAAACCTGATTCGCACACTTACCGTAGACCATCCCCAATGGGTTCCTGATATGCTGAAGGATTTTCGTTATCTGATTGGTCAGGCTGAAATTGGAGAAATGGAGGAAAATGATTATGACTGGTTCGGAGTTCATTGGACCTCATCCGCCGACGGACCCGGTATGCCCGCCCCTACTCCGGGCAGAGAAGTTTTAAAGGATATAGCCGATTGGAAAAACTCTGTTGTATTTCCAGATCTGGATGCTGTAGACTGGGATTTCATTGCTGAAAAGTGGGGAGTACTGAAGGACCGGGACACGATTGCGAATTATTATCTCATTCCCCAGGGTATTTTTGAACGGACTCACGCCCTGATGGGCTTTGAGCAGGCATTGATTGCCTTATATGAAGAACCCGAGGCCTATGAAGAGCTTGTGGAGGCCATTACCTGTTATAAAATCAAGCTATACCAGAAGCTGATAGATCATATGGGCGCAGATGTCATTGCACACAGCGATGATTTTGGCACACAAATCAGTACTTTTATCTCCCCTGCGATCTTCCGCAAACTTTTTAAACCCCGACTGAAACGGATTGCAGATGCGATTCATGAGAAGGGATGCATTGCTATTATGCACAGCTGCGGAAAAGTGGATGCTTTGGTGGATGATTTTGCAGAGTGCGGTTTTGACGGTTGGGAGCCCTGTATGGTGTGCAATGATCTGGACAGTCTTGTAGAAAAACATGGACACCACTTTTCCTTCAGCGGAGGGCTGAATGCCCAGGCACTAAATGTTCCATCTACTACAGAGGAAGATATACGGGAAGAGCTTCACAGGCGAATCGGACAGCTGGGCCGTTTTGGGGGCTATATACCGGCTTATGTATTGCTGGAACCCAGATTCTATAAGGTCTGTTCTGAGGAAATCAAAAAATATAAATTAAGGTAATTTAAAACCGGCGATATGCTCTCTTTTAGAGGCATATCGCCGGTTATCTTATTCTATCACTATTACTGTATTGGCAGGTGAGTCCTCAGAATATTCAAAAGAAATGGTGTCACCAATATCATACCCTATAATCTGCGGAAAATCTACAACCGGCACATCAAAGATTCCATCTTTGCCGGTAAGCGTTATATAAAAATGGGAATTTCCGTCAATAACTGCCTGGGCCATCTTCTCTATGGCGCCGCTGACCTTTAGATTATCACTTCCTCCGGCATTGGAGATGCCCATCCCGGACAGCAGCTTCGTGTATTGTTTCTGACACTCGGCCACAGTATCCCCTATGGCAACATTCTGATACTTCTGTATATTAACCATAGCATACTTTTTCACCAGTCCTGCCTCATCCTTCAGAGCCATAAAGTACGTAGGCTCATTGCTGATGTTTAAAAGAAGAGGGAAGGTTGCTTTATATCCCAGATTCTGTACCTGTCCCTGGGCAGAGTCCATAGCTGAGTACTCTTCCGCGCCGCTTACCGGATAATATCTGGTTTCCATGGTTCTCTGGTTCATGAGCACAAAAGCAACGTTAGAACGATCTCCTGTGACAGAGGTAATACCGGTATATACCCATACATCGTCATCCATAGCAATATAATTAAACCCTTCTGTTGTTTTCAGACATCCCTTCTGTCCTAATACACTGTTCAGGAAACCATTTTTCAAAGTACCGTGATAATTATACAGCTGGATCAGCAGTTCAGCCGGATAGACACGGTCTACCCAAGTCGGACACTCATCCACGGGAACGTCCACCGTCTCCCCGGTAACTGCGTTGCACAGCACCACTCTGCCGATGGTCTGGCCGCCAAACAAGCCGATATTAAATTTTTTCACCGGACAGATCCAGTACGGCGTCCCTGTCTCGTCGATCTCAAAACTCAGCTGATCGAACATGTACGTAGGGTAGCGGAAACGCAGGTGTCTGTAGATGTTTCTGTTAAAATACTCAGACATAGAATATTTAATGCCTTCATTCAGCTTGACCAGTTCTGTATTTTGTGTGGTCATATCAATGGTAATATAGGCTGGAATACCGGCCTTTTGGTTAGTCAGCCACTTAATTGGACTGGCATATTCCAAAGGCGTCACACGGACAGGCTTTCCCTGATAATTGATCTGAGAATACAGATCACTCACCTGGAACTGAGAAACCATATCTACCATGCTCCCCATTTTACGGTTGCCCAGCAAAACCGCAGAATCCTTGTCCAGGAGAGGAATTCTGTCGAAATCTGCCTGCTCAATATCCTCTGTAAAATCTCCTTCGGTCTGGGTGATTAATTTCTGATACTTTTTGGCATTTACAATGGGGGAAGAAAGAACAGATCCAATCAGGTAAACAACTGCAATCAGAATGATTACCCCAAGACCAACTTTAATAATCTTGTTTTCTTTGATATCTTTGACGCTGTGAAAGCTGCTTCTTCTGCGGAGCCCGTAAATCACCAGGATCACTGCTACCACCGCTGCCAGGAAAAACCAGAATCCGCTCTCGTGGATATTGATTGCCGGCAGTGTGACGTAATAATAGATGCCCGCTAAAATGATAACTGCCAGAACAGCTATTATCTTACTTTTTTTTGTACTCATAGTATAGTCTCCTTCTTATGACTTTGATTGTTATTCTAGCAACTTTCCGGGGTAAATTCAACGGTTTTCGAAAAAAAGAAGGCAATCCTCTTCACAGAAGCCGGACTGCCTTCTCTTGCTCTTTCTTTAAAACAGCTTTTTAACCTGCATTAGTTATCTTCAGAATCTGTCAGATGGCTGGCTCTTGCTTCAATTTCCTTCTCCTGTATATCGGAGGGTGCCTGCTCATAGCGGGCAAATTCATAGGAGAAGTCACCGCTTCCGCCGGTCATGGATCTGAGATCTGTGGAATATCCATAGATAGACAGCATGGGTACATCTGCCTCGATAACCTGATTGCCGTTCTTATCCGGATTCATCCCAAGCACACGGCCTCTTCTCTTGTTGAGGTCACCCATAACATCACCGGTAAATCTGTCAGGAACCGTCACTTTCATGGATACAATAGGCTCCAGAAGAACCGGAGACGCATCCATAAAGCCTTTTTTAAATGCCATAATCGTTGCCATCTTAAATGCCATCTCAGAGGAGTCTACGGTATGATAAGAGCCGTCATACAGAATTGCCTTGACTCCCACAACAGGATATGCCGCAAGAGGGCCCTTCAGCACAGATTCCTGCATACCTTTTTCCACAGCAGGGAAGTAGTTCTTGGGAACTGCGCCTCCCACAACGATCTGTTCAAATACAAACGGAGTCTCCAGGTCTCCGGATGGTTCAAATTTCATCTTAACATGCCCATACTGGCCGTGGCCGCCGGACTGTTTTTTATACTTGCCTTCCACATCCGACATCTTGCGGATGGTTTCCCTGAAAGGTACTTTCGGCTTGGTAAGTTCGATCTCCACCCTGTACTGCTCTTTCAATTTACTCTGAATAATGTCCAGATGCTGATCACCCATACCATAGAGAAGCGTCTGGCGGTTGGCTGCATCATTTACTACCTTCATGGTGAGATCTTCCTGCATCATTTTGCCGAAGGCCTGGGAGATCTTATCCACATCACCCTTATTCTTTGCTTTATAACGTTTGTAGGTGTATGGCACCGATATCTCAGGTTTGCCGTATACCACAGGAGTTGCCTTGGTTGCCAGTGAGTCGCCGGTAACTAAGGTATTGGCTTTGCCGATGGCGCCGATATCTCCGGCATGAAGCTCCGGAACCTCAATGGGCTTATTGCCTTCCAATACATATAATTTATTCAGTTTCTCTTCCGTGTCTTTTTCCACATTATAGAGGGTGTCATCTGATTTGATAACTCCTGAACACACTTTAATCAGAGAGTATTTTCCGATGAACGGGTCTACAATTGTTTTAAATACCCTGGCGGTTTTTGCTTTGGCAAAATCGTAATTGGCCTCATAGATTTCGTTTGTCTTCTTGTTGATGCCTGCCATCTCCCTCTGATCCGGTCCTGGGAAGTATCCGCAGATATCGTCCAGCAGATTAGACACACCCTGCAGATTGATGGTGGAACCCATACATACAGGTACAATGCTTCCGTCACAAACATTCATCTTAAGAGCCGCAGAAATCTCAGCAATGGAGAATTCTTCTCCGCCGAAATACCGGTCCATGAACTCTTCACTGATCTCTGCCACAGATTCCATAAGTGTTTCCCTGTATTTGTCCAGGTATTCCTGAGAGTAATCGGGCACCGGGCACTCTGTTTTTTTATCTTTTTCAACATAGCGCCTTCCGGCCTGTTTTACTACGTTTACATATCCTACAAATTTGCCGTCCTCACGGATAGGGAAGTGTATCGGTGCGATTTTCTTTCCGTAAAGCTCTGTCAAATCTTCAACCACCTGGCGATAGCTGACATCATCTACATCCATTTCCGTTACAAAGAACATACGGGGAAGTTTATATTTTTCACATAAGTCCCATGCCTTTTGGGTGCCAACCTGAACCCCTGACTTTCCGGAGACTACTATAATGGCAGCGCCTGCAGCACTTACGGCTTCTTCCACTTCTCCTACAAAGTCAAAATATCCGGGGGTATCCAGAATATTAACTTTATTCTTGCCCCACACAATGGGCACTAATGATGTAGAAATGGAAAAATGACGTTTGATTTCTTCTTTATCAAAATCGCTGACAGTATTGCCATCGTCTACCTTCCCAAGGCGGTTTGTAATTCCTGACAGGTAAGCCATTGCCTCTGTTAAACTAGTCTTTCCGGCGCCTCCATGACCCAACAGGACCACATTTCTTATTCGGTCTGTTCTAAAAACGTCCATATGTAATACCTCCCATTTATTAATATGTGTATATTTTACTAAAAAAAATGAGATAATTCAAGTAATTTATTCACTTTTAACAATGAATATTCGATTTTCTTTCAGAATCTTCTTTATATATCTTCACTTTAAAGCGCAACGCTTTAAAGCAATAAATCGTTGACAATTACCGACACTTGCTTTACAATAAGAAAAGCAGTCAGAAATGACTCTTACACCTAAATGACTGCCGTACGATGAGACCCGTGCGGACGCCCATGGGACACCTGTTGCGAACCGTCCCGGGGGAATTAAATGAATGGAACTAAAGGGAGATATGAACTATGATTATCGTTATGAAACCAAACGCTACGGATTCGGCCATCAATGACGTCATACAGAGAATTCAGGAAAATGGCCTGGAAACCCACCTGTCAAAAGGAAAACAAGTTACTATCATCGGATGTGTGGGAGACAAGACACGTCTGGCAGACAAAAATATAGAAATCATGCCCTATGTAGACAAGCTTGTCCCAGTTACAGAGAGCTATAAACTGACAAATAAGAAGTTTCATCCCTCTCCTTCTTCGGTATCTGTGGACGGATGGGTCATCGGCCCGGAAACCCTCACAATAATGGCAGGCCCCTGCGCGGTGGAGACAGAAGAACAGCTTCTGGCTATCGCACATGCAGTAAAGGAATCGGGGGCTCAGTTTGTCAGGGGCGGGGCTTACAAACCCAGAACCAGCCCATACTCTTTCCAGGGACTGGAGGAAGAGGGCCTGAAATATATGCAGACAGCAAAAAAAGAAACCGGACTTCGCACGATCTGTGAAGTAATCAGTGAAGAGGCTATTAATGCTGCCGTAAAGTATGTGGATATGATACAGATCGGAGCACGCAATATGCAGAACTTTCAGCTGTTGAAGGAGGCCGGAAAGTCCGGGCTGCCGGTACTTTTAAAGCGAGGCCTCGCCGCTACCATTGACGAGTGGCTGAATGCTGCGGAATATATCATCGCAGAGGGCAATCCCAATGTAGTTCTCTGCGAAAGGGGCATTCGTACCTTTGAGACTGCTACCAGGAATACGCTGGACATCAGTGCGGTGCCAGTATTGAAGGAAAAAACCCACCTGCCGGTCATTGTAGATCCCAGCCATGCGACCGGAGTATACAGCTACGTGCCGCCTCTGGCAAAAGCTGCCGTGGCCTGCGGCGCCGACGGACTAATGATTGAAGTGCACAACGATCCGGCACATGCTATGTCAGATGGTCCCCAGTCTCTTACCTTTGAGAACTTCCGGGAACTTTCCGCGGAATTAAAGCCCTATGTAGCCCTTGCGGGGAGGAAACTGTAATGGAACCCGCAGCTGCCGGCTTTATCGGCCTGGGACTGATCGGAGGCTCCATTGCAAAGGCGCTGAAAAAGTTTTATCCCCAATGCAGAATTTATGCCTATGACAAAGATGAACTGTCCCTGAAAAAGGCGAAGGAGGAAGGTATCGTAGATATCATCTGCCGGGAGCAGGACGCCGGAATCAGTGAGTGCTCTATTATTTTCCTGTGCGCACCAGTTTCCGCAAATATTTCTTATCTGAGAAGTCTGAAATCTATCCTTCGTCCGGAATGCATTCTCACGGATGTAGGAAGCGTAAAAGGAGATATTCACAAAGTTGTGAAGGCACTGAAGCTGGAAGAGTATTTTATCGGAGGTCATCCCATGGCAGGATCTGAGAAGTCAGGATACCAGAATTCTTCGGATCATCTGATTGAGAATGCCTATTTTATCCTTACTCCCTCTGAGGGAGTAAGCCTGCAGAAGATCAGCGATTATTCTGAATTGGTGAACTCGCTGGGTGCCATTCCTATGATTCTCACCTGGGAAGAACATGATTATATCACAGCAGCAATCAGCCATCTTCCCCACGTTGTGGCATCGTCTCTGGTGAATCTTGTGGAACGTCTGGATTCCTCTGAGGAGCATATGAAAATGATTGCCGCCGGGGGATTTAAAGATATTACAAGAATTGCCTCCTCTTCCCCTGTTATGTGGCAGCAGATCTGTCTTACCAACCAGGATAACATTTCCAGGGTGCTGGATGAATATATCCGTCTGATTGTGCAGGCAAAGTATCTGATCGATCAGGGAGACAGCGATGGCCTTTACCAGATGTTTTCGGATTCCAGAGACTACAGGAATTCTTTGGATTCCTCTCCTCTGGGTCCCATCAAAAAGACTTATATTCTCTACTGTGATATTGTAGATGAGACCGGCGCCATTGCCACCATCGCCACAACTCTGGCAATGGATCAGATTAGTATCAAAAATATTGGCATTGTACACAACAGGGAGTTTGAAGAAGGAGTTCTCAAGATTGAATTTTATCAGGAGGATGCCATGACCAGTGCGGCGGAACTCCTGAGAAAACGTAATTATATCATTTATGAAAGATAATTTTGTACTTAGGAGGGACTTATGAAGATCAAGAAACTTACCTCTCCTCTTCGGGGAGAATTGAATGTCCCGGGAGATAAATCGATTTCCCACAGAGCCATAATGCTGGGGGCAATATCAATGGGCACTACCTCTGTCACGAACTTTCTTCAGGGGGCTGACTGCCTTTCTACCATCTCCTGTTTTCGCAAAATGGGTGTACCTGTAGAGATGGAAAAGGAGGAGATCCTGGTGAGAGGGAAAGGGCTGCACGGCCTTTCCAGACCTGACACAGTTTTAGATGTGGGAAACAGCGGAACCACTACACGTCTTCTGGCCGGCATATTGGCCGGGCAGAACTTTGACAGTGAGCTCACCGGGGATGAATCCATACAATCCCGGCCGATGAAAAGAATTATACGCCCCCTTACACAGATGGGGGCCGGTGTTACCAGCGTCCGGGGCAACGGGTGTGCTCCTCTCCATATAGAAGGACGCACCTTAAAGGGAATCCATTATGACTCACCTGTGGCATCTGCACAGGTAAAATCCTGTTTGCTTCTTGCAGGACTTTATGCGGATGACATTACCAGTGTCACGGAGCCTTATCTCTCCAGAAACCATTCAGAGATTATGCTGGATTACTTTGGAGCCACCCTCACTGCGGAGGATACCACGGTAACTATCTATCCGGACCCGATTCTGGAAGGTCAGAAAGTATCTGTTCCCGGGGATATCTCATCCGCCGCCTATTTTATTGGCGCTGCCCTTCTGGTACCAGGGTCAGAGATATTGATACGCAATGTAGGGGTGAATCCTACCCGAAACGGTATCCTGCGGGTGTGCGAAAAAATGGGTGCGGATATTACCCTTATGAATGTATCTGCAGAGGAAGGTGAGCCCACTGCCGATATTCTGGTACGTCACAGTTCTCTCCACGGCATTACCATAGACGGTTCCATCATCCCCTCCCTGATCGATGAGGTACCCGTGATCGCGGTCTTGGCCGCTTTTGCCCAGGGTGAAACTGTGATAAAAGATGCCCAGGAATTAAAAGTAAAGGAATCCAACCGTATTGATGTGGTGGTCAGCAATCTAAAGGCTATGGGAGCAGATGTCACGGCAACAGATGACGGTATGATAATCCGGGGAGGACAGCCCTTAACAGGCGCCCTTATTGACACAAAAAGGGACCACCGAATCGCCATGTCCTTTGCAGTGGCCGGACTGGCGGCCAAGGGAGAGACACAACTTTGCAACGGAGAGTGTGTCACCATCTCCTACCCCGGATTCTATCAGGATTTGGCCGCGCTCTCCAGATAAACTGTTTTCGTCATATCAGTCCTTCTCAGCGGGAAGGGAGTGCTGGTTTCCACTCCTCTCCCGCTTTTCAGCGAGAAATACTGACAGCATCTTCGCTATAAAGCTAAGCGCATAAATCTGATCCTTCAGCCAGAATCTTTTTATTTTACAGTCATCGAGGCCTACAAATCCCGCAAATGCTCCATTTCTTCTGATTTCGCACTGGAGCAGAGACTGAATCCCCTGTGCTTTGAACATCTCCCGATACCCCTCTGACAGCTGTTCCACATCGGGACAGTAAAATATTCCCTCCTCGTTAAACAGGGCCATATAGCGCTCCCGGCCCCCAAGATTGTCATACGCATAGTTCTGGAGATTCGCCTTCTGAGATTCTATCCCATCATTGCACCACTCAAAGGTATTACTGGTGCTTCTCCCGTCCCCGCTGTCCTCAAAAATATAGGTACGGCTCGCCGCAAATTCTCTTCCTACCATTTTCAAAATACAGGCAATCGCATCTTCCGGGGCAATTGATTCGTATAAAATAGTAAACGCATCTTCAATCAGCCGGTACATCACCTGTGCCGGTGCTGTCTCTGATTCGATCCGGGTGTTTACCGTTGGCTTAACGGCCGACATATTGAATGGACAGTTCAAAATAGAAGGGGAATAAAATGAATATGTATTTTTTCCTCTTTTTTTTGCATCATACAGAGCCACATCACTGTGATGGAATAAGGTCTCAAAGTCTGTGCCGTCCTCTGGATAGCTCCCAATACCTATGCTGCAGGAAGGAGTATACGATATAGCATTTTCACGGAACATCCGATGGGATGCCTCAATAATTTTACGTGCCCTTATACTTACCGCCTCTTTTGGGGCATTTTCCATAAAGATCAGAAACTCGTCTCCACCTATGCGGCAGATAATATCCTGATCCCGAAACAGCTGAACAAGTTCTCCGGCAAATTCCTGAAGCACAACGTCTCCGAACATATGCCCATAGGTATCGTTGATCAGCTTAAAATTATCCAAATCAATAATCATCATAGCGGCCGGGGTCCCTTTTTCTTTAACATTGAGAAGCCCTTCGATTTGTTTCCTCCCTGAGCTTTTATTATAAAGCTTTGTCAGTCCATCCCTTTGGGCCTCATCCAAAAGGATCTGGGAAGCACGCTTTTCCTCATCGATATCTGTGACTACTCCCACTGTCTTGAAGGGGCGGCCTGCACTGTCAAATTGAGCAGCTGCCCGAATTTTGCACCACCGATACCTGCCCCCTGCATCTGCCACCCGGAATTCTATCTCAGAGTAAGGAATACCATTTTTCATATCATGAATCAGCTGCAAAAAACAGGTCTGATCTTTGGGGTGTAAGTGGGGAGCTTTTGGAATTTTCTTTGTTGCCTCCTCCCTGACCGGCTGATAGCCAAATTTCTTTTCCCAATTATTTGAATAGGAGACCGTATCATTTTCTATGTCCCACTCAAAAATAATGTCGTTGGAGCGCTCCATAATAATCTGGTGACGCTCCAGCGTCAGACGCAGCTCTTCCTGTGCTTTTTTCAGCTGGGTAATGTCAACCAGAACATAAAGGAAATACTCTTCCTCCCCGATTCTGCTCATCAGGCATCGTTTGTCCAGTACCCACAAAACAGATCCGTCTTTTGCAGTGATACGGTATTCCAGTTCAGCAAAGTTACCTTTTGTCAGCTGTTCCTGTATCTTTGTATGTACCATATCTCTGTCTTTGGGATATATAAAGTTAAGATACCTGTTCTGAAACTGGTTTTGAATCTCCTCCTCTGTATATCCCAGAAGTTCCTTCAGACCGCTGTTCATCTGAAGAATTGTAAACCATTTATCATTTTTGCAGGTCTGAACACCGCCCAGAAGGCTGTCCAGTACTCCCACTGAAAATAGCTTATCTCTCTTCCTCCCGTCTCTGGGCAGCTCTGTTTCTTCCGCTGAGCGTTTATCCCAGATAACCATTGCCTTCCTGCTGTATGGATTATTGACTTCAATGCGTACAAGTGTAACCATACACCAATAGTATGCTTCATTTCCCGAGCTGTATATCCTGCATTTCACGCTGCTTTTTCTCAGGCCGTTTACAAAGAAATCCTCCATCTCTCTGCCGAAAAAGGAAAGCAGCTGCTTTTGTTCTTCCGGGTGGACAGATTCCTGAATAAAATGCAGAATGGAATTCTCAAACCGTTTGCCTGTTTTCAGTGTCTCAAACTCTCTGCCGGAGGTATATACCACATGGTACACGCCATTGTCCAAATCCATTTCCATTACTGTGGCATCTGTATACTGAAGCATTGCAAAATATTTAAGCTGCCCCATCTGTAAGGTCTCTTCCCGGGAAAACAGAACCGGGGAAATTGTTTTAATATCTGCAGCTTTAGGTGTATGTCCGTCTGCATACTCCCTGGTACACTCCTCAAAAAGGCCTTTGACATTCTTCAGGCATTCCAGCAGCCTGGGGGAAAATGTCCCGCATTCCCCGTTTAAAATCATATTGAACGCATGCTCAGGAGATATTGCCTTTTTATATACCCGGTCTGTGGTCAATGCGTCATAACAGTCCGCAATGCCGACCACCTGGGCACAGATAGGAATACTGTCTCCCCTGAGCCCGTCCGGATACCCCTTTCCGTCCCACCGCTCATGGTGGTAACGGCAGATATTGTACGCATACTGCAGATAATCTTTATCGCTCATCCCGTTCAGATTCGCCAGCATCTCACATCCTTTTGTGGTGTGGGTCTTCATTACAGAGAACTCCTCCTGCGTTAACTTACCCGGTTTATTCAATATTTTATCCGGAATAGCAATCTTCCCAATGTCATGCATGGAAGAGGCGCTGACGATAATATCAATATTTCTCTCATTCAGTCCAAACTCAGGATACGAATATGCCACATTCTCTAACAGTATTTTTGTGAAAATACGGATTCTCTGTATGTGCTGTCCGGTTTCCACACTACGGTATTCAATGATGGAGGAAAGCGCATCTATCATAATTGCATTGGATTCCCGCAGTTTCGCTGCCTGTTCCTCAATCAGCTCCTGCTGATTCAGCCGGTGGAGTGTCAGCTCAATGACATTTTGAACTCTTCTTTTTACCACATAAGGTTCAAAAGGCTTCATAATAATATCAGAAGCGCCCAGATCAAAAGCTTTCACTTCGTTTTCCGTGGAATCCTCCGCAGTAATAACAATCACAGGGAGTTCATCCAGAAGATGTTTTCTGGCCAGCTCTTCCATTACCTTATATCCATCCATCACCGGCATAACCAGATCCAACAGAATGATTACAATGCTGGAATGATACTGTCTTGCAAGAATCACAGCCTGTTCTCCATCCTCAGCCTCTAAAAGATTATAATCATCCTCAAATATATTTCTGAGGATTGCCCGATTCAATTCCATATCATCAACAATTAATATAGTATCTTTTTTATTCATTCTTTTGTTCCCGGGGTTCTGCCCGCACTCCTTTATCTCATCTCTCTTCAGCAAGCCCTTGCTTTCAGAGCCTTCCTCAGCTCTGCCTTCAGCCTTTCCATATCAATTGGCTTCGCAACATGGGCATTCATGCCGGCAGCCGCGGATGCCCGGACATCTTCCGCAAATGCATTTGCTGTCATAGCAATAATGGGGATTTTCCCTGCATCCGGGTGTTCCATGCTCCGAATGACGCGGGTAGCTTCGTAACCATTCATTTTTGGCATCTGTATATCCATTAGGATAGCGTCATAGGTATGAGGAGGTGCCTCGCGAAAAGCCTTCACTACCTGTTCTCCATCCTTTTTGACAACAGAATCCGCTCCATAGATCCGGAGAAGCTCACATAAAATCTCAGCATTGATTGCATTATCTTCTGCCACCAGAAACAGCCGGCCGGCGAACTCTTTATTACTGTCTCCCGCCGCATCATCCGCCCATATCCTCACATCTTCTCTGCTGTCCTTCGGTTTTGCGCACTCGAACTCCAGCTCCACCTGGAATACCGTGCCCTCACAAAGCCTGCTCCTCACAGATATCTCCCCATGCATCAGTTCCACAAGCCCCTTTGCAATGCTAAGCCCAAGGCCTGTCCCTTCAATATGTACAGTATTGGGACTTCTGGTAAATGGTTCAAATAAATGAGCCATAAATTCTTCAGACATACCAAGCCCTGTATCACTTACAGTGAACCGATAGCGCACTTTACCGGGAGTCTGGATCTGCAGCTCCTCTGTCTCAAAGTATACGGTTCCGCCCTCCGGGGTGAACTTGACTGCATTGCTCAGTATATTAAGTAATATCTGATTCAGGCGCAGAGCATCCCCATAAAAGCCATCATGGCAGATCCCCTCCGTCCGTACCGTGAAGTTCAGCCCCCCATCCCTTGCCTGGGGAGCCATAATAGAGGCCAGTTCTTCCACCAATTGGGATACGGATATTCTCATACGGTTCATGGTGATCTGGGAGCGTTCTATCTTACTCATATCCAGAATATCATTCACCAGGCTGAGCAAATGTTTGGAGGAGATTGATATCTTCTTCAGACAGTCGGCAACCCTCTCTTTATCATCTAAATGTGCTACTGCAAGTGCAGTCATTCCCATAATAGCATTCATAGGCGTACGGATATCATGGCTCATAGCTGACAGGAATTCACTTTTTGCCTGATTAGCCTCTTTGGCCAAAACAAGCGCATTCTCCAGTTCCCTCTTTGCTTTTCTCTCCGCTGCCAGCATATCTGTCACATCAGCCCTCACAAGACATAAGGTTCTGTGGTTAACATCTCCCCACATAACGTTGAGCTGTTTATATCGCTCCTCTTTGTCCTTCCGGTAAGAAAACAGAAAATCATATCCCCCAGGCTTTTCCTGAAGCCGCTCCAGGATTGTAGAAATTCGGAATTGCTCTCTGGTATATTTCCAATTTTCCTCCGGTACATAATGTTCTGTGAAGCTTCCGATTGCCTCATCGTAATGTTCCAGAAAATAGGGCGATAAATTTTGCAGTACCGTCTCTCGGGTATGGAGAGTCAGCCTCTGGCTGCTCAGATCGATGAATCCAGCCAGTTCAAAGGTATAGGCAATCACACGGAGCAGCCCCTGCTGTTCCCGGATGGAATCAGTAATATCTGTTCTTGACAGACACACCCGGCCAAGCCTGAGATCGATTGCTGAAACCGTCATATTTTTTGTACATATATCTCCTTTGTCATCTGTTATTGAGAATGCAAAGGTGTAAGCTCCTTCTTTTTTCAGACGCTGTACCATCCTGTCTGGCTCCAGTGCGTCTCTGTACGCGTCTTTGTCCCTGGGGACAATTTTTTCCGCCGCCATATAGGAAACCCGTTCTGAATGAGAACCCTGTCTGGGCGGAAGGCAGCGGGCATTCTCGCTGCTGGATAAAACCGTATAAGTGTCCCGCAGCAGATCAACATCCATGACACAGTCATATCCCGTAACAGACAATCTGCGGAGAATCATCTCCCGGATTCTCTGTTCTGTAATATCTGCCACTGTCAGTATGCCTGTCACATCCCCTGTATCGGGGGTGGAGACTAGATTCATCTTGATCTGAACGTGCCTGCCCCTCTTTTCTTTTGGAAATCTCAGAAAGCAGATCATCTTCTGTTCCGTTTCTCCTCTTTCGAATGCTTCCAGCGCCGGTTTATTCAGATAGGTATCCAAAAATTGCCTCTTTTGGTCAGGATCTTCCACAAGATCGGAGATGCCGGTAAAAAACTGTTCACGGTCACTGCCGAAGGTTTTCAGCAAATCAGAATCTGTGTAATCTATTATCTCCAGGATTTTACTCTTCGTAATGTTACAGTGTCCGACAATCAGGGCATTGGGATCCGGGGTGCGGTAGTGCTGCAGAAGCAGTTCTTTGTACTGTGTCCGGAACTTCTCCTGCTCCTCCCGTTCTTTGGTCATGTCGTGGTACACTGCATAAACACGCCTTTCACCGCCTTCATTCTGGATCACAGACAAACTGTTCTTCACCCAAACATAACCATCCCGCCCCTTTTTCAGGCGGTAGGCGATCTCCCAGTGGGCAGCGCCGCTGACAAGATAAGAAGTCATCTGTTCCCTCACAAAAACCTTGTCCTCGGGATGTACACCCTCCATGGCATCCTTGCGGTAAAGCTCCCAGGCTTCTTCCAGCGTCATCCCCGTCATAACGGCAAAACCATCCGAAAGAAATTCCGGTGTCATCGTTCCGTCTCTCTCGTAACGGACCACAGCAACACCGCCGGGAAGATTTTTCACCACCGTCTGGAAATACTGTTCCAGACGTTCCTTTTCCCTGCGGATAGTTACTTCCTCTGTGATATCACGCACAAACTTAATATAGGCCGGTATTCCATTCCAGACTGTCTCCCGGAATCGGGTGCTGTAATAATTGCTTGTCCCGTCCACATGCATATCATGCTCTTCCCCGTCCGCCGTATGCGTCTTGAGAGTACAGAATTCACAAGGCCCGCTCTTTCCGTGAAGGGCCGTAAAACATTTCTGCCCGAGGATGTTTTCTCCTTTGGCAAACAGACTTTTGGACTCATTGGCATAGAGGAGATCATAATTCTCTTTTCCAATCACGTATATGCCGTCAGCCATCTCATTGGCAATGTTCTGAAACAGATGCGTCTCTGCAGACATTCCGGTATATACCGCATAGAATCTTGTGGATTCAGAGAGGGGACCCATACGGCGTCCATTCAGATGTATCCAGATCAGACTTCCATCCTTATGGCGCATACGGTAATAGACATCCATACTCTCCCCGCTCACAAGGGCTGCCCGCGCCGCCGTAAAAACCCTTTCCCTGTCCGGTTCATAGATAACAGCAAGTGCATCCCGGCATACCAGTTCTCCGTATTCTTCCCGCGTATGGCCGGAGAGAGCTGCAACCCCATCAGAAAAAAAGGTCGGCAGAAATCGATTGCCTTCCACCCTGTAGCTGGCAATTCCCCCTGGGATGGAATTGACCAGGTGATCCATTTCCAGCTGGGCATCTTTAAGGTCTGAAATATTGTGAAATACACAGTGAAGAAGAGGAAATCCCTCATCTTCTCCAATCCATTTTATCCTTACCCGTACCCAGACAATATGACCGTCTCTGTGCTGCTTGCGGAACTCAAAGTTAGTAACCCCCCGGCTCAATATTACTTCTCTTGCCTTGGATACCACCATAGCAGTATCCTCCCGGTAGATCATAGTTGCCGCATCTTGTTTTATCAGTTCCCGGTATTCTTCCACTGTATATCCCGACAGCTCCGGTACGCCGTCAGAGAAATAAACAGTTTCAAACATGTCTGAAACCCTGTAGATAGCAACTCCCCCTGGAATAGCATTGATAATATCCTGCATTTTTTCATTTGCCTGTTTCAAATCCTGTTCCAGCCGGATCTGTTCGTTTACATCACTGTATATTGCATACAGAAGCTTTGTTCCGTCATTCTGCGCTTTCGCCGAGCCATCCAGCTGAATCCATCGGTATTTTTTAAGAGTATCATTCCAGACACGGTAGGTATGCTGGAGGACTCCCTCTTCCGCAATCATTTTTCGGATTTTCTCTTCCAGCAGAGGCTGGTCTTCCGGATGTACCCCCAGATATGCCGTTTCATTCTCAACAGAACGGATATGTGCAGGGGAATATCCCATAATTTGATAAAAGGCAGGATTATGAAATACCGGTAAAATCTTTTTCCCAGTAAACCGGTACACACTCAGACCGCAGGAAATGCTGCTGAAAGTTTTCTGCAGTTCTCTTTTCAGTGCTTCCGATTCCTTTTCCTCTTTTTTCTTTTCTGTTATATCTATAATATATTCAATATGGGCCGGCCTGCCGTCCCAATCGATCCGCTTTCCGCTGAGCTGATAGGTCCGTTGATTCCCCGGATGCTGAAATTCCCGGACAAAAAGCTCTGTCCGGCTCATTTGTTCTGCACGGCAAAAAGGACAGGGTTCGTCGAATCCTGCCAGGTAATAGCAGGTATTCACCTGCCTGTCTGGTTTCCGTAAAAATAACTTCTTAGCCATTCGATTGGCAAAAAGCAGTTCCCAGTTATCGACTGCACTGACATAAACAGCCACCGGCATATTGTCCAATACAGCCGCCGTCTGTTCCCTGGATAGAGGGCTGTCCTGTATCATATGATTCCCCCCTTAGATATGATTCAGTTATTTTTAGGGTCATTGCGTTTTTCAGTTCTGGTTATAGCTCTGTCCTATATGTATCGTATAATTTTAGCACAGAAACAGAATAGGTGCAATAAAAAAGGTTGCCGCCCTCTCAGGCGGCAACCTTTTAGCCGACAAAACCTCCGTCCACGGAGATAACAGCACCTGTAATATAAGAACTCATATCACTGGCCAGAAATAAGAATGCATTGGCAATGTCCTGAGGCTTTCCAAGCATCTGAAGCGGAATACCTGCTGCCAGGGACTTTACGACATTTTGATCCAGCGCCGCAACCATATCCGTTTCAATGATTCCGGGAGCCACTGCATTGACCCGGATACCGTCTTTCCCCAATTCCCTTGCAAGAGATTTGGTCAGTCCGTTCACAGCAAACTTGCTGGTAGGATAGGCACTTCCGATACGCTGGGCATACAGACTGACCATGGAGCTGGTGTTTAATATTACACCTTTCTTCTTATCCCGCATAATGGGGGCCACCGCCTTAGACATTTCAAAAACAGAGCGTAAATTAATGGTCATAACATCGTTAAAATGGTCCCGTTCATAATCGTAAATAGAGCAGTTATCGCTGACTCCCGCATTGTTGATCAACACATCAATGCCGCCGAACTCTCTCTTGATTTCGGAAACTGTTTTTTCAATTTCTTCCGGATTAGACAGATTGGGGTGATACCCCTTTACCGTATAAGAAGGGTTAATGGCTGCCAGTTTCTCCAGAGCCTGTGTTACGGTTTCCTCTCTGGAACCAAAAAGGGCGACCTTAGCTCCCTGCGCTAAGAAAGCCTGAACGGTTTCAAAGCCAATGCCGCGGGTACCGCCTGTCACAATTACTACCTTGTCCTTGAGTGATGAAAATACGTTTCCGTTTTGCATAAGATAAAACTCCTTTTTGTTTTATGTTATCACAGGAGACACCGAGGGCACAAAGAATTCGCCGTACTCCCATTTATAGAAATCTTAGGGATACAAATTCCGGGAATCAGTCAAGCTCACATGACTGCCCGGCAGCAGCTTCTCCTAAAGATTTCTCGCAAGCTCATAGGCATTCCAGACCGCATACATAATATTGCTGACATGTTCCGCGTCTCCCAGAAGATGTACATAGGGCATCTCCTCCCTCACCTGTTCGTAAAGGTTCTTTTCAGATGCATACCCTACCGCACAGATTACAGTATCCGCTGCTACTACCTTATCGCCCTGAGGCGTTCTGACGGCACATCCCTCTGCCGATTTGCCGGTGACACAGCTTCCGGTCAGGACTTCCACGCCGTGGTAAACAAGAAGATCTCTGAGCATATCACTGTTAGCGGAGCAAAGAGGGCCGCCTACACTTAAGATGTCAGGCTGCAGTTCTACAATGGTAACTTCCGTTCCCTTCTCCTTTTTCAGCCAAAGAGCTGTCTCACAGCCAACCAGCCCCCCTCCGATTACAACCGTGGAAGCGCCGGCTTCTCTTTTACCGGTCAGAACCTCCTCTGCCGCCAGCAGTTCCGCCCCGGGAACCGACAGCATCTTTGGCTTTGAACCGGTAGCAAGGATAATTTCATCCGCAGGCGACTGCTTCAGTTCCTCTGGGGAAACAGCAGTATTTACTTGTATGTGCACGCCCAGCATTTTTAGCTGCAGTTCGTACCAGCGGATCAGTGCATGGTCATCCTCCTTAAAGGAGGGTGCCCCTCCGGGAATCAGATTGCCGCCCAGGTTTGGAGATTTCTCATATAAAGTAACTTCATGGCCCCGGAGCGCACTGACTCTTGCAGCTTCCATACCGGCGACACCGCCCCCTACGATCCATATTTGTTTTTTATGAAGAGCAGGCGGTATGCCGTACTCATTTTCCCTGCCGCAGGCAGGATTCACTGCACAGGAAATCTGTGCATAAGCAGCCAGTCTCCCCATACATCCTTCCTGGCAGGACAGGCATGGGCGCACCTGCCGGAATTCTCCCCGCATAATTTTGTTGGGGATATCCGGATCTGCCAGGAGAGGTCTGCCGAGGGCAACCATGTCTGTCTGTTTATTTCTCACCGCATCGCTGGCCAGATCCGGATTCTCCATACGTCCTGCTGTGATTACCGGAATGTCCACTGCTTGTTTGAGTATCTCATTATAGGGCAGGTACATACCCTTCTCATGATACATAGGGGGATGATTCCAGTACCAGGAGTCATAAGTTCCCACATCCGCATTCAGGGCATCATACCCCGCGTCTGCCAGAATTCTTGCGGCTTCCTTTCCCTCCTCAATATCACGTCCGGCCTCTGTGAATTCTTCCCCGGGCAGTCCGCCCTTTCTCCAGTCTTTCACAAAGCTTTTCAGGCTGTATCTGAGAGAGACCGGATAGTCCTCTCCGCAGGCTTCCTTTATCGCCTGGACAATCTCTGTAGCGAAACGAAGCCTGTTAACCAGGGAGCCGCCATATTCGTCTGTTCTGTGGTTATAAAAGGAAATAGCAAACTGATCGATCAGATATCCCTCATGGACGGCATGGATCTCTACCCCGTCAAATCCTGCTCTTTTACAGATTGCCGCAGCTTCAGCAAACTTTTTCACATATGTATGAATTTCCTCCACTGTTAGTTCCCTGCAGATGACATCATCCAGAAACCGATGGGGAATCGGGGACGGAGCAACAGCCACTTTTCCTACAATGCTGGGTATACTGACGCGTCCGAATCCTCCGGAAAGCTGGGAGAAAATCTTTGCTCCATACGCGTGTACTCTCTCTGTCATTGGTTTTGCAGTCTTTATGAAATTAAGAGGATTGATGGTAGGACATGGCATTGACGGCATAACGCATTTTTCTATATCATTTTCCACATACGTGACACCTGTCATAATCAGTCCGGTACCGCCCTGTGCCCTCCTAACGTAATATTCTACCCCTTTTTGGTTATAACATCCCTGCTCGTCACAGAGACCTCCCGGTCCCATAGGAGCCATAACATACCGGTTTTTTATCTTTACTTTTCCTATGCTCACAGGCTCAAAAAGAATCTTATGCTTTTCTTCCATTTAGAATCATCCCTCACTATATATGCAGAGTAATTGGTTGCAAAAAGACTGGATCCATCTTTATCATTTACTATAGCACATAAAGCTCCTTTACCTGCAAGTCTTAATTGAGAATTCTTTAACAAATAGGAAGCCATAGCTCTACATAGGTATGAAGATGCTGTCCCTCCTCAACTTCTACCAGGAGAATCTTTCCCCAGGGGTTTCCTTTTAAATGAAATCCTCTCTCCCCGATATATGCTAAGGGCTTTTCAAAGCATTTCTGAGGAGAGTATACAAAATCTTCTTCTGCCTTCACAATGGTATGCACGCAGGATGCTGACGGGATTTCTTTTTTGTCCAGATCCACACAAAGAAGCTCCTCACTGCAGCTCTTTGCAGATACCAGATATCCAAAACCTGCTTCATCTCCCTCTGCCTTTTGAAGCGCCAGACAGACATTCGGCATATCCTTGACCCATTTCTGGGCTTCCATCTGTTTTTTTCTGTCTTTTGGAAGCCATCCTCCCGCTTTGTCCTGTACAAAAATAACAGCCGGTGATTTATCAAATTCATACTTACCCGCAAGACTCTCAATGAGCTCCATACTGCTTAGATGCTGTTCTATATCGGATGCCAGATTCCGGTAGAATTCTGCCTTCTCCAATGCCTTCTCTTTTGCCTTCTCTACTCTCCCTTTTATTACTCTCCAGTCATTTTCCCTGCCGCTGAACTGCGTGATAATCTGTTTCATGGGAATCTCCATAGAGCGATACTTCATATAGGACAGCAGGCGGAATACATCCTCCTCATCATAATACCGGTGACCGTTTTTCTCTTTACCGGCGCTGATTAGCTGCTCCTTTTCGAAATAGCGGATGGCGCTGGTGGTAATCCCCAGCATCTTCGCTATGTCAGTAATACCGTAATGCATATTCTTTCCTCCCCAGCTAAAGCTGCTTTAGCTGTTCATTTCCCACAGCCTGTTACAGTATGGGTTGAATCACTGCCAGATAGCATTTGGCCAGTTCCTCCGGGGACTGTTTCAGCCCATTTCGAATCCACCACTGCACCATGGTGACAAAGCTTCCCGAGATATGATTCATCAAAAATTCCTCCGGAACCTTTGTATTCTTTCTCTCCATATGGGTAAGCAGACATTTTTCAACAAGCTGATTCAGATATTGCTTGAAATAGGATAAAAAAATCTCCCCGCTTTCACTGTTTAAAATCCCCGTAATGTTCCTCTTATTGTCCCTGAGATGGTAAAGAATATGAGTAATCACCACATCCGGACTTCCCTGTGTCAAAGAAAAGTCATGGGTGCTCTCCATTCCCAGATGCTCTGAGAATACATGTCCGAACAAATCCGTACACATCTCCCCCAACAGTTCGTCCTTCGTCTGAAAATGTGCGTAGAACGTGCTCCGCCCTACATTCGCCTCATCGATAATCTCCTGTACGGTGATCTTAGTATAGCTTTTCTGGGAAAGCAGCGTGCCGAACGCTGTAAAAATGGCATCTCTGGATTTTTGCTGTCTTCGATCCATAGTCATCCTTTCCTGTACAAAAATATCAAATTGTTCGGTATCATACAGGCAGACAACATTGTTTCTTGATTGACTCGTCTGTCCTGACCTATAATAATATCAAACACATTGTACCATATCATATAAAGTGTACTCTATAATTTCTTAAAAAACAAGGGTTATAAAGGAGGCAGCCTATGTTAAAAAAGCTGTGTATTCTATGTTCCGGATGGAAAATAACTGTTGTATCCGGCATTTTTCTGCTTTTCAGTCTGTTTCTCATACTAACAGGAACTAAACCTTCCCTGGATCCTGCCTGGTTAACCGTATTCCTTTCAGGATATCCTCTTCTGTATCTTGCTCTGACCAGACTGTTTTATAAAAAATGGATTTCATCTGCGCTCTTAATTTCCATCGCCATGGTTGCTTCTCTGTGCATCGGAGAGCTGTTTGCGGCCGGAGAAGTTGCCTTTATTATGGCAATCGGTGCAATCCTGGAAGATATGACCGTAAACCGCGCGAAAAAAGGGCTCTCAAGCCTCATGGCACTGGCACCTGCAGAAGGCCGGAGACTGAAAAAGGAACAGGGTTCCTGGAAACAAGAGCTTATTCCTGCTGCTCAGATTCGGATCGGTGATCTTCTCCGCGTCCTTCCAGGTGAAACCATACCGGTGGACGGTGTCATCGTCTCCGGCGATACCTCCGTAGACCAGTCTGTTATAACAGGGGAATCTATCCCCGCCGACAAAGGTACAGGTGATGATGTTTTCTGCGGTACCCTGAACTGCTTTGGCTCCATTGACATGGAAGCAACCTGTGTGGGCAAAGACTCTTCTCTCCAGAGGCTTATCCGGATGGTAAGGGACGCAGAAGACAGCAAAGCACCTATGCAGCGGATTGCCGACCAGTGGTCTGTATGGCTGGTACCCATCGCCCTTCTCATCGCAGCGGGTACCTTTGCTGTAAATCTCTCCCTTGGCCTTCCTGTGATGGCTGCCCTGAACCGGGGGGTAACCGTTCTCGTCGTCTTCTGTCCCTGCGCCCTTGCCCTGGCAGCCCCCACCTCCGTTGTGGCAGCTATCGGCCAGGCCACGAAACAGGGAGTAATTATTAAGTCCGGAGAAGCTCTGGAAGCAATGGGGAAGGTGGATACCATTGCCTTTGACAAAACAGGAACCCTCACCCTGGGAAAATTGGAAGTCAGCGACGTTATTCCATTTTCGGATGCCCTAGATAAGCAAACCCTTCTGGCCATTGCAGCCTCAGCAGAGGCAAGAAGTGAGCATCCGCTGGGAAAAGCCATCGCCGCATATGCAGAGGAAAGGGGAATATCTCTCTGGAGCTCTGAGAACTTTCATATGGAACCCGGAAAAGGAATTTCCTCTGAAGTCTCTGGAAAAACCATATACTGCGGCAGCCCAAACTATTTGTCAGAACACAGAATTCAGCTCTCTTCTAAAGAAAAAAAGATATTGGAGCAGCTTGGCGCACAGGGAAAAGCTGCCGTACTTGTGGCTGATAGGGATTCCTGTCTGGGCGTTCTTGCTCTCTTTGATGTGATGCGTCCATCTGTCCGGAGCATGGTGTGCCGGCTCACCAAAATGGATACAGAGACCATCCTGCTAAGCGGAGACAACCGGAAAGCGGCTCTTTACTTTGGGCAGCAGGCAGGCATCAAATCCGTCCTGGGAGAATTGCTTCCAGAAGAGAAGGTGGGTTACATTTCACAGCTTAAGCAAAAAGGGCGGACGGTCTGCATGATTGGAGACGGGATAAACGATGCTCCCGCCCTTAAAACAGCCGATGTAGGGGTGGCCATGGGCAGTATGGGCAGCGATATTGCCGTAGAGGCTGCCGATATTGCCCTCATGAGTGATGATATCTCTAAGATTCCTTATCTGAAGCGCCTCGCCCGTTCCACACTCCGTACCATTAAGGGAAATATTGCCGCATCCATGTGCATTAATGCTGCTGCCGTCACACTTTCTGCTTTTGGAGTACTGAATCCAGTTACAGGGGCCCTGGTGCACAATGCAGGTTCTGTTTTAGTAGTCCTCAATGCCGCACTGCTCTATGACAGAAAGTTTCCGTAGCAATTCCACTGGAAAACCACCGTCCCCTCTCTATGTGGGATGGTGGTTTACTGTGATGCCCTTCTGTTATTTTCTGCTAAAAAACGCTCCATATCGTCCTCAGACAGGGGTCTGGAATAATAATAGCCCTGGATCTGATCAATCCCCGCATGGATCGCAGACTTTACCTGCTCTTCTGTCTCTACCCCCTCTGCCACAACCTTCATATTCAGGGCCTTAAATGTATTTACAATATGTTTGATTGCAGCAGCTGACGTTATATTGCCGGTAGATGCCCACATGATGCTCTTGTCAATCTTGATCGTACCAAAGGGAATACTGATAACCGTGGCAAAGTTTGAATAGCCGGTTCCAAAATCATCCAATCCCATCTTAATCCCGTACTTATCCATTTCAGAGGCAAATTCTGTAACAATCTGCGGGCTGTCGGCAAGCGTGCTCTCTGTGAATTCTATCTTTATGGCTGAGGCAGGGGTTTTATTCCGTTTTATGATCCCCAGAACCCTTTCCTGAAGATCCGGCTGTGAAAACTGTACGCCGGAAAAATTCACATGAATAGAACCCACCGGAATCTCTTTATCCAGAAGACGGTTAATAAACTTACATACTTTATCCAAGATCACATAGGTAATATCTATGATAAGTCCTGTCTCCTCAGCGATGGGGATAAACTCTGAGGGGTATATAGGCCCTATAGGCGATTCATTAATACGCATAAGGGATTCTGCAAATTTGAAATCCCCTTCTTTCACAGAATAAATAGGCTGATAGTACATCTCAAAGCTCTGGTCTGCCAGCTTATCCTTCAGTATCCGGACAATTTCTCCCCTTCTTCTCAGCTCCCCCAGCATTGCTTTATCGCAATGACAGACCGTACCATACTTCCCGGATTTAGCCTGGGAGACGGCATATTCTATAGCGTTAATTACATTCTCCAGCGTGGAGTCCACATCAGATCGACGAATGATCCCTATGACCACCTCCGGATCAAGCCGGTAGTCATCCAGCTGCCAGGGCTTAGTCATACGTTCCTCTACAGCTTTTACACAGCGAATAACCATTTCATCACTTTCATGAGTAAACAGAATTGCGAACTCATCTCCGCTGAACCGATATACCCTGCCGGCCGGACCAAATCTGCAGAGAAATCTCCCAAATTCCTGAAGGAACCTATCCCCCCGCTGCTGCCCGCAGGTATTATTAATATGCCGGAATTCCCTGAGAGATACGACGATCAGCGTGAACGGTTCCCCTGCAGATCTCTTTAATATCAGTTCAAGCATGTCCAGAAGCTCCCGCCGGTTTGGCAAATTTGTCAGATAATCCAGGGAAATCTGTTTGTTCTGAATATGCAGATAAATAATAAGCAGCGCGCAGGTTGCCGCCGACCCGGACAGTATTATATTCGGATACATCTGCTGAACTATGATTACCAAAACCGCCAGCACCGGAAAGGCGGCAAGTATTCTGCGTATCTTTCGGTCTGTTCTTCTATAATTAACAACTGTTATTATTATGCTTGCCACACAGTAAGCATAAAAAATAATATAGGTTGCCACAATATAACGGCCCCTGACATAACCGCCTTCAACCGTGATATTAAATATGTTCTTTGTGAGAGGGTTCATAAAGACAATTACCGAGTATACCGCTCCGGGTATAAGGCTCATTCCAAGAATACGATTCAGGACCCGTCCCTCTGGGTACAGAATGGAAACGGCATAGAAAAAATATGCCATTCCCATAAGCGGTGTCATAATAAAGTAAACCGTGGTCACTGTCCAGGTAAGCCATATAGGGACCGCATCGCTGCGATAAATCATAATTGTTGACAGGATATTCGTCAGCATAGCCCCGAAGGTAACCAGTAAGCACCACTGAAAAATCCTGTTTTTTAAAGTCGGAAGTAAGCTTCCACTTCTGGAATAAACCCATATAATTACCAGAATGACCAGGGAAATAGCCTCCGGCGCAATATTCCACTCCAAATTCTCCACCTGCTGTCTTTCGAATAACGAATCCAGTCTTATCCTTTCCATACGCCTATATGGATAGTATAACATACAAATCTGGTTTTCGCGACCTTATCCCGTCGTCAAACCCCAACCCGACCGTCCCCCCTTTCCAGAATTCTGCAGGAATCATCTTGCATTCACCTGGTATTTTTGGTATAGTTTCCCTCCTGCGGCAGCCAAAAGAACTGACATTACGGTGTATGCTATGGCTGCAGACTGATAATTTGTCAACTGCTTCCCCAGAACAGAAAGGAGTCTTCCGTCCCACAACTGCCCTTTTATCAGCAGTGTTGTGGGCAGAAGATCGTAGAGCTGTGACGGAATCTTCAGCCAATACGGAATGTCGACTAGCATTGTGAATACCATGCCTCCCGCTAACACACCCATAACTGCGGCACTGTTTTTTAACCATTCAGATAGAAACATCGTTACTATGCTATAAAGTATAGATACGATGATAAATAATACAAACAGAGTCATAACTGCTTTGCCAACACTCACAGGCCGTGAAGATAACGGCAGCACTACTTGAAGAGCTGCATGAAATCCATCGGATCCATAGATGAGAATGCTTGTAATAGCACTCACTGAAAAAAGCAGGACTGCAAAAATCATGCCAAAAGTTATGCCTGCAAGAATCTTAGCATAATATAGGTTCTTTCTGCCACACCGGGTGCACAGAATAAGCTGATCTGTCCTGCGTATATGTTCCATAGAAAAAACATTTGAGAGGCAAACTGCAATTAACAGTAACAGCATAAAATTCAGCGCATAAATATTGTCAAACACATCTGCCCATCCATCTGCATATGCAAAGATAAATGGAGTTTCTATCTCTTTTTCCTTTCCAAGCCAATATGTGATTTCCTCCTCTGTCAGCATTTGCTCCCTCCAAATCCGGGTAAGGTTATTCCTTCGGGCGCTGTACAAAGCAGCCTCGTCTGCAGTCAATGCTTCTTTGCTGTCACCTGTTGTTTTCTGCACATAAGAATAGACAGCGACATATTTGTCTGCACTCCCTTCTGCTTCCTGCATTTCCGAAAGCAGGATATTGTCTATCGCTCTTCCGGACAAGTCTCTCGCATATTCTCTGTTCATTTTCATCATCTCATATCCGCTGATTTCTTCCCCATCATCGGTAATATAGGAAACTCTCAGCAGATTACTCAAACTAATGCCCGCGCAAAGAACTAATGTAACTGCACATGCAATCCATACCATCCTCCGATGCAGGATCTTTTTAAGTTCAAAAAAATATAAAGCACCTGTCTTATTCATCTTCCACTTCCTCAAACTGTTGTAAATAGAATTCCTCTAAGTCTTTCCGGCTTCCGTCCCAGCTGCCCTGAAAAATCAGCTGTCCGTCATTCATGATCAGTACGGTATCTGCTATATGTTCAATATCTGAGACAATATGCGTAGAGAGCAGAACAATACTCTCTTTGCCCAGTTCACGAATCAAGTTCCGAAACCGGACCCGCTCTTTTGGGTCAAGTCCCGCAGTAGGTTCATCCAGTATAAGAATCCGGGGTACATTTATCAATGCCTGGGCTATTCCCAGCCGCTGCTTCATACCGCCGGAATATGTTTTGATTTTTTTGCCTGCAGCCTCCTGCAAAGATACTACTTTTACTAATTCCTGAGCCCTGCGCTTAGCCTGGAGTTTTGGCAAACCTTTCAGAGCGGCCAGATAGAGCAAAAAGTCCATTCCCGTAAAGTCAGGATAGTAGCCAAAATCCTGTGGCAGATATCCCAGATTCGAACGGTATTCCTCGGTCGACACATCAACTCCATGAAAAGTTATGGTTCCGCTGGTGGGTTTTAAAACTCCGCAGATCATTCGCATTAATGTTGTTTTCCCTGCCCCGTTAGCTCCCAGCAGGCCGTAGACGCCTTTGTAAAGCTTTAACGAAATACGGTCAACTGCAATTTTATTCTGATATTGTTTTGATACTCTGTCTATGATAAGCTCCATGTCAGTTCCTCCGTCTGTTGAATCATCTTTGTTATCCCCTTTATTGTGAGTGCGGCTAACAGCAGGAAAGCTGCTATCCACCAATGAAAGCATCTCACATGGAAGAGTTCCGGCAGCATGGTTTGAATGAACAGATTCGTTCCGCTGACAGCACCGGCCGCCCCCATGCAGCTGTAGACAGCTTCTCTTCCCTGAAATTTCCTTACTATCCAAAGCCCGGATACCGTTGTCAGTAAATAAGGCACTAGAAGATATACGCCTGCCTGTAAAATAGTGGCTGTGTTATTCCTATTTCCAAGTGGGATCAGCAAACACAGCAGGACAAGATGAACCATCTCCAAAATCCCCATGCGGGCAAGCACAACGCTCCTCAGGGAAAACCTGGACGCCATCTCCAGCTCAGCCATATCATAAATCTTTGATCTGCCGCTTTCTGTTGCAATAGATAATGCCAAAAATGGAAGGAGAGACGAAATCAGCCATAGAATATCCCGATCCATAAAACATGCGCCCAGCAAAGATACGGCAAATAAACCTATGGATACCGCCCAGGTCCATTTTTGAATATATCCTGCCTGTGAGATCATAAAAGAAATAGTACTTATTGCAGGCTGGGGTATGGTTCTGAAAAACTCTTCTTTGTGCTGAGGCGCGGGAGCCTCAAAGGCATCCTGCAAAGCCTTTCTCCTATCTTGTTTCACAAAAACTCCTCCTTTTCCAGTAGCTCCTGTAATTGTTTCAGCGCCTTTGTTGTTTTTCTATATACTGCAAATCTTGACATCTTAAAAATTTTGCAGATGCTCATCACAGGTACTTCATTGACATAGCGAAGAAGCAGAAGCTCACGTTCCTCCTCCGTTAGCAGGGATAACGCTTTTTTAAGAGAAATAGCAGTGAGAAGCTTCTCCTCAAGATCAACATCTGCCCAATCATCATGCAGTTCTTCTGTTATTTTTCGCTTCCGGTATTCATCAATACATAAGTTGCGGGCAATGGTATACAGATACTGTAAGGCACGTCCCCTGTCCCGGTATCCTTCATTTTCTAAAAACCGAAGAAACGTTTCCTGGGTGACATCCTCCGCTGCTTCCCGCTGATGCAGCCTATAGTAGCAGTAGCGGTATATCTTGTCATACTGTTCTTCTAAGTCCATGGACACGGCCGGGAAACCTCCTTTCACTATGTATAACGTAGGAACCGGGCCGGATGTGCGGCAAATTGAGATGTTTTGATTATTCATTATACTTAAAATAAACGGTGCAGGGAAGTTATCCCCACACCGCTATATTTGCGAAGGTTCTTCAAAACTAACGTGACCCGACAGACTTCTTCCAAACGCGAGCATTTCAAACTCTGGGGCCGGCACGGGCTTGGAGAATACATAGCCCTGCACTAAATCGTAGCGGATTTTGCGCAAAAATTCCAGCTGTGAAACAGTCTCCACCCCCTCAGACACAGTGAGCATATTCAGCCGCCTGCCCAGTTCTACCGCCATTGCTATTACATCATGAGCCCTGTCCCCCTCACGGCCGGGCTTCCAGAACGCCTTGTCCAGCTTAAGAGAATCAACGTGGATGTCCGTGAGCATACTAAGAGAGGAATAACCGCTTCCAAAATCATCCATGGCACACAGAAATCCGGCCTCATGGATTTTGCTGATTACCTCGATCAGTCCATCGACATTCTCAAAGAACATAGACTCCGTCAGCTCGATTTCCAGAAGAGCTCCGGGGACATGATATTTCTGTGCAATCGCCTTGTACTGTTTTAGAAAATCCGGATCTCCGAGATGGGCCCGGGACATATTCACTGATATAGGAATTGGTTCCACACCGCTGTCCATCCAGCTGCGGAGCAGAGCGCAGGTCCTTTCAAATACATACAAGTCCAGCTTGACAATAAAACCATTTTTCTCAAAAAAGGGATGAAGTCCCCCGGCATCATGAAACCGCCCTCCCTGGTCTGCCAGCGAACCAACGCTTCGGCGCCTTTGACCGTATTGTGTTCCGGCTCAATTTTAGGCTGAAGGAATACCGTGAATTCCCCCTCACGCAGTGCGTCCTCCATCCGGTTCTCTATATCCTTTTCTTTTATCATCTGCTGGCGTTCCATATCACTATAAAACACAAAGGAGAAGAGTTCTCCGTAAGATCGCTTTGCGTTTTTTCTGGCGATATTAGCTCTGTCGCGGATCTGCACCAACGAAAGATTCAGGTCATCCACAAGTACTATGCCACCGTCTCCTGCTCCATATATTCCACAGCGATCATTGCTGTACCTTTGCTAATAAGGGCAAGGAGGTGTACCGCACTCAAAAATGTCATGGCTTCCGAAGTGGATGTACTGCCTTTGATTACAAATTGGCGGGTATGCGCATTCTCTCGGGTAACCAGATAACCGCCCCGAAGATTCATTTTCCTCACAAGTCCAATCTTCTCCATTGACTCCATCACCTTGCCTACTGTATAGGCAGAAATATTATATTCTTTGCATAGCTGGGAGCAGGTTGGCAAGTAGGTGCCCTCCCCATAAACGCCCATACTTATCTTTTGGATAATGCTTCTTGTTACCTGCGTATGGGTTTTCAGCCTCCCCTTTTCCGCATTCCAGAAATAAGCCTCCTGCTGAGGCTTTTCTAATAAAAACGCAGATGCTATTTCGTCAAAATATTGGTCGGATAGCTTCGCTGATTTGTGATACATATTGCTGATAAATGCATAGATACCATCGTAATCTTGAGATGAGATGCAGTCAAAAAAACAGTGAAAAGCCTGTTCCCCATTAGCTGATAACTCTTTGTAAGGATTCTCAAAACCTGGGATAAGCATAATCTGCGCACTCAAGTCGAAATCAGCACATAAATCCTGCAGCAGGTCGTTGTGAAATACGGATTTAATCCTCTGGAGAGGTACTACCGATTTGCGCCACTGCTCTTTGGTATTCAGCTCATTCATCCCCTCAATATCATCCCTGCAGGCCCGAAGCACTTGGGGGTCACAGTGTCTGCTGGCTTCCGCGTAGATTGGCGGCATGATATACGCAAGAATCTTTAGGATGGCACATACCTTGTCTCTCCTCGTCAACATCATCTCAGCCTGCTGTTCGTCATCGGCTGTCATTCGATAAGCTGCCTTTATGTGAGAACGCTGAACAGCCTCTACATATCCTTCTTTCACCAGTGCGTCCATAACATCACGGACGGTTCTGATGCCTACATGGTATATGTCGCACAGTGCGCGCAGAGGCGGCAGCTTCTCGCCATAGGCTATCCTTCCGCTTACAATTTGCTGTACCAACGTATCGTGAAGAAAATTGAACAGGGTGGGTTTTGGTTCCATGAATTACCTCCATATAAGACGCCCAGACAGGAGCGCAGTTCCGAGCTTTCAGCGGCAGTCGGCCATCTGTTTATACCTCGTTTTACTCTATCTGTTAGTATACCATGGCCCCACGCTTTGGGTCTAGTATGATATCCCACTGTTCCTTCACAAGAACAACCAGCAATGCAATCAACCTTTTGCAAAGTGGAGTTTTTGACTCTGGAGATAATTCATGGGGTATGCTATTATAGAAATAGCAAAGAGAGGTGATGTTTTGAAACAAATATCCCCTTTGGAAAGGGCAATCGAATATATAGAAAACCATCTGAATGAAAATATCGGTTTAAGCGATGTGTCAAGAGAGACGGGCTACTCTTACTACCATATGACCCGGCTGTTTTCTTCCGTATTGGGGGAATCTGTCGGCCGCTACATCAATCGGCGCAGACTGTATAACGCCGCGGAAAAACTCATTCACTCTGACCAGCGGGTCATTGATATCGCCCTTGATTGTGGTTTCGAATCCTCAGAGGCTTTCAGCCGGGCATTCAAGTTAGCCTTTGGCAGCAGCCCGACGGCTTACCGAAAAGCGGGACTTGACCTGGTGGTGAACGCGAAGAGGAAATTAGCTCCTGTGGATGTGGGCCATATTGCGAACAACATATCACGCTCGCCTGAATTGGTGATGCTGAAAGAAACCAGGGTGGCTGGCCTCCGGGGAACGACCTCTCTTTTTGATAACCGGCTTCCGGGATTGTGGGAGGAGTTCATGCGTCTCCATAAAGACCTGTTTGTGACCGCCGGCGCAGGGTACGGCATTTGTGAAACACAACAGACCGTCTATACAAAAGACGGTGACGTAATGTTTGCAGCCATGGTGGGAAGCCCAGTGAATACTTTTGATGATCTGCCGCTATTCTTACCATTGGATACAAAGATCCTGCGTGCAGGAAAGTTTGCGGTTTTCACCCACCGGGGCACCTTTACGAACCTGTTCAAAACGTATCAGTACATCTTTGGAACATGGCTGCCGGCAGCAAAAGAAGAACTAGACGACCGTGAAGACTTTGAGGTTTATGAGCGAGAGGTGTCTACATTCGACGCCCCCGACAATGAGGTAAAAATTTATATTCCGATAAAATGATTACAAAATGGCCTGGAGGAGTATAGAATGACTCTTGCAGCTATAAAAAGAATATATTATCTGTTACTGTCAGGCCATGCAATCTCTCAACCATATCGCCGCCCAAAACGTATTTCGGCTTGAACATCTGGATGGTGCGGAACTCCCCCGCCCAACGCTGCTGCCGCTTACTATAATTACCTATTAAACTTGTATGAATATACGGGAAGTAGTGCAAAATACACTCTTTTTAAGGTCGATTCCACAAACAGTCTTCTGGTCTATTATATCTTAATATAATAGTTTCGGTTATCTTTCTACAGAGTTCTATTCAGATTCTATATGATCAGCATTGCATCTCCAAATGAAAAAAACCTGTATTTTTCCTTCACCGCTTCCTCATAAGCTGCCATAATATGTTCTTTCCCTGCCAGAGCAGAAACCAACATAAGGAGTGTGGATTCCGGAAGATGAAAATTTGTAATCAAACCGTCAATCACCTTAAACTGATATCCCGGATAAATAAAGATATCTGTCCATCCGCTCTGCGCTCTCAGTATTCCGTCCTCCCCTGCCGCTGATTCCAGGGTACGGCAGCTGGTCGTTCCCACAGATATTACTTTATTTCCCCGTTTTTTCGCATTGTTGATGAGCTTTGCCTGCTCCTCCTCCACTACATAAAATTCAGAATGCATGTGGTGCTGGGTCACATCCTCCACCTTCACCGGACGGAAGGTCCCCAGCCCAACATGAAGAGTTACATGAGCAATATGCACTCCCTTTTTTTCAATCTCCTCCAGCAGTGATTCCGTAAAATGCAGCCCTGCCGTAGGTGCGGCTGCAGATCCCTCATGTTTGGCATACACGGTCTGGTAACGCTCTTTGTCCTTAAGCTTATGCGTAATATAAGGGGGCAGAGGCATCTCACCCAGGCGATCCAGGATCTCCTCAAAGATTCCGTCGTATGTGAAGCGAATCAGGCGGTTTCCCTCCTCCACAATGTCAATTACTTCACCCATCAATATTCCGTCTCCAAACGAAATCCTGGTGCCTATTTTTGCTTTCTTTCCGGGCTTTACCAGGGTCTCCCACACATCGTCCGGCTTTCTCTTGAGCAGAAGAATCTCAATTCCTGCCTCCGTTCCCTCTTTTGTTCCGTATAGTCTGGCCGGAATCACCCTTGTGTCATTGATTACGAGGCAGTCCCCCGGATTCAGGTACTGAACCACGTCTTTAAAGGTTCTATGTTCAATCTCTCCTGTGACAGGATCCAGATGCAGCAGTCTGGAGGCCGAACGGTCCTCCAGGGGATCCTGGGCGATTAGCTCCTGCGGTAAATCATAATAAAAATCTGATGTCTTCATACCAACTTCCTTTCTCTATGCAAAGCATATTCAGTATAACACCATTAAAAGGCGGATTCAATATTTCTTTGAATCCGCCTTATGGGAGCACAGTCAGATGCGGAAGGTTTCACTCCTCAAGCTGCATTCTCACGATAGAAATCAAACTAAGAACCGCAGTAATCGTCTGTGTAATCCCAGAAGAAAAGTCGTGGATGATCAGAGAATACACAGCCCATATCACAACATTCACAAAGAAACTTATCTTAATTGCTTTTAATCTCTGTGCGTAATAATTGCTAAATGTAATCTGAACGGTTGCTATGACAGGCAGTAATCCTAAAAGCCCTCTGTTGTTAACCGCAATGCCGCAAATTATGACAAGAGCAGTACAAACAACCATCATTCTTTTATCAAATTTGCCCTTTATTACCAAGATATTTCTTATAATGGAAAGAAACAAAGTGGACACTCCCGCCCATGCCCCGAAAAAGAATGAGGAGATGAAAAGAGTTGCGCTCTCCATCAGCTGAAAAAAATACGCCTTTTTTCTGGTATTTACACAGCAGCTTACTGCGAGAAAAACCGCGCCCACAAAAGATATGACATTGCCTATAACAATCCGTTCCATACTTCCTCCTATCTTAGGTCTTACGCAAGATAAGTATTCTTATACTCTTCCCGTATATCTTCCGGCACCAGACTCCCGCCTGTAGCCCAGGCTATATGGGAAGCCTGATCCATTTTCTCTGTAAGTTGATGCGCCGTCAGGTATTCCTTTGTCTCAGGATACTGCAGCACTCTGGCCGGTCCCTGGAAGGCAGCGCAGGCACTGGGTTCCAGAAAAATATCTTCAGAGTCCAGGAGGAGACGCATATAGTCATACAGCAGACTGTCCTTCACAGTAAAAATTCCCGAAAGGAGGGGTTTCATCACTCCTCCCACAAATCCCGAAGGACGCCCCACAGCCAGACCGTCTGCGTGTGTAAGACCGGTCAGACCCAAATCCTGTACCGAGATCCCGCTGTTCAGACCAGAGGCCATGCCTGCCAGCATGCAGGGGGCCTGTGTTGGCTCTACAAAAAAACAGTGCACAAAATCCCCGAACATATGCTTCAGTCCAAAGGATACCCCTCCCGGTGCGCCTCCCACTCCGCAGGGAATATACACAAACAGGGGATGTTCTTTGTCCACACTTACCTTCTGCTCCTCAAGCTGCCCCACCAGACGTTTTGCCGCTACTGCATATCCCAAAAACAGATTCCTGGAATTCTCATCGTCCACAAAGTAACTCTTGGGATTAGCATCGGAAAGCTTTCTGCCGTTTTTCACTGCCTCACTATAATCCGACGCATATTCCATCACCGTGACTCCCCTGGATCTCAGCAGGTCCTTTTTCCACTGTTTTGCGTCCGCAGACATATGTACGATTACTTCATAACCGATTGCGGCACTCATGATCCCTATACTCATACCCAGATTCCCTGTGGAACCAACCTGTATGGTATATCCTCTGAAAAATGCTTTATTTTCTTCCGAAGCCAGGATCTCATAAGAGTCTCCTTCTTTTAAAATGCCATGCTCTGCCGCCAAATCTTCTGTATGCTTCAGCACTTCATATATACCGCCTCTGGCCTTCACTGAACCTGCAATAGCCAGATGGCTGTCCTGTTTTAAAAAGAGCCTTCCCGGCAGATGACTGTGATACGCTTCGTTCAGCGCCTTCTGCATTTCGGGTATTGGAGTTAACACAGATTCAATCAGGCCGTTTCTGGGCTTTGTCTCAGGAAAACACTTCATGATAAAAGGTGCAAAACGCTCCAGTCTTCTCTCAGCATCCTCAATATCGTCCATTGTAAGTTCTAATTCAGGTTTTGCAGTGGCAAATTCCGTAAGATCCGGATTGATCCATACGAGTTCCTCTTCCCTTGCAGCACGCCTCAGAACCGGTACGGCTTCTGCTGCTTCCTTTATCTTTTCATTGTTAAGCATCACTTGTCTCCTCCTTATTCATGCTTTTATGTTTCTGTACATACGCTGCCGGCGTCATCCCTGCATATTGTTTAAAATACTTATAAAAATTATTGAGATTGGGATACCCGCATCGCTCTGCGGCCTCCTGAATGTTCAGACTTTCCTCCTCCAACAGAAGCTTTGCCTTTTCTATCCTGACCTTGTGAATATAGGAAAGTATGGTGTACCCCATATATCTTTTAAACAGCCTTGCTATATGGCTTTCTCCGCAGAAGGTTTCCCGTGAGAGGTCTTCCAGCTCTATCTTTTCGTTGTAATGCTGGTGGATATATGCCAGTATTTGATTCACCGTAGAATTGTCCGTAAAATTCCAGCCAATCGCCCTTGTGACAGCTGCCCGAAGCTGCTCCAGCTCTATAGGCTTGGCAATGATATCAGACACATCCATGCGCAGAGCCCTCTGGGCATACTCAAAAGATCCGTAAGCTGTGATAATAATCACTTTGCTGTTTGATACCCTCTGAAGCACTTCAAATCCATCCATATAAGGCATCTGAATGTCCATAAAAATCAAATCCGGCTTTTCCCTCTGTATCAGCTCCAGCGCCTGTCTCCCGTCCTCTGCAGTACCTACCAGCCGAATAGGGAGATGTTCCTGCTGGATAAAATAAGAGATAATCGTTAATGCCGCCTTTTCGTCGTCACAGATAACAGCACGTATCATACTTCGTCCTCCTCTGATACAGGCTGGAACGGAATATCCAGATAAAACTCTGCCCCGTTTTCCCAGGACCTCATTTCCATCCGGAAATCCTCCCCATATATGACAGACAGTTTCTGGTAAACCATGGAAAGTCCATGGGAGGTGTTGCTTTTCATTCCGAGATTCACAGACTGGCATATCCTTTTATCCGGAATCTTCCCGCTGTTCATAATTTTTATGATTACCCGCTCTTTACTGCAGTAAGCCTGCAGATACAGACTCTTATTGGAAGTAGATTTGAACCCGTGGGTAAATGCATTTTCTACAATAGGCTGAAGGAAGTTAAAAGGTACCCTGCACGTCTCAACCTTTGTCTCAATGTCATACACAACAGAGAGGGTATCTTCGTATCTCAGTTTCTGCAGTTTTAGATAAGAATTTAAATACTCGAATTCCTGCCTCCAGCTCACAACAGTATCCTCTGTTCTGAGCGTATAGTGGAACAATTTGGACAGGTCAATGATGGACTGATAAAGCTTTGGCAGCCCTCCGTCAAGAGCCATGGATGCCATGCTGTTTAATGTATTAAACAAAAAGTGATTGCTTATCTTCAGGTTCGTCATAGCATATTCAGCCTCCCTGAGACTTTTAGCCAGCAGCTGTTGGGATGCCAGCCCGTCATAAATCTGAAGTTCCTGCTCTGCCAGCCGTTTTCTGAACTGATCGAATTCACAGAAATTGCGGATCGCTTTTGTAATTCTTCTGAGAAGATTTTTTATTCCCTGTACCGTGCTTTCCGGCGTATCATACACACCGTAAGCCTGATGGTCGGGTGTCTGTGATCGGCGCACGAATCCTCCCTTAATATATCCCAGATAATATCCCTTATAGGAGACAGGCATTGCGTATACTTCCATGTCATGGGTACAGTGATACGTCTGTTCCATACGCAGCCGCTCTTTGCTGTTGGGAACCAAACAGGGAGCCGCCCCGTAGTACAGTGAGGGGTTACAGCACTCCTGGCAGTACGTAGGAAAATATTTGCTCTTAAGCACAAGCGTATTGTCCCTGTCGAAAATAGCATAGGCATAGTACATGTTTTCCAGAAACTGTGTCCGAATCGCCTCCACAGCCGTATAGAACATTTCTTTTGCCTCTACCGGCATCAGCAGTTTTTCCTCTTTCCCCCATGGATTCATAATAATCTCCTCATCCAGGCTTTCCGGATTTGATACAAGAAGATGCCGAATGGGTTCATCTCCGGTATTCATAATTTCATGAATCACCCCTGCCGGCCAGTGGAAGGTGTCTCCCGGCTTCAGGAGGCATTCCTGTCCGTCAATCTTATTCAGCCCAACCCCCTGAAGAAAATGAACTACCTGCTCTTCATAATGTACATGTGCCGGCTGGTGGGTTCCTGGCTCCACAGTTACGATCCCCACATTCATCTTAAACCGGGAGGATCCTTCCTGGTTCATCTGCAGCCATTGAACATCTCCCCAATCTGTCTTTTGTGTACCCATACTTTCCTCCTGTATACACGATACGTATGATATCTTTTTTATTCTTATACTTACCTTATACGATTCAGGGAAATCTGTCAAACATACTCCGGGAAATAGGATCATTTTTGACAATTCTATTATCCTATATATCAAGAAAAAATAATATGACCAAATTTGATTTTTCTTTTTCCAATTTTGTCTTTTTTCCTGCATAAGACATGAAAACAGAAGCAGCCGGTCTTCTGCCCGGCTGCTTCTGTATCCTTAACAATAAACCGCATCTTCCACAATTAATTTTGCCACACCCTTATGTGCCTCCACAATATTAACCCCACAGTTAGGAGGTACTTTTCCGTGCCAGAAATCATCCCCCGGGGGATAGACATTCTGAAGCAGAGCGCGCACTGCACAGCCGTGGGATGCAATCAGAATCGTTTTATCCTCATAATCGGATCTGTGAATCATTTCCTGAAAAAAATCACGGGTCCGCTTTACTACATCTGAGATCCGCTCTCCCCTTTCAGGGGGTTGATATCTTTCTGTGTGGTGAAAAAAGTTATCCAGCATCTCCCCTGGAATTTCCATTGCGTCGGGGCGGCAGCACCGGCCCTCCCAAACCCCAAAGGTAATTTCCTGTATCCTCTCATCCTCAATCATAGGAATATTCCGTCCTCTGAGAATCAGGCCGGCGGTTTCCTTTGCCCTTTGAAGCGGACTGGTGTAGCAGATGTCAAAAGGAACCTCCCGCAAAGCTTCCCCGGTTTTCTCTGCGGCAAGAATCCCCTTTTCGTTCAAGGGGATATCCGAGGTTCCCTGCAGCTTAAACTTTACATTCCATGGAGTTTCCCCATGGCGCACAATATATAATTTCATGGGATTCACCTACTTACGCAGTTCAATGCCGAGAGCTTCCAATCCGTTCAAAATCTTTTTCATTGCCGAGGTAACATCCGCCTCTTCCAATGTCTTGTCTTTTGCCCGGAATGTTACGGAATAGGCAATTGACTTAAAGCCTTCTTTAATCTGGCTTCCCTCATAGATATCAAACAGGTGGTAACTTTCCAGATGCTTTCCGCCTCTCTGAATTATCACATGTTCAATCTCTCCCGCAGTGATAGCCTTTGGTACGACCATACTGATGTCACGGCTGACAGCGGGATATTTGGCAATTCCTGTATATTTCCGGTCAAAGGTAGCCATTGGAAGAATATCCAGAATATCCAGCACAGCTACATAAGCTCTCTCTCCAATACCGTAAGCTGCTGCCACGGCAGGGTGCACCTCTCCCAGAAAGCCTACTTTTACTCCATCATAGTAGATATCTGCCTGGCGGCCCGGATGCAGATATGGCTTTTTGTCCTCAGGAGAATATTCTTCCTTCTTATGCATACCTATCTTATCAAAGAACTCCTCTGCCATACCTTTCATGGTAAAGAAGTCGCCCTCGCCATACATACCCAGAGTAAACATCATCCGTTCTTCCGGAAGTTCCGTAAGAGGCAGCTGTTTCGGCAGATAAATATTTCCTAACTCATACAGTTTTACATTCTTATTTCTGCGTTTATAGTTTGTCCCCAGGGAAGTCAGCATACCGTTTAATGAGATTGTACGCATAATACTGAAATCCTCCCCCAGTGGGTTCATTATTGTAACGGCCTGGCGAAGAGGGCTGTCCTCAGGTATTCTCAGCTTGTCAAATACCTTAGGGCTTTCAAAGGAATAACACATCCCCTGAGAAAATCCGTTGCATTCGGCCATATCCCTGGCCACTTCCTCTATGCGCAGCTTAAAGGGAAGTTTTCCTGTGGTTGCCTCTCCCTTTGGCAGCGTAGTAGGTATATTGTCATATCCGTAAAATCTTGCCACTTCCTCCGCCAAATCCGCGGTACGGAATATATCATGCCGGAAGGTAGGCGCCACGATCTCGTTGGCATCTGTATCATATGCCAGCCCGACCCGTTCCAGATAGCCCAGCATCTCTTCCGGGGTCAAATCAGTTCCCAGCAGATCATTGATTTTTTCAGGTGCGAATGGCACACGAACCGGCTCTTTTGGGGTGGTATAGACATCTACCATTCCTCCAACCACTTCCCCAGCACCAAGTTCCTCCATAAGCTGGCAGGCACGGTCAATGGCAGCCTGGGCATTATTGGGATCCAGGCCTTTTTCAAACTTTCCGGATGCATCGGTTCTAAGCCCCACTTTTTTGCTGGACAGTCGGATATTTGTACCGTCAAAGCAAGCTGCTTCAAAGAGAACGGTCTGCACATTGTCTGTAATCATAGAATTCTCTCCGCCCATAATCCCTGCGATGCCCACAGGCTTTTTGCCGTCGCAGATCATAAGAACAGAATCATCCATAACCCGCGCCTGACCGTCCAGGGTAATAAACTTTTCACCCTTTTTTGCCCTGCGCACTACAATTTCTCTGCCTTCAATAGCATCCAGATCATAGGCATGCATTGGCTGTCCGAATTCTTCCATAACATAGTTGGTAATGTCTACAAGGTTATTAATGGGGCGGATCCCATTGGCAGCCAGACAGCGCTGCATCCACTTGGGAGAAGGACCTATTTTTACATTTTTTACTACTCTTGCACAGTAGCGCGGACAAAGGTCTGTGTCCTCTACGGTAACTTTTATATAATCACCGGCGTTTTCGCTGTTTCCGGTTTGTAATACATTAGGGGGAACAAATTTCTTTCCAAAGGTAGCGGCGGCTTCCCTTGCGATTCCGATGACGCTGTAGCAGTCCACGCGGTTTGAGGTAATCTCGTACTCAAATATTACGTCATCCAGCCCCAGAGCCTTCACAGCATTCTCTCCTACTTCTGTATCCTGTGGGAATATATAGATGCCGTATTCCGGCGCTTCCGGGTAAAATTCTCTGGTTGTTCCCAGTTCTTCAATTGAGCACATCATACCAGAGGATTCCACTCCCCTTAGCTTGCCCTTTTTGATTTTCACCCCTCCGGGAGTTTTTTTGCCGTCATGTCCCCCGGCAACCCTGCCGCCGTCCAGAACCACAGGGACTTTGTCCCCTTCTTTTACATTGGGGGCGCCGGTCACAATCTGCACTATCTCTGTGCCTACATTTACCTGGCACACAATGAGCTTATCTGCATCCGGGTGTCTCTCGATTTTTTCAATCTGGCCTACCACAATCTTTTCCAGGTCCGCATCCAGTATTTCATAGCCTTCCACCTTTGTTCCGGACAATGTCATAGCGTCCGTGTATTCCTGTGCCGTCACATCCAGATCCGGCACGTACATTTTAATCCAAGACAATGATGTATTCATTCTTTCTCTCCTCCTTAGAACTGTTTTAAGAACCGTGTATCGTTTTCATATAAAAGACGCATATCATCGATTTCATACTTCAGAAGGGCGATGCGCTCCAGTCCCATACCAAAAGCAAATCCTGAATACTCCTCCGGATCAATGCCGCACATCTCGAGCACATGAGGGTGCACCATACCGCATCCAAGAATCTCAATCCAGCCGGATCCTTTGCAGAAACGGCAGCCGCTTCCGCCGCACTTAAAACAGGTGACATCCACTTCGGCGCTTGGCTCCGTAAATGGGAAATGATGAGGGCGGAATTTTGTCTTTGTATCCGGGCCGAAGAGTTCTTTTGCAAATTCTTCCAAAGTTCCTTTTAAATCTGCAAATGTAATATGCTTATCCACCACAAGTCCCTCTATCTGATGGAAGGAAGGAGAATGGGTGGCATCCACTTCGTCAGAACGGAATACCCGTCCCGGTGCAATCATTCGGATGGGAAGCTTTCCCTGTTCCATAACCCTGGCCTGTACGGGAGATGTCTGGGTGCGGAGCACGATGTCCTTATTGATATAGAAGGTATCCTGCTCATCCTTTGCCGGGTGGTTGGCCGGAATATTAAGTTTTTCGAAATTATAAAGGTCATATTCTACTTCCGGCCCTTCCACCACCTCATAGCCCATACCGATAAAGATTCTCTCTACTTCCTCCAGAGCAATGGTATTGGGATGGCGGTGGCCAATCTCTGTCTTTTTGGCGGGCAGTGTCACATCAATGACTTCTTCCTTGAGCTTCTGCTCCATAAGTCTGGCTTCCAGCTTTTCCTTCGTCTGGTCTAAAAGGCTTTCGATAGCTTCCCTGGTTTCATTTACCAGCTGCCCCACCAGAGGTCGCTCCTCTTTTGCCACGTCCTTCATTCCTTTTAATACAGAAGTAAGTTCGCCTTTTTTTCCCAGAAACGCTACCCTGGCCTCATTTAATTTATCCAGGGAGTCTGATTCCTGAATACGTCTTACAGCTTCTGCCTGAATCTGTTGTAATTTTTCTTTCATGTTCTTCTCCTTTCGATCAAAAAAAGCTTCCTCCCTAAAAGGGACGAAGCTGACAGTTCCGTGGTACCACCCTGATTCCCGGAAAAACCGGGCACTCATTACGGCTTAACGCGCCTCACACGTCATTTCCTAATAGCAGCAGCGCTTTCAGAAATGCAGCTCCAGTGGGAAATTCAATCATTATCTGAACTTAAGGAAGCTTACAGCCGGTGACTTCCTCTCTCTGAAAGAAAATAAAGATCTACTTACACTTTCACAGCTTTTACATTAAATATGTCTGTTTTATATTCTAACATATAAAAGATTTCTGTCAAGAAAAATTTATTTTTCCTTTTCCTCTTCTTCTCGGCCTCCCTCAAGAAGCTGCACGTACTCTTTTCTGATCCGCTCCACAGCGGCCGAATGCACCTGCCGGAACTTCTCTTCAAAATAACAGTTGATCTCCGCTCCGATCATAACAATGTTCATACAGATATACATCCACAAGAGGATCAGGATCAAACTGGTCATACTCCCGTACATATTGGACATTCCATCATAATAGTCAAAGTAAAGGGAAAAACCGAAGGAAAACAAAGACCAGGCCAGAGAGGTAAAAACAGCTCCCGGAATCTGGCTTCGCAGCGTTGCCTTGCGGTTCGGCACAAATTTATACAGAAACAGAAAAACAAAAGCCAGCAGTCCCAGTGCGATTACCGTACGCAGGCTGATAATCATAGCTACCAGATTAGAGAGAAAAGGCAGGTGCTTTGTCAGTTCCCTCTGTATGCTGTTTCCGAACACCAGAAGCAGCAGGGTGCATATGATGGCAATCAGAAAGATCATGGTATAAAAGATTGAGCGTATCCTGGTAACCAGGTAATTTCTTGTCTCGCGTATCTGATAGATACAGTTGAGACCATTCGTGAGGGCCTGTATTCCCTTTCCCGCAGACCAGAGAGCAGTCAGGGCAGTGATGGGAACCACAGCAAGGGACTTGTTATACACTTCCTCTATAATACCTGTCACAAAGGATTTGAAGCTGTCCGGACACACCTTAATCACGGCATCTGCCATTTGCTGCTTGCTGATTGGCGTATACTGCACTGATGTAAGCAGAAGCAGCAGAAATGGAATAAATGACAATAACACAAAATAAGCCGCCTGAGCAGAATAGGCAGTCACATGATCTTCATTTATTTTATTCATAAATCCTCTCACTGTCCGGTAGATACGCTTTATCATAATATAAGATCCCATTTCAGTATTTGATGACTATCATAATACCATGAATTATTCTTTCAGGCAAGTTACCGTCAAATCACTGAGCTTCCCCTGCACGGTTTAAGGTTACACCATTATAAAAATACTCCAGAATTTCCTTATATCCATTTCCCTCCTGTGCCATATGCTGGGCACCATTCTGGCTTAATCCCACGCCGTGTCCGTAGCCGCCCCCGTGTATGGTATACCCCTTCAATTCCTCTCCCTCCCGGAGCTCCTCCAGCGTAAAGTAAGCGCTGGGAAGAAGAGAACCTCCATCCACTACTGAGCCGTCCTGCCTGGTAATTTTGAGTCCTCTCGGCGCCAGGATCTGCCGGATTGTATATTCATTCTGTACGGTAACTGTCTCCTTTGGACTGTTGATCCCCATGGACAGGACTGCATCCCCCTCACCCACTTCCAGAATCTCCAGAGAACTTAAATCAGTAATCTCAGGATAGCTGCTTTGGATTCCCTTCAAAAGCTGCTCTTTTGAAAAGGTTACGCTCCAGCGGTACCAGGGTTCTTCTTTGTCGTACTCGCACACAACACTCTTCAGATAAGCTGCGGGGGCAGATGCCTCCCAAACCTCATCTGTACTTGTCTTTCCGTGAGAAGTAGAGAAATAATAGGCATCTATGGGACTTCCATTCTGGCAGAGAATCTCCCCCCTGGTGGCTGCTACCGCCTCATCTGTTCTCTCATTTGTGCCGCTGTTTTGATAGACTTGGAAAGAGACACTGTCGTCCACCTGAGCCCCCAGGTCTTTTAACTTGTTCTCCCCCAGCTGGACATAGGCATAGGTTCTGGCGCACACAGCCTGGGCTTTTAAAGCCTCCATTTCATAGGAGGAAGGCATCTCACTGGGAACAACCCCCCGCAGATAAGTCTCCACAGGAAGTTCATTCACTATGCGCAGCCCCGCCTCCTCCTGATAAATAGTGAAGGCCCCCTGATAGGAAGGATTTCCCTGACCTCTGGATACACTTAAAAGAGTAAGCTGGTTATTCTCCTCCAATGGTTCTATCCGAAAGGAGCCGTCCCTGAAATAAGGAGAATCCCTTTCTACAGTGACAGTCTCTCCTGACTTGAGAGATGCTTCCTCCCCTCCAGTTATCCTGTAATCCCCCCGGATGGTAAATTGAAGGGAGGAATGTTCATAGCTGCTGTAGTCATCTGTCTTTATCAACACTTGTATTACTTTATCCTCAGATTCTGTCTCTGCCCCAGACTGTTCCTCCTGGGGTTCCTGATCCTGGGTCTTCTCCACAGTTTTCGTACTCTGCCTGGCATCCCGGATACTGGCTCTCTCGTTTTCCTTTAAGAGCCGCTCTTCCCTCAGGTTCATGTACTGGGTATTATCATCCTTTCTTCGGGAAAAGAGGGCCAGGAACAGGATGCACAAAAAGCATAGTATAATAACAATCAGTTTCCATATAATTTTATTTTTTAGCCTCATACCAATATTATATGCAGAAATACAAAAATAAGAAATCAGGGACACTGCTTTTTCTGCAATATCCCTGATTTTATTATCTTAATTTTTATTCAACTGTAAATTTATAGACGGTTGTAGTATGATAAGTCTCACCCGCCTTCAGGACAGGTGATGGAAATGCAGGTGTATTCACTGCGTTGGGGTAATACTGTGTTTCCAGGCAGAACGCACTCCGGCGGGGATAAATCAGGCCTTCCTTGCCCACTACATTATCGATTCCATTTCCCGCATAAAACTGTACTCCCGGCAGATCCGTGAAAACTGTCATCAATATTCCTGTCTCTCTGCAGTAAGCCTTTGCTGCCTCTTTTAATTTTCCAGGCTCCCAGTCCAGTACATAATTGTGGTCATATCCACCTGTATATCTCAGCTGATCGAAGTCAGCGTCAATCTCCTGCTTCATTGGTTTTAGTTCTGTAAAATCCATAGGTGTGCCGGCGACGTCGGCAATCTCTCCGGTTGGTATTGATGCAGCGTCAATCACAGGATTATACTTTGCTGCATGAATCTGAAGAAGCTGACCCATGGCGTAACCGCTCTCATGCCCTCCCAGATTAAAATAGGAGTGGTTGGTGAGATTTGCCACCGTATCCTTGTCACAGCTGCCTTCATAGTGAATTCTAAGTTCATTCTCATCGGTAAGTTCATAGGTTACAGTGACAGAAAAGTTGCCGGGGTATCCCTGCTCCATATCCGGACTGAGATGATAAAAGGTAATACTGCTTTTCTCGTCATCCAGAGCCTTCACTTCCCAGATCTTCTTCTCATATCCGTCAGGTCCGCTGTGAAGATTATTCCCGTTTTCGTTCTGAGGAATCTGATATTCGGTTCCATTTATCTCAAATCTGCCTCCTGCAATTCTGTTTCCGCTCCTGCCTATGGTAGAGCCGAAATAGCAGGGATTATGTAAATATTCTGTAACACTGTCATAACCCAGCACTACATCCTTCAGATGCTTGTCTTTATCCGGAACCAACAGAGATACCAAAATCGCTCCGAAGTTTGTAACTTTCATTACGGAGCCGCTCTTATTTGTCAGCTCATACAGATATACTTCTTTCTCATCATCTGTTCTGCCAAAGCTTTTTTCAATTATTCCCATTCACTGTACCTTCTTTCCGCATGTCTTTTTCAGAAAAAGAGCCATTAAAAATGGCTCTTTTTTATCTTTTGTAACAGCTATCATTTGTAAACCCAGGATGCCGTTCCCTATCTTCTGACTCCTAGCTACTGCTAGGTGGGTTTCCGCAACACCTCTTCTGTCTTCCGCTGCGCAATGACGGCCTGACATCTGAGGAGCAATGTAGGAATCCCGTTTAAAGTAAATGTAGGTTCAAAATGACAGGAGTCATCGAACATCCCAGGAATTACTTTCTTTTCTTTGATTTTATTATACTCTAGTCTCCCGCATTTTTCAATATTAATACTTGAATTGATGTACCAATTTTTGTGAATATTGAGAATTTTCTACTTGAGGGCATTATGAAAGCCCCCGGTATTCACCGGAGGCTCTGCTGTACGCATTAGTTTAATTCATCTACTACTTTCTGAATAGCTGCCAGAGCATCGTCAGGAAGTTTATTGTAGCCTTCGTTCTTTTCAGAGAATGCTTTGATTTCATTTACACGGTCATTCATACGTGCTTTCAGCTGTGTCACATATTCTGTGTCGTTCATGTCCGGAACAAAGCCTTCCCATTCAAAGATTTCGATGTCTGAGAACGGACCCCACTGTTTGAATTCTGCTTTTTTCTCAACAATTGCTTCCAGGATTCCTAAGGTATCTTTTGGCTGTACCTTTTTGCCCATGAAATCACCTGTGTTGATGATATAGCAGTCTACATTCTTCTCTTCCACCAGCTTTTTGAACTTAGAATAGTCATCAGCTAACGGATAGGTTCTGAATGGGTTAGCGTAAGGAACAACTACCAGCTTGTTCGGATCTACCCCTGGTGCCAGACGCTCTGCTGTGGAACGTTTAGTGGCAAGAGTTGCGCCCATTACAGAAGCCAGGGAAGCGCCTTTTAACTTAACTACCGGAGGAATGGTCGGGTCTTTCATAATCCAGAAGATAGCGTTAACCGGCTCGTCAATTTTATCCACACGGTTTGGCGCCCACAGTTTAGATTTGATGGCACGTCCGTTTCCGTTTCTGATATCTTCTGTTACTAACTGTACTTTGCCCTCATCATCTAAGGTTGCAGAGCAGTTCTGTGCAGTTAACAGGAATTTATTGTCAGGGCATCCAGCAGGATAATCCTGTGTTTTATCGAAGTAAGTAGGCTCCAGGGCGATGGATGCACAGGTATCTGTGTTAATAATAAACGCATCGTCGTGAAGTACTTTAATTTCGTATTTTCCGTTATGTTTTGCGTGGGTCAGAGTGGATTTACCGGAACCTGACAGCCCGTATACAGATGCTACATATTTGGAACCGTCAGCCAGTGTGTACTCTTTCTGTCCGCCGTGGCAGGCTGCATATCCGTTGCGGTTGGCGATAGCCCATGCCATGGTCAGTGTACCTTTTTTATGTTCACCGAAATATCTCATACCAAGGATGCAGGCACAGTTCTGATCGGTATTGAAGTAGCATAATGTCTGCGGATCACTTAAGCAGTCAAAATTCACACCCGGATGATCTACCGGTGACCACTGGGGATCAGAGAAAATAAAGATATCTGCCTCTTTGCCGTCTCCCACAGCTTTGGAGTTTTTATACATTTTTACGTATTCATCTGACATATACTGGAAGTTCAGCATCCAGGAATACATAACATTTTCTTCTCCTTCCGGAATCAGAAGGTGAGCTTTAACCATAAATTCAGGATCCAGACCTACATATACTTCTGCATGGTACATAGTTTTCCAGCGGGCTTCATAGATAGCATCCATAGCCACTTTGTCCAGAGCCGCACAATCTACTCCGGGTTCTCCGGCAATACGGCGTGCTGCTGCATAACGTCCGGTGATGGCACCGTCATTAAATAATAATACCTTTGCATCTGGTTCCAGTCCAAATTCTTCGCCTCTATAAACCGGCATATCTGTAACAACTGTTCCAGGAGAGTTTTTGGCTAACTCATATGCCTCTTTTAATGTGTTAACTTTAACCACATTGTTACCGTAAAATGCAGCTTCAATGATGGAACGTGTTTTGCTGAATCCTGCCTTGCCAGCACCAATTTCATTAATTGGATAGTATGCTTTTGTTGACATGTTATGTCCTCCTTTTTCTCCAAAATCAAACCTATTATCTCATTTTCCTCTTACGGTGTCAATACTTTAACAAACGATTTCGAATTATTTTCGCAAGATGAATTATTTTTATATGCATATTACCTAAATTAGTCCACTTTATCCAGGCGTCTCGTATATGAATGTCTTATCAGGGTTTGAAACGGCCAATCGGCTATTTTAAAGTAAATATTTACATACTTCCCTGGCTGTATCTATTTTTTCAAACCAATCGTCAGACAATTGATGTAAATGAGTGAAATGAATTATTTTTGTGTCTGTCCTGCATTTTAACGGTAAACGCAAAGAGATGTCCGGATCATTACCCCCGGACATCTCCTGTTTTCTTATATTCCCAGAATTTTTTTAACAATCTTTGGCATCTCTTCTACTTCCACTGTAGTATTGTGGAGCACCGGAGCGGTACGGATTTCTTCGATGGCATTGGGCACCGGTGTATTGGAAATCTTTGACAGTTCATCCACCAATTCAAAATCCCCCATGGAAGCATACTTCTCATCAATGGCTTCCATTACGCTTCTCGTGAATTTGTACGGACTGGCGGTAGAAGCGATTACCGTCTTTTTCCCGTCTTTTGTCTCTTCTTTGTATTTTTCATAGACAGCTGCCGCTACCGCTGTATGTGTATCAATCACATAACCAGTATCCTCATAGATTCTTTTAATTGTCTCTGCTGTCTCTTTCTCAGATGCATAATTCCCATAAAAATCTTTCAGTTCTTCCAGCATCTCACCGGTTATGGTATATTTCCCTTCCGTTTTTAAGCTGTCCATAAACTCCTGATTCTTTTTTGCATCATTCCCGGTTAGGCGGAAAATGAGGCGTTCCAGATTGCTGGAGATCAGAATGTCCATAGAAGGGGAGGTTGTAAGAATAAACTCCCTGTTCTTGTCATAAGTGCCAGTGCGGAAAAAGTCAAACAAAACCTTATTGTCATTGGAGGCACAGATCAGTTTATCAATGGGCAGCCCCATATTCTTGGCATAAAAAGCTGCCAGAATATTTCCAAAATTACCTGTGGGCACTACTACATTAATTTTCTCATCTTTTTCGATTTCGCCGTTGCCGTACAGAGTGGCATAAGCATAAACATAGTACACAATCTGAGGCACAAGACGTCCGATATTAATAGAGTTTGCAGACGAGAACTGGAACCCTGCTCCGTCCAGCTCCTCTGTCATATTCTTGTCATTAAAAATATTCTTAACCCCTGTCTGCGCGTCGTCGAAGTTACCCCGGATACTTACAACATAAGTATTCTTTCCTTTTTGGGTAACCATCTGCTTCTCCTGAATAGGGCTCACTCCGTCTTTGGGGTAAAATACAATTATTTTCGTTCCCGGAACATCAGCAAATCCGGCCATCGCCGCTTTTCCCGTATCCCCTGAAGTTGCCGTGAGAATCACAATCTCATTCTCTGCGTGATTTTTTTTGGCTGAAGTAGTTAAAAGGTATGGTAAGATGGAGAGCGCCATATCTTTAAAAGCGATTGTAGATCCATGAAACAGTTCCAGATAATATGCCCCGTCAGACTTCGCCAAAGGTGCTATTACTTCTGTATCAAACTTTTTATCGTATGCCCGTGCAATACAGTCCTTCAGTTCATCCTCTGTGAAATCCGTCAGGAATTTGCTCATAACCGTATAAGCAACCTCCTGGTAGCTCATCCCCGATAAGGTTTCGATATCCGTGTCAAGGGCAGGGATCTGCGTGGGGACAAACAGTCCTCCGTCCTCAGAAAGTCCTTTTAAGATTGCGGCAGATGCCGGCACTGTCTCATTGTTACCCCTTGTGCTTTTGTATAAAATCTCCATGTTTTCCATTCCTTTTCTATGTATTCATTATTGTTGCTCGACCCTGAAAATATCTACCGGAATGATTCCTCAGGGCATAAGGTGTTCATTGCATGTTAAAGTATACCATAGGAATTTCTTCCTTACAAGTAGGAAAGGAAAGGACGCCTGCTTCAAGCTACGCCCTTTCCCTCTTATTCTGTCTCATCGTCAGGATAAGTATAAAAATCATGAACTCCATACTTAAAGAGTTTCTTCAAATCCTTGTCAAACCATTCTACATTTTTCTTTTCAGCCTGTTCCTTTGCCACAAAGAATAAGGCTCCTTTGGAATAATCTTCTCCGTCTATCGCTCTGTTTACTGCCTCTCTCGTGGTATCAGAGACGGTAACCGTATGTATTCTTCCGTCAGAGGTAGGGGAAAACTGAGGTTTTCCTGCAACCTTTTCCCATACAACCTTTGTCACCGTATCCGGAAATCTGGAATCCTTTACGCGGTTAAAGATTACATTGGCAACCAGGATACGCCCTCTCATATCTTCACCGCCTGCCTCCGCTTCCACAATAGACAGAAGTGTCTCATAGTCATGATCCGTCATGCGCATCCTGTCTTCCACCACATCCACGGAATGATCTCCCAGATATTCCACACTGGTAGCCACTTCTTCTCCCACTTCTATTCTGGATTCCCTGGCCTGTGTTGCCGTCCGCTGCCCTACCAGAACTGCCTCATAGGAGGTCCCTATTCGACCGACAGTATTGTTCGTATTCTGTGTAACCAGAACTCCTGAGATAATGCCTCCCAGTCCGGATAAAGATTCTTCTTCCTCCGGTTCTTTCTCTTCCTGGGAAGGATTATCCTTTTCAGCCGCCGCATACACTGCATTCTTTCCTCCGCTGCCGAGCGCATTGGACGTAAAGGCAACTGCGGCAACCGCTACTGAGCCAACCAATATGACAGCACAGGACCTGCGCTTCTTTTTCGTGATTTTTTCTGCCAGAAACTGAAAACCGTACAGCAGATTTCTGATTAGTTCCATAAGCTGGTTCCTTAACCTCTTCCTCAGTAAGATATCAACAAGTTCCAAAATAAGTGATTGTTTTAAAATTATAAAATAATTACTTGGTATTCGTCAATATCTAAGGAATTTTTTCAGCCATTTTTCACAAAATTAAGCAGATAATTTCTGAGTATTTTTGGGTATATTTCACAAAGTTTTCAGCAAATTTAGACATTTACCGATTGTTGATTGCTGTTACCAGCGCATCGATGGAAGCCCGGATAATATCAGGATCCACACCTGCTCCCCAGGCCAGAGAACCGTCTGGTTTTCTGATTCCCACATAAGCTATGGCCTTGGAACTGGAGCTCTGCTCTAAGGCATGTTCCTGATACGTTACCAGATCATATTTCAGCCCATATGCCTTCTTAAGCGCATTGCTTACCGCATTGAGGCGTCCGTTTCCGGCCGCTTCTGTCACCGACTTCTGTCCTCCGGCAAAGGTTGAAGTCACTGTGGTTGTAATCCCCTCTTCTGTCTGCTGGAAATGAACTTCGCGGATATTCAGCGGCTCCACTACGTTCTCGAAGGTTTTCTTGAATAATTCGAATATCTCCTCCGGCATAAGCTCCTTGTGAGTGTGATCGGACACTGCTTTTGCTGCGTATCCCATGGCCTCTCTCATCTTGGCGGGCAGATTCAAACCAAACTTTGTCTCCAGAATGTAGCCCACGCCGCCCTTTCCGGACTGGCTGTTGATACGGATCACATCGGCATCGTAATTTCTGCCCAAATCCTTGGGATCGATTGGAAGATACGGTACGGTCCAGTGTTTGGGATCTTTCTCCTCCAGCCATTTCATTCCCTTTGCAATCGCATCCTGGTGGGAGCCGGAGAATGCTGCAAATACCAGCGCGCCGCTGTAAGGCCTGCGCTCGTCAATATGCATTCCCGTATATTCCTCGTACTGCTCGCAGATCTCAACCATGTTAGAGAAATCAAGCTCCGGATCCACGCCCTGAGAATACATATTCAAAGCCAGAGTCACAATATCCACGTTGCCGGTTCTCTCACCGTTTCCAAATAGAGTCCCTTCCACCCTGTCTGCTCCGGCTAAAACGCCCATCTCCGCATCCGCTACGCCGCAGCCCCGGTCATTGTGAGGATGTATGGACAGGATTACATTCTCCCTGTATTTCATATTCTCACTCAGATACTCAATCTGGCTGGCGTACACATGAGGCATAGAGTGCTGTACGGTAACAGGAAGATTAATGATCGCCTTTTTATCCGGAGTCGGCTGCCAGATGTCAAGAACCGCATTGCAAACTTCCAGGGCATATTCAGGCTCTGTTCCGGTAAAGCTCTCAGGACTGTATTCAAACAGAAAATTTCCCTCTGTCTCCTCTGCCAGTTCCTTCAGGAGAGCTGCGCCGTCCACTGCAATTTTCAGGATCTCTTCTTTTGATTTTTTAAATACCTGTTCTCTCTGCGCTACGGAAGTAGAATTATATACATGTACAACGGCTTTTTTTGCCCCTTTTAAGGCCTCAAAAGTTTTTTTGATAATGTGTTCCCTTGCCTGTGTCAAAACCTGAATGGTAACATCATCAGGTATTAAATCCTGCTCAATCAATGCTCTCAAAAACTGGTATTCCGTCTCCGATGCTGCCGGGAACCCAACCTCAATCTCTTTAAACCCGATTTTAACAAGAAGTTTAAAAAAATTTATTTTTTGTTCCAGACTCATGGGAATCACAAGAGCCTGATTCCCGTCTCTAAGATCCACGCTGCACCAAACAGGTGCTTTGTCAATGTACTCCTTCTCTGCCCATTTCATACATTTCACCGGCGGCATAAAATACTGTCTGGTATACTTGCTGCAATTTGTCATAATTATATCCTCCCTGATTTTTATTTTTTGATAAAAGAAAAAGCCCTCCGTTCTATCCCGGCATTCACTGCCTGATAGAGACGAAAGACTGCTAACTGTCCTACGCGGTACCACTCTATTTTATGAAGTATCTTCATACGCTCTGCAAGATACGGGTCACTGCAATAACCTTATATCTCTCCCTGAATAACGGTCGGGCTCCGTCTGCGTCTACTTTTCCTTAGAATTTCGGGCAGCCGCTCGGAGGCGAGTTCAGATTATTCTCTCTGCCGCTTTCCACCTCCCAGCAGCTCTCTGTCATCGAAAATAAACTTACTATTCCTCTTCATCGCTTTTTCTTATATCAATTTATAGAATATAAGATAACATTTCTCTTATCCATTGTCAATCATTTTCTAAAAATGAGTACAAAAAAATCGGGGCAACAGGATTTGAACCTGCGACCTCACGGCCCCCAGCCGTGCGCGCTACCAAGCTACGCCATACCCCGATATGTGTCAGTGTCTCTTATCTGACCCTGACTACTATACACTATTTTGTTGTGCTTGTCAATAGCGAGAAAGGGATTCGAACCCCCGACACTGCGGGTATGAACCGCATGCTCTAGCCAACTGAGCTATCTCGCCCCACCGCTTCTGGACTACCAGAGCGAACTTCCATATATTATCACTATTTGCCTTATTTTGTCAATAGTTTTTCACAATTTTTTTATCTTTTCCTCCTCTTAGTTTTCTACTATAATAAAAATAAAAAGGAGAATACATTATGATAAATCCATCTGCCCAAGAATTGCTGCATTTCTTCAAATATACTATGAAGCTTCAGGGTCTGTCCGTTGTGGATACCGCGGCTCTGATGGGCATAGAACCCCAAGCCCTCTGCCGTCTGCTTTCCGATACCAGTCTGACATTTCAGCAAGCTGTATGCATAGCCAGTGCTTTAAACTGCCAAATTCAGGTAGAGGACAAAAGGGAAGGCGGGGAAAAGGAATTTACTTGTAAGTCATACTCGCCATTTAGTAAGTAAAAAAGTGCTCCTGGCAAGCGGACAGCCCTCCGGAAGGAATTCCTGCTCAGCCCAGGTAACTCCTCACACGGAGGTGTCCCCGGGAAACAGGATCCCGCCCGGAACTGCCGGCTCATACCGCAGAGTGACGTCTGCATCATTATTGATTGATGTAATTAATAAGCCCCTCTGCCTTTATAATCTTCTGCATAAAAGGCGGAAACGCCTGCCCTTTATATTCCGTACCTTTTGTCTTATCGTAAATCATTCCGCTGTCGAAGTCTACTTCAACCTCATCGCCGTTTTCAATTGCTTTAGCTGCCTCAGGGCATTCAATAATAGGCAGACCGATGTTTATGGAATTTCTGTAGAAAATGCGGGCAAAGGTTTCTGCGATCACGCAGCTTACGCCTGCTGCTTTAATGGCGATGGGCGCATGTTCTCTGGAAGAACCGCATCCAAAGTTTTTATTTGCCACAATAATATCACCCTTTTTGACTTTGTTCACAAACTCCTGGTCAATATCCTCCATACAGTGTGTAGCCAGTTCTGCAGGGTCAGAAGAATTCAGATATCTGGCGGGAATAATTACATCTGTGTCTACATTGTCACCGTATTTAAAAACTGTTCCATTTGCTTTCATCTATATCTCCTCCTATAATCCTAGTTCAGCAGGATCTGATATTTTTCCTGTCACAGCGCTTGCCGCTGCCACTGCAGGGCTTGCCAGGTACACCTCGGAATCCACATGCCCCATACGGCCCACAAAATTTCTGTTGGTCGTGGACACGCAGCGTTCATTGGCAGCCAGAATCCCCATATAGCCTCCCAGGCAGGGACCGCAGGTAGGGGTGCTGACCACAGCACCGGCTTTTATAAAGGTCTGTACCAGCCCTTCCTCAATCGCCTGCAGATAAATGGCCTGTGTGGCTGGGATCACGATGCAGCGCACGCCTTTTTTCACCTTATTGCCTTTCAAAATATCAGCCGCACAGCGAAGGTCCTCAATACGCCCATTGGTACAGGAGCCAATCACTACCTGATCAATCACCACATCCTCTGTAATCTCATCCGTGGTCTTTGTATTCTCCGGCAGATGGGGGAAGGCTACGGTTGGCTTTAAGGAACTGAGATCAATGGTATATTCCTCATCATACGCAGCGTCTTCATCCGCCTCGTATACCGTATAAGGTCTGTTGGAGTGTTCTTTCATATAGGCTTCTGCCAGGGCATCTACAGGGAAGATGCCATTCTTGCCGCCTGCCTCAATTGCCATGTTGGCAATGGTAAAGCGATCATCCATAGAGAGATTCGCAATTCCCTCCCCGGTAAATTCCATGGATTTGTAAAGCGCACCGTCTACCCCTATCATACCAATAATATGAAGAATAACGTCTTTTCCGCTCACCCATTTAGATGGCTTTCCAACGATATTGAATTTGATAGCGGAAGGGACTTTAAACCATGCTTTTCCGGTTGCCATACCGGCAGCCATATCTGTGCTTCCCACGCCCGTGGAGAATGCCCCCAGTGCGCCGTAGGTACAGGTATGGGAATCGGCTCCGATAATCACATCTCCTGCCACAGTAAGGCCTTTTTCCGGAAGCAGGGCATGCTCAATCCCCATGTCTCCCACATCAAAGTAGTTGGTAATATCATGTTTACAGGCAAACTCTCTTACACATTTGCAGTGTTCTGCTGATTTGATGTCCTTATTCGGAATAAAATGGTCCATTACCAGGGCAATTTTATCTTTGTCAAATACAGTATCCCCTTTTATCTTATCCATTTCATGAATCGCCACCGGGGATGTAATGTCATTGCCCAGTACCAAATCTAAATCTGCCTCTATTAACTGTCCGGCTTCTACAGAATCAAGTCCGGCATGTGCAGCCAGAATCTTCTGTGTCATTGTCATACCCATTCCTAAATCCTCCTTTATGTTCCAGTACTTTTCTTTCATTTCTTTAGTTGTAATTCTAACACACTTCCTGGTATAATAGAAATACATATAATGCATATTTACTATAACTATTGATTATATATTGCTGCTGGCTCCGTGTCCTGCAGCCCTCTGGGTAAGCCATAAAAATTTCCTGAGGGATCCTATGGCAGAAACAGCAGCTATTCTATTACAGGGAGGAAGTATGGATCAAAATCTTTCGTTATACAAAGTCTTTTATACCGTAGCCAATTCCAGAAACATTTCCAAAGCCGCCTCTGAGCTTTTCATCAGCCAGCCCGCAATCAGCAAATCCATCCGAAAACTGGAGCAGAGCCTTGGTGTCACCCTGTTTTCCAGGAATTCCAGAGGCGTCCAGCTGACAGAGGAGGGAGAGATTCTCTACGAATACGTAGAACGGGCCTTCGACTCTCTGCAGTTAGGAGAGGCGCAGCTGAAAAAGGTCAATGAGCTTGGCATCGGCCATCTTCATATCGGTGTCAGTACTACTCTGTGCAAATATATGCTTCTGCCCTATCTGAAGGCCTTTATCAAAGCTCATCCCCACGTAAAAATCACCATTGACTGCCAGTCCACCAACCACACCCTTCAGCTGCTGAAAGAAAACAAAATTGATATCGGCCTGATCGGGCGGCCGGACAGTCTGCATCACATCTGCTTTGATTCCCTTGGAGAGATCGAAGACATTTTTGTGGCCACAAAAACGTATCTGGACAACCTTTCTCTGAGAACCAGAAGCAATGAAATGGATCTCTTCCGTTCAGCTACGCTGATGCTGCTGGACAAAGAAAATATGACCCGCCAGTATATTGATGACTATCTGTCCCTTCACCATATTGAGACAAATAATCTCCTGGAGATCTCAACCATGGATCTTTTAATTGAATTTGCCAAAATCGGTCTGGGGGTTGCATGTGTTATCAAGCAGTTTGTCTCAAAAGAGCTGGAGAATGGAACCTTTGTGCAGATTCCTCTGCCCTTTCCTATTCACAAACGGGAAATAGGTTTTGCCTATCTGGAGAATCAGCAGCATTCAAATGCAGTGAAAGATTTTGTGGCCTTCTACACCGCCCAGAAGCCCCAATAAAAAACCGGTTCCTGGGAACCGGTTTTTTATTGTCTGTTTTAGTTATCAATTAATTTATTGCCATCATTCCAGCTGTATAATTTGCGGAGTTCTTCTCCAACCTTTTCTAACTGGTGATTTCCTTCTTTTCTTCTCATAGCGTTGAAGCTTGGGCAGCCAACCTGGTTTTCCACTAACCAGTTGCGTGCGAACACACCGTCCTGGATATCTTTTAAGATCTGCTTCATAGCTTTCTTTGTCTCATCAGTAACAATCTTAGGTCCTGTGATGTAGTCGCCGTATTCTGCGGTATTAGAGATAGAGTATCTCATTCCCTTGAATCCGCTCTCGAAAATCAGATCCACAATAAGCTTCATCTCATGGATACACTCAAAATATGCGCTTTCCGGTTCATATCCGGCTTCCACCAGAGTTTCAAATCCAGCCTTCATAAGGGCAGTTACACCGCCGCAGAGTACAGCCTGCTCTCCAAAGAGGTCAGTCTCTGTCTCCTCACGGAAGGTAGTCTGCAGAACACCTGCTCTTGCACCGCCGATAGCCAGCGCATAAGCCAATGCTTTGTCATGCGCCTTGCCTGTATAATCCTGATGCACAGCGATCAGACAGGGAACGCCTTTGCCCTCCTGGTACTGGCTCCGAACTGTGTGTCCGGGTCCTTTGGGCGCAATCATAGTAACATCTACATTCTTTGGAGGACGAATCTGTCCGAAGTGGATGGCAAATCCATGCGCGAACATCAGCATATTGCCCTCTTCCAGATTTGGTTCAATAGACTCTTTGTACATAGCTGCCTGTTTCTCATCATTGATCAGAACCATGATGATATCAGCTTTCTTTGCAGCTTCTGCTGCAGTATATACTTCAAACCCTTGTGCTTCTGCTTTTGCCCAGGATCTGCTTCCTTCATAAAGGCCGATGATTACATTGCAACCGGATTCCTTGGCGTTGAGCGCATGTGCATGTCCCTGGCTGCCGTATCCGATAATGGCAATTGTTTTGCCTTCCAATAAGGAAAGATTACAATCTTCCTGATAATAAATTTTTGCTGCCATATTACTTTTCCTCCTACTATGTTTACTTTTTAATATATTTGTTAGGGAATATGAAATCCTCTAGCTAACTATTTTTACAGAGCGAAACTATGTATTAAAGGTAACGGACATCTTCCGCCCCTCTTGACAAACCAGTGATTCCTGTCCGCGCAAGCTCCAGAATCTCATATCCATCCAGAAGGTTCAGGAACGCTTCCAGCTTTGTCTGTGTACCTGTCAGTTCCACTATCAGTGACTCTTTTCCGATATCAACAATATTAGCCCTGAAAATATTGGCTACAGCGATTACATTCTGCCTCTGCTCCGGACTGGTACGAACTTTAACAAGAATCAGCTCCCTGTTAACGCTTTCATTATCCTTTAATACTTTAATATCTCTGACATCCTCAAGCTTTTCCAGCTGCTTGGTAATCTGCTCCAGAATCAGCTCATCACCTCTGCAGACCACTGTCATTCTGGAATATCTGGGATCCGCCGTCACGCCTACGGTCAGGCTGTCGATGTTGTATCCCCGTCTGCTGAAAAGCCCTGCAACACGGCTCAGTACACCGGCGGTATTTTCTACCAAAATGGATAATACTCTTTTCTTCATACCCTACCTTCTCCCTGTATTAATAACTTCTATATTGCAGTTAATTCTATCAATTATTCAATTTTTTGTCAATGGATTTGTCGAGTTATAACTAATTCGTATGAAAGTTATAACCTATAGGAATAAACATACAGGTGCGGAAATTCCTGCAACAGAATTTCCGCACCTGTAAAAGCTGCCTTTCAGAGAACTCAGCTAACCTTCCAGACGAATTCTCCATTTTCCTGTATTCCATAAAAATCACTGAAGTTCAGCTCAAAAATATCCTTTTCAATAGAAGCAATAGGAATCTGATTCTTTATCAGATACTGCCAGATACCGGCGTGTGAAATATCCCCCTGAAGGAGTACTCCAGCCACTTTTCCATCCCGAAGGAGTATCCGTTTATAATTACGGGCATCCTCTCTGGCGATCACGACATCTTTTTCCTCCGGCTTTATAACTCCTACACACAGAGAGGCCAGCCCGAAGAAGTTGATCGTATTTTTAACGGCAAAAGTATCTGTGTAAGCAACTTCAGATCCCATCATATTAAGAGCTGCTGTTTCGCCCTGCTTCATGGCATTTGGCCAGATACCGGAAAGCCCCGTAACATCTCCGGCCGCATATACACCCAAAACATCGGTCTGCAGATACTCATCTACCTGAATTCCCCTGTCAATTCTGATTCCTTCCCCGTCCATGCCGACAGTGCCCGGACGTACTCCGGCTGCTACTATCACCATATCACAGGGGATTTCCTCCCCATTGTCCAAAAGCAGCCGGGTTACTTCCCCTTTTTCATCGCACAGGGTATCCTGTGCTTTTCTGCCAAGATAGAAGCGGCATCCTGCATTCTCAAAGCGCTTCTGATACTCTTTGGCTCCTTTTTCATCCAGCTGAATGGGCAGAATTTGATCTGCCATCTCAATTACAGTTACCTGTTTTCCCTGTTCCATCAGCCCGCAGGCCGCATCCAGACCCACCAGTCCGGAACCGATGATGGCAATCTTTGAGGAGACTTCTGCCTTTTTGTCAATTGCCCTGGCATCCCTCAGATGGCGAAGCCCGAACACATTGGATGCCTCCCGAAGTTTTCCTACCGGAGGGATAAAGCTTTCCGCCCCTGTGGCTATCAGCAGCTTGTCATAAGAGATCTGCTGCCCATTATCCAGAACCAGTTCTTTTGATGAGGTATCTAGCTTCACTGCAGTGCATCCCGGCATCCATTCTATGTTGTTTTCGCAAAAAAAGTCTTCCGGAACAAAATTCAGTTCCTTTTCATCCCTCTCATGACTCAGATATTTGTGAAGCATGCAGCGGGAATGTACTCTGTCGTCTGTGGAGATAATAAGTATGGAATCTTCCTTTCTCCCCTTTCGGAGTGTCCTGGCTGCAGTAATGCCTGCAGCGCCTGCACCTAGAATTACATATTTCATACCTTACACCTCCTCGATATAGATAGCTTCTTTTGGACAGGCTTTCACGCAGCTGGGTTCCCCTCCCGCGTCTTTGCAAAAATCACATTTGATAATATGCATACCCGTTTTGTCGTCTGGCTTCAGAACTCCGTAAGGGCAGTTCATGACACACATAAAGCAGGAACCGCATTTTTTTTCATCATAACAGACATGTCCGGATTCCGGATCCTTTGTCAAAGCCCCGCTCATGCAGGACATAACACATTCCGGCTGATCGCAGTGGCGGCAGAATATGGGGGTGTAGCCCCCGGTTCTGTTTTTATAGATAAAGTTTCTGGATTCGTTGTCCGTATCCAGGAGATTCAGATCATATAAAGTACCAGTATCTTTTCTATGGGCCTGCATACAGGCCAGAGAGCAGTTCTTACAGCCGTCGCATTTTGACGCGTCAATTATTATTCTTCTCATACCCTCAGCCCCTTTCTATATATGCAGTCCGGCACGTTTCTCCTCGATAATTTTCTCCAGAATATCCGCACTTTCTTTTCCGTCGCCGTTGATGATCACCTGACCGCCGGTAAGATCTTTCATATCTTCCGTTAACACTTTGGTTACCAGCTGGCTTCCTGTGACAAAGGGAGGAAGTCCAAGATGCAGAGGGAGTCCAAGGGCCAGACCAAAGCATCCGTCAGCCAGGGCCTGTTCCTCCAGCCACTGTGCTGCGGACAGGGCGAGAGGAAGCTGGGGAATATCAATGCCGATGGCCTCAGCCAGTTCTGTTGCAACAATCTCCAGTCTTCCGATCGCCAGACAGGGCCCAAAATTCAGTACCGGAGGAATTCCCAGCTTTTCGCAGACAGCACGCAGCTTCGGGCCTGCAAGTTTAGCTGCCTCTGGTTCCATTAGTCCGCAGTTTTCAATGCCTCCTGAAGAGCATCCTGCGGTAAGGACAAGAATGTCTCTGAAAATTAACTCTTTTGTGAGATCCACGGTCAATACATCATGGCCTCCTGCAGTAAGATTAGAACATCCTACTACTCCCACAATACCTTTGATATCTCCGGATACAATCAAATCAATGAGAGGCTTCCAGTTCCCGCCCAGGAACTCTTTTAAGGATACCTCGCTTACTCCCGTAAGCGTTTTATCATTTCCGTGCTCAGGGAACAGATTCATCTCTACTTTGCCTCGTCTCTCCTTATACGCGGCAACGATTTTATCGATGATTTCTTCACTCTGCTGTTCTCTCTCCTCAAATATAAAAGGTTTCATCTCTGCATTTGCCTTCTTTGCTACACTGTCAAGACAAATCTGCTTAATCATCATTTTGTCACAGATGGGCTCTATACCCGGAAGTGTACAATTAAACTCTGAGAGTACGGCATCTATTCCGCCTGTGGCAAGCACGGCTTCACTGGTATAGTTATTTCCTGCATGGCCGTCGAAGACTTCCTGATAATGGGCCCCTCGAAGCTGAAGATCCTGACCGACACAGGTACATCCAACCAATTTAAACCCTTTGGCGCCTGCCGCCTTCGCTTTTGCCACTGCCTCCGGAGAGGTCAGGCGCTCCTGCAGATCTACAAAAATTGTATGCTGATGCCCGGTTATCATAATATTTATATAATCCGGATCGATGACGCGCAGTCCAACCGGGGCCATACGAAGCTCAGGCTCTCCCAGAAGCACATCATTCAAAAGATTCGTCAGTGTCAGACCATAGATCCCTGTAGAAATGCCTAGCTTCAGACAGTCTGTAAGCATATCCGCCGGATCAGAATTCAGGTTCGTAGAACATTTTACCACTCCATGAAAAACTTCTCCCTTGGCGCCTCCGGGCAGGATCCCAAGCTCTTCCCATTTTTCATAGCGGGGAGCATAGGCCATCTTCTTTACCAGTTCCATTTTTTCATATTCAGGTTTGTATAGATCAGCCAGGACAGCGTCTGCCACCTTTAAGGCTGTCTCATATTTGTCCTTACCTTTCAGGCCGAATATTTGAGAAAGACGCTCCAGCGCTTTTTCCCCTTTGATCTCTCCTTTTGCCAGAGCTGTCTTCTTTACATTCAGGGCTGTATTTTCTACTACATGAATATAACATCCGGATCCTGCTGCCACCGCCCGCAGAAAATTTCTGGCAACAATGGTGTCCGCAGTGGCGCCGCAGATCCCTCTGGGTGCTTTTGGTGTGATACGGCAGGGACCATTGGAACAAAGACGGCAGCAAACCCCCTGAAGTCCAAACCCGCACTTGGTGCTCTGCCCCTCCACTCTGTGGTGAGACGTCTCCACTGAAAGATTTTTTATGTACCCTTCCAAAGGCTTATCTGCACTTGCACATGTGTTACATCCAAAACATTGATTCATCTTTTTTTCCTCCTGAATACTTGATTATTTTTATCAATTTTATTTCCGAAAAAACAGCAATTCCTGAGAATTACTGGATTGATAATATTATATCAATCTTAACCTTTTTAGTCAAGATTATTTCACACTTTTTTTGCAGAATTTTCCATAGGAGCTGCGTACAGTCAGCCCTCCTGTCCTTTAGACTGACTGTACCAGGCTGTCCTATGAATGATCTCTGCACTTGTTTTTCAGGATCGCTGTGCATACCGGCCAGGAAAACGAAAGCCTGCTCCTATTGTCTGAATACCTTCCATTTATTTATCACTTCACGGATGGCCTTTTCTGATCCCTCCTTATCCTTGCCGTAATTACCGGCTATTTCCTTAATTTCCTGTATCTCCTGATAAGAAAGAGAAAACGTATACTCAGGTTCTTCCTTCTTCAGCCTCTCTTCCAGTTCACTTCTGCTCCAGTGGGAATCTTCTGCCAGCGTATCCAAATATTCCAGAGAAATAAACCGGACATCTGCATCCTCACCAGGCTCTTCCTCAGTGTCTGTGATTTCTATATGCAGCTTTGCATCGCAGGCCTTCCCGAATCTGTCGGCAGCCGTCACTTCTCCTGTGTATTCCCCGGGCAGAAGCCCCTGTTCCATGGAAACCGACTCACCGTCGGCGTCCTTTATTTCTGTCAGCATAAGGGATTTGCGTATATCCACAACCTGCCCGTCCCTGTCAAGGACACCGGCAGCTCTTGCCATATCATCTTCTTGGTCTTTTACTGTCACATAATTTAGCAGCTTGGCTTCTGATAGTCTGCCTGCCCTGGCTTCCTCAGCTGTTAAAACCACCCGTTTTGGAACTGCAATTACCGGGGGATTATTGTAAACCACATAAACCGGCATCTCACAAAATGTTACATTCCCAGCTGAGTCTTCGGCTCTGCACCGCAGAATATCAGTTATCCTTTCTCCTTTCTCCATTCCCTTGTACTGATACGTATCAAGCATATAGCTGTCCGGAAGTCCTTGCATAAACTCCTGATCCTCTCCCTGATAACCGCTTTTGGTTCTGCCATAGGAAATTTGGGTAATCTCTGCTTTATCAGTAATATCGCCATCCTCAGTGTCCATCCCCTGCAGTATCCCCTTCTTCAGCTGAGACGCACTCACCTCTTCCCCTTCATAAAATTCATTTCCGCATACTTCCAGAGAGGGCGCGGTATCCCATATGGCATAGAGTGTAATCTCCCTGATTCCTTCTGCCTCAGTAAATGGATACATGGACAACAGCTTTTCAGGAACGACCTCCTCCATAGGATGAAACAGCTTTCCGTTCACGCTATTTACTTTTCCAAGTGACCATCCCGCAAAAGCAGCCTGTTCTCTCTCAAACTCATTATCACGGATTCTGTAGGTTTTGTGTACAGAGACCACCTCGGAGCTCATCACCCCGGTTCCCCCGTTTGCATCATAATGTATTCTGCAGCCAGAGGAAGTCAGATATACACTGTAGGGATAAGATGTCAATTCCAGGCTCCCGCTTTCCAGGACAAGGAGTTTTCCGGATGCAGTATTCTGCGTTTTTTGTTCAAGCGAGTATTTGTCTAATTCGCTGTCTCCCGGCATAAGGGTATAGTGGGCCAGCACCCTGCCCTGAAAGGTATCTTCTGCCGCCATTTGGCATACAAAGCGTTCTATGCTTCCTGTCACTGTAATAAATCGTGAGGGAGCCAGAAAAACTTCTTCTTTTACCCTGGGATTTCCATATGCCTTCAGAGTTCCGTCCAGATAAACAGCCCCTCCTCTTGCTGCAGAATTATTCTCCAGCGTGCTTTTGGACAGCTCACAGGCAGCTCCATTCAGAATACAGATTCCGCCGCCGTCTTTTGTCCCGGAATTATTTTGAAGTGTGCCTCCTGAAACAGAGGTTCGGGCAAAGGAGGATGCACCGCAGATTCCCCCTCCCTGGGACGCCTGGTTTCCTGTGACTTCTCCTCCTGTCATTGTAAAGGCACCCTGGTTAAAGATACCCCCGCCTCTGGAGGCTGTATTATCCTTTATGGTTCCGTTTTCCAACAGGAAATCTTTCTTGTTGATGATTCCCCCTCCATCGCTCCCACGGTTGGAGGATACTGTCCCGTTTTTCATGGTATACTTTCCTTCGTTCAGAATCCCTGAGTTTTTGTTGCTGCGGACATTACCTGAACAAAACAGCAATTCTCCAAAATTATATATTCCGCACTGATTGCTGTATATCTCCGGTGTCCCCTCCAGCTTCGCATATCCATTGGGATACAGCAGAAAGCCATATCTGTAGTTTTCATATATCTCAACATTCGTAACGCTGAACTCCGCATATTCTGAAGACGCAACCCCATATTGATTTCTGTAGAAATCTCCTCCTGTCAGAATGCCCTTGGCGCCTGTCCTCTTCCCCTCATAGGTTCCGGCTATGTATAACCCGGTATCATTTTCATAAAACTTCCCTCCCGACACCTGAACGGTTCCATAGCTTCCTACCCCGTCATGATAATTTCCCCTCAGACTGCCTGACTCTACAATAATCAGGCTTTGGACCTCCCCATAGATTCCATGACCGATAGAATTCTGAATGCAGACACTGCTTCCCTTTACACGCAATGTACCCCCTGTTTTTACAAAAAGATTGCTGGTAACATCGTCTGCCACCTTATCTTTTTGTCCATCGAATACAAGGCTGCCTTCCAGGGATACGCTTCCGGTGATGACCCATCGCTTTAAGCCAGTGCCATATATCGTACAGCCTGAGCTGTTGGGGGCAGTGGTTACCGTCATAGTCTTACCGATTCTAAGTTCCGCTTCATTTGCAAGACTTGATACTGTCAGCCGGACGGTAGAACAGTGGCCCGAGCCTACGGCCTGCTGCAGCGTCTTAAAGCTGCCTATCCCTGCCGTAGTACAGTAACCGCTTCCATTCACATAGTTATTGCTGTCCACCCAGGTGTTTGTGGCAATATACCCATTGTCTTTGAAATAATACCAGTCATATACCCCATCGTACGCCAGGTACTGCCAGCAGTTTTTGTAGTACGCGGTAGTACTGTAGGCATACCACCATCCGGTATTGTCACTGTTCCATCCTACCTTGTAGGATGCACGTACCGATGCCAGGAGCTTATTTGTCTTTTGTACTTCTGTTTTCAACTCTTCCGCGGGCCCTTTTTCTTTAGGTACCTTTTCTCTGGAGGCTGCATCCGCGGCAGGCTGCTCTTCTTCCTCAGACGGCAGTTTTGTCTCTCCCTTAATAAACGAAGCAAAGCTTTCCAGAATCCGCTTTTTTTCCTTCTCATCCGGAAGCCGAAGTAAAACCTTTGTCAAAGGAATCAGGACTTCACGCTCCAGGGCAGACATTTCATCCTCCTCTGGCTCTTCCTCAAAATATGTCCCCCAGCACATATAGGTATCGGTCAGGGACTTCAGCTGAGTATACATCTCTCCCTCCGACTGATAATCCTCTGTCATTTTCGCCAAAGCGGCCTCCGCCTCAGCAAATCCTGTCCCCGCTGCCCCGTTCCGAATGCTTTCATGATAAATCTGTGCCAAATACAGACAGGTATAAAACTGCGCCTGCAGTTCTTCTCCTGATACCTGCCGGGTGCCATTCTCCTTTAAACCTTCCTCTGAAAGTCTGAGTATGTTTTCTTTTTCTGCACAGATAGCAAAATAAAACGTATACGCCCTTAAAAAGAAGTATTTCTCCGCCTCTGACAGTGACAAAAAGACGGTTCTTTTGTCATCCTCCGGCAGCAGATGGAAGGATTTTATGTTTTTCTCCAGATATTCGGCTGTCTGAATCAATGTTTCCTCTTTCTTCTCATCTGTCTCGTCTTCTTCATTGTTCTCAGCCTCCGCCCAGTCTGCAGATTCCTGCCTTTGCGCGCTGACCGGAGATGCTGCCGTCAGGAAAACACCTGCCAGAACTAAGCTGACCATCCTGATACCGTTTCGTTTCTTCCTCAGCCTCTTTTTTCTAAGATAACCGCTCTTCTGCAGGTAATCACCCCCTCTTTTCCTGTAAAATGTCTATATTTTTCTTTCAGAAGAAGTTCCAGCATTCCTTTCTCATAATCTACATTCATAACGGATATCTCTATATCTCCATAGCTTTCTATCTGGCAGCAGAGATTGATCAGAAAATCAGCCACCAGCTCTGTCTCATTCCGAATCTCATAGGTTTGATCCGCATATAAAATTTCCATGGACTGTTCAATAGCAATCGCTGCACTTTCTTCCATCTCACTTTTTCGTATACTCCTTCCATGGACTGTGAGTACTGCTGCGCCGGTTAAAACAAGAAGGAGCAAGGATAAAAATGATATAACAGCTGTTTTCATACCTCCTCCTTATCTGGCATATCCTCTGATCTCATGTATCTCTGATTTGCTGTGGAGAATCCCCACTGCATACGTATATTTTACAACCACCTCGCACATCTTGCGATTCGGGATAATCTCTCTTACCTCGACCGGTTCCAGCTCATATCCCAGTCTGTCCGCTTCCCTGTACAGGCTGCTAATCACATCCGGATTATAATTGCTGTTCTCGATCTGGCTGACTGCGGAAGCGTGAAAATTTCTCGCATTCTCAGCCGCAATGCTGCCGGTGACCAGTGAAGTGCCCATAAGCGATAAGAAAAGCAAAAGTATAATTCCTATAAAATATCCTGGAAGTCCTTTCATATCTCCCTCCTGCGTTTAGTAGGATAAGCTCTCTGCCATCCACAAAAATACAGCTACAAGGCATCCGCCTAAAATTGCGATAGCTGCCGACTGACAATATTCTTCAATAATTTCTCTCGTAATTCCACCTACTTTCTTTACATTTTTCTCACAAAGATACGGCAGCTGCTGTTATCTTTAACCGCTTCTTTGTACATGGCCTCAGCTGCTGCTGCCTTATCCTCCCTGTCTGCCACAAGCTGCAGACAGCAATCCCCCACATTGGTAGCAGTCTGCAGGAAACATCCTTCGTACTGCGCGGGACACCCCAAAAGCGCAATACTGCCCTTTAGCTTCCCACAGTTTTTAAACGTATTTCTGCAGTTTCTGACACTGGAGGGAATGGGACCTGCCAGTTCCAGATTCCCGCAGTCTTCATACATGCCCTCAATGTCTTTGGCCCCGTCAGGGATACCAGCCGCCCTGAGCTGGTTGCAGCCCTTAAACGTAAACCGGAAGCTTTCAGCGGTCTCAGGCATCCGGGGGATTTCTTTAAGACTTCTGCACTGGTAAAACCACCCGTCCATACAAGCTGTCTCAATTCCCTCCTCAATCCTGCACACCTCTATGGTTTCTCTCACATCTTTCCAGGGAACCGTATCCTGATTCAAAGGCTTCACTCTCCCTTTTCCCTCCAAAGACAGGAGAAGAGTCTCATCCTCTTTTTTATAGAGCCTTGCCCTCACATCTTCTCCCTCCTCTCCCATCTCCCATTCTTCTATAAGAGCTGTAATCAGAGGGTCTGCCTTGCGGCTTTGTATCTGTATGTATCCGGATTTGCAGGTCTCCATATAGTCTTCTCCTGTAAGGACAAACCAAATTTTGATTACTCCTGGTTTATCTCCCGAAATCTCATAACTGCCATTGACTTCTGTACCGTCTTCCAGATAATACTTTACCTGTTCCCGCAAATCAGAGCTTGTACCATGACTTGCTTCTGTGATCATATCCTGCAGAAATAGAGAATCCCCGATTTCCAGCACCTTGTTTTCCACCGCAAGCTTGGGGCTTCCTTTTTTGCTGAGCTTCTGCAGAATTTCCCGTGTCTCGCTGGTGTCCGCCGCGCCTGAAGTCACTGAAAAGCCTCCCAGCACCTTAAGAATTCCCTCCGGATATAGCAGAATGGCGGCGAAAATTCCTGCAATTACTGCGGCTGCAGCCATTCTCCCGTGTTCTCCAAACAGCTGTCTCATATCCTTTCAGCCTCCCAGTGTGAGTCTTCCGAACACAGCAGTCAGAACTCCTAATGGGCCCTCCGGCTCCATGCACCATCTGCCGGCTGTCAATAGTATGGCTGCGGCAAGGCATCCAGCAATGGTTCCTCCATATTCTTCCAACATCTCTTTCATATATACCTCCTATATCATTCCCTTTGTAATATTCATCAGGCCCACCAGAAGCAGCCCCATATCTGTCATCATTTTTATTGAGCCTGTAACCATAGGGATAAGTACCAGCATCCCCACTCCTGCCAGAGAGTCTTCATTGGAAAGCCGCTCCGCCTTATCCATCAGATGGTGATTTCTCTCTACCAAAACCGCTATCTGCTTTTCCATATCTTCCCGGTCTCCCGCTGCCCACATAGAGTAAATCAACCGCAAAGCGGACTGCACATCCGGCAAATCCAGCCATGGCATAAAGTCCAGGAAAGGTTCGATACTGTTTGGATTTTTTTCAATGGAGTCAAGCATCCTAGACAGCTCCTCTCTCAATACATAGGGAGCTTTAGCAAGGGATTTTTCCAGCGCATTATGAACATTTTCTGTCTGCATCAATAGCGAGAGATCCATCAGCCAGACCGGAAACGCCTTATCCACCTCTTTTATAATTCGTTTTTTTGCCAGCCGATACCTGATTCCCGGCCAACACCACAGCAGTATGGATACAGTTCCAAGCAGCAGCAGCGCAGTCCGTGATTTCATCCACACAGCGAAAGCTGCAGAGAGGCTCAAAAGCAGAAGTTTAGCGGGCACATGCTGTGCCGCCCCTTTTCTGCCACTGGTTTTGAGATACTCATACTCTCTGCGAATCTCCTCTTCCTGTGCTGCATCCTCTTTCAGCCAGGCTGCCTGAAGCTTTTTCTGCCCCCAGAACCATATAGTAATTCCTGATATCATGTAGGCTGCTGTCACAATCTGTGAAAGAGGGTGCTCCAATGCCATAAACTCTTTTGGGAGCATGATCATAGATATTTTGCAGATTCCGGCAGAAAGCAGGAGAGAGATGAAAATGTTCCGTCTTATATTTCTGCGCTGCTGCGCCAGTTCATATACACGCTCTACCCACAGCTGCCGATCCAGTAAAAGTATGCGGAGAGCATTGGAAAAATCCCCCCCGATTTCTTCTGCCTTCACGAGAAATTCATGAGTTTGTATCAGTCTCCTGCAGGAATATAAAGTCTCTATATCCTGAAAGGCTGCATGATAGAGATTTCCCTCTTCTGTTTCATTTTGTATCTTATGTACCGCAGACTGGATGGCTTTGTGCATCTTACCTTCCGGAAATACCAAGGCAGCATCTTCCAGCGAGGTCAGTATTTTAGGAATCCGTTTAAAGGAATACAGCATCTGTTCCAGATAATTTGCAGTATCCTCAAAGTCTTTCTCTTCACAGGCATTTTTACAGGAATTCATAATAATAAAGGGCGACAACAGCAAAGCGTAGAGGGACACGGCAGCAATATAACCTATCTTCAGTCCATACCAAACACCCAGCAGGACAATACCTGCGAAAGACAGCAAATACTTTTTCCAATTGCTTTGCAAGGAAAATGTATACCCATATCTGGAGACCTCGGCCGCCAGATGGTTTGGATTTAGATAATGCCAAAATCTTAGATTCTTTTTATTTATGTTTCATTCATCCTCTCTTTTGGAAGAAAAGGGTCCTCAATGCCCGCAAAGGAAAACTTCCTTTTGATATCCGGCGGGAGTGACCTGTTTATAATACTTCCCCCCTCTGCCATCATAACTATCTTATTTTTTCCATTCTCCCTGCTGTAAAAGCAAATCTGATCTATATATCTGCGGATTCCCTTTCTCAAGTCAGTTCCCTTTCTAATGAGAATCCCTGCATCTACAAAGGAAAAAACATCATTTTCAATCCGTTGGGGAGATACGGTATCCTTCATCATATTTTGAATCCGGTCCGGTACCTTATTTACATCATCTGTGTGCAGAGTTGTCAGGCAATGGGTGCCTGTGCTCATAGCCTCCAGCAGATATTTTACTTCTGTGCTTCTGGCTTCAGACAGCATAATCCACTTGGGATTCTGCCGCAGGCAGCTTTTGATGGCTTTCGTATAGTCAAAAAACTCTTCGTTTACTTTTAACTCCACACAGTCCTTCTGTGGATTAATGGAACGATAATGGATTTCCAGATTGTCTTCTATGGTAATGACTCTCTCATTCTCAGGAATATACTTTGTCAAAAACTTTAATAATTCCGTTTTCCCGGAACCAGGAAGTCCTGTCATGATTAGATTCATATGCGCCCGAATACAATTTTCCAGAAAAACAAGCATTTCCGGTACACAATAGCCATCCTTCAGCATGCTGTCTTCGGTCAGACGTCTGGCCGGAGATGTCTTTCGGATAGAGATAGATGTTCCTGTGCAGGCCACACTCTCATGGATAATACTAACACGCAGAGTTTCTGTCTCCGCCTCCAGCAAATTATTAAATTTGTTAAAGCTTTTGCTGACTACATTGCTGATTCTTGTGGCAAACTGACTGACAAAATCTTCGGAAAGTTTTATGTCTGCCCGGTATCTTCCTCTGTACAGATGATCGATCCAGACATCCCTCCCATTGAAATTGATGTCTGTCACCAGTTCATCTCTCACATAGGGCAAAAGTTCTCCGAAATTCTCCGGCTGAAACGTCCATACATTCAAGATCTCACCTCCGACCTTTTTTCTTTCATTTTAAAAAGGACTGGTCCAGGTAGGGGGATTGGTAATTCCGGACTTGTTAATAAAATCCGTAACAGTTCCGGCAATTGCTGTCCCGATATACTGTCCCAGAGGAGTGGCCAATACAACCATTAAAAGGGCGATTATTGCCACAATAATGATAATTCCATATTCCTCAAGAAACGCTTTCATAGCAATCTCTTCTCCTTTCTTCCGTATTTCGTCTCAGACGTAACATCACCTCCAAAAGCAGTTCTCTTTCACACAATCCGGTGCACGTCCCGTTATCCAAGGCCAGGGGGATTACCTGAATAAAAGCAGGACATTTCCCAATTCATGAACATACAGAAACTCTCTCTTCCACAAACAGCACGAATGGCAGGAACCATAAGTAGTCTTGATAAGAATTGCTGATGCTATTTTGTTCATTGGTAAATAGGGTTTTTAATGGAAAATAAATGATTTTAGAATTGTTTAAGAAATACTAAGTCTCAGATAGCATGTTGTGAAAGCAGTTTAAACTGCAATGCCATGAACACTTATATGAAACAAGAACCTTATATTTAGTCATTGACAAACCCTGGCAGGCGCCCTACTATTAGCTTACAGTGGGAAGCTTTAGAGGTTTGCCTCTGACTATGGGTTAATTATAATAGTCTGCAGACTATTTGTCAACAACTATTTTGCTACTTTATATGGATTATTAGAAAGGACGCTATTATGAACCTGTATGAGAGAGTGAAATCACTCTGTAAAGAATACCAAATTACAATCGCCGGGCTGGAGCGCATCTGCGGATTCGGAAATGGCACCATCAAAAAATGGGAGCACACGATCCCCTCCGGAGACAGACTTGCCAGAGTGGCCGATCACTTCCATGTGACTGTGGACTCCCTTCTTGGCAGAGAGCCTCTTCTGTCCGGAGAAAAAGATTCTGAACTTCTGGAGATGGCCAGGGAGCTAAAAGAAAATCCGGATATGAAGCAGCTTCTTGAACTGGCACGCCATTCCTCGCCCGCTCATCTGAAAGCCTACGTATCCTTTTTAAAAGAACTTCAGAAAAAAGAATAATTTCCCCTTCCCATTATTGACATATGTCGATAATAGTTTTATAATAAATGACATAAGTCAGAAACAAAGGAGATGAACTTTATGCCTCGCCCGCCCAAATGCAGACGTATCTGCGGTCTGCCCGGAATCAAGAGCTTTGGTCCGTGGGAATCAGACCTTCCTCTTCCCGTCACCGGGAAGATAGAGATGACACTGGATGAGTATGAAAGCATCCGTCTGATCGATTTGCTGGGCTACACCCAGGAGGATTGTTCCCGCCAGATGAATGTAGCCAGGACAACTGTCCAGGCAATCTATAACAGCGCCAGAGAAAAACTGGCAGATGCCCTCATAAATGGAAAGCAGCTGCTGATTCAGGGCGGCTCATATGCCCTGTGTTCCCTCTCCAGAGAATGCTGCGGAAAGGCGAAAGGCACCTGCTGCTGCCATCAAAGTTCATGTGCCAAAAAAACAAAAACAGGAGGAAATTAAGATGAAACTTGCAGTAACTTACGATAACGGAGAGGTATTCCAGCATTTTGGACATACCGAGTATTTTAAAATTTATACCTTAGAAGACGGAAGTATCACTTCTGAAGAAGTCCTATCCACGGACGGGCAGGGACATGGTGCATTGGCCGGATTTTTACAGGAGCATGAGGTAAACGCCCTCATTTGCGGAGGAATCGGCGGCGGTGCAAGGACTGCCCTTGCTGCTGCCGGCATTGAATTGTATCCAGGTGTCTCAGGCAATGCTGACGCTCAGGTAACAGCCTTTCTGTCAGGGCAGCTTCAGTACAACCCTGATACCCAATGTGCAGATCACGAACATCACCACCACGGAGGAGACTGTCACGGTGACTGCAGCGGTCACTGCTAAGGGCTGCATTTAAAAAGACAAAAATAAAAAGGAGGGGCATCCTCCTTTTTATTTGTCTTCTCCTGTCAGATTCAAAATATCCCGTATCTCCTCCTCTGTCATTTCAAGGTAAAATGACAATTCCTCAATGCTGAATTTTGTATCCTCATCCTCTGTCAGCTCTTTTATCGCAGCTTCCAGACGCTCGACCTTGTTTACCATCATCTCATCTCTTCTTTTCTGCTCAGATAGTTCTTCGTTCAATTCCAGAATTCCTCTGCGGATTTCTTCTTTGATAAACGTATCTGCGTCCGCCTCTGTATCCAGTCGTTCCACAGCCAGCAAGAGATTTACATTGCCCTCAGCCACAGCATCCCCAAGAAAAATATCCGGTCCTGCTATTTTTTCAGCCAGCTCTGCCACCGTTTCAAGATAGAGCTCTGCAAGTCTGCCTTTCGCCAATGCATCCCCTTGTATTACTTCCCGGATGAGACAGGCTCTCTCCCCTTCTTCTTCCTTTCGGATCAGAGATAACTCCTCTCTGTATTTTTTTAAGTATGCCTCCTCATCCGGAGACAGCTTTTTCTTCTTTTCTTCTGCTAAGACTTCGTCTCCCCTGTATCCGGAAACTGTGATGCCCCGGGCAAGCAGATATTCCTTTATCATCGCAAGCTGTTCCTCTGACAGACTATCCTCCCGGAAAAAGTCCTCTATTCTTTCCTGAGACATACAGTCCCCTGCATCCTTTGCCTCTTCCATCAGTTTCTTCAGCTTTTTTTGAAATTGCAGCTTATCTTCCATAATAACCTCCAAACTTTGATCTCCCGGCGTATACCGTTCCCTATACCATACCATAAAGGCAGATTCTCCACAAGCTGTGACTCCCTAAATGTTTCATTGCCAACTATTGACTTTTTTACAATCAGATTATAATATAGTCTCATAACTATTATGAAATTGAGGTGTACTCTTATGCCGGACATATCCCCGGACGATATCCTGAAAATGACATCTGTCATACATAGAAAAACCCAGATGTACCTGAACGAGGAGACTAAGACTCTGGGAGTAACCAGCGGTCAGACTCCCTTTATCATGATTATCTGTGAAAACGGGAAAATGGTTCAGAATCAGTTCTGCGAGATTCTCGACATGGATAAAAGCACGGTAGCCAAAATGATGGCCAAGCTGGAAGCCAACGGTTATATTACCCGTTCTCCCAATCCAAAAGACAATCGTTCCATTGACGTTTCACCCACATCCAAATCCCAGGTACTCTACCCTCTGCTGAAGAAAATCGGAGAAGAATGGTCCCTGAAATTAACAAAAAACCTAACCGTTTCAGAGAAAACTGTTTTCGTAGAAATGCTGAAAAAAGTCACAGAAAACGCAGTTACTATGTAAGAGCAGAATACTAAATCCAGGGAAAACTCCCTGGATTATTACTATCTTCTGGCCAGTTCTCTGGTAATTTCCTCCCAGGTTACTTCCTTTTCCGCCATAAGGACCATAACATGATAGAGGAAATCTGAGATTTCATACTTGATCTCTTCTTTATCCGGATTTTTGGCGGCAATCACAATCTCCGTGCATTCCTCCCCTACCTTTTTGAGAATTTTGTCGATTCCCTTATCAAAAAGATAATTGGTATAGGATCCTTCCTTCGGATGTACTTTTCTGTCCAGTATCACATCATAGACATCCTGAAAAACCTTCAGAGGATTGGTATCCTCATACTCTTTTTTCACCAGTTCCTGGAAAAAGCAGGTTCTGTTTCCCGTATGACAGGCCGCCCCTACCTGGGAAACTTTTGCAAGAATGGTATCATTGTCGCAGTCCAGCGTCAATGATTTTACATACTGGAAATGTCCGGAGGTCAGTCCTTTCATCCACAGTTCATTCCTGCTTCTGCTCCAATAGGTCATTCTTCCGGTTTCCAAGGTTGTCTCAAAAGCCTCCTGATTCATATAGGCCAGCATCAGAACCTCACTGGTTTTGTAGTCCTGGACAATTACCGGCACCATCCCGTCACTGTTCTTCTTAAAATCTTTCCATGCTATCCGGCTCTCCCATGTATTTACCGGAATACCGGCCTTGCGGCAGGACTTTTTCAGCTTCATCCGATCCGCCTTGGGATCACTGACATAGGCTCCCGTGACAGCTGTAACACCCGGCTGCTTCAAAACCTCGAAAACCGCATCCCTTTCTTTGGGAAGCACTGTCACTAGAAGCTCTCCCTCCCAGTCTTCCCTGAAAGGCTGCCAGTCGTTGGTAAGAGACAGAATCATGTCCGCATAAGTCTTCAGCAGCTCCAGATTCTTTTTTACCTGCTCCGGCTCAGACACTGCTGCCCCTATCTTATCTTTCCCGAACCGCTTTGACACCTCTTCCAGCAATTCTATATTTCCCGGTTTTGAAAAATTAAGTACAACTCTTTTGCATCCTGCATAGAGAAGTTTTTTCACATCCTCCATACGTCTGATATGGCCGGCACCAATGACAGGCACCTCTGCCTTCTCTGCAATCTCCCGAATAGTTCCAATGGCAGCGTCATGTTCTTCATCTGTCTCCGATAAATCAAAAATTAAAACTTCATCCGCTCCCTGATTCCCGTATAATCTCCCCAGCTCCACAGGCTCCGGCATATCAAAGGCTTTTGTGGCTTCTTCGCCCAGACCGCATACGGCCTTTCCATATTTCAAGTAAATGCAGGGTATTAATAATTTATCTCTCATACTAATCTTATCTCCCATATCTGTACTTTAACGTACGGGCACACCGTACGCGCATTCAAAGGATCTGGACGGCAGTCCTCACGAAAGAGTCCCCTTCGTTGACAGAACGTCTGTAATCCTCCCGTCAAAGGCTGCCGCAGCATCCAATGCCTTTGCGAATGCCTTAAAAAGGGCTTCTGCCATATGATGGTTATTCCCGCCAGTAAGAATCTTCATATGAAGATTCATTCCCGCACTGTAAGAGACGGCATAGAAGAATTCACGAATCATCTCCGTCTCCATATCTCCCACCTTATCCCTTGTAAATTCCCCGTCAAAGGAGAAATAGGGACGTCCGCATAAATCAATGGCGCACAGAACCAGGGTTTCATCCATAGGAAGTATCATGCTTCCGTATCTGCGGATTCCTTTTTTATCCCCCACAGCCTGGGCAATAGCAGTCCCCAGCACGATTCCCGTGTCTTCTATCGTATGGTGGTCATCCACCTCCAGATCCCCGTTTACCTTTAACGTAAGATTGAATAGCCCATGACGGGTAAACCCTTCCATCATATGATTAAAAAATCCCACTCCGGTATCGATAGAACTGCTTCCGCTGCCGTCCAGCTCCAGAGTCAGCTGAATCTGTGTTTCCTTTGTATCTCTGGTCACAGTTGCCTTTCTGCTCATAGCTTTCTCCTTTCCCTGCTAACTCTCCTCGTCAAAACGCACCCGGATAGAATTGGCATGAGCCGTGAGCTGTTCTGACTCGGCAAACTGTATAATATCTTTATGAATAGGTGCAAGAGCCTCCCTGGAATAATAAATCACACTGGATTTTTTAACAAAATCATCCACCCCCAAAGGAGAGAAAAATTTTGCAGTACCATTGGTGGGAAGGATGTGATTGGGACCCGCAAAATAGTCACCCAGAGGTTCACTGCTGTATTCGCCCAGGAAAATTGCCCCTGCATTTTTTATTTTGGTCATCACATAGAAGGGATCCCTGGTAACAATCTCCAGATGCTCGGAGGCAATGGCGTTGGCAGTCTCAATCGCCTCCTCCATGTCTTTTGCAAGGAGAATATATCCAAAATTATCCAGAGATTTTTCTATGATTTCTCTTCTGGAAAGTGTCTGCAGGAAATTATGGATCTCATGGTTTACTCTTTCTGCCAAAGCTTCACTGGTGGTAATCAAAATAGCGGAGGCCAATTCATCGTGTTCTGCCTGTGATAAGAGATCCGCCGCCACATATCTGGGATTGGCAGTTTCGTCAGCCAGTACCAGAATCTCACTTGGGCCTGCAATTGAGTCAATGCTCACATGTCCGTACACTGCCCTTTTTGCCAGTGCAACATAAATATTGCCGGGGCCTACAATCTTATCCACCTTGGGAATGCTGGCCGTTCCGTAAGCCATCGCCCCGATGGCCTGGGCACCTCCGGCCTTATATACCTCATCTGCGCCCGCCTCTTTTGCTGCCACCAGCACTGCCGGATTAACCTTTCCTTCGCTGTTGGCCGGTGTGGTCATAATAATTCTCTCAACCCCGGCGGCTTTGGCCGGCACTATATTCATCAGCACAGAAGAGGGATATACTGCTTTGCCGCCAGGCACATATACACCGACCTTCTCCATGGGAGTGACCTTTTGCCCCAGCATGGTCCCGTCCCCGCTGGTGTCAAACCAGCTGTTTCGCTTTTGCTTCTCGTGATACTTCTGAATATTGACCAGGGCCTTGCGAATCACCTCTGTAAGAGCAGGCTCTGTCTCTTCATATGCCCGTAAAATTTCTTCCTCAGTCACCCGAATGTTAGATGCGTCTGCCGGAAACTTGTCAAACTGCCGGGTATATTCAAAAACCGCCTCATCTCCTCTTTCCCTCACCTGACGGAGGATCTCTGTCACCCGCGCCTCGTAAGCACCGTAGTTGCCCGGGCTTCTTTGGAGCATCGTTTCCAGTATATCAGAAATAGCCTCTTTCGTTAATTTTACTGTCCTCATGTTATCTCCTCGCTACAGCACAGACTTTAGATCTGTAATTATTTTACTGATTCTGTCATTTTCCATCTTCATACTGACCTGGTTTACTACCATTCGCGCAGAGAGTGGGCATACCTCTTCCAAAACCTCCAGCCCGTTCTCTCTCAGGGTAGAACCGGTCTCAACAATATCCACAATCACCTCTGACAATCCTACAATAGGAGCCAGCTCAATGGAGCCGTTCAGTTTGATAATTTCTACTGTCTGATGCTTTTTGTTATAAAAATAATCTTTGGCGATGTTGGGATATTTTGTAGCTACCCGGATCAGCTGGCTGTGATTCAAAAGCTCTCTGGCTGACTGGGGCCCGCATACACACATCCGGCATTTGCCGAATCCGAGATCCAGAACTTCATAGAGCTTTCTTCCCTCTTCCAATATGGTATCTTTGCCCACAATGCCGATATCTGCTGCTCCGTATTCTACATAGGTAGGTACATCCGGACCTTTGGACAGAAAAAACTTTAATTTTAATTCTTCATTTACAAAAATAAGCTTTCTGGAGTCTTTGTCTTTCATCTCCTCACAGGTGATTCCTATTTTTTCAAACAACTCCAGGGTTGTCCTGGCAAGACGCCCCTTACCTAGGGCAAAGGTCAAATATCTCATTATACTTTCCTCTCTTCTCATAATCCTCTTTGGTTCGAACCGGATCTTTTAACAGAAGCTCTGCCTCTCCCCCCTTTTTTCTCCAGGAGGCTGCCATGGCAATTGCTTCTTTCTGCTGCTCTTTGGTATATAAAATCAGGATCCTTTTGGTCTCCACAGGTATCTGTATTCCCTGGCGGGAAAGTGCATTCATAAGATTCTCCATGACAATGGTGAATCCAATGGCAGCCGCAGGCTTTCCGAAGTGCCCCAGCAGATGATTGTACCGTCCCCCCTTGATTATGGCATCCCCGGTCCCATATGTATATGCCTGAAAGATAATCCCTGTGTAATACTGATATTTGCTCAGCATGGATAAGTCAAAGGCAATATACTTCTCACATCCGTAGCAGGCAAGTACCTCATAAATTTCTTCCAGCCGTTCCAGCGCTTTGACTGCCTGTGTGTTCTTTGTGAGCGTCTTAGCTTCTGTCAGCATTTCCACTCCCCCGTAAAGCTTGGGAAGCATAAGAAATGCTTTTTCAAGCTCAGAATCCAGATTCAGATTAGAGATCAGTTCCTCTACCCCAAAATAATTCTTATTGGAAATCTGCTGGCGCAGCTGTTCCTCCATCTCCCCATCCATACCTGCATCTTCTAACAGAGATTTAAAAAAGTCCACCTGACCGATGCTGATCTGAAATTCCTTCAGTCCTGCCGTTGAGAGCAGCTCAACCATAAGCGCCAGAATCTCCCCGTCACTCTGTGCAGAGCCATCCCCCACAAACTCCACCCCCATTTGGGTAGACTCTTTTAACCGGCCCTGATAACTGGAATTATTGATAAAGGTATTCCCCTTATAGCAGAGACGGAGGGGAAATTCTTCCGGTGTAAAGTACATAGATACCGCCCGGGCAATAGACGGCGTAAAGTCGGGGCGCAGCACCAGGGTATTTCCCTCACGGTCAAAAAACTTATACAAGTCTTTGGAGGGTATAGTTCCCACCTCACGGCTGAAAACATCAAAGTATTCAAAGGTCGGTGTTTCTATGTCCTGATACCCATAGCTTCTGAGCACTGTATGTAAACGTTCTTCAAGAACCAGCTTTTGTTCGCATTCCCCATTATATACATCTCTTACCCCTTCCGGCGTATGAAACATTCTCTCCATATTATTCTCCTTTGCTTTATTGCATTAAACTGCTAATTCGATACCATATTAGCAAATAAAATTATAAAGAAACTTTATCCGTTTGTCAATCCTGTATTTTAACCGTCCTGCTTTACTATCTGGACAGAAGATCCTTTTGCAGACCCTCCAGAAACGGCACCAAAAAGCCGTGTCCGCTGGTAAAAAAATATTCCGGGTTTAGCTCTTCCAGGGTAAAGTGCTTACGCCCCCCGCTTTGTCCCCGCTCCCAGAATCTCAGCATGTCTTCATAGCGCAAATAGTAAAATTCATTTCTCCTGGTAAAAAAAAGAATAAGGAAGGCAATGCCTCCCTGTCCCTCAAACTCTCCCATAAAATCCACCTGATGCTGATGGATATTCTGCAGAGGAAATTGATTGGAATGGCATTCCTTTGCATCAAAACATACCGGAATGCCCTGCACAGCACCAATATAATCCACTGTACTTTTCTTTTCAAAGTAGGCCAGCGTAATATGTCGGCTTTCCTTATCAATTCTCACAGGAGTAATGGGCGTAGGGATCTTCTGGATTACTGCCAGCTTCTTTTCCCGGTACTGTTCACAAGTCCGGTTAATAAACTCTTCCAGGGTGGAACCCCGAAGCCCTCTGGAATTCCAAGTACTCATAGCAATCTGCTCCTGTATCTATTTAATCCGTTTAATCGAAGGGAAGTAGCGGATCACCGCTTTCCCAAGTATCTTATCTTTCTTTACATAGGTATTTGCCCAGAATCTGGAGTCCTTGGAATAATTCCTGTTATCCCCCAGCATAAAATAGCATCCTTCCGGAACCTCATAAGGTCCGTAGCTTCCGGCCGGAGTCTCCGGCGTAAAGCTGTCGTCCAGCGGGGTGTCTGAGTCATTGATATACACCTTTCCGTCTATAATCGTAACTGTTTCCCCCGGAAGTCCGATAATTCTCTTAATAAAAAGCTGGCTTTCGTTGTCCGGATACTTAAAAATCACTACATCATAGCGCTCCGGCTCCTCAAAAAGATATGCCAGACGGTTGCCAAAAATCCTGTCCCCTGTCATGATTGTCTTTTCCATGGATTCTGAGGGTATCTTTGCATTAATCAGCAAAAAATTATTGATAACAAAGACAACCGCTACCACGAAGATAATCATTTTAATATATTCCCATAATTCCCTGCCGATGGATGGCCCCGTATTTTTTTTACTCATTCATGTATACTCTCCTCTATGTGTTCTCCCTCCAGAACTCTTTTCATGTCTGAAGGTATTGGCGCCGTCAGCACCTTGTGGGATAGATAGTTCAGTTCTCCCTTCAACTCAGGCATTGTAAGCCGATATGCGTGAAGCAGCTGGGACTTCACTCCGTAGCTGTCACAAAACAGCTGGTTGCTCTTTTTGCTGCCGTACTTTCCATCACCAATGACTGGATGTCCGATACTGGCTAGATGGCTTCGTATCTGATGGGAACGGCCCGTGACCAAATGAATATTCAAAAGAGTTACCCTCTGATTGCCGGCTAAGGGACGGTACTCGGTTTCTATAGGAACACTTCCCTCAAACGGCTCTTTTTCTACCACTACTTTATTACATTTTTCATCTTTATGCAAATATCCTTTCAGATATGCCCCGGAGGAAACCACACCCTCCACCAAAGCCAGATATTCTTTTTTGAGGGAACGCAGCTTAAAGGCCTCGTTCATCTCCTGAAGGCCGGCCAGGGTTTTTCCTGCGATTACAATACCGCTGGTATTACGGTCAAGACGATTGCATATCCCGGGATGAAAACATCTGAAATCCTCCTCTTTCATCTGTCCGCTCTCCAGCAGATAACCGGTCAGGTACTCCACCAGGGAGACATCACTGCCCGATGCTTTCTGGGACAACATTCCTGAGGGCTTATTGACTGCCGCTATATGCTTATCCTCATACAGGATGGACAATTTCCCATGGCTTCTTTCCACTTTCACCCGTGAAAACTTGTCTATGGTCTCCTCTGAGAGAAAGAGGCGTACAATATCCTGCTCCTTCAGCTTTTCGCTTCCGGTAGCCTTCTTTCCATTCAGTGTTATATTCTTTTTTCTTAGCATTTTGTAGAGAAAACTTTTAGGCGCCTCGTTAAGGTATTTGGACAAATATTTATCAAATCGCTGTCCGGCCTGGTTTTCCCCTATCACAATCTCTTTCATGGGTACACCTACAGGGAAATTGCATAGATCGTATGCAGAATCAGTTCGTTTCTGGTGAGCTCAGGATAATTTTCATCAGGAGTAAACCGGATGTCCTTCTCAATACTCTCTCTGTGCTCGTTGAGACTGTCCAACCGTTCCAGATAGCTTTTTAGTTCCCGGAACACTTTCACGGATACGGAAAAGCCGTTTTGTTTCAGGATTTTCTGTATATGCTTTTCCACAAAAGGGCCGTCTGTCTTCTCCCTGCTGCTGTAAGCCGCCACCGTATTCCCGCAGACCACGACGGAATCCAGAAAGCTCTGTTTCTCATAGGCAGTCACCACAAGCTCATACCCGCATGTAAGCTCTCCTTTATGTGCCTCAATGGCCTCATAATCTTCTTTTTTCATAGGTTTCTGCATGTACATCATAATACTGCTCACCGCCATTTTGCAGGCAGGCAGGCATCCCAGGATCGCAATAACTGTAAATATCGTATTTCTGTTGCCTTTGAGAACCAGCCCTGTAAAAAAGACCAATAAAGGGGCGGCAAATAATGCCAGGGTAATCCAGGTTCTTTTTATTTTCTGGGCACGGATATAGCCGTAGCTGCCTTTGGTTGCTTTCATGTAAATATTGTCCTTCTTTCTCTTATAGTATCAGATTCATAATAGCAAGCAGCACCCGGTGAGGAATGATTCTGCACAGCACATACACAGCGTTCATGGGAACACCGTAGACAGACAATTCCTTTCCTCCCGCTGCATCCAGTATTGCCTTGTGCACTACCTGATCCGCCTTTGCCATGCATACCTTCTTTGCAAATGAAAGGCTCCCCCCTGCTTTCTGGAAGAACTCAGTGTCCACAGGACCCGGACACACAGTAGTCACTGTGATTCCTTCCTGTTTCACCTCTCTTCTGAGTGCCCGGGAGAGACTGAGCACATAAGACTTTGTAGCTGCATAGACTGCCAGTCCCGGCTGAGGTACAAAGGCTGCCGCAGAAGCTATTTGTATCACATGACTTCGCTTTCCGCAGTAGGGAAGGCACAGAGTTGTCATCTTTGTAAGTGCGGTACAATTCAGAGTAATCATACCCTGAATGGTATTTGTGGTGCATTCGCTTACTTTGCCAATTTTACCAAATCCTGCGGCATTTACCAAGACCTTAACGTGAGGTTTTTCTGTTTTTAACAATTTCTGTATGGTAAAAAAGCTGCTGTCTTTTCTGAGATCCAGAGGAAGAATCCGAAGCTTTGCATCAATCCGCTTCTGAAGCTGTTTCAGATTCTCTTCTCTTCTGGCAATGACCCATATCTCATCCAGCCATGGATAGCAGTAAGAGAGCTGGCGGACAAATTCTTTTCCGATACCTGAAGAAGCACCTGTTACAATTGCTATTTGCATATTCATCTTCCCTTCTTTTTGTGGACATTACGAATCGTTTTCTTTCTGCTTTTCTTCTGCATACCAGGTGAGACCTGTTCTCCTTTTCCGGGCTTTATAAGACATTTGGGGCCATAACCGATGAGATCCCTTCGTCCGGCCAGTTCCAAGGCTTTTTTCACCAGTTCATAGTTCTTTGGGTCCCTGTATTGGATCAGAGCCCTCTGCATCTCCTTCTCCCGGGGATCCCGGGGTACATATATCTTCTTCATCGTCCTGGGATCCAGTCCTGTGTAATACATACAGGTAGAAATCGTTGCCGGTGTGGGATAAAAGTCCTGTACCTGCTCAGGCATAAACCCCAAATCCCTTACATACTCTGCCAGCTTAACCGCATCCTTCATGGTACAGCCGGGATGGGAAGACATAAAGTAGGGAACCGCATACTGCTTTTTCCCTGCTTTCCGGTTGGCCGTCTGAAATTGCTTCAGAAAAGAGAGATATACCTCATGCCCTGGTTTTCCCATGGCATCCAGCACAGGCTTGGAGACATGTTCCGGAGCTACCCTGAGCTGTCCGCTTACATGGTACATGGCCACTTCCTCCAGAAAACGGGGATCTTTGTCCGCCGTCACATAGTCAAAGCGAATTCCGGACCGTATAAAAACCTTTTTTATTCCCGGCAGCTCTCTGAGCTTTCGCAGCAGCTGAAGATAATCTTCGTGGTCTGCCTTCAAATTGCCGCAGGGCTTTGGAAACAGGCACTGACGGTTTGTGCATACCCCTTTGCTTAACTGCTTTTCACAGGATGGGTGCCGGAAATCTGCAGTGGGTCCTCCCACATCATGTATATATCCTTTGAACTCAGGATCCCGGCGGCAATTTTCTGCTTCTCTGAGAATGGACGCATGGCTTCTCACCTGCACCTGCCTCCCCTGATGGAACGTAAGTGCACAGAAACTGCAGCCCCCGAAGCATCCCCGGTTGCTGGTCAGACTAAACTTAATCTCCTCTATGGCAGGTATCTTACCCATTTTTTCATACGAAGGATGATAGGTTCTCATATACGGCAAATCATAAATATCATCCATCTCCTGTATGGTGAGGGGGGCCGCCGGGGGATTCTGTACGATACATCCCTTAGTGCCATAGCTCTCGATCAGAGTTTTCCCGGTAACTGGATCTGTATTCTCATACTGCAGAGCAACACTTCTGGCATATGCCTCCTTGCTGCGGCAGATTTCCTGGTAATCCGGCAGACAAACTCCCTGATAGACAGAATCCATCTCTTTTGTCCGGTATACCGTCCCCGGAATATACGTAATCTCGTTTACAGGAATTCCTGCCGCCAGCGCTTCCGCAATGGCTAAAACGGAGTGTTCTCCCATCCCATAGGATATCAAATCTCCGCCGCTGTCCATAAGCACGGATGCCCTCACCTGGTCAGACCAGTAATCATAGTGGGCCATTCTCCGCAGGGAGGCTTCTATTCCCCCAAGAATGATGGGCGTTTTTTTATATGTCTGGCGTATGAGGTTACTGTAGACCACCGCCGCACGGTCCGGGCGCAGGCCGGATATGCCGCCGGGGGAATACGCATCTGTACGCCGCCTTTTTTTCCCTACTGTATAGTGATTCACCATAGAATCCATATTCCCCGCAGATACAAGAAATCCCAGCCGTGGTTCACCGAATTCCTGCACGCTTTCTTTTCGCTTCCAGTCCGGCTGGGGAAGCATGCAGACAGAATATCCCCTGGATTCCAGGAGACGGCTGATAATCGCCGGGCCAAAGGATGGGTGATCCACGTAGGCATCTCCAATCACATAGACGAAATCCGGCTGTTCTATGCCTCTTTCCAGCATTTCCTGTTTTGTAATGGGCAAAAAATTCATCCTGTTGTCCTCTTGTCTCTCCTTATACTTCTTCGTATGTCCCGTTAATCACATCATAATATGAGGCAATATAATAGTCAGCCAGCCGCCGCTTCTCTTCTTCCTGATCCCTGCTGAAGGCGTCCTCCACCGCACAGGTGCTCATGCCTGCATTCTTTCCGGCAAGTATGCCCATGGGAATATCTTCAAAGACCATACATTCTTCCGGCGCCACCTGCAGATCCTCCGCCACTTTCAGATATATATCAGGGGCAGGCTTCCCGTGAGGGACATCACAGCATGTACGAATCTTTTGAAAGCATCCGTCTATGCCGTGGGTCCGGAGCACTGCCTCTACCAGTTCTATGCTGTTGCTGGAACATATACCTGTCTTTATGCCTTTCTCTTTCAGTACCTTTAAAAATTCAGGAACCCCCGCCTTCAGAGGGACCTCCCAGAGGTACTTGTCTCTGGCCATAGAAAGCCAGATTTCTTTAATTTCTCCGATGCTCTCCGGTATATCAAAGGTCTCTTTGAAGTACACCGCAGTTTCCGTAAAACTCATGCCTTCTATATCCCTCTGGAGTCTGGGCGGAAGTTCTTTCCCCAGCCTTCCCAGATACAGGACATCTATCTCCTTCCACATCCACATGGAATCCACTAATGTTCCGTCTAAATCAAATAATACTGCTTTTTTTCCCTGTAGCATCTTCACGCAGCCTCTCCAGTTCTTCCTTTGTCAGAGGACGGTATGCCCCCGGGGGCAGTGTTCCGTCCAGATACAGGCTTCCCATAGAAAGCCTTTTTAAGTATACCACATGTTTCCCCAATGCTTCAAACATCCTTTTTATCTGATGGAACCGCCCCTCCCGGATGGTAACCCTTACCTCACGTCCATCCCCGTTCTGTTCCATTTCCAGTCTGGCTGGAAGGGTTGGCTTTTCATCCCCGATATCCAGTCCCCTTCGGAAAGCCTCCGCGTCCTTGTGTTCAGCCGGGAGATCCAAATGGACCAGGTAAGTTTTATCCACATGTCTTCTGGGCGAAAGCAGCCTGTGAGCCAGTTCACCGTCATTGGTGATAAGAAGAAGTCCCTCAGTATCTTTGTCCAGTCTTCCAACAGGGAATAAATCCTTTCTGCTTTTACCGGTGATAAGATTCAGTACCGTTTTTTCCTGCCGATCCTCTGTGGCAGATACATATCCGGCCGGTTTATGAAGCATATAATATTCAAAGTCTGTGTACCCAATCCTGCTGCCGTCTGCCTCCACCGCATCTTTTCCCGGATCCACCTTATATTCAGGACGCAGGATCTTTGTACCGTTTACGCTTACCCTGCCCTTGTTAATCATCTGTTTGACCTGGCTGCGGGTTCCTGTGCCCATATCAGCCAGATATTTATCTAAACGAAGCATCTTACTGCCATCTCCATCCCGGATAATATTTGTTCTTCAGCATTCCTCCGGACAATTTTCCCCATCCCAGAGGAAATCCGTCCACACAAACCAGCTGCCAGCCCTTTTTGCGGGGGGCGTGCAGGTCGCTGACTTCAATGGTTTCCCCCTTCAGATATCGAAGAGTTCTCTCATCCCCGGAGGACAAATTTATGGAGGAATCATATTCCTCCCTCTTAAGGGCCATAGCCAGAGCCTGCGCAGGCTCGAACCTATTTTTCTTCCGCTCGCCCAGATAGAGCCCTGTGCGCAGATACCTGAGTCTCCCGGGCATGCCGCTTCCAGCAGGCAGATAATACACTTTATCCTGCACCATATAAAACCTGTCCTGCTCAAAGGGACAGCTGATCCCCTGAAGGAACTCCCGGACCTCCGCAGGTATGGCTTTTCCGGTACCCTGTCCGCGGGCCGCTGTGATCGGTTTGTGACTTTCCCCTGCCTTTTTTAACAGTGCCATAAAATGGCCTTCCCCATTCATTTTATGGGGGAAAATCCTGACACAGGAGGAAAGCCCCACCCCCGGGGAAAATCCCTCATAAGGGACTATCTCCTCCAGAGACAGATCCGGAGCCTTTTCCAGAAGAAAATGAATCACCTCTTCATTTTCTTCTCTGGAAAAGGTACAGGTAGAATAGAGAAGCATGCCTCCCGGCTTCAGCATAGCAGCCGCCGCCAGCACAAGCTCCTTTTGTACAGAACTGTATTCTGAAGGGCCTTTTTCCTCCCACTCTCTGGCCATCTCGGGCCTCCGGCGGAACATTCCCTCCCCGGAGCACGGGGCATCCACTAATATTTTATCAAAAAAGCAGGGCAGCTGCTGCTGTAGTTTTACAGGATCTTCACAGGTAACATAACAATTCCAAAGCCCCATAAGCTCCAGGTTTTTCAGCAGCGCCTTTGCCCTTGAACTGCTGATGTCATTGGCCACCAGCATGCCGCTTCCCTTCAGCCTGGCACCCAGCTCTGTTGCCTTGCCCCCCGGAGCCGCGCAGAGATCCAGCACAGTATCCCCCTCTTCCACCGGAAGACGGCTGGCCGGAGTCATCGCGCTTGGTTCCTGCAGATAATAAAGTCCTGCATAATAATAGGGGTGGCGGGAGGGCTTTTCTTCCTCTTTATAATAGTATCCGTTAGGGATCCAGGGAACTTTTTCCAGAGAGAACGGGCTTATCTTCTCCCATTCCTCCCCGGTCACTTTGTTCTGATTTATCCGCAGTCCCAGCCGGACGGGTTTCTCAAAGGTTTCCAGATAACTTTCAAACTCTTCCCGGAGTAAATTTCTCATACTCCCCGTATACTTCATTGGTAATTCCATGCTTAATATCCTTCCAAATCATCTTCCAGTGTAACTGCCTGTGCCCGGTACCCCTCAGATATAATGTCCAGCTGCTTGTGAAAACGCTCCAGCTGCTCAATATCCTTCGCTGAATAGATGCGGTAGAACTCATCCTGTATCTTTGCCACTTCCCTTTTATTGGAATATCGGTAAAGATTCTCAATATTATTCAGGATATCCGCCACCAGGTTTGCCTGCATCTGGGAGGAGTTCTGCGCATCCATAACCTCGCTCCTCACAGAGGACATTTCCCGATCAAGGGCAATGATAGCATCCGCAGCCTTGCTGAGGCGCTGTGTGAGATGCTCCGGCATATTTCCTTTATATTTATACTGGAGAGAATGTTCAATGGTTGCCCAAAAGTTCATCGCCAGTGTACGAATCTGAAACTCCACCTGAATTTGTTTTGTCCCCTGAAAGGTTTCCACGTTATAGTAAACAATCATATGATAGCTGCGGTATCCGCTTTCCTTCATATGCGTAATGTAATCTTTTTCATACTTCACAGCCATATCGCTGCGGTTTCTGATAATCTCAACCACTTTTTCTATATCTTCATAAAACTGGCAGATAATCCGCATTCCTGCGATATCCTCAACCTGTACCTCCATATTGCCCCAGGTAATATTCTTCCTCTGCATCTTTTCTAATATACTGTTAATACTTTTTACCCGGCCGGTCACCTGCTCAATGGGGCAGTAGATATCCAGCTGCCGGTGTTCTTTGATCAAATGATTAAACTTAACAGTCAGCTCTTTCACTGCCAGCTCATAAGGATTCAGAATTTCTCTCCACAATTGTATTTCCATAGTTCTTTAAATCTCCTTACCTTTCCGTCACAGAAGAATCATTCCCCTATGGGCGGTAACGTCACACGGCCCACTTATGCTATTATAGCATAAAAATCATTTCTGTGCTTTTTAATATAGATACCTGCGCCTGTTTTTCTCCAGATATTTCAGGACTATGTAAGGATCTACCGGGTATTCCGCCTGGTCTTCCTTCTCAATATAAATGCCCAGATGAAGATGGGGAGGAAATTTTCCTGTAGTCCCTTCCTCACCGTATCCGGTATCCCCCATGAATCCCAGCAGTTCACCGCCCTTCACAGCATCTCCCTCCCGGAAATCTCTGGCATAGCCATACAAATGAGCATAATAAAAGTAGCCGCCCGAAGGACTTCTCACTCCGATCCGGTATCCCCCCAAAGGAAGCCAGCCTACCTTTTCTACTGTCCCGTCTGTCATACTGAGTACCGGATAATATCCGGGCTTTTCATTGGAACCGAATATGTCACAGCCTTCGTGCTTTCTGTTCCCCCCATAGCTCCTCTCCTCCATCCAGGTATCCTCATACGAGAATTCTTCCCCAAGGAGATCCGATGGTAGGGGAAAATACTTGAGATCCTTCCAGAAAGCACCATAATCCCTCATTTCCTCCCGGTTTATCCCATGTTCTCTCATAAACCCAAGGGGAATACCCATCTTTTTCAGCTCTGCGTCTGCAGCTTTGTTCCCCAAAAAAGTACTTCCCGCAATGTCGAAAAACAGTACAATTACTAAAAGAAAGAAGGTTTTACGCAATTTGCATCCCTCCACCTCTCAGTCTATGCGTCAGGGCAGAAAAAAAGACCAAAAAAGTGTCTTCTTTTTCAGTCTTTTTTCTCTGTTTATCTCATGCGTTCTAAGACGGTGCACAGATATTCCCATACCCGCTTTGTGGAGGAGATGCTCAGGTGTTCCTCGGTTGTATGAATGTCAAAGATATCTGGACCGAAGGAAATACAATCAAGCCCTGGAATCTTTTCAAAGAAGAGTCCGCACTCCAGTCCGGCGTGAACTGCCTTTACCTGAGGTTCCTTTTGGAATAGGTCCTTATAAACCTGAACCATCAGCTCCCTGAGCGGAGAATCCTGGCGGTATTCCCAGGCCGGATACTCTCCCTCTGCCTCATAATCTCCCCCTAAAAATTCAGTCAGATACTGAATGCGTTCCGCGATTGCTGTCTTCCCGGACTTTACGGAGCTTCTCACGCTGGAGGATGCACGAAGCTCCTTTGGAGTCAATTCCAGAATTCCCAGATTGGTGGAGCTCTCCACGAGTCCCGGAATCGTACCGCTCATTTTCAGGATACCGTTAGGAATATGCATCAGATAAAAAATCACCTTTTCCAGACTTCCGGGATGAAGCGCAGGCTCTGTCCCCATTCCCAGTCTCTCAACCGTCACGGTGATCCCCTCATCTGTCCCCGCATATTCCTTCCGCAGTGCCTCCTGAAATCCAGCGGCAGCCTCAAACAGACGCTCTTCCTCCTCTTCGGAGAGCATTAGAAGGGCGCTCGCCTCCCTGGGTATCGCATTGTCCTTCTGTCCGCCCTTCAGCTCTGAAAGCAGATATCCCACATGCTCCCTCAGTTCAAAAAGGAAACGCCCCATAAGGATAACGGCATTGGCCCTGATCTTATCAATTTCTGCCCCAGAGTGCCCGCCGCAGAGGCCGTGGATCTTAACCCCATATCTGTGGTTTGCTTCTTCTATATACCTTACAGGAATTCTGCTCACTGCCGTAAGTCCTCCGGCACACCCTACCCAGAGACAGGATTCCTCCTCAGAGTCCAGATTCAGCAGAAGCTTCCCCTTCAGGGGAGAGGCATCCAGAGATCCTGCCCCGAGAAGGCCAATCTCCTCATCAACCGTCACCACTACCTCCAGGGGCGGGTGAGGCAGTTTGTCATCATCCAGAACCGCCAGCGCATAGGCAACTGCGATGCCGTCATCTGCGCCAAGAGTGGTATCCTTTGCAGAGATAAAGTCCCCCTCTGCCTGAAGCTTTAGTCCGTCTTTTGTAAAGTCATGCAGAGATCCCGGCTTTTTCTCACAAACCATATCCATATGACCCTGAAGAATCACCACAGGGGCATTTTCATATCCAGGCGTCCCCTCCTGAAATATAATCACATTATTATTTGAATCCTGAATATATCGAAGCCCGCGGGCTTTCGCAAAGCGCACAAGGTAATCGCTGATTTCTTTTGTATTCCCGGAACCGTGGGGTATCCCTGCCAGTTCTTCAAAAAACCGGAACACCTTCACTGGTTCTATGCCTTCTAATTTTGCCATAAAAGCACCTCCTGATTTTGTCTTTCTACATTGTGTCACAGGCAAATAAAAATAGCAAGCCCCCGCCGCGAGATTTCTTAAGTTTAAACCTATTTTTCCCTCTCTCCTCATATACTAAGAGAAAGACAATTTCCTGCTGGAGACATAAATGAAAAAACGCTGGTATCTTCCTCCCCTGCTTTTACTTTTGTCCTTTCTCCTGTTTTGTCCGGAAATAGCATTTGCAGCTTCAAAAAGGGGACTTCTTCTATGGTTTCAGAGCCTTCTCCCCTCACTTCTGCCTTTTATGATCCTGTCCAATATTCTGATTAAAACGAATGTCCTGGAAAAATGGATTGCTCTGCCGAAAAAGCTTTGGAATTTCCTGTTCGGACTCTCCCCCAACGGAGCTTACGCCCTCCTCCTGGGGGTGTTCTGCGGTTATCCCATGGGGGCAAAGGTTACGGCAGATCTGTACGGCAGCGGAAAAATCAGCCGGGAAGAAGCCTGCTATCTTCTAACCTTCTCAAATCATCCGGGACCCATGTTTGTATCCTCCTTTCTTCTCCTGGAAACCCTCCACAGAGAGGAGTACATAGGGTTAAGCTTTCTGATCCTTTACACCGGCAGCTTTATCACTTCTCTGCTCTTCCGATCCGGATACAAAAAAAAGAAAAGCCACCTGACAGATCACAAAAAAGAGGTATCCCGGCGTCCTCCTCTAGGAGTTATCATAGATACCTCTATTATGAATGGATTTGAAGGAATTACAAAGCTTGGGGGATATATTATCCTCTTCTCTGTATGCAGCGGGATGATACAGACCTGCACCTTTTTACCGGCACCCCTTCGGTATGCCCTGCTGGGGATCACAGAAATCTCCACCGGTACCGCTGCCATCGCTCAGACCGCCTGCCCTTTTTTTCTCAAATACGCAATTATCATGGCTCTTACCTCCTTCGGAGGCCTATGTATTATGGCCCAGACAAAATCCATGATAAATGAGACATCACTGCCTCTGATGCCTTATGTGAAAGGAAAGCTGTGCAGTCTTGCAATCACCTTCCTTTTGGCTCTATTAATCGTCCAAATCGTCTAAATCATCCAGATCATCCAGTCCTTCTACTTCCATGTCGTCATCCAAAGCTGCTGACGAAACAGAGGTGGAAGCCTGTGCTACCTGGGGTGCAAGCTCATTGCGGTTTTTATTCACAACCTCGTAGCAGCTCTGAAGAGACTGTACGAAAGAATTATATTTTACAGCCACATCCTCCAGTGCACCGCTCATAATCTGTCCCAGATTTGCCAGCATATCATCGGTGTAGGAGATTGCGCTCAAGCGGATGCTGTTGGCATCACTGGTTGCTGAATCCAGAATCTCCTGTGCCTGACGGTTCGCATTGTTGATGGTCTCATTCGCCTGGGCATACGCCTGCTGCATTACCTCAGACTGGCTTACCATCTCCTGGGTCTGAGCCTTTGCCTCTGCAATCAGTCCCTCTGCCTTCGCCTGGGCATCTGCAAGAATAGCGTCTTTATTGCTGATAATCTTCTGATATCTCTTAATCTCGTCCGGTGTCTTCAGGCGAAGCTCTCTTAAAAGGTCTTCCAGTTCTTCTTTATTTACCACAATCTTAGTTGTAGATAACGGCTGAAATTTACAGGTTTCTACGTATTCTTCGATCTCTTCAATGATTTGTTCAATTCTGCTGCTCATTTTTTACACTCCTTATTGTACATTAATTATTTTATCCCTTGAAACTTTTCTTTCACTTTTTCAACTGCATAGGGGGGTAAAAATTCGGAGATATCAGCGCCAAAACTTGCCGCTTCCTTAACGGTAGAGGAACTCAGATATGCATATTCCAGACTGGTGGTAAGGAACATAGTATCAATATCCTTGTCCAGAATCCTGTTTGTCTGTGCCAGCTGCAGCTCGTACTCAAAATCTGTAATAGCCCGCAGGCCTCTTACGATCACTTTCGCATTGCACTCCTTCGCAAAGTTCACAGACAACCCGCTAAAGGACTTAATCTTCAAATTTGGTATATCCTCCGTCACCTTCTTAAGTATATTAACACGTTCTTCTGCAGAAAACAACGGACTTTTTGCAGAATTATTCAAAACGCCGACAATTACTTCGTCAAAAAGCCTGGTTGCGCGGTGTATAATATCCAGATGACCAAATGTTACCGGATCAAAACTTCCCGGATAAATTGCTATTGCCATTTACTTTTTCTCCTTGTACCTTTTTATAAAGACGTGGGTATTCGTTTTATACTTCTTTTGTTTGACTATGGCATATCCCATTTCTTCCAGATATGAGAAATCTGTAGAAAGAGATGCTTCTATTATAAACAGCGTATGCTCTGAGACAAAGGATTTGTCCCGGCATACTGACAGCACTTCTTTTTCCAACTCCATATCGTAGGGAGGATCCATAAAAATACAGTCAAAAGCTTCTTCCTGTTCCAGCTGCCCCAGCCCTGTAACCACATCAGTATGCATTACCCTGCTTCTTTCCTTTAGCCTTGTAAAGGCAAGATTCTCCTCTATACAGGCGTATGCCTTACGATTTTTCTCAATAAACACACAAAAAGCAGCCCCTCTGCTCAAGGCTTCAATCCCAATGGCCCCGCTGCCTGCAAACAGATCCAGAAATCTGCAGTCTGGGATTTCAGGCTGCAGAACATTAAACAAAGTTTCCTTTGTCCTGTCTGTTGTAGGCCGGGTATCCATACCGGGCACTGTCTTAAGCGGAAGGCTTCTCGCTGTTCCTGCTATGACTCTCATATTGTATCTTCCTGTCTTTCTTTCGCCCAAGCGAATTTAAACTTGTGTCCGCCAGTCCAAATCACCTCTGGCCAGTCCCAGAATCAGAGATTCTGCCGTTGCTATGTTAGAAGCTACGGGTATGTTGTACTGGTCACAGCATCTGGTTATCTGATATACATCCGGCTCCTTGGGATCGATCATGGAAGGATTGTAAAAGAATATCACCATGTCGATATCTCCCCGCTCTATCATCTCCGTAAACTGCTTGTCGCCTCCCATACTTCCCGGAAGGAACTTATGGACATGCAGATTCGTCACTTCTTCGATTCTTCTTCCTGTAGTTCCCGTAGCGAATATCTCATGCTTTGCCAGTATATTCTTATAGGCGATGCAAAAATCTTCAATTAACGCTTTTTTGCTGTTGTGAGCAATTATTCCTACATTCATATTGTTATCATTCCCTTGATTTTCTACGTTTTCTCAATCATTATAACAAATAACTAAATAAATCGCAAACTTTTTTCTGAATTTATGCGAAATTAATAAATCTCTCAAATTTTGCTAATTCTAGCAAGAACTTCTAGTGTAAAAATAAACATTTTTCACATACTATCCTTGTAACAAAAAACAAAAAAAGATTTCAAGGAGGCAATTTATTATGGCAAATCGTTCTTCTAATACCGCAGCAGTACCAGAAGCAAAAGGAGCTTTAGACCGTTTCAAATTCGAAGTAGCTAACGAATTAGGAGTACCTCTTACAGATGGTTACAACGGTAACTTAACATCCAAACAGAATGGTTCTGTTGGTGGATATATGGTTAAAAAGATGATCGAAGCTCAGGAAAGACAGATGTCCGGTACAGGCATGTCTGGTTCAAACATGAGCGGAACTCAGTTCTAAAACTCATCAAACAAAAAAGGTAATCATTTACCAAAAGAAAAGAGAGGCTTTCCCGTGGGACAGTCTCTCTTTTTCCTTTTTCGTTTCTGATTACAGATCGATACTGCCTGTAACCTCCTGGTTGATTACGTAATAAACAGTATATTCTTCTGGCTTTACATATAATTTCAGATCCGTAAGGTCTTTTTCCTTCTTGCCCAACTCTTTAGTCCAGATTTCTTTTACTCTCACTGCCAGATCCTTTGTCAGAATCTCCTTGCCCCCAAACTGCAAATAGATGCTTTCCTCAACCGCCGGCACCTTTTTCTCAGCTGGCTTCTTCGCTGCCGGTTTTGCAGCAGGCTTCCTGGCCGCCGGTTTTTTAGCCTCAGTCTTTTTGGCAGCTGGTTTCTTTGTTTCCACCGGTACTTTCACTTCTTCTGCTGTCTTTGCCTCTGCAGCTGTCTTTGCCCCTGCAGCTGCTGCGGTCGTTTTCACTTCTGGTTTGGCAGCTGGTGCCGCTGCTTTCGTGATAGTTGATTGTTTCGTTGGCATAATAATTCCTCCTCACCATCTTTTCTGACCTGTTCAATAAATTTCTTTCTCATAATAAACCTATTCTGCGAATTTTTCAAGTATTTCCTACTCCACACTCTTCATCGACTCCACCATGTTTATTTTTTTCAATTTAAAATGCATAGCAAAATTCACAAGAAATGAAAAGAAAAATGTTAGGATAATGCTGAATATAAAACTCTTTGGTTCGATATTTCTGCCAAACATCATTATGTCTATTTCTGCAGTCAAAATCACGAAATAATGCAGCATTCGTCCGAAAATAACACCTACTATACTCCCGATCAGGGTCAGCCATATATTTTCCCTGATCATATAGCTCGAGACTTCCATGTCATAAAATCCCAGCACCTTCAGGGTGGCCAGTTCCCTCTTTCTCTCACTTAGATTGATCGTATTGAGATTATACAAAACGATAAAGGCCAGCATTCCTGCAGATATTACCAGCACATAGATTACGGTATCCATACTCTTAAGCATATCCGCAATCCTGTCCGCCAAACCGGAGAGGAATGAGATTTCCGTCACTTGTTCTTCTTCCATATAACGTCTCTGGAATTCCTCCTCAAACTTCCCGCTGTCGGAACTATTTATGGTATAGATCTGGTGGAACTCAGGTTCTTCCTGATAAATTTTTTCATATAAAGCAGGTGTAATATATACATAATGATAGAAATAATTTTCCGTTATATGACTTACCTTTACATTCAGCTTGTGAGTCTCATCCTTTTTCAGATAGATCTCATCACCAGCTTTCACATCCAGTAATTTTGCAAGCTTCTCTGTTATGATCACTCCGTCGTCGGTGAGTTCATAGGGTGTTTTTGTCAGTCTGTCCCTAAGGCTGATAAATTCTGTCAGACGGCCGGGATCCTGAGGGATTACCATATAAGAACTTTTTTCCGTTCCTTTGCGTCCCACATCCACTGACGTCTCACACACGGAAAGAGAGTTCTTTATTTCTTTGTCATTCTTTACAATTTCCAGTAGCTGATTCTCCTCTTCCTCTGTAACGTCATCCTTCATAGCAATACTGGCACTGTAATTGCGGATACTGCCAAACTGAAGCGTCCCGATAGACTTAATAGAATCCTTCAGCCCAAAGCCTACCAGAAGAAGCCCCATGCATCCTCCGATTCCCAAAACTGTCATAAAAAATCTTTTTTTATACCGGAACAAATTCCGAATGGTAGACTTGTTAGTAAAGTTCAGGTGGCGCCATAGAATCCCGATCCGTTCCAGAAGTACTCTTTTCCCGATTTTAGGTGCTGCCGGCCGCATCAGCTCTGCCGGGCAGGCGTTCAGTTCCTTGTAGCAGGCAAACACAGTAGCTGCCACCGTACAGAAAATCGCAGCGGCAGTAGAGGACAGCGAGTAAGACAGATGCAGCGGGTTCAGGATCTGCGGCAGATTGGTATACAAAATTCCATAGGCATTAATAATTACTACCGGAAGCAGTTTCTGTCCCAGCACCAGCCCTGTCAGGCTTCCCAGCATAGTGGCCGTAAAGGCATAGCAGATATACTTAGCCGCTATGGAAAACTTCCCATATCCAAGGGCCTTTAGAGTACCAATCTGAATCCTTTCTTCCTCAACCATACGTGTCATTGACGTAAGACAGATGAGGGCGGCAACCAGAAAGAAAATTACCGGGAATACTTTTCCGATTGCCTCAATTCTCTGGGAATCCTGATGATATTCCACATAAGATTCTATGTAATTCCTGTCTAAAACATACCACTCCGGAAGCTCCAGTTCCTGAAGCTCCTTCTCTGCATCCTGAATCTTAACCTTGGCATCGGCAATCTCAGGCTCGGCTTCCTCCCGCGCCTCCTCGTATTCCTGCTTTCCGTCCCAAAATTCCTGTTCTTTATCCTGAAGCTCCTTTTTGGCGTCCTCCAGCTGATCTACTCCATCCTGCCACTCTTTTCCGGCATCGTACAGCTTTTGTTTCCCATCCTGCCACTCGGCTTCTTTTTCCTCCAGAAGCGCTGCCTGCGCAGACAGCTCCTCCCATCCCTCATTTAATTGAGACTGGCCATCCTCCAACTCTGCCCTGGCAGCTTCCAGCTGTTCAAAGCCGCCGTCCAGCTCTGCCTTTCCCTCTTCCAGCTCTTTTTTAGATGCTAAGAGCTGCTGCCTGGCAGCAGTTTCGTTCTCTTCGATAATCTTTTTGTTCTTTTCCAGCTCTCCGCGGGGATCCGCAAATTGATTTTCAATGACTTTCACAGCCTCGGCAACAGCGCTCTCCTGAGCAGCAGATATAGCTGCCGCAAGTTGGGCATCTGCCTCCTCCTGCGTCATAAGTCCGGCTTCCACCGCCGCTTTCAGACTCTCCTCCATGGCGGCTCTTACGCCTTGTTCCGCCTGCTGCCTGGCCTCCTGCTCCGCCTGCTCCCTGGCCGAAGCCCAGGCCCCGTCCAGGGCAGCTTTTCCCTCGTTCCACTCTTTCCAGGCGGCTGCAATTTGTTCTTCGGTCTTTGCTTCGCCCTCTTTATACAGCGCCAGACCTGACTCGTACTCCTGCTGCTTTTCCTTCAGTGTCTGTTCGTTGGCCTCAATCTGCTCCCAGCCGCTGTCTATCTCCTGCTGCTTCTCCTCCAGCTGTTCTTTGGCATCTGCTATCTGGACATATCCGTCGTCTATCTGGCTGCGCCCGTCCTGAAGAACTGCTTCATTGTCGTCCAACTCTTTTTTTCCGTCTGCCAGCTTCTGCTCATTCTCCGCAATTTCCTTTTTTCCGTCCTCCAGCTTTACCTGGCCGTCCTCCAGTTCTTTGGCCGCATCTTCCAGCTTTTGTTCATTGTCAGCAATCTCTTTTTTAGCATCCGCAATCTTGTCCCGGCCCTCCTCCTGTATTCCGTCATAACGCGCCTGGCATCTGTCCTCAGAGATATCCTCCAGCCGATCCTGCACCTTTCCCACCAAATCCTCATAGGCGTCTGAGGTGTCCAGAAGCTCCCTGGCGCCTGTAACTGTCAGACAAAGTTCGGTATACGCCTCAATCGCAAAACAATCTTTGGGAAGAAAAATAAAGCTGTTCAGGTTGCCATTGCCAATCTTTGTGGTTCCCCGATCCAGGCTCAGATAATAGGGAATACTACCGCTGCCTACAATCTTATAAGAAGTCTCTTTCACCGTGTCTTTGATATCGTCCTCTGTCCCCGAGGCAACCTTAATGGTGTCACCAATCTCATATCCTGTATTTGTAATAAACTTTGTATCTACCAGACACTCCTGATTATTCTCCGGCAGCCTGCCCTCTGCTATCTGTATCTCATTCATAGATTCAGGCATAGACATAAGACGTACTACAATCTGGGCATCTTCCAGATCACATAGTACGTCTGCTGAGTAACCGCCTTCTGCGCTGCTTACACCTTCTATGCCGCGGACAGCATTCACGTCCTCATCGGTAAGTCCAAGACTGCTCAGAATCCGCATATCCATAAAATTGCTGTCGTCATAAAACTTATCCGCCGACAGATTCATATCCGGACTCGCAGCACGGATACCGGAGAAAAAGGCAACTCCCAGAACCACGATAAGAAGTATGGAAAAAAAGCGGTTCTTTGTTTTTCTCAGTTCCACAAAAAAGTCTTTTTTCAGGGCATTATGCTTCACTACATCACTACCATTCTATCTCTTCTACGGGCATGGGATTCGGATTCTCCGTCATACTGCTCACACGTCCGTTCTTGATTTTTATTACTCTGTCAGCCATAGGGGTAATGGCCTGGTTATGGGTTATCACAATCACTGTCATCTTTTTTTCTCTGCAGGTGTCCTGGAGCAGTTTCAGGATTGCTTTTCCTGTCTGATAGTCCAGAGCTCCTGTGGGCTCATCACAGAGCAGCAGCTTTGGATTCTTGGCCAGCGCCCGGGCAATGGCCACTCGCTGCTGTTCCCCTCCCGAAAGCTGGGCCGGAAAATTCTGCATTCTCTCTTTCAATCCTACATCGCAGAGGGCATCCTCGGCATTGAGTGGATCCCTGCAGATTTGGATTGCCAGCTCTACATTCTCCAGAGCCGTCAGATTCTGGATCAGGTTATAGAATTGAAATACAAAGCCGATCGCCTCCCGACGGTATTCTATTAGTTTTTTTCCTCTGAATTTGCTGATGTCTGTGCCGTCCACCAGGACAGCACCTTCATCACAGGTATCCATTCCGCCCAGAATATTGAGTACCGTTGTCTTTCCCGCACCGCTGGGACCCACAATAACCACAAATTCCCCTTCCCGTATATAGAAAGACACGCCGTCCACAGCATGAATGGTAACCTCTCCCATCCGATAGGATTTTTTTACGTTGTCCAGTCTTACAATTTCCTTCATACACACCGCCTTACAGCCCCAGCGTCTCTGCCTGAGACTTCATATATTTCTCCAATTCCTCTCTCAGAGGCCTGTGCTGTTCCAGGGCAAGCTCCGGATCCAGGGCCAGAATTCCCCCTGCCGCCTCGCTGGCCTCCTTTAGTATATTTGCATCCTGATAAACATCTGCGATCTTAAACTCCATACTACCGCTCTGACGGACTCCGAACAAATCTCCCGGTCCCCGCAGGCGCAGGTCCTCTCCTGCAATAAAAAAACCGTCATTGGATTTCTCCAGAATCTCCAGCCGTTTCTGAATCTCTTCCCCTGCATCGTTGTGCATGAAAATGCAGTAAGACTGCACATCTCCCCGTCCCACTCTGCCCCGCAGCTGGTGGAGCTGTGCCAGGCCGAACCTCTCTGCATTCTCAACCATCATAACCACTGCATTAGGGACATTCACTCCCACCTCTATGACAGTGGTGGACACCAGAACCTGGATTTTATTCTCTGCAAAGGCCTCCATAATCTGATTCTTTTTTGCCGGCTTCATTCGTCCATGAAGTGATTCTACCACAATCTGGGAAGGAAAAACAGTCTTTAATCGGTTTGTATAATCAAGAACATTTTCCGCCTCCATCCCTTCGCTTTCCTCCACCATGGGACAGATGATATACACCTGGTGTCCGGCCTCTATCTGACGCTGCATAAAAGCATAGGCTTTCGGCCGATAACTGGTATCCACCACACAATTTTTTATAGGAAGACGCTTTGCCGGCAGTTCATCGATCACGGAAATATCCAAATCCCCGTACAAAATAATCGCCAGAGTCCTGGGAATAGGGGTTGCACTCATTACCAGCACATGAGGACTTCCGCCTTTCTTAGACAGTATTTCCCTTTGCTGTACCCCAAACCTATGCTGCTCATCCGTAATCACCAGAGCTATGTTCTGGTATACTACCTTTTCCTGGATCAGCGCATGAGTGCCCACAATCATCTTAGCCTTTCCTTCCGCAATCATTGCATATGCCTCTCTTTTCTCCTTTGCCGTAGAGGAACCTGTCAGAAGAATAGGTTCTAAGCCTGTCAGTTTGCTGTCCTTAATCAGCCTTCTCAGCCCCTCCCAGTGCTGTCTGGCCAGCACCTCCGTGGGGACCATCAGCGCACTCTGGTATCCGTTTGTCCCGGCCAGAATCATGGCCAGAAATGCGAGGATTGTTTTTCCGGATCCCACATCTCCCTGTACCAGACGGTTCATAAGGGTATGACCGGTCATATCCCTCTCTATCTCATGCCACACCTGCGTCTGGGCATTGGTCAGACGGTAAGGAAGCTGTTCTATTACTTTTTCTGTCTCCCATACCGGCTTCATATCAAACAGATTCTTCTCCTCTGTCTTTTTTTCCTTCAGAAGCTGAATCCCCAGAATAAAGAAAAGGAATTCGTCAAAGGCAAGCCGGCGCCGTCCCAAAACCATGGACTCCTGGTTTTCCGGAAAATGGATCTGTGAGACCGCAAAATTATACTCCGACAGGCGATATGCATTTCTTACTTCTTCCGGAAGGTATTCCGCAGCCAGCTCCTTCTGCTCCAAAACCTGGCGGATCATTTTAACCAACAATTTGTTTGTGATGCCAGCTGTAAGGCTATAGACAGGCTGCAGGCCGTTCTGCAGCTTTTCATACTCCTCCCGGGTAAAGATCTGAGGGTGTTCCATAACCATTCTATGTCTTTTTTCCGCTACCTTTCCTCTGAATATATAAGCCCCGCCTCTTTTCAGCACATTTCTCAGAAAAGGCATATGAAACCAGATGAGCTGCAAGGCTTCTCCCCGGTCCGTCAGGACAGTCGATACTATGGTACTTTTCCCTGCAATTTTCACATCCACATTTCCCGTAATCCTTGCCGCAACTGCTGCTTTCCCGGCTCCTTTTTCCACCGCTTCCTTTACGGTCACCGGTTCCGTATATCTGTCATATTCCCGTGGGTAATAGTGCAGCAAATCCCCAACTGTATAAATTCCAAGCTTCTGAAACAGCTTTTCAGTCTTGTCCCCTACTCCTTTCAGAGAACGAAGAGGTGCACTTTCTTCCATATATCCCTTCCACCTTTTATGTAATATTAGAAAAACTGTGAAAGAAAGGTGCTGCCCCGGCCCACTTCGCCAGGCAACACCCTTCCTTTTCTCTCCTTTATTCTACTGATACAATATAATAATAGATTGGCTGTCCGCCCTGATTGACCTCCACATCAAAGTCCGGGTACTTATCTTCCAGTCTGGACGCCAGTTCCTCCGCATCCTCTTCCGAAACCTCTTCCCCATAGTAGATACTTATGATCTCCGATTCTTCGTCCACCATCTCTTCCACCATATGCAGAGTTACCTGTTCAATCTCTTTTCCCACAGAGAGAATCTTATGATCTCCGATTCCCATAATATCCCCCTGGGATATTTCTTTGTCATCAATATGGGTATCCCTAACCGCATAGGTTACCTGTCCTGTTTTTACATTCTTGATTTCTTCTGCCATTGCCTCTGCATTTTCTTCCGGGCTTCTGTCCGGAACGTAATTGATAAGTGCAGTAATTCCCTGAGGCATGGTTTTTGTGGGAATTACATAGATATTTTTATCCTCTGTCAGATCTCTGGCCTGATTTGCCGCCAGAATAATATTCTTATTGTTCGGGAATATAAAAATATTTTTCGCCGGGACACGTGAAATTGCGTTCAGCATATCCTCTGTACTGGGGTTCATGGTCTGTCCCCCTTCAATCAGATAGTCTGCCCCCAGTTCTTTAAAGATCTCACACATACCTTCACCTACAGATACAGAGATGAATCCCACTTCCTTCTCCGGCACTGTCTCTTCCCCGGCCTGCTCTGCGGCAAGCTTTTCCGCATCCTTTATCAGCTTCTCCTGATGTTCTTCCCGCATATTGTCAATCTTAATACGAGAGAGGGAACCATAGGTCAAAGCCTTGGAAATTGCAAGTCCAGGATCATTGGTATGTACATGGATCTTGACAATTTCATCGTCAGCCACGACCACCAGTGAATCACCGATTGACATCAGATATTCTTTTATCTTGGAAACCTCATGCTCCGAAAGTTCTTCCTTCAATACAATGATAAATTCTGTACAATATCCGAACTTAATATCTGCTTCCGCCTGAGGAGAGATTCGGGTCAGCTTCTGCCCCGTGGGAGCCTCAAAGCTATAGTCGATTTCTTTTCCCAGGAACCCGTCGTAGGCCCCCTTCAGCACTTCCAAAAGCCCCTGTCCTCCGGAATCAACGACACCTGCCTCTTTCAGCACGGGAAGCATCTCCGGGGTCTGAGAGAGGACATATTCCGCATGGTCAATAATCTCCCTGAAAAATGCATCCAGATCCTCCATCTCCTCAGCCAGTTCCAGGGCACGGGTTGCCGCTCCTTTTGCCACAGTAAGTATCGTCCCCTCCTTCGGCTTCATAACTGCCTTGTAGGCAGTCTCAACACCTTTTTCAAAAGCGTCGGCAAATTTCTGTGCATCCAGTTTCTCATAATGAGCGATTCCTTTTGTAAATCCCCGCAGCAGCTGGGAGAGAATAACACCGGAATTGCCTCTGGCACCTCTGAGAGAGCCGGACGATATGGCTTTTGCCAGGGAATCCATAGTTATTTTATCCAGCTGGCTGACTTCTGTCGCTGCAGACATAATGGTCAGGGTCATATTCGTTCCCGTATCCCCGTCCGGCACTGGAAATACATTCAGTTCATTAATCCACTCTTTTTTTGCCTCCAGATTCTTTGCTCCTGCCAGGAACATCTTAGCCAGGACGCCTGCATCTATGGTCTTTGTACTCACAACAAGTTCCTCCTTAATTAATCAATTACTCGTACGCCTTCCACAAGGATATTGATCTTCTCAATCTCCATGCCGGTAAAGGCTTCTACTTTATATTTCACGTTGCTGATTAGATTGTCGGACACTGCGGAAATACTAACACCATATGCCACAATTACGTGAAAATCCAACTCTATCTTATTGTCACTGATCGTCACATTGATTCCGTGCTTTAAGCTGTCCTTTTTCAAAAGCTTAACGAGCCCGTCTTTCATGCTGACAGCAGCCATTCCTACGATACCAAAACACTCAACGGCAACACTTCCCGCGTACGTAGCAATCACATCTGTATCAATAACTATTTTGCCCAATCCTGTATCAATACAACCATTCATACCGGACACCTCCACTATATTATTCAAAATCCGTTTCTGTGCCAAGACGCCAGTCTTCCGGATCATGTTAGTATTATAACCTGTTTTATACAAAAATGAAATAATAATTTGAATTTTTTATATTTTTACTTGCAAAAAGTGCCACCATCTGTTAAAATAACTATTGTTGTGAGTCTGTAGTAATAGGGTATATCAGACTTATTTTATATGTCAAGGAGGTGCTATCATGGCAAAGTGTGCTATTTGTGAAAAGGGCGCTCATTTCGGAAACAGTGTGAGCCATTCCCATAGACGTTCTAATAAAATGTGGAAATCAAACATCAAATCTGTAAGAGTGAATGTGAACGGTGCTTCAAAGAAGATGTATGTTTGTACTTCTTGCCTGAAGTCCGGTAAAGTTGAAAGAGCGTAATGCAAGGAAATAAAAAACCATCGCGGTTGGCGGTGGTTTTTTTATTTTCCACTATCTGCAAAATAGATTATATCCCCCTAACAGGCATCCTGCTGCCACTAATACGATAAAAAAGCACTTGGGAAATATCAGGGCAATGAGCATTCCCACTCCTACCCAAAATAACAGGAATCCAATGAGACGACACATTTTTGACTCCTTTTGTCCTCTTACTTTTTAGTATATGCAGGGACCCGCTCCTTCAATACACCTAGTCTGTGGGCTCTTCCTGGGAATCCGCTTCTGTCTTTTTGTCCTCTGTCTTCTGATTATGAGCGATAATATCATCGGCTTTCTTGTCTGTAAACTTATTGACAAAGTCTGGCACCATATCCAGAATCTTGGTAAGTCCGTCCTGATTCTTAACATTTACCAGCTTTGTTGTCCCATTGGAGATTACAAGTACAGCGCTGGGAGATACTTTGCCGCCCATGCCTCCGGCACCATTATTCTTTTTGTCATCAGCAAAAGCGCCCGCTGCCACTCCAAAGGATACATCGATGAGCGGAAGTATAATGGTATCACCTACCGTAATTGCCTCGCCCACCACTGTCTTAGTTGTGATAAAACTGTCCATTCCCTTAAAAAGAGAATCTACTGTTGTCTGAAAATTATTCCCGTCTGCCATTATTACTCCTCCTTGTGCTTAAATCTTTTTATCATATATTTTATATTAGAATCACGATACAGCTTCCATGCCGCAGCCAGCAAATGAACCCCGTAGATTCTTCCCCTGAGATAGAGATCTGTCTCCAGAATCTTTCGGTCAAAATATGGGTAGATACGCAGTCTGTCCCCATATTTGGGATAGAAAAAACTGAGCCCCGCCAATACCTGACCGGTCAGGGCAGGGTCGTCGAAACCGTAAGAGAGGGTCCCCTTTATCTTAGTCGGTCCCAGTCTCCGCAGCAGTATCCTCAGCTGCCCCCACAGCAGCGTTCTGGCTCCCAAAAATTCCTCTGACTTTATCAGCTCCAGAAACACTTTCATTCTACCATATATTTCCCCGGTTGTTGAGTAAATATTTCTGACTGCCGCAAGAATCTTTTCCGGCAAGTGAAATAGATTATACAGGATCACCTTCAGTTTCTCCAGAAATGCGGCAAATTTGTTCTTTTTGTCCTCGTTTGCCGGTATCTCCCTTTCCTCCAATGCCGCCTGTACACTGCGTCCCCCCTGCAGAGTTTCTTCCTTTTCTTCGGTATGCTCCTCCAGTGTATTATATGGAAGCTTGGTCTCCTCGGATGACGCTGTCTTCAGCTGCTTCTTTGTTTCCGGCTGTGTCTTTTTCCGCCGGAAACGAATTTTGCCAAGGCGTGTCACCAGTCCTTTCAGCCGTTCTGCAGGAATCCCTAAAATTCTTAATTTCATCCTGAATTCCCCATGCTCATAAAGGATTAGCACAGACAGTCCATGGGCCAGCCAGGTAATCTTTCCTCTCCCGGCCACCCCATTCCCATCCTTCTGCAGCTTTCCCTGGTAGCGCAGGGGCACCAGAAGCAGGGACAGCAGAAGCAGAAGAACAAGTCCTACCAAAATGCCCAATATGATTGCTATAACTTTTAGTATTCCCAAAATAATATGTAGCATATTCTCACACCTATTATTTTTCTAGTTCTTTCTGTTTCAGATATCCCCGCACATCTGCGGTCTTCGTATTCTCATAGACTTCCTGTACCATCAAAGCCACAAGCTGTACCGCTTCGTCATATCCTTTTGCCAGGCCTACAATCATGGGACAGGTACGGCGAAGAGGCTTCTGCAGAAGAAGATTTGCAGAAAATATCTCCAGGAGATTCTCCGGATTCTTAGCAAGCGTCACAAGATAGACATCAATGACTCCGGCGCCATGGTTGATTTTCCATATCAGTTTATTTTTCTTCTTTTCTGCAGTATCGCCCACATACAGATTCTTATACCATTTTAACATAATTTCTTTCCTTACTGCTCTTGCTTCAATCTTTCCTCAATCGCCTGTACCACAGATTCCAGGACTTTGATTCTTGCATAATATTTACAGTTACCCTCTACAATAATCCAGGGGGCATAGGAGGTGGAGGTCCGGATAATCATTTCATTCACGGCTTCCTCGTACTGTTCCCATTTCTCCCGGTTTCTCCAGTCCTCCTCCGTAATCTTCCACTGCTTTTCAGGATTCTCCATTCTCTCTTTAAAGCGCGCCTCCTGCTCATCCTTATCAATGTGCATCCAGAATTTCAGGACAATGGCCCCGGAACGGGATAGATGAGCTTCCATATCATTGATCTCTTTATAGGCTCTCTGCCACTCCTCTTTGGTACAGAACCCCTCAATTCTTTCTACCATCACGCGCCCGTACCAGGTTCTGTCATAGATAGCCACGTGGCCGTTTTTCGGTATTGTTTTCCAGAACCGCCACAGATAGTGGTGCTCTTTTTCCGCACCGCTGGGAGCAGCTGTGGGATTGACAACATATCCCCGGGGATCCATTGTCTCGGTCAGACGTTTAATTGCGCCGCCCTTTCCCGCTGCATCCCAGCCTTCAAACCCCAGCACAACCGGAATCCTCCTGCGGTACAGCTCACTGTGCAGAAGCGCTATTTTATCCTGCAGCTTCTTCAGCTTTTCTTTGTACTCGTCCTTCGTATACGAAAGGCTCAGATCCACACTGCTCAGACTGGAGGATTTCAATACTAAATCTTCCTCTGTGGGCTTTTTAGACTGCCTCTCTGCCTCAGCTTTCTTTTTTTCTTTTCCGGCCCGGCGCACCAGCTCTACCTGTTCATTCAGCCGGTCAATTACCGTGCGGTAGATTTTGATGGTGGCAAACTTCCGATCCATCCCCTCAACAATGGTCCAGGGAGCATACGAAGTGTCTGTCTTCTCCAGCATCTCCTCATTCATCTCTTTGTAGAGTTCATACTTTCTGTTTCTTTTCAGGTCACCGCTGCTCACCCGCCAGGCTGTCTCCGGAGAGGCCAAAAGCTTCCGGAATCTTTTTTTCTGTTCCTTTTTGTCAATATGCAGAAATATCTTAAGGATCACGGTGCCGTCGTCATTCAGCTGCTTCTCAAAGGTATTAATCTCCTGATATGCATATTCCAGCTCTGCGTCCGTGGTTTTCTTGTCAAACCTGTCCACCAGCACCTTCCGGTACCAGCTCCTGTCAAAGATAGCGATTCTTCCTCTGGCAGGAGTCTTTGTCCAGAATCGCCACAAAAAGGGGTGCATTTTCTCATCCTCAGACTCACCGCTGATAGCGAACACCTGGAATCCTCTGGGATCCAGAGGATGGATCAGCCGGTTGATCTGCACGCCTTTGCCCGCTGCGCCAAAGCCTTCAAATACAATAATCACAGGAATTCCCAATGTTCTGCATTCTCTCTGAAGCTCTGCCAGCCTGGTTTCCAGCCTGTCGATTTTTTCATGATACTCTTTTTTCACAATGCTCTTTGTCAAATCAATCTGCTCCAACATCGTCCGCTACCTCCTTTAATTTCAGCAAGAGGGACTGAATAACAGTCCCTCTTCCGTTAAAAATATTTCTTATTTCCCCATAGATTTGCCTTTTTCAAATCCAAATATTCATTGTACGCTTTCTCCAAAATCTGCTTTTCATTGGAAAAGCGCAACAGATGGTAAGCTTCATGGAATTTATAATACCCAGAATCCACAAAATATTCCTCTCTCTGAGGTTTGCTGTAATAGCTGTTCGCCGCCATCAGATACCAGTGTACATCCTTCTCTACCATATCCTCCGGCACGCAGAAACTGTATTGACTCTTACCCACATACTTAATTATGGTCGCTGATACTCCCGCCTCTTCTCTTACTTCCCGTATGGCTGTATCTTTAAAGTCTTCCCCTGCTTCAACTGTTCCTTTTGGTAATACCCATCCCTCGTATTTGTGCTTGTAAGTCTTATACAAGGTCAGTATTTTGCCACGATAAATTACCACCCCGCCACAGCTCGTTGCTTCAATCATCTGCAATTCCTCCTGTACGGTTGTGTTCAAACCTATTTTAGTATAACTCTTTTTCAATTCTCACGCAAGGGAGGAAATAAATTAATAATAGTATTCATTAAACACTGCTCTGGCGATGGGAACGGCGGCCTCACTGCCTGTCCCTGCCCCCTCAGCTATCACGCTGACTACAATATCCGGATCCTCCACATTAGAAAACCCCACAAACCAGGAGTGGGTCTGGCGCTCTCCTCCCTGATCGTACTCTGCCGACCCTGTCTTGCCGGCAGCTGTGTAGCCCTGTCCGTTCAGCTTTTTGGCAGTACCGTTTTCCACAACATCGATCATCAGTTCTTTCAGAGTGTCCGCCTCTTTCACAGACATAAGCCTTTTGTAAGTTTCCGGCTTTGTCTCACTTACTTTGTCTTCGTTGTCATTCTCCACCCGCTCAATAAGATAAGGCGTCATCAGTTCCCCTTCGTTGGCTACTGCACTGGTGATCAGCGCCATATGCATAGGAGATACCAGCGTATTTCCCTGTCCGATGGAAGTCTGCATCAGCAGAGGCTTTCCGGCGCTGGAATCAAGAGAAAAACGGCTCTTTCTGTACGTGAGATCCACCGGCAGTTTTTTATTAAACAGCAGGTCCTCACTTGCAGATTTCAGGGCTCCCGCCCCCAGATCCAGACCAATCTGGGCAAAGGCACTGTTGCAGGATTTGGCAAAGGCTGTGGTGAAGTCCTCCTGACCGTGTACCGTATCGTTATAACAGTGAATCGTATGTTCTCCCACCGTGATACTGCCCTGGCAGTCAAAAGAATAGCCATCCAGGGTCCCATGTTCCCTCAGGTAAGCCAGAGAAGTCACAATCTTGAATGTGGAGCCTGGAGGATATGCCCCCTGGGTCGCCCGATTCAGCAGGCTGGAGTTGCTGTCGTCACTGACCAGCTCATCCCAGTTGTCAGCCAGATGATTCGGATTAAAGTCTGGTTTGCTCACCATAGCCAGGATTTTGCCAGTCTTGGGCTCCATCACAACCACTGCACCGTTATAATCCCCCAGGGCATCATATGCTGCCCTCTGGATACTGGTATCCAGAGTAGTTATTACATTGTCCCCGATCACCTTATCTCCCTTAAAGGCTTTCTGCATCTGTCCCAGATATCCTTCATGGGAAGTCAGAAGCTGGAAATTGGCCAGAGATTCCAGGCCGCTTTTCCCCTTCTCCGTATAACCCACCACATGGGCAAAAAGATCATCGTAGGGATACACTCTTGTCTCGGAACCGTCCTCCGCTGTTTCCGTATAGGCCAGACTCTCTCCGTCGGCAGAGAGAAGCTTTCCGCGGATCACCCGGTCTGCAAAGGTATCCTGCCGTTTATTGTAGGGACTATTAATAAATTCCTCGCTTTTCAGAGCATCAAAGTATACCAGATAGCCAATAAGTGCTACAAAAATTGCTACAAAAAAGTAAGACACAATGGCATATTCTCTGTTTCTGGCCTTTTTTGCCTTCTTCTTCTTAGCTTTTTGTTTTTGCTCTTTTTTGATTTGTCTGAGCTCTTCTTCTCTCTTTCTGCTTTCCAAGTTCCTCATCCTCATCTTCTCTTAAAATATATAATCCCTGAACAATGGCCAGCATAATAATCGTGCTGAGCACAGAACTTCCTCCATAGCTGACAAGAGGCAGGGTAATTCCTGTCATCGGGATAAATTTTGTAGCGCCTCCTATGGTAAGGAACACCTGAAATGCGTATTCTGTGCCAAGTCCCAGCGCAATTAGCTTGTAAAATGGATTCTTAATCTGAAGAGAAATATTAACCACCATCAAAAACAGGCTCATACAGACCAGAATCAGACACATGGCAAAGATGCCTCCCAGTTCTTCACAGATAGCAGCAAAGATAAAATCCTGCTTTACGACCGGTATAGAGTCAGGTGCTCCCTGACAAAGCCCCATACCAAACCAGCTTCCGGTTCCTATGGCAAACAGGGACTGCACAATCTGATAGCCCTCTCTGTCGTATACAGAAAAAGGGTCCTTCCACGCCACTACTCTCTGACGCACATGATTAAACAAGAAGTAGGCGCCCACAGCCGCCACACAGCCGCCCCCTGCACCCGCCGCCAGATAGAGCGGTTTTTTGGTTGCTACATATACCATTGCCAGATATGTGATAAAGAATACCACCGCACTTCCCAGGTCTTTGGATGCCACCAGTATCAGAACATAGGCACCTGCGACCACCGTGGCCTTTACCACCTGTATAAAATCCGTGTTTTTATAGAGCATGGAGGCCACAAAAAACACGAAAATAATCTTAACAAATTCAGAGGGCTGAAAGGAGAAGCCGCCCAGATTAATGGAAAGCTTGGCCCCATATTCCGTCCGTCCCAATACCAGCACGACGGCCAGCAGCACAAAGCCTGCACCGGCATAGACCCAGGTAAGCTGATTCAGAAACTTCATCCTGCGGATCATTACCGGTATCACCAGCGCTATGACTGTGGCAATCACGACAATCTGAAACTGCTTCACCGCACGCTCCAGATCCAGTCTTGCCAACATAATAAATCCTATGCTCAGCAGCATGCACATATGGTTCAATACCAAAAAAGCCGCCTTTTTATAGATAATGCGGTACAGGATCTGAACCACAGTAAAGTAGATCAGCTGTGCTGCAAAAAAGGTCAGGATCTCTATTTTCTGTATCTTCAGAAATATAACCGTAAAGGCAACCAGATCCATAAAATAAATCAGGAACAGCTGTTTCCTTAAAATATGTTTCTTTTCTCTCTCATTTCTCTCTTTAAACACAGTGAAGCACTGAAGAGTATACAAAGCCATGAGAATAATAATCAAATATCTGGATAACTCAACAATAACATTTACCACGTTTTCACCTACTCTACCCCTCTTTTAAAATGTCCCTTGGTAAACTCCGGTACATTCTGGGGATTCTTTTGATGGTACAGGTATACACCTGCGAAAAGGGCTATCATCTCTCCGGTTTCCTTTGCATTTTCAGTAGTAAATGCCATCCGGAGGCTTCCCGGTCCCAGATTCTTAACACTTTGACTCTCCTTCAGAAGTCCGGTGGGGATACTGTTATATATGACGTTATAACAAAAGCTGCAGAAGCATTTCACAGGAAACCTCTGTCCGTACCGATCTGCAAGCTCAGCCCGACTGTCTCTGCCGCTGCACTTCCCTGCAGTTTTTAAGAGACACTGTGCAGAGATCATCATCGGATATCTCCCGTAGATAATCATCTCACTGCCGCTGTTATACCGCCTGTGCAGTTCTCTTTCATTCAGTTCCAGCGGCACGGTCTGCCGCTTTACGCCCTCGTGCTCCCAAAAAGACTCCGCCCGGTTATTAAAACTGTACACTACATAGTCTAACACAGCTTTCCTCTCCAGTCCAAGTTTTTTTAGCAGTGCCCAGCTTTCCAGATTCCGCACCAAATATCCGTCAAGTCCTGCATCCGCCAGCTCTTTCAGAGTGTTTTTTTCTTTTTCCAGGGTATCGCCTCTCACAATATAGGGAAGCGAAAGATAACATTCCTTTCCCGCATTCTGAACCTCACGAAGCAGCTTTTCCGCTCCGGCAAATAAACTATTTCCCGCTGTCATAGAACAGTCAACATAAATCCCTGATACCTCTTTCCATTTCAGCGCCTCAGAAAGCTGTTCCCTGGTTTCCACAGAGACATAGAGAGATAGCTTACACGATCCCACGCCGGGCTTTTCCTCTGCTCTGCCTGCGGGAACAGGCGGCTTTCTCCTGTAAGTCTTCAGCAGTTCCTTTTCCAGTTCTTCCAATCCCCTGCGTCTCAGTTCATTGAGACTCTGCATAGGAAGGAAGAGTTCCCCTTCCATCATAATCCCGGGATTTTTAAATGAAAAGGGGGTGGCACCAGTTTTTCTCAGCTGTGCCTTAATCCTTTCTTCGGACAAAGGCTGTTTTACGGCCCGCTGAGCCGATTCCCCGGATACACTGACCGAGGCTTCCCGGCACTTGACAGTGAAAAGAGAAGGTTCTCCCTCCTTCAGATGCAGGCTTCCCTCTATGCCCACCGGACTGCTCTTTCCCACAAACTCCCGGGCCAGCTTTTCATAAAGAGCCCTGGTATTTTCTTCTCTCAGACAGCCTTTTTTTTCGGCAAGCTTCTGGTTTTTCACCGCCATCATTTCTTTTCCATTGTGTACCTGATAATAGCCCCGGCTAAATCCATCCCTCTGGTATAGGGCAGCCAGTTCTCTGTAATCATCCTCGGACACGGAAAACGTCTCAGGACTTGTCAGCGCCATGTCCAGATACTTTCGATAGATCCGGGTAACCCCGGCCGCATATTCCGGTTTTTTCATTCTTCCTTCTATCTTAAGGGAGTATACTCCCCCGCGGAGAATCTCGGGAAGAAGCTCTATGGTACACATATCTTTTGGACTTAAAAGATACTTGTCCTCCTTGCTGTTCAGGCGCTTCCCGTTTTCATAGACATCGTAGGGAAGGCGGCAGGGCTGGGCGCACCTCCCTCTGTTCCCGCTTCTCCCTCCCAGAATGCTGCTGAAAAGACACATGCCCGAGTAAGAGTAGCACAGGGCACCATGGATGAAACTTTCTATCTCTACATCTGCAGTATCGTGTATGGTGCGGATTTCATTCAGGGAAAGCTCTCTTGCCGTCACTACTCTGGTTACTCCCAGTTTTCTCAGATATGCGGCGCCCCCGGCACCGGTCACAGCCATCTGTGTGCTTGCGTGTATGGGAAGAAGGGGAAAATTCTCTCGGATGAAAGAGAGTACCCCCAGATCCTGCACAATGACCGCATCCAGACCCCGCTCATAGAGAGGAGCCAAATACTGAAAAAGGCGGTTCTCCAGTTCAGCGTCTTTAAGCAGGGTATTCACCGTAAGATACAGTTTTTTCTCATGTATATGGGCATAATCTATGGCCTCTGCCATCCGTTCATCCTCCAGGTTATTGGCATATGCCCTGGCTCCGAAATTCTTCCCGCCAATGTAAACGGCATCCGCTCCTGCCAGAAATGCCGCTTCCATGCCCTCCCAGGAGCCTGCAGGAGATAAAAGTTCTGCTTTCATATCGTTCCTTTCTATTTTTCAAACAAGAAAAGGAGATCACCGCGGCAATCCCCCTTCCTCTATGATAATAATTCATTTACTTCTTTTTCCAGCTCTTCCACCTGACCGGACAGCTTATGATTCTTATCCTTCAGCTCATTCAGCTCGTTCACAGCATTCTCAAGCCTCACCTGAAGCAGTGCCATCTCATGCCTCAGATCGTATACTTCTTTATCTTTGCCCTGCAGATCCTCTTCAAACACTTCCGCCTGCCTTTTCGCTTTAAAATAATCATCTGTGACATTCAGGCTCAACAGTGTATGCTTTGTCTCCACAGACTGCCTGTTATATCCCGGCAGCTGACTGAGCTCTGCAATTTTATTATTAATATAGGACGCCACCTTCTGTAAATACTCTTCACTTTCATAACCGCTCAGGGTAATAATCTTTCCTCCGATTAACACCTGCGTCGTATTTTTTACTGCCATCTCGGGTCCTCCCACCTATTTTCTCATATGTCTATTATAATCGAATTCTGCAGAAAAACAACCCTTTTTATCAGGGCTGTGCGATCCCCAGATGATGATAGGCCAGCTCTGTCGCAATCCTTCCCCTCGGTGTGCGGGATAAAAAGCCGTTCTGAATCAGGTAAGGCTCATAAACATCCTCAAGGGTCCCCGCATCTTCACCGATAGACGCAGCCAGGGTATCCAGTCCCACAGGTCCGCCCTGGAATTTGACTATCACAGTGGTAAGAATTGTCCGGTCCGCCTGGTCCAGGCCATACCGATCCACCTCCAGCAGATTCAGTGCAAAATTTGCCACCTCTTCTGTTATCCTGCCGTCATATTTCACCTGTGCAAAATCCCGGACCCGCTTCAGCAGCCGGTTGGCCAGACGCGGGGTTCCTCTGGACCTGCGTGCCATCTCTTCCGCGCCCTTTTCGTCTATCTCCACCCCAAGCACTTCTGCTGAGCGGATAATAATCGTCTTAAGCTCACTCACATTGTAGAATTCCAGACGGTGTACCACGCCGAACCGGTCTCTCAGGGGTGCTGTGAGAAGTCCTGCCCTGGTGGTCGCGCCCACCAGGGTGAATTGAGGAAGATCCAGACGAATGGATCGGGCAGTAGCCCCCTTTCCAATCATGATATCAATGGCATAATCCTCCATGGCGGGATAGAGAACCTCCTCTACCTGCCGGTTCAGCCTGTGTATCTCATCAATAAAGAGTACATCCCCCTCCTGGAGGTTATTCAGAATTGCCGCCATCTCCCCAGGCTTTTCAATGGCCGGTCCGGAGGTTACCTTCATATGAACTCCCATTTCATTGGCAATGATTCCTGCCAGGGTGGTCTTTCCAAGACCCGGAGGACCGTAAAAAAGTACGTGATCCAGGGCATCCCCACGCTGTCTGGCTGCTTTTATATAAATCTTCAGATTCTTTTTCGTCTTTTCCTGGCCAATATATTCGTCCAGTGTCTGAGGCCGGAGGCTGCCCTCTATAGGCAGATCTTCTTCCGTTACATCTGTGGTTATAATTCTTTTTTCCATGTTACCATCCTACTTCTGTTATATGTGCATTTTCTTCAGAGACTGTTTCAGGATCTCCTCCACACTCATCTCCCTGGCACCTTCTACCAGTTTCACAGCCCTCAGGGCATCTGTGCTGGAATATCCCAGGGCTACCAACGCCTGCACCGCCTCTTTTGAGGCGTCGCCGCTCCCGGGAAGCTCCCCCCGGGCCGTCTGGCGGCTGCTTAGCTTCTGTTCAAAGTCATCCTCCAGATTCAGCTTGTCCTTCAGCTCCAGAATCAGCTTCTGCGCCGTCTTTTTTCCGATTCCCGGTGCCTTTGCTATGGTGGCCGCATCATCTGACAGCACAGCGAATCTCAGCTCATCCGCTGTTATTCCCGACAGAATGCCAAGGGCACCCTTAGGACCGATTCCATTGACTCCCAGCAAAAGCTGAAAGGTATTCAAATCATCCTTTGTCAGGAAACCATACAGCTGCATAGCATCCTCACGGACATTCAGATACGTGTATATTTTCACCTCATCCCCGGGATGCAGCATCCCATCCAGTGTAGAACCCGGCATAAAGATATTATATCCTATCTGACTGCTCTCCAGAATAATTTTATTCTCCTGAACCTCAATCACTTCACCTTTAATAAACGCTATCATATTTCCTCCTGCCTAAAGTATGCCAGGGCCGTCTGCCGTTCGTTAGAGCAAAGGCTTCAGACGCCTTATGAGCATCTGGCCTACTATTCCGATCAGCAGCCCGGTTACCAGACCCGCCACCAGTAAAACTGGCACATAATAAAACAATTTTATATTCTCTACTACCAGAGCAGCTACCAGAATCTGTCCGATATTATGAAACACACCCCCGGCAATACTCACCCCTATAACACTGAGTCCCGGAACCTTCTTCATCCACACCATCACCATAAGACTCAGATATCCCCCGGCCAGACTGAACAAAATGCTGAACAGACTGCCAAAGAGAAAGCCTATTACCAGAATACGTATGGTAGCAATTACAGCGGCTTCTTTCCATGTAAATACATAGAGCATAAACACAGTTACCAGATTGGCAAGTCCCAGCTTAATCCCAGGTATTCCGGTGAATATCGGAAGGAGCGTCTCTATGTATCCGAATATAATGGCAATCGCCGCCATAAGACCCATCCACGCTGTCTTTTGTCTCACCTCTGTCTTCCACTCCTCACTGGGCTATAGTATCTGCCTGTGCATCCCTCCCGTCCTGGGAGATTTCCAAAACCACTTTGTTTGGAAGACACACAATCGTACCGCCGGAAGCGTCAATACTCTTCTGCTTTCGGCAGAGCTGATCCGGGCAGTCAGCCTCTGTCATCCTGACCACACCATCTTTTATCTCACACCGGTTGGTAGAACCGATTACAATTTCCTGATCTACAGATAGATCGTAAGTCCCGTATATCTCTCCGTCTACGGTTATCACCAGCATATTCCCTTTCTGTTCTCCAAACATCCTGAATCCGGCCCAGCAGGCTGCCGCCGCAAGCAGAATAATTCCTATAAGAATCAAATCTTTTTTCTTCACATTCAGGCACCTCCCGAAAAGTATGAAATATTGCTAATGCAGGATGCTTGAAAGAGTATACCATAAAAAAGACGTGATTGCAAAAATATCCGTCTATTGTTCTGTCAGATTCATCCCTTCTGTTGTATGAATAGTTCCGTCCTCCAAAACAAAGGCAGCCTCCACGCCCTCCAGGCTTTCTGCCAGTTCCCTCCCCTTCTCGTATCCCAAAAGCAGACAGCTGGTGCTGAGACCGTCTCCCTGTAAAGAGCTGTCAGACAGGATGGTTACCTGGGTAAGGCTGTTCTCCACCGGACAGCCCGTGGCAGGATCCAGCACATGATGGTATCGCTTATTATTTTCCTCAAAGTAACGCTCGTAAATGCCGGAGGAAACCACGGATTGGCCGTCTGCCTCCACAACCGCAAGAAGCTCGTTTCTGTCGGCAAAGGGTTTCTGGATACCTACCTTCCACGGCGAACCGTCACTCTTTCCCCCCAGAGTCAGAACATTTCCTCCCAGATTAATCACCCCTTTTGACACTCCCTGTTCTCTTAGGAACTCCTTCAGCCGATCTGCAATATAACCCTTTGCAAGCGCTCCCAGATCAATCATAGTTTCATCATTTTCAAAGGTAAGAGTGTCTCCCTCCAGAGATATACCGGACATTCCCACCTTACCTAAAGCTTCCTGAATCTCAACCGGAGAAGGAACCCGGGGATTTTCTCCCGTAAAATTCCACAGATCCTCCAGGGGGGCAACGGTAATATCAAACTTTCCATCTGTCAGTTTATAATATTCCATAGCTGCTGCGATCAGCCTTTGCACATCCTCTGACACTTTTACGCTGCCGGTGCTCCTGTGATTAATCTGATACACCTCGCTGTCCTCTCTGGTCCGGCTGAAAATATTCTCATACTTCTGGCAAAGCGCCAGGCATTGGTCCAGAGTCTTCTCCGACTCTTTTTTGGCTTTTCCCGCTATACTGATTTTAATTACTGTATCAAAATAAAAACCCTGCTTGCTCACCAGGGTATCTTGTTCTCTGCAACCAGTCAGGCTGCAGACGAGAACGACTGCAGCCATAACCAGACAACTTATTTTTTTCATTGTATAATTCCTAATCTCGGGCAAGAATCTTTGCACTTACCGCAATTGGTACATTTTTCATAGTCAATATGTGCTATATTGTCCGTAACCGTAATTGCCCCTGCCGGACAATCCTTTTCACACTTTTTGCAGGCAATACAGCCTACCTTACAAGCATTCATAACTGCTTTGCCTTTGTCCTTGGAGCTGCAGGCCACTAAGTATTTCTGCTCATAGGGAACCAGCTCAATGAGGTGCTTCGGACAGGCATCCACACATTTCCCGCAGGCCTTGCACGCTTCCTTATCTACCACAGCAATTCCGTTTACGATATGAATCGCATCAAAAGGACACGCCTTTACACAACTTCCGTAGCCCAGACATCCATATTTGCAGGCTTTTTCTCCGCCTCCCGGGATGAACTGCATCATCGTACAGTCTTCCACTCCTGTATACTGATAACTTTTTGTTGTTTTCTCACAGTCGCCGGCGCATTTCACAAAAGCTACTCTGTGAACGGCTTCCCCTGCATCCTGGCCTAAGATAGCGCCAATCTTGGCAGCAACAGGCGCCCCGCCTACCGGGCAGGCATTCACAGGCGCTTCCCCGGAAGCAATTGCCTTTGCCAAACCGTCACAGCCAGGGAATCCGCAGCCGCCGCAGTTATTTCCAGGCAGTTCTTCTCTGACGGCGATTTCCTTCTCGTCAATCTCCACGGCAAACTTCTTGCCTGCAATTCCCAGGAAGATTCCGATAAAAAGGCCGGTTCCGCCTACTAATACTGCCGCAATAATAATACCTTGTATCATCGTCTCTCCTCCTTATATAATTCCGGAGAATCCGAAGAATGCGATAGCCATAAGTCCGGCAGTCAAAAGCACACTCGGAAATCCCTGGAAAGCTTTTGGAATATCATTGTACTCCATCTTCTCGCGCAGTCCCGCCATTAACACAATGGCAATGGTGAATCCCACAGCAGTGGCAAACCCATTTATGGTTCCCTCCAGCACATTATACTCTTTCTGTACATTGATGATAGCAACACCGAGAACCGCACAGTTTGTAGTAATCAGAGGAAGATAGACTCCCAGACTGTTATACAGGGACGGAACTGATTTTTTCAGGAACATTTCGACGAACTGTACCAGTGCCGCGATTACCAGAATAAATACAATTGTCTGCATATATTCCATGTGAATGGCTTCATTGGCCAGAATATATTTATAAATAATACTGGTAACAAAGGAGGCCAGGGTAATAACAAAAACTACCGCTCCTCCCATACCTGCAGCTGTGTCTATCTTTTTCGATACACCGAAGAACGGACACAGGCCCAGGAACTGACTCAATACAACGTTATTTACTACTGCCGCACCAATTCCGATGATCAATAACTCTTTTAATGCTTCCACGGTACCTACCCCCTATTCTTTCTCTTTGGCAGAAGAAATTCTTCCGCCGCAGGATTTATTGCCGCAGGCCTCACAGCCCTCGATACAGCTGTGCATACTGTACTCTTTCTTTGGTTTGCCGTCCATCACTTTATTGCGGACAGCTGCCAGCATAGCAAGCACAAAGAAGGCTCCGGGAGCCAGGATAAATATAGTTACCGGCACATAGCTGTCAGGCATAATCTGCAGACCGAAAATCTGGCCGGCCCCTATAAGTTCACGGAACGCCCCCAGGATAGTGATAGAGACAGTAAAGCCCAGTCCCATTCCTATACCGTCAAAGATAGAGGCAACTACACCGTTTTTGGAAGCGTAAGACTCTGCTCTTCCCAGAATAATACAGTTTACTACAATCAGCGGGATATAGATTCCAAGCGCATCATACAGAGATGGTATAAATCCCTGAAGCAAAAACTGTACCATGGTTACAAAGGATGCCACCACCACAATGTAGGCAGGCATTCTCACCTTGTCGGGAATCACATTCCGAAGAAGGGAGATGAACAGGTTTGACATGGTAAGAATCACTGTCGTAGTAAGTCCCATTCCAAGTCCATTCATAGCTGCAGTCGTAACCGCCAAGGTGGGACACATTCCTAACACCAATACAAAGGTTGGGTTTTCTTTAATAATACCGTTATAGAGACGTTCTCCAGGTGAATTTGGTTTCATTCTTAGTTACCCCCTTTCTCATATTGGAAAGCCAGAAGACCGGCATTGACACCTCTGGTTACAGCTTTGCTGGTTATGGTGGCACCGCTCAGCGCATCAATCTCATTGTCAGCCGAAGCCCCTGTTTTTGTCACTTCAAAGGAATCCACCTGTTTATCCTTAAACTGATTTTTGAATTCATCCTTCGTGGCATTCATACCAAGACCGGCTGTCTCACTGATGGTCAAAATGGAAATGCCATTGGTGGTTCCATCCGCTTTCACACCCAGAGAAAAGGTAATATCACCGCCGTATCCCTCTGAGGTTGTAATATTAAAAGCATATCCCAGACTGTTTCCGCCGGCATCTACTGCCTCCATCACTTCATTAATGGTCTGGGCCGCATATCCTTTTTCCGCCAGAAAAGCCTGAAGATCCGCATCCTCTTCCGATATCACAGGTTCAAAGGTATCTGCTTCTTCAAATACAGCCTTATAAGCCTCAATTTTTGCGGTTTCTTCCTGCTGGGCAATGGGCTCAGCGGTAATCTCGTGCACTAATCCAAGCAAAAGCCCTGCCACTAATGTAATCAGAGTAAGAGCTAATGTATCTTTTACAATATTTTTCATTATTTCTTACCTCCCTTTCCAAAAGCTGTAGGACGAGTAAATCTCTCAATGATAGGAATCAGAAGGTTGCTGAATATAATTGCATAGGAAACACCTTCTGCAGAGCCGCCGAAAATACGGAACAGGCCTGTCAGAATACCGAGGATGATACCATATACAATCTGTCCTTTTTTCGTGATAGGTGTTGTCACGTAATCAGTAGCCATAAACCAGGCTCCCAGCATCAATCCGCCGCCGCACAGATGAGCGCCGATAAATTCCAGATCAAATCCATGTCCGCCGAACAGGATAATGAACACCAGAAAAGTAACTATGTAAGTGAGCGGAATCCGAAGGTCAATCACCTTCACCGCCAGAAGGAAGATCGCTCCGATGAGAATCGCAATCACTGAGGTCTCGCCAATGGTTCCCTGGGTGTTTCCCAGAAACATTCTCATTACATCGACACTTTCTCCTGCTTTCACTGCAGCAAGAGGAGTGGCTCCGGATACAGTATCCACCAGTCCCCAGGCACCTTTTTCCACACTGAAATCCGTCATCAGACCGGTAAATGAGATGAGCAGGAAACATCTCCCCGCAAGAGCCGGGTTCATAAAATTCTGTCCCAGTCCCCCAAACAGCTGTTTTACAATAATGATAGCAAATACCCCGCCGATGATCGGCATCCACCAGGGAACGCCGACCGGAAGATTCAGTGCCAAAAGAAGGCCTGTAATCACTGCACTGTAGTCCCTGACCGTTACTGGTTTGTGCATGAAATGTTCGTAGACGCCCTCGGAAAGTACGCAGGTAGCTACGGATATGAGAACCAGAAGCAGTGCTTTTGGCCCAAAGTTAATAATTCCAAAGATCGTTGCCGGCATCAATGCTATGACAACCATCAGCATAATATTACTTGTGTTCACCTTTGACCTAACGTGAGGCGAAGATGATACGTGTAATAATTCATTCATACTTTTCTTTCCTCCTACTTAGGTTTCTTACGGTTCGCAAGCGCAATTTTTCTCATAGACCTGATGGACTGTGTCAGAGGACGTTTTGCCGGACATATGTAACTGCAGCAGCCGCATTCCACACACTCCACTCCGTCATATGCTTCAAACATATCCAGCTGGTTGTGGTTGGCAAAGGTCGCCAGTCTGGACGGCAGAAGTCTCTCCGGACAGGCACTGACGCAGCGTCCGCAGTTTATGCAGGCCGTCTCCGGCTGTTCAGAGACATCATCATTGGTCAGACATAGAATTGCTCCGGATGTCTTCACAGTAGGAACATTCAGGTGAAACAGCGTCATTCCCATCATAGGGCCGCCGGCAATCACCTTTTTGGGAGTTTCTTTTAACCCTCCCGCTTCTTCAATCAGGCACTCCATGGAAGTACCGGTACAAACAGAAAAGTTACAGGGGTTGGCAATTGCATTCCCTGTCACGGTAACAATACGGTGCATAAGCGGCTGTCCAAGCATAACGGATTTATAAATAGCCACGACCGTATCTATGTTGTCAACCACACAGCCTGCGTCGGCCGGAAGCATAGAGGAATTAATCTCTCTGCCGGTGGTTGCATTGATCAAACAGCGCTCCGCGCCCTGAGGATACTTGGTCTGCAGAGGTTTTACCTGAATCCTGGATTCATTTTTTACCATTTCCTCCATCTTTTTGATGCAGTCCGGCTTATTATCCTCAATACATATAAATCCCTGGGCATTGTCAAACAGTTTCAGCATACATTTCAAACCGCCCACTACTTTTTCCGGCTCTTCCAGTATTCTGCGGTAGTCAGATGTAAGATACGGCTCACACTCTGCACCGTTGACAAGAACATATTCTATTTTATCCGGCTCTTTGGGAGATAACTTCACATGTGTGGGGAATCCGGCTCCTCCCATGCCTACGACTCCGCCCTCCTGAATCCGCTTCAGAATCTCTTCCTTTGTGAGAGCTTCCAGTGATTCTGCAGGATGGTATTCAACCGTCTCATACTGGTCGTCGTTTTCAATCACTATGGCATTTACCATAGCACCGCTTGTAGTCAGACGCGGCTCAATGGTTTTCACTGTACCTGAAACCGATGCGTGAATAGGTGCAGACACAAATCCGCCTGCTTCCGCAATTTTCTGGCCTACCAATACCCGTTCTCCTTTTTCCACGACAGGCTTTGCCGGAGCCCCGATGTGCTGTGAAAGCGGATACACCAACTCTCCCTTGGGAAGTACGGCCTGAATTGGCTTTTCTTTTGACAGTTCTTTTCCGTCATAAGGATGAACTCCACCCTTAAAGGTTAAAAGCCCCATTTCTTTCCCTCCTTCAATTAGTAGAATCTTCTTGGCTTTTAAACTGCATATACTCCTAATTTGCTTAATTTGTTGAAAGTGCCTTAGGGGCATCATTACTTTTTATTTGTTTTTAATTTAACAAGGAGAAAGCCAAACTCCTTTCACAATAATACCACTTTTCTATAAAAAATACTATAAAAAATACTATATTTTTTATTCAATTTTTATTCATGTTTCATGCTATAATATGTGCAATCGGAAAGGAGTTTGTATTATATGTTTAAAAAAAATATGATCCTGACAAATTTATCTCATACTTTTCTTACCGGTTTTCCACTGGAAGAAAAATCCCCCGATCAGATTCTGTTCTTTGATATTGAGACCACAGGACTTGGATGGAAGCGTTCCATCGTCTATCTGATAGGCGCGGTTCACTATAAAAACGAACAATGGATCCTGACACAATGGTTCGCCGAGACAGAGGATGAGGAGAAAGAAATCCTCGTGGATTTTTATCTTCTGGCCGACAGAAAATCCTATTTCATCCACTATAACGGAACCAGTTTTGACGTGCCATATCTGAAGCAAAAGTACAATTTTTACCAGCTTTTCCATCCCTTTACTGACAAGAAACAGCTGGATCTTTATCAAAAATTTATGCCTTTAAAAAAACTTTTCAAACTGGAAAATATGCGCCAGAAGGACCTGGAGTCACTCCTGTCCTACCCAAGAAAGGATACCTTTTCCGGAAGAGAACTCATTCAAAAATATAAGGAATATCTTAAAAATCCCGCATCAGAAGGGTTGGAGCTTATACTACTCCACAATTTTGATGACCTGATGGGAATGATCGCGCTCAGATCCCTGTTCTCCTTCTTTCAGCTCTGGAACGGCAGCTGCATCATCCGGAAAGCCAGCGTAATATCCACAGAGACTTACGAAGGGACAGAAGAACCGGAACTGCTGATTACCCTTGATCTGCATGTACCTCTCCCCTTCCCTTTTTCCTTTTCCAAAGCAGGCTATTACCTCACGGGTAAAGACCGGCAGGCACACATAAAATCCCCTGTGAAAGACGGGATGTTAAAATTATATTTTCAGGACTACCAAAATTATTATTATCTGCCTTTGGAAGATACTGCAATACATAAAAGCATTGGAGGCTACGTAGATAAAGAACACCGGATAAAGGCGACCCCCGAGCTGTGTTACCAGAAATTCGAGTGTACAGAAGAATTTCTGGAAGATCCGGAAAAGCTCTTGCGGTATGTGAGAGGGGTGTTGGGGGTGTTGAGGATGTGAAGTTTGGGTTTAATAGGCTGTGGGAGTGTTGCAGACGGACGGAGACAGAAGGGAGCACCGGTACGAGGGACACAGGGCGGCCGGAGGAGATTTCGGTTTTGTCTTAGACTCTCTTCACGACGGAGGTGTCAGGGAGAACATGCCTCCCCCTCCCCTGTCAGAGACAGTGTCCCGGCACGCGCGCCATCCCACCGTCCCCATTGTTCTATATCATTGAACCAAAAAAGAGCCGCCGCCTCGCAGCAACAGCTCTTTCATCTCTCAATTATTCTTCTGTTTCAAATGCATCCTCTGCCGGTGCTTCACCAACTGGTTCTAACACCTTCATACTCAGGCTGATCTTTCTCTCGTCTCCGTTGAAGTCTACCACCTTTGCTGTGATAATCTGTCCTACTGACAGTACATCAGATGGTTTGTCCACGTGTTCCCTGGAAATCTGGGATACGTGAAGGAGTGCGTCCACACCGGGTTCTAATTCTACGAAAGCACCGAAGTCGGTCATACGTGCGATTCTTCCCTCGATTACATTTCCCACTGCATATTTGTCAGCTGCTGTGAGCCATGGATTCTGATCTTCAAATTTCAGGCTTAAAGCGATTTTATCTCCATTGATGTCTTTGATTAGAACCTTAATCTGATCTCCAACCGTAAAGACTTTTTTAGGATTCTCTACTCTGCCCCAGGACATTTCGGAAATGTGCAGGAGTCCGTCCGCACCGCCCAAATCGATAAATGCACCGAAATCGGTAACGTTTTTGATAGTTCCCTCTACAACATCACCCGGCTGAATTCTTGCAAAAAGTTCTTTCTGCATCTCAGCTTTTTCTGCCATTAACAGCTGTTTTCTGTCACCGATGATACGGCGGCGTCTTGGGTTAAATTCACTGATTACAAATTCGATTTCCTGATCTGCATATTTAGATAAATCTTTTTCATAAGTATCGGATACCAGACTAGCCGGGATAAAGATTCTTGCCTCATCAATGACAACGCTTAAGCCGCCGTCCAATACCTGTGTCACTTTAGCTTTTAAGATTTCTTTATTCTCGAATGCTTCTTCTAATCTCTTGTTGCCTTTTTCTGCTGCCAGTCTCTTATAGGTAAGCAGCACCTGGCCCTCACCGTCATTGACCTTTAATACCTTAGCTTCCATTGTGTCACCGACATGTACAAGAGTTGTCAAGTCCACATTCGGCTCATTTGTATATTCACTTCTGGAAATGATTCCATCTGCTTTATAGCCGATGTTCAGGATAATTTCATCTTCTTTTACGTCGATGACCGTACCCTCTACCACCTCTCCATTTCTGATGGTCTTAAATGATTCGTCTAACATTTGTTCAAAGCTCAGTTCTGACATGTTCTTGAACCTCCTCAATAATATTATTTGGGGTGGATGCCCCTGCTGTAATACCTACGCAACCAATGGATCGAAAACAATCAGAATCCAAGTCAACAAGTGTCTGTATATAGTAAGTATTTTTACATTCCTCTTTACATATCTGGTATAGCTTCTGGGTGTTGGAACTATGCTTTCCACCAATAACAATCATAGCATCCACATCTTTTGCGATCTGTCTTGCTTCCGTTTGTCGCTCCTTTGTTGCCTGGCAGATCGTATTAAAAACAAGTCTATCATACCTCTTTTTGCTAAAAATTTCAACTAGATCTTGAAAATTATTGTAATTAAATGTCGTCTGTGCCACGATACACAGCTTTTCTACAGGCTTTTTCAGGAATTCCAGGGCCTCTTCTTTCGTCTGGATCACTGTCACCGGGCCGTTGCACCAGCCCTTGATCCCTTCCACCTCCGGATGGCTGTCATTGCCAAAAATTAATATATGCCGGCCCTTTCGGCTTTCCTCATCCACGATTCTGTGTATCTTTTTAACAAAGGGACAGGTGGCGTCAATATAGGAAATCCCTTTTTCCTCCATTTTCTCACACACAGCACGGGGGACACCATGAGAGCGGATCAGTACAGTGCCCTCCCGGATTTGATACAGATCTGCCTCTGTTTCCAGGATCCTTACCCCTCTGCCTGCAAGCTCCTCCACTACCTCTTCATTGTGAATAATAGGACCGTAGGTATAGACTTTGCCATCCTTTTCAGACTCTTTATACGCGGTTTCCACCGCCCTTTTGACTCCAAAACAAAACCCTGCGGACTTCGCTACTTTTACTTCCATACTTCCTCATTTCTCTGTTTTTTTTCTTCATATATTTCAAGAATTGCGTGTATAACTTCAGGAATATCCATATCTGAGGTATCCACCAAAACAGCATCCTCAGCCTGTCTCAGGGGAGATATTTCACGGGTCATATCCCGGTGATCCCTCTCATTAATGTCCGCCTCAATTGCATGGATATCGCAGGCAATTCCCCTCTCTGTCAATTCCTTATATCTGCGCACAGCCCTGGTGTGAGCGCTTGCAGTGAGAAAAATTTTGACATTGGCATCCGGAAGCACCTGGGTTCCGATATCCCTGCCGTCCATGACTACATTTGTACTTCTGGCCATCTGCCGCTGCAGCTCCACCAGTTTCCTGCGGATAGCCGGACTGGCCGAGCTTACAGAGGCCATATTCCCTACCTCTTCGCTTCTGAGCCTTGCGGTCACATTCTCATGATTCAAAATCACCTGCTGTTCGCCGTTTTCATACTGTATGGTAATATCCGCCGTACGGCAGGCCTTTTCCATCCCCTGGGCATCCTCCGGAGGAATGCCCTGCTGCAGGAGATAGTAAGCCATTGCCCGGTACATAGCTCCTGTGTCCACATAAACGAAGGACAATTGTCGGGCAATTTCCTTTGCAATGGTACTTTTCCCGGCCCCCGCCGGACCATCAATTGCGATGTTATCTCTCATCCTGCTCTCCTCCTTCTATTGCCTGAGCCGCCGCGTAAGCGGTAGACCAGGCGATCTGCAGATTAAATCCACCTGTAACTGCATCCAGATCCAGCACTTCTCCTATAAAAAAGAGCCGCTTTATTAGTTTTGACTCCATAGTCGATGGATTTACCTCCGAAACCTTAATCCCGCCCTTTGTAATAATAGCTTCATTAAAATCTCTGGTCCCGGTTATAGTAAACGGAAAGGCTTTCAGCAATTCCAGTAGCCCCGCCCTCTCTTCCCTGGAGATTTCATGTATCTTTTTTTCCGGGGGGATTTTACTCAGCTCAATGATCACAGGAAGAAACTTCGCCGGTAAAAGACCGTGAATTACATTTTTAAACTGTTTGTTCTTCCCCTCTTCAAAATCTCTCAGAATCCTGTCATCCAGCTGTTCTCTGGACAGAGCCGGCTTCAGATCCACATATCCCTGGAGCGGCTTTTTTTCCAGCTTTCTGCTCAGACTGGCACTGGCGGTAAGCACCAGGGGACCTGTGACACCGAAGTGTGTAAACATCATCTCTCCGAATTCCTCGTACAAGGTCTTCTTCCCATCTTTAATGGTAAGAGTGACATTTTTCAGGGAAAGCCCCTGAAGAAGAGGGATATAGGCTTCTTTCGTCTCCATAGGGACCAGCGAGGGAACCAGCTCCGTTACCTTATGCCCAGCCCGTTTCGCAAATTCATATCCGTCTCCCGTAGAGCCTGTAGCCTGATAGGAAAGCCCTCCCGTAGCGACTATCACACAGTCACCAGAGATTACCTGCCCGTTTTTAAGCAGAATCCCTCTGGCCTGTCCCTCTTCTGTCACAAGATCCATCACCTGCGTTCCCAGATGTATCTTAACCCCCTCCATCTTCATTCTGCGCTCCATGGCACCGATAATTTCTGACGAATGATCGGAAACCGGAAAGACGCGGTTTCCCCGCTCCACCTTGGTTTTCACCCCGATAGATTCAAAAAAGTCAATGGTATCCCAATTGGTATACCCAAAGAATGCGCTGTACAGAAACTTGGGGTTGCTCATCACTGCGTTCAAAAGGTCACTGACATCACAGGCATTTGTCAGATTGCACCTGCCCTTTCCTGTGATATAAAGCTTTTTGCCCAGCTTCTCATTTTTTTCAAACACATGTACCTCGTGGCCATTTTTAGCGGCAAATACAGAAGCAAACATACCTGCTGCCCCGCCGCCTACAATTAATACTTTAGACATTATTCTCTCCCATATTAGGATTCTTTATTTCAATATTGTTATCTGCCAGATTAATTTCATCATTATTATATACCTGAAATTCATCCCAGATTTCCTCCAGAGATTCCAGCGTGGACACTACTTCTTTCTGCTTTTTCATACAAAGTGCCACAACAAGAGCATTCACTACACTCAGAGGCGCCACCAGAGAGTCCACAATGGATGCCATATCACTTCTCGCTATAAGATTACAGGAGGAATACAGGTTCATAGGTGAGTGGATACTGTCTGTGAGCGTAATCACTTTGGCACTGCGCTTGTTGGCGAACTCCATTGCCTTCAGTGTCCGCATAGAATATCTTGGAAAACTGATTCCAATGATAACATCCTTTTCATCGATTCGGATCATCTGTTCAAACAGTTCACTGGCACTGTTTGTCTGTAGAAGATGCACATTGTCGAAAATCAGGTTTAGATAAAAGCTTAGAAAGCTTGCCAGCGGTGCACAGCTTCTGATTCCTACTATATAAATCCTTTTCGCTTTCAAAATGGTATCTACCGCTATCTCAAAGGCTTCCTGGTCCATATGCTCCAGGGTCAGCTTAATCTTATCAATATCTGACTGCAGCACCGTTTCCAATATCTCTGACTGAGGGACCTTTCCGTAAGTGACTTCCATTCTCTGGATAGAGTTCAATTTGTTTCTCACAAGCTCCTCCAGTGCTTTCTGAAACTCGGGATACCCCTTGTAACCCAGATAGATTGCGAAACGCACAACGGTGGACTCACTTACTCCCACGACTTCCCCCAGCTTTGCTGCTGTAAGAAACACCGCCTTATCATAGTTGTCATTGATATAAGTTGCCAGTTTTTTCTGTCCCTTGCTGAAAGACGGGAACAGGCTGTTCATTCTGCTTAATAAATTCTCTGTCTTTCCCATTTCATACCTCGATCCTTTTTCGCTCCCTCAGGAGTCACTGCCGGCATTATATCATGCCTTCGGCATGATCGCCATTCGCCGCTCTCCAAAAGTGAGCCAAGCTCCCTATGGCTCGCTAACGCTCATTATATCACAAAAGCGGCTGAATTTAAATCTGCCACTTTGGATTTTGTTTAAAATCCCCTGTATTGCCCTGGGTTCTAAGGATTTTCTGTAAAATGCACAAGAATTTCGGCTATTTCGCTATTTGTTCCCACACGCATAGCCGGCCCCCATACCCCCACGCCTGAGGAAACAATAGATGTCATATCCCCCCACTGCAGCAGGCCGCAGGGATTCTTCCATCCCAGCTTTACCGTAAGATTTCCGGGAAACATCTGCCCGTCATGAGTATGCCCGGACAAATCCAGATCTGTCCCTGCTTCTGCCAGTTCCTCCAGCTGAGAAGGCTGATGATCCATCACTATAACTGGGATATCCTTATTCAGATTTCCCAGCAGTTCCCCCGGAGATTCTCTGCTCTCCCTCATCTTTTTCACCATGGAAGGATCTTTTCTGCCCGCCAGATAGAAGGCATCGTCCACCAGCAGCACCTCATCAGAGAGCAGGGTAATATCCGCTGACTCCAGGAATTCTTTCATTCTGGGATCTCTCTTTCTAACTTCTCCGGATGGAAAAGAAAATCCTGCCAGCAGCTTTTCATTTAGATCGTGATTTCCCCAGCATGCATATACTCCATAAGTGCTTTTGATCTGTCTTAAAACAGACGCGATCCTCTCCGGATGCGAAATGGCATTGTAGTCATTATCGAATATATCCCCTGTCAGACAGACAAGGTCTGCATCGCAGGCATTGATTGCCTCCACCATCCTTCTCATCTGATCTTCTCCTACGCTGTACCCAAGATGCAGATCCCCGGCCGCTATAACACGGAGAGTCTCCCGTCCCCGGCATTCTTTTTGTATATCCACTTCATATTTGGCTGTGTATACATGCTTTGCGTGAAATATACCGTATAGACTCAGCAATGTGATAAGAAAAACACAGATCCCGCCTGCCGCTGCAAAAGTTTTTCTGTACTCCAGGAAATCTTGAGGGATCCTTTTTATCTTTTTCATCAAAATACGCGCAAGACCAGCCACAAGAAGCACCAGCAGGGTATAGAGAAAAATCCCCAGCCAATAATTATTCAACAGCTTTAAAAATCTGTGAAGAGCCCCCTTATAGACTACAAAGGAAGTGAGAGGCGTCAGGGCCATAAACAGATATACGCCCACAAAGCCCCTGGAAAACCATTTCGACCGGAAATACTTATGGCATGCGCCCATCCATCTCATGGCGAGACGCAATACATACCAATTTATAAGAAGATACGGCGGGGCAAGTAAAAATGCCAGCAAAACCATCACTCCCCTTTCTTTTTTATGATTGTAACATAAAAACAGAAAAAAAGGCATCTGTATGAACTGTGTTCTTTACAGATACCTTCTATATTATATATAGTTATTATTTACCATAGATTTCCATCCGGGCCGAAGGGAAGATACTCCGGTTCACTCTCGATTACCAGATCCGGATTTTTCTTAGCCTCCTCATAATAAGCCTCTGAGAGCATAATATGTTCAATATGTAAGCTGTTAGGGATCCTGACGATTCTGGCATGTTTTTTATCAATCTCATTGCAGGTACGCACGCACACCTGAATAGCTTCCCTGTCGCTCTCCATAATAATAGGGATTCTCACACCCCCCAGCACTGTGCAGGTAATTGCATTGGGATACATAGAAGCCAGATCCAGCTTCTCAAAAACTCTCTTGGTCGTCGCGCTGGAATATCCCAGTCCGATGCCGTTCCCGTGGGTCTCAGGACTCAGATCCAGCACACATACTCTCTGAGCTTTGATTCCGCCCGTCGCATAGGGAGTGCAGAAGGTTCCTGTAATATTGGGGTCCATACCGTCTCCGCTAAAATTCTTGCCGATCTGATCCACTACCAAAACATCACATTCATCCACCAGTATTCTTGGCATATTGGCAAATGCCTCCTGCAGCAGCGGCGGCTCTTTTTCCGCTATCTCCTCCGCACTGACTGCCACAATTTTACAAGTCTCGTCAAAGGCATTTTCAATGGTGGGGACTGCAAACAGAATCGGTGCGTTTTTAATGATTGCTTTTCCGAACATAGGAACATATTTGGCCATATTTTTAAATCCCGCCTCGTGGCAGACCTCCGCTCCATGCTGTTTTCCCAGTCCGATGGCCATCATCTTCATAATACCGCTTTCATAAGGACCCCGAAACGCGGTATGGGGTTTGATCCTGCATCCAAGGATAATCCCGTCCGCCTCTGCTGCATATTTATCAATAAATACATCCATTCCCTCTTCATTGACGCCAATCTTTTTCACTTCCATAGACGAAAGAATAGGACACCCCATAGCTTCCTCTGTGATACCATAGCTTTCCAGCACAGCCTTTTGTCCCTCAGCGGTGGCACCTCCGTGGCTGCCCATGGCTGGCACGATAAAGGGCAGGGCACCTCTGTATTTCACAAAATCGGCAATACATTTTGTGGTCAGAGCCACATTGGCAATTCCCCTGGAACCCGCTGTAATAGCAATCCGCATCCCAGGCTGCACTTTATCTGCGAATTTTTCCTGGGAAAGAAGCTGCCGGATAATGCCTGGAATCTCTTCTGGATCAATCCTTGGCCTCGGAAAAATCTGTTTTACCTTAAACATTTTCGGCAAAGCTATATCGCTCACCAAATCTGCCACTAACTGTCTGTCCCGCATACTGTCCAACTCTCCTTACTAAAAAATTATTACATATCCTAAGGTTACAAGTAACAGAAGGATTAAGAATGTTACGGATTCTATCATTTCCGACAGTGTATATGTCTTAATTCCGCCCTTTACTGAGACGCCGCTCATATTCGTAACAATCCAGAAACCGCTGTCATTTACCGTTGCCCCGAACAGAGTACCTGCCAGACAAGCCATAGCGATCATGACCGGCGGCAGTGCCACAGAAGAGGCTACACTCGACATAATTGTCATACTGGTCAGTGCTGACACAGTGCCGGAGCCCGTTACCTGTTTAATCAGAAGGCCAACAAAGTATGCAAGTATAATCACAACAAACACATTGCTTGTAAAACCGCTTACAATATCAGAGATTGCGTCACTCACACCGGTAATTGTTATTATGTTGGAAAAAGCTCCGCCTGCGCCGGTTATCAGGAAGACAATACCTGCTGAAGAGAGGGAATCTGTTGCCGTTTTCTCTGCTTTTTCTTTTCCCATACATTTTACCCCAATAAGGTATGCCACTATGGCTCCTGCAAGAAGAGCAGTGGTCTTGTCTCCCAGAAAGACAAAAATGGACGGCTGAGCATCCCCCATGGCACTTCCGGTCACAGTATTCAGAAGGATTAAAATGATAGGTACGAAAATAGGAAGCAGAGACAGGCCAAAGGAGGGGGGATTAACTGCAGCATCTTCTTTTGCATCTATCTGCACACCCTCCGCAGACTCATCCAGAGCCGGATTCCAGAATGACGTCCTCTTGTCCAAAAACTTTGTATAGATAAATATCACTAAAAACACACCGATCAAACCAAATACGGTACCAAAACCAATCATAATTCCTGTGTCAAAGCCAAAGATCTCACCTGCGGCCAGAGGGGCAGGTGTAGGTGGCACCATGGTGTGGGCGGCTGCAGCTCCGATGGTGATGGCACCTACAATGTGGGCAATTGACTTGTTAATTTCCTTCATCAGGGCAACGCCGATGGGAATTAGAATCACGAAGGTTACATCAAAATAAACAGGAATTGCCAGAATAAAGGCTGCAAGTCCAATGGCATAAATAGCCTTTGTTTTCGGAAATGCCTTTACAATCTTGTGGGCAATGATTTTGGCTCCCCCGGACGCACTTACTAGTTCTCCAAGGATAATACCAAATCCAATAGGAAGACCCATACCTTTTAACATGTTGCCAAATCCTGTATTAATTCCCTCAATGGTATCTACCATAGGGATACCGGATAACAGTCCCATAAGAATACTCCCCAGCACCAGTGAAATAGCGGCATTGAGTTTTACCTTCAGGATTAACACCAGGATTACCACCATTGAGATAATCAGGGAACAAAATAACCAAGCTGAATGTGACATAAATTTCTCCTCCAATATATCTTCTTTTTATTTAAAATTCAACTAAAACCTTCAATTTGCTGCCTGCATGTTTATCAAATTCTTCAAATGCTCTCCCGGCATCTTCGAATCTGTAGGTATCCGTCACTATCTTTTCCAAATTTACCTTACCGCTTTTTACAATATCGATCAGCTCTTCAAAATCCTTTTTCAGTGCATTTCTGGAACCAAAAATATTCAGTTCTTTCTTCTGAATTACAGTAAAATCAAAATCAAGATTCTGTTTGCCAACCCCGATGAGAACTACTTTACCCCCAAAAGCCGCTGCATCAATGCACGCCTGGAAGGTTGACGGAAGCCCTACTGCCTCTATTGCCACATCAAAGCCATTGCCTTCTGTCACCTCTCGGATTTTATTCTTAAAACTGTCGGGGCCGTCATTGAGAATCGTGCCGTCTAAATGAAACTCCTCCATGGCGTATCTCAGCTTTTCCTCAGCCACATCGGCAATATAAACCTCTGCTCCCTTTATCTTGGCAGCCACAGCAGCCAGAACGCCGATGGTTCCTGCACCGATAACCAGTACCTTGTCGTGACTCTGCACATGAGCCCTTGAAACTCCATGATAACTGATACAGAAGGGTTCGATCAACGCTAAAGTTTTGGCAGGCAGCCCTTTGCCGTCATAAATTCGCTCCACAGGCATCGTTATGTACTGGGCAAACGCCCCTTCCCTCTGCACACCCATAGTCTGATTAGTAGTACAGCAATTTACAAGCCCCCGTTGGCAGGAATAACAGGTTTCGCAGTTAAAATAGGGATTGCAGGTAACTACCATGCCAGGTTTTAGTCCCTTGTCGTTCGGTCCAATCTCTACAATCTCCGCAGAAAATTCATGGCCCGGAGTTCTTGGATAAGATACGTACGCAAAGGTTCCTCTGTAGGAACCCAGATCGCTTCCGCAGATTCCGCCGTATAAAAGTTTCAGCAGCGCCTCCCCTGGCTTTATTTCCGGCACAGGTCTCTCCACAACTGCCACATCATAGGGTTCATTAATTACAATAGCTTTCATCCTTCTAATTCCTTTCTCCATACAACGCCGTGTGTTGAATCTAACGTTGTATTTGTTGTTGTATACAACATATCACAGGCCTGTCATATTTGTCAACCGCTCTCCGACAGTTTTTTTCTCATTCCTGCTATTATGTATATATCTAACGAATATAAGCGCTCTGATTTGTATGATTTTACCTAATTTAGTAGTTTGAACTGCTGATTGACTATTATTTTCTGGAATGATATGATTATTTTATCAATATTTTACGCCATACAACAGAAAGGAACTGCCGATATTTATGCCAAAACAAAGTCTGAAACAACTTGCCTATAACTCTATAAAAGAGAAAATATTAAACTGCGAATACATGCCAAATTCATTTTTAAACGAGGATCTCCTGTGTGAAGAATTCGGCGTAAGCCGCACCCCTATCCGGGATGCTCTAAGCCGTTTGGAGCAGGAATACCTGATTACAATTGTTCCAAAAAAGGGATTTTTCGTTGCCCCATTGTCAGCAAATGAAATCAATATGGTATTTGAGGGCCGTCTGCTCATTGAGCCCTATGTCCTGTTAAATTATTGTAAAGATTTCCCGGCAGATAAATTAGATCGTCTTTACGCCACTCTGGAGGAAACGCAAAAAGGAATTGTCTCAAAAAGAAAAGATATCTATGATTTGGACAATGAGTTTCACGAAACAATTATGTCCCAGTGCATAAACCGATATCTGGTACAGACCTACTATAATATACACAACCAAAACTGCAGGCTACGAATTATCAGCGGGCGGGCAAATGACAAGAGACTTTTGGATACCGTGGAAGAACACTTTCAGATTTTGGAGGGACTCCGCAATAAAAATTATGAAAATGCTGCCCAGGCCATGACTGTTCATCTTACAAATTCCCGCGCATCTGCTTTCCAAGCTTTTTTGGAAGGCAACAGCTATCTCTAAATCACATCAATCTGCACAAAAAGAACATCCGATTTTATCATATTTTTACAAATCAGATGTTTTTTTATTTTTGTTGTATACAACATAGGATACATCTGTTATAATACAGCTAAAATTAATAAAGAATAGAATCCGGAGGATAAAAAAATGGAATTCATTAACAAAACAGTAAAAAAAGTATATGGAAACTACCCGGAAAGAATCCTGCAGTTCGGGGAAGGTAATTTTCTGAGGGCCTTTGTGGACTGGATGATTGACAAAGCAAACCGTGACGGTATATATGAAGGCAGCATCGTTCTCTGTCAGCCTATCGACCGGGGAATGGCGGATATGATTAATGCGCAGGAAGGTGTTTACTCTCTGGCCATGCGGGGAATCGAAAATGGTAAGCCTTTGGAGAGAATTGAACAAATCACTTCTGTCTCCCGCTGCCTGAATCCCTATAAAGACTATGAGGCGCTTATGGCACTTGCACGAAGTGCTGACCTGGAAGTCATCGTTTCAAATACTACAGAGGCCGGGATTGCCTACAAGGCCGGAGATAAGCTCACAGATACCCCTCCTTCCTCTTTTCCCGCCAAGATCACAGCCTTTCTCTATGAAAGATACAAAGCATTCGGAGGAGACCAGGAGAGAGGACTTCTCTTTCTTCCTGTGGAGTTGATTGACAACAACGGGGACGAATTAAAGCGCATCGTCCTGCAGTATGCCGCAGAGTGGGAGCTGGAGGAAGATTTCATCAGCTGGGTCTGCACAGCCAATGAATTCACAAATACACTGGTAGACCGCATTGTCACTGGTTATCCCAGAGACCAAATCGAATATTTTGAAGACAAGCTGGGGTGGAAAGACAATATTATAGTTACCAGTGAACTTTTTCATCTGTGGGTGATTCAGGGTGATGAGGCATGGGCCGAAAAACTTCCTATCCATAAAACAGATGCAAACGTCATATGGACCAGAGATGTGACTCCATATAAGAAAAGAAAAGTACGCATTCTGAACGGCGGTCATACCTCCACCGTTCTGGCCGCGTACCTGGCAGGCTATACTATTGTCCTGGATTTTATGAAGGATGATGTATTCCGCTCCTTCCTTCAGAAAGTGATTTATGAAGAAGTAATACCTACTCTGGATCTGCCCCGGGAAGAGGTGGAAACCTTTGCAGCCGCCGTATCAGACCGTTTCTCCAATCCTTATATTAAACACAAGCTGCTGGACATTTCTCTGAATTCCTGCTCTAAATTCAACGCCAGGTGTCTGCCCTCACTCCTTGGATATGTGGAAACCAAAGGACAGGTCCCGGACTGTCTCAGCTTTTCACTGGCAGCTTTTCTTAAGTTTTATCAGGGGCAGATGAGGGAAGAAGGCTGCTTCGGGGTCCGCGAGGACGGCACTGAATATCAGATCAAGGATGACAAAGAAGTGCTGGATTTCTTCCATAACATCTGGTCCTCCAATGACACATCTCTGGTTGCCCGCCAAGCCCTCTCTCACACCTCTTTCTGGAGCGGCAGAGATTTGACCAAAGTGGAAGGCCTGGAGGAAAAAGTTGCCGGGTATCTGGCGGAGATGGAACACAAAAATATTCGCTCTATTATAGCAAATTTGATAAAATAATACAGGAAAGGATACATGATTATATGAAGGAAACACAGCATCTGATACAAATTGCCCGGGAGGATAATGTGGCAGTTGCCCTTGCAGATTTACCTGCAGGAACCGTCTGCCGCGCGGGAGATACTGCTGTTACTCTGGCAGATCCCGTCCCTTTCGGACACAAGGCAGCTCTCACAGACATACCAAAAGGAGAAAACATTATTAAATATGGGCATCCCATCGGGCATGCCCTGTGTACCATCCGAAAGGGTCAGCATATTCATACTCAGAACTTAAAAACGAACCTGGACGGAATTCTGGACTACACCTATACCCCCAACCAAACATGCCTGAACAGCTTTTCTGTCCCAAAAGAAAACGCTTTCTTTCAGGGATACCTGCGGCCGGATGGAAAGGCAGGCATCCGAAATGAAATCTGGATCATTCCAACCGTCGGCTGTGTGAATACCACTGCATCCCTTCTGGCCAAAGAGGCAAATAAGGCCTTTGGACAGCAAACAGATGGAATCTTTGCCTATACCCATAACATGGGCTGCAGCCAGCTCACCGAAGATTTTGAACGAACGCAGCAGATTCTCAAGGGCCTGATCCAACACCCCAACGCCGGAGGCGTCCTGGTCCTGAGCCTGGGGTGTGAAAACAATAATCTGGATGTATTTAAACCTGTCTTAGGCGATCTGGATCCCAACAGGGTAAAGTTCCTGGTAACCCAGGAGACAGAGAATGAATACGAGGAGGGAATGAAGCTACTGAAAGAACTGACGGACTATGCCTCTTCCATAAAGAGAGAAAAAGTATCCGCAGAGAAGTTAGTGATTGGTTTCAAGTGCGGAGGTTCCGACGCATTTTCGGGCATCACAGCCAACGCCCTCTGCGGCCGCATCACAGACAAACTAGTCCGCTGCGGGGGAAGCGCAATCCTCACCGAGGTACCCGAAATGTTCGGCGCTGAGACACTTCTGATGGAGCGGGCGGCATCGGAAAAAGTTTTTCAGGATGAAGTAAATCTAATCAACAATTTCAAACAATACTTCACCAAATACAAACAAACCATCTACGAAAATCCCTCCCCCGGAAATAAAAAGGGCGGTATTTCTTCCCTGGAAGAAAAGTCACTGGGCTGCACCCAAAAAGGCGGCCAGGCGCCGGTAGTGGGTGTGCTGGATTACGGCCAGTCGGTAGAAACACACGGTCTGAACCTCCTCACCGGCCCTGGCAACGATCAGGTGTCCTGCACCAATCTGGTTGCCAGCGGCGCCCAAATGGTACTCTTTACCACCGGCAGAGGAAACCCCTTCGGCACCCCTGTGCCCACAGTTAAAATCTCCTCCAACACGCCCCTCTGTCAACGAAAAAAACACTGGATCGACTACAACGCCGGCCAGCTTTTAGAAGGAAAAACCTTTGAGGAAGTCACAGAGGATTTCTTCTCCTATCTCCTGAAGGTAGCATCCGGGGAAGTGAAAACACAAAATGAAATCTATGGGTATAAGGAGATCTCTGTGTTCCGGGATGGGGTTATTCTATAAAATGATAGTTTTGTGTATGTGAAGTTCGAGGTGAAATAGTCGGCAAGCGGAGGGGCGCAGACGGACGGTCAAGGGAGGAGGTCTTGGGTCCAGGGGTACTGGGTGGATCTGCTTGCTGCTGCGTTTCTCCTCAGCTAACTGCCTGGCCGTTCACTAAGAAGCTCAGGAAAGCCTTCGCTCCTAAGTGACCGCCGGCAGTGGATCTTCGGACGCACTCCGCAGTCTGCGCAGATCCACCCAGTACCCCTGGACCCAAGACCTCCTCCCTTGACCTGGCAGAGACTCACTTCACATTCACGAAAAACAGGCGGGGAAGGTCGAGAGTTATACATTTTCATCTTATTTAGCACTATTGTCGGCTCGATTTTTTGGATAAACAACTAAACCCGTTTCAATGATTAATTACACCTTGTCTGGCAATATTATATCTGACAATTCTACATCAATATTCTACATGAAATATTCATTCCCCTTCTGATAAATCTCCCCCTTAGAACTCCCCATACCCAGGTGAGAGGAATCTTGCGGCAGCGGGCTGACCGGGTTCGGGCGGGAGGGAGGCTTAAGGGCCGCGGACGATTCCGCAGGAGTGATTAGAGAGTCTTAGGCAAAACCGGGATTCCCGCAGGAGATTTTTTCGGCAGTCCAGGCCGAAAAAAAGTGAGCATGTGCAGAGAATGCACATCAAGCATTCTTTGCACATACGAACGGTGCTCCGGCGGGGATTCCGGTTTTGTCTTAGACTCTCTTCGCGACGGAGGTGTCCCCGGAACTTAAGCCTTCCTCCCGTACGAACCCGGTCAGCCCGCTGCCGCGGGATTTCTCTCACCGTCCCCCTGCCGCCTCATACTTACCGACTTAGATCACCTTGAGCCGTAGTCCAAGTAATTGCATTAAATTCCAATTTAACCAAAAAAAGAGGACCATCACCTGGTCCTCTCTTCTCTCCCTATCCTAAACCGGATAAGCCTTATTCTCTGTATCTGCCACTGTAGGATCTACTTTTGTCTTCTGCGCTTCTCTGTATTTAAAGAAGTCAACAGCAACCTGCGGGAACAGTGCGTAAGTTAAAACGTCCTCATCCTGCTCTGACCACTGTGCCATCTCTCCTCTTAAGGTATCTAACTCATCAGGAATCAGATCTGCAGGACGGCAGGTAATCGGCTCTTTATCTCCGATACATTTCTTCTGAACCTCAGGATTAAAGGGTTTTACGGTTGCGCCGTATTCTCCGGAAAGTACAGCCTTTGTTTCCTTGGTAACCATCTTGTAGCGCTCTCCCATAAGTACATTGAACACTGCCTGTGTACCTACAATCTGAGAAGATGGAGTTACCAGAGGAGGCTCACCTAAATCTTTTCTTACCCTTGGTACTTCTTCCAGAACATCATAATATTTGTCTTCCGCATGCTGCTCTTTTAACTGTGACGTCAGGTTGGAGAGCATACCGCCAGGTACCTGGTATAACAAGGTTTTAATATTCACACCCATGTTCTTAGGATTCAGAAGGCCGCTGTCCAGAGCCTCGTCACGGATCGGACGGAAATAGTCCGCAATCTCTGCCAGCAGATTCTGATCAAATCCTGTGTCATATGGAGTTCCTTTAAATGTCTCAACCATTACCTCTGTGGCAGGCTGGGAAGTTCCCAGTGCGAACGGGGACATGGCTGTGTCAATTACATCGACACCGGCCTCTACTGCCTTTAAGTAGGTCATAGATGCCACACCGGATGTGTAATGGGTGTGAAGCTGGATCGGAAGACTTACATTTTCCTTTAAGGCAGTGATTAACTCCGTTGCCTTATAAGGAAGAAGCAGGCCTGCCATATCCTTGATACAGATAGAGGTTGCACCCATTTCTTCAATTTTCTTGGCAATGTCAATCCAATACTCCAGGGTATAGGCATCTCCCAATGTATAGGAGAGAGCCACCTGAGCATCTGCTTTTTCTTTCACTGCAGCTTTGACAGCTGTCTGAAGGTTGCGCAGATCATTTAAGCAGTCAAAGATACGGATGATATCAATTCCATTAGAAACTGATTTCTGAACGAAATATTCCACTACATCGTCTGCGTAGGGACGGTATCCCAGAATATTCTGTCCGCGGAATAACATCTGTAATTTTGTATTTTTAAATCCATCCCGGAACTTACGAAGTCTGTCCCATGGATCTTCTTTTAAGAAACGCAGGGATGCGTCAAAGGTTGCACCTCCCCAGCACTCTACGGAATGGTAACCTACCTGGTCCATTTTATCTACGATTGGAAGCATCTGCTCTGTTGTCATTCTTGTGGCAATCAGAGACTGATGGGCATCACGCAGAATAGTCTCAGTAATTTTGATTGGTTTCTTTGCGATTTCTGACATATTCTTACCTCCATTCTTATTTTAACTATTAAACTCCAAAGATTGCCATGAATGTACCGGCTGCTACTGCAGTACCGATAACACCGGCAACATTTGGTCCCATGGCATGCATCAGCAGGAAGTTTGTAGGATCTGCCTCAGCTCCTACCTTCTGAGACACACGGGCTGCCATAGGAACGGCAGATACACCAGCAGAACCAATCAACGGATTAATCTTTCCGCCGGACAATTTGCACATCAGTTTGCCGAGGAGCACACCGCCTGCGGTACCCACAGCGAATGCAACCAGACCCAGGACTACGATTTTGAGTGTATCCAGGTTCAGGAATGCCTCAGCGCTTGTAGATGCACCTACGGAAGTACCAAGTAAGATAACTACGATGTACATAAGAGCATTGGATGCTGTCTCTGTTAACTGCTTTACAACACCTGATTCTCTGAACAGGTTACCCAGCATAAGCATACCTACCAGAGGAGCCGTAGTGGGGAGAATCAGACAAACAACGATTGTGATAATAATAGGGAACAGAATTTTTTCCAGTTTTGTTACCGGGCGAAGCTGTTCCATCTTAATTTTTCTTTCCTTCTCAGTAGTGAGAAGCTTCATAATCGGCGGCTGAATAATTGGCACCAGTGACATATAGGAATAAGCTGCCACGGCAATGGGGCCCATCAAAGTGGTCTGTCCCAGTTTACCAGCCAGGAAGATAGAGGTCGGACCATCCGCCCCTCCGATAATGGAAATAGCCGCCGCAGCTTTTCCATTGAATCCCAAGAAAATTGCTAAGAAATATGCCCCGTAGATACCCAGCTGCGCTGCGGCACCCAGAAGGAAGCTTTTAGGGTTGGCAATCAGGGGACCAAAATCGGTCATGGCGCCAACACCCATAAAAATCAGAGACGGCAGTATACTCCACTCGTCAAGCAGATAGAAATAGTGGAGAAGTCCGCCCACGCCGTTTGATGCATCTTCGGCTCTCAGCATAATATCCGGATAAATGTTAACCAGCAGCATACCAAATGCAATCGGAACCAGCAGCAAAGGTTCAAAACCTTTTCTTATTGCCAGAAATAAGAATACACAGGCAACTGCGATCATCAGATAGTTTCCCCATGTTAAATTAAAGAAAGCAGTCTGATGAAGCAGGTTAGACAGTGTTTCTGTTACATAAGACATTTTTTTACCTCCCATTGTAAGTTTTCAGGCAGGCAGATACCTGCCGCAGGGAATTTACACAGAATGCAAATTCTAGTTCATTGATGCTAAGATGTCACCAGACTCAATGGCGTCGCCTACAGATACATCAATACTTGCAATGGTTCCGTCCTGAGGTGCTACAACCGGAATCTCCATTTTCATGGCTTCCAGAATAATAATCGCGTCACCGGCCTTCACAGCCTGTCCTGCAGAAGCTTCTACTTTAAATACCTTACCTGGTACGGAAGCTTTTACTTCAACAGCCCCTGCTGCCCCTGCTGCTGCCTTTTTAGGTGCTGCTGCAGGTGCTGCCTTAGGTGCAGCTTTTGGCGCTGCCGCCGGTGCTGCAGGAGCGCTGCCGGTACCTTCTTCTACGGTTACATCATATGCAGTTCCATTCACTGTAATTGTATAGTTTTTCATGATTTTTCCTCCTATTGATTAAGCTCTCTGCCAATTTCTTTTATTTGATTTTCTGATAGATCTTACTACAAAACTGTCAGTGGAAGTATTCTCAGATGCTGCAATCGCCGCTGCAATTACTGCTACCAGCTCTCCGTCATCCACAAGCTCTTCTTCCTGCACCAGGGCAGGAGCTGCAGCGGTTGCTGTTTCTGCTGCAGGTGCTGTTTTCTGGGGAGCAGCCTCGCTCTTTTTAAACTTATCTGCAATGGCTGGTATGAATTTAAAAAGATAAATCAGAAAACTCAGGAATATCAGCATCAGGAATACAATGCCGACTCCCATCAGTGTATTCATACCGGCTCTCTGTAATTTGGTTCCCATGGAGTACTGTACATCAATACCCATAGAGGTAGCAGCGTACTTTTTATCAAATGTAATAGTAAAAACTGCTTCTTCCTTTTCAAATTTAGTTGGTATGGTAACCGTAATCATATCTTTATCTGTCTCCAGAGCGGCATCTCCCATACTCACATAGGCACCCAGTTCATCTCTGCTCCCCTGCCATGCTTCCATAGCAGATACAGAGAACGCATCTTCGGATTCCAGATAAGACTGTATGGTCTCATCATCCATGACCACAATTGCTTCAACGGCGGACTGGGCAGACTGAATCAGCTGACTTTGAATGTCTTCGCTCACCTCAAGCCCAGTGCTCTCATCCTTCTTCCCACCGCAGGCGGTAAGGGCAGCGAAGAGAACGCCCATCAAAACAATGCTAAATATTTTTTTCCATGTCTGCTTCATATGATTCACCTCGCCTAAACCGTGCCATGTTTCTTACTTGGTCGGTCTTCTCTCTTTGTGAATAACATTTCAAAAGCTCCAATCACATATTTTCTTGTGTCTTCTGCTTCAATAATTGTGTCCACATATCCTCTCTTCGCAGCTGCCTGAGCGCTTGACTGAAGAGTTGCATATTCTGCTGCTTTTTCATTGATTGTCGCTGCGTCTGCGCCTGCATACATAATCTTTGCCGCCAGCTTTGCATCCATCATACCGATCTCTGCTGTAGGCCATGCAAATACCATATCTGCTCCGGTAGATTTGCTGTTCATAGTCAGGTATGCACTTCCGTAGGCTGTGCCAATCACAACGTTCACCTTCGGCACAGTTGCATTTGTATATGCATATGTTAATGCCGCAGCTGCTTTTGCCATATTCGCTTCGGCACATTTTGTTGCTTTATATCCTTTTGCGTTGGTAAGTGTCAGCACTGGAATATCAAAAGCATCACAGAAATCTACAAATTCTGCCGCCTTTTTACATCCTCTTGCAGAGAGGACATTGTCGAATTCTTCTGTCTTATTGCCTTCTGCATCATATACTTCGGTTCTATTGGCAACACATCCAACGGTTGCGCCGTTCAGACGGATAAAACCAGTTACCATGTCTTGCGCATAGCTGGATTTCACTTCAAAAAATACATTATTATCTGCAATCTGAGAAAGAGCAATAGAAGTATCGCCGACACAGTTAGCAAGTTCTGTACAAACCCGATTTAAATCATCTGTACATTCTGTGTAAGACATATCATCTTCGTTGTTGGCCGGAAGCATACTTACCAAAGCTCTCATCTGTGCTATGATTTCTTCTTCACTTCCCACACCGTCTACCAGTCCGGTCTCTTCGCTCTGGAACTTTGCGCTGGATGTATCGCATTTGGAGATTTCATTCCCGTCAATTGCGTTGGGAGAGTTTACAAATAATTTGCCTTTTTTCTCTTCCATAAATGTAAAATCTGTCATCGCAGATGCAATGGCAAGACCGCCTCCGCACGTTCCGAAGATACCTGTAACCTGAGGTATCACACCTGATGCCAGAGCCTGCTTGGTGTAGATTTCGCCGAATCCGTTTAATGCGTCTGTAGCCTCTTCCAGACGAAAACCTGCGCAATCTACCAGTCCGATTACAGGTGCTCCTGTCTTCATTGCCAGATTATAGAGGTTTGTGATTTTTTTAGCATGCATTTCGCCGATGGTTCCGTTTAATACAGAAGCATCCTGGCTGTAAACATAGACTAAATTGCCGTCGATCACACCATAACCTGTAATGACACCATCAGACGGTGTTTCCTTTTCAGATAAGTTGAAATCCGTATTTCTAGCTGTAATCTGCCCGCCGATTTCAACAAAACTGTTCTCGTCAAGTAAAGAATTGATTCTTTGACTTGCTAAGCTTTGTGCTGTACTACTCATTCTTCAGCCCTCCATTTTTTATTATTGACCAAAATTTTACCAATGTAAAACCAATTTCTGCCGAGTATAATTGTACCTTGTTTCACGACTTTTTTCAACATGTATTTTGTGAAAATTTTAATGAAAAAAGGGCAAAAAAAGCCGGGGTTTCTGGCTTTTTTTCTAAAGAACCCCGGCTATTTTAAACGATATTTATTAGTTATTTCCTGAATCATATAAAAAAACTTCACTGCAGCCTCTTTTGCTACTCCCGGATTCCGGTAATCCATCCTGTGTTCCATAAGCATTCCGTGAAAAAGATAACAATTCATCTCACTCAATATCCTGGCCGCTTCCGGCGTAATCTCCCCTGCCCGGGCTGCCCTTTGAAGCATCATATAATCCCTCTGTTTCAGGTCATTGCTGAAAAACACACTGTCTGAAAGACCGTCAAATTCTGTCACATCTTCCGGAAACATCCGGTAATATTCAAAAATAGTGTCTCCCAGATTCTCTTTATACTTGCCGAAAAATAGCATTTCATAGATGGGGATCGACGCAAAGGCATACCCTGCAAAACAGTTCCACAGCGTCAGATACTGCTCCAGAGGATTCATATTTTCGTTCAATGTGTTTTTAAAACAGCGGATATAATCCTGAAGAAAACGCACGGAAGCATACATAATCAACTGATCCATATCTGCAAAATGTTTATACAATGCAGTACTGCTCAGACCCAGTCCGCTTGTTATTTTCCGGATGCTCAGGCCCTGCAGGCCTTCCCGCTGCATAATCTCATAGGTCCTTTGAATCAGCTCTTTTTTCGTATTTTTTTCTCCCATTTTTTCACCCATATCTGTCCTTTACAGCTGCAAATCCCGTATCTTTTTTAGAAGAATCTCAGTTACCGCAGGGATTCCCCGGATACTGCCGCTTTCATCTTTTTCACATACTCTGCCACCGGTACCACAGCATTTTCCCCATAGCTGGCGACGATTTTAACAATAGCTGACCCCACAATAGCCCCGTCTGAAATCCGGGCCATTTTGGCCG